>CADAOZ010000004.1 GCA_902789735.1 uncultured Lachnospiraceae bacterium
AAGCCTCTCCTTTTTCAGGAGCAACATTTCACGCTGTCTCGCCAGAACACTGTTACGGTCAAGATCAGGATTCTCCATAATCAGTTTTATATCCGAAAGTGGAAGGTCCAGCTCCCGGAACACAAGAATCTGTCCGAGTCTTTCTATTGCCTTATCATCATAAAGCCTGTATCCAGCCTCACTTACTTCTGTGGGTTTAAAAAGACCGATTTCATCATAGTAGTGAAGCGTGCGCACCGAGATACCTGTAAGCTCCGATACTTCCTTTACTGTTTTCATTATGATCGTCCTCTTTTCTCTTGATGAAGCTATCGTAGCTTATGACGGAACGTGAGGGTCAAGAGTATTTTTTTGTTTTTTTCTCTGAAGAATCATGGAAAACCTTAAAAAGCAAAATCGTGTCCACGACCTACCAAAAAGCAAAATCGTGTCCACAACCTACCGAAAAGCAAAATAGTAGCCACAACCCCCGAACATAGCGGTACCCCGATAAGTTCCCGCGAACAGAAAAAGGGCATTCCCGCAGCCCGGATCGTGATGACTCCGGAACGCGGAAATCCCTTTATTTCAGGCTTTCCCAGCCTTCCATTATGTATTTCTTGTCAGCAAAACTACGGTCTCGACGTCCATAACATAAGGAAACATATCCACCGGCACAGCCTTCCTGCAAACATATCCCTGTTCCTCTAGCAGCTCCAGATCTCTTCCCAGAGTCCTGGGATTGCAGGAGATATAAACGATCTTTGAAGGAGCCAGTCTGCCTGCGGACTGGATAAACTCCTCCGTAGAGCCGGATCTGGGCGGATCCATGAAAAGCACGTCCAGCTTCTCCCCCTGTTCCGCCATGGAGGTCATAAATTTCCCGGCGTCACCCTGATACACGCTTACGTTGGAGGCATCGTTGGCCTTGGCATTCCGGACAGCGTCTTTAACAGCGTCTGGATTGAGTTCTACGCTGATGACTTCTTTACAGTGGTCAGAAGCAATGATGCCGATGGTACCTATGCCGCAGTAGGCATCCAGGATCCTCTCTTTACCGGACAGGCCGGCGTAATCAATCGCTATATTGTAGAGCTTCTCTGTCTGGATCGAATTGACCTGATAGAAGGACTGGGAGGAGATCCGAAAAGTCTTTCCGCAGAGCTGGTCTTCAATATATCCCTTGCCATACAGGACCTGTTCCCGCTTGCCCAGTACCATGGTGGTATGCTTGTCATTGATATTCATCACGATGGTGGTGATTTCCGGATGGAGCTTTCGCAGGGCTTTTATAAAGTTGTTTCTGGATGGAAATACCGGACTTGCCACGACTAATGTTACCATGATCTGCCTGGTAACGTGGGCGGTCCTGACCTGGACAAATTTCAGGAGGCCGGTCCCTCTGTCTTCGTCATATACACGGATCTTGAAGGAAGGCAGCAGGGAATAGACGGATTGAATGATCCGGTCTGCCCGCAGATCCTCCAGCAGGCATTCTTTCACGGGAATCACTTCGTGAGTCCCTTCCCTGTAAATGCCGCATACAGGCTTGCCTTTTCTGTCCGGCGCGAATACAGAAGTCACTTTATTCCTGTAATGATCCGGGTTCTTCATCCGGATGATATGATCCGGGTAGACGTAATCACCAATACACTGATCCACCAGATCCTGCTTGTTCTTCAGCTGCGCGTCATAGGCGATGTCGATCATGGTGCAGCCGCCGCATTTTTTGGAGACCGGGCATCTGGATTTTTTCTTTTTGGGTGCGGCAGGCGTCTGCCCATCTTTTCGTGTCTGTTTACTATTAAAGTCCGGTTCCGCTTTTTTCTTTGTATCCGTACGCTTGTCTTTCCCCTTGAAAGAAACTGTACCGGCTTTTTTTCCGTATCTGTTTTGTTTCTGATTTTCTGTCATGCTGTTCATCCTGTTATCCCGGCTGTTCTTGATTCACTCGTTGTCATCATCTGCAAGCAGTTCTTCTGTCTCCGCTTCCGAAGGGTCCAGGCTGTTTCTCTCAAAAGAGCCCTGTCCGTCGTAACCATTCTCCTGCCCGTTATGTCTGTTTCCTGCCGGAATATCCGCAACGGAAGCCTGATCTGTTTCATGGCGCAGATGACGGACCTCTTCTCTGTATCTGTTCCGGATCCGGTCTCTTCGTGCCCGCAGAGCTTTCCGGATGTCTTCCTCCGCTTCCTCATCTTCCTCAAAAGTATCTACATAGACATATTTACGGATGGCGAAGATCAGTCCTACGGCCAGGACGCCGATCAGCATATCGAGGGCGCTGCCGGTTTCAATGACCATATGCCGGACAATGGCGAACAGGAATACCTCCAGTGCTGATCCGGGAGAATGATTATTCAGCATTTCCAGGAATTCGATGCCAATGACAAGGTTGAAGGTAAATTCCAGAAAATGGGAGAATTTTCCGGATTCGGAGATCAGATCCGGTACTTCCCGCAGGAGCGGAATAAAGCTGACCAGGAGTCCGGCCAGTACAATGATAGAAATTAAGATTTCTATCATTGCGGTGATCCTTTTGATATAGCGGTGCACGATCTTCATCTGTTCTTTTAAATTAAAGTTTTTCATGACTGCTCCTGCTCCCTGTCTTCACTTTCTTCTTTTAATGATTGTAATTCTTCCTCTGTCAGGCTGTCCAGCAGGTAGCTTTTGCCTTCTGATGTTTTTTCCACGTAATCAGTCCGGATCTGCTGTTCAGTCCGCCTGACCTCTTCCTGTAGCATGGAGGCTGACATGCGGAAAGCGCCCGCGCCGAAAATAATGACCTGTTCCACGGCGTCAGATGTGGCGACCGTAACCTTGTAGTTCTTCACCAGCTCATGGGTGGTCTTTTCTATATACAGATCCGCTGTTTCGGCTTCCTTGGTAAAAACGACATCTATATTGTGGTAGCGGATCACAGAACCTTTTCCGCCGCTGACTCTGTAGGCGTCATAGACCAGAATGACCGACTCCCTGCGGAAGCCCGCGAAGTTGGACAGGATATCCATCAGCTTGTCCCTGGCGGCTTTCAGGTCCTTTTCGGCCAGGGCCTTCAGATCGTCCCAGGCAAAAATGATATTGTATCCGTCGACCAGCAGGTATTCCTTCTCCGGGACAGGGCGGGGCTTTCTGTATTTGACGCCGGCAGAGCTGCCGGAAGAAATGGTCCTTGCTGATTTCTCTTCCCTACGGCCGATATTGGATTTGATAGGCCCATAGGTTCTTTCAAAAATGGCCTTTAATTCTTCTTCGCCGGCATAGTAGTCCCGCTGCCTGGCGCTGAAATCCCGCTCATCTTTTACCATGACTCTGCGGCCGGTCATCTCTGAATAACCGGTCATGATGGTCTCTTCCTCTTCTTTTCCGGTGTCTTCCTCCTGCCAGCCGGTATCTACCTGCATATAATCCCTGACTTCATACCAGGGGATTACGGTACCGGCGCCATGGGAACAGAATACGGAGGAAGAAGGATTGCGCAGATCCATCTCCGGATCATAGCCGGTCTTTTCGATAACTTCCTCTTCATTATGGCAGGGGCCGTATCCTTTCAGCGATACAGAAAGGGTACCTTCTCCCCTGGTATAGGCGTTCAGGTCTCTGGCATAATCTCCCATGGATGAGACCGGGACACTGCCCTCCAGAACGGCCCTGTCTCCGATGAAATCCGGCTGTCCGAAGGAGGCCCCCATCTGGGTCAGGTCTGTCAGGGCATGTCCCAGACTGTCTCCGGGAATCTCCAGACGGAAATCATAATAGGGCTCCAGCAGGCTGCACCGGGCCATCATCAGGCCCTGCCGCACCGCCCGGTAGGTAGCCTGGCGGAAATCTCCGCCCTCGGTATGCTTTTCATGGGCCCTGCCCCCTATGATAGAGATCTTCATATCCGTGATCTCGGAGCCGGTCAGGACGCCTCTGTGCCTTCTTTCCTCCAGGTGGGTCATGATCAGGCGCTGCCAGTTCCTGGCCAGTTCATTGACGCTGCAGCGGGACTCGAACACAAGGCCGCTGCCGGGTTCGCCGGGCTCCAGCAGCAGATGGACCTCCGCGTAGTGGCGCAGGGGTTCAAAGTGTCCTACGCCTTCCACCGGCGCCTGGATGGTCTCTTTATAAACAATGCCGGGCGCGCCGAAGCTGATGGGCAGTTTGAATCGTTCCCAGGCTGTTCTCTGCAGCACTTCCCGCTGCATTTCGCCCATGACCTGGGCCGTGATCTCCTTCTTGTCTTCATCGTATATGACGTGCAGGACCGGATCTTCTTCTTCCAGCAGGCGCAGGTTCCTGTAGGCCTTGAATTTATCCTCCGTGGGAGGCAGGATGATCTGGCAGCTGACGACCGGCTGCAGAAGACCATCATGCCCGTTTTCCTCCGCGCCGATGCCCTGGCCCGCGTAGGTAGCGGTCAGACCTGTCACAGCGCATACCTGACCGGCTTCCGCCTCTCTGGCAGGCGTGAATTTCTCTCCGGAATAAATACGGATCTGGTCCGCTTTCTCACTGATTTCTTCGCCTCTGACATTCATGGTCAGCATGGTCTTGACTTTGAGGGACCCTCCCGTGATCTTCATCCAGGTCAGACGGCCGCCGCTTTCATCCCGGGTGATCTTGTAGACTCTGGCCCCGAAAGCTTCCTTCCGTTCCGGTTCTGTCATAAAACGGTCCATGGTCTCCATCAGGCGGTCCACATGGATATCCTTTAAAGCGGATCCGAAAATGACAGGGAAGCAGGACCGACTGCGGATCAGGCCCGCAGTCACATCCGGTCCGATCTCCGTTCCTTCCAGGTAGGCGTCCATCAGTTCCTCACTGCAAAGGGCCAGTTCCTCCTGGACCTGATCGGAGCTGTAGTCCCGGTCCATATCCACAAAGTGCCCCTTCAGTTCATCTGACAGTTCCGCCATGATTTTTCCCCGGATGTGTTCCGGCCATCCTTTGGACGGTGTTTCCGCCAGCTCTTCCGGCGTGGTCAGCTGGTCCATCTTGTTGACAAAGAAAAAGGCCGGCACATGATAATGGCCCAGCAGTCTCCAGAGGGTCCGGACCTGGCCTGTCACGCCGTCCGGGGCGCTGATCACGACCACCGCGTAATCCAGGACCTGCAGGGTCCGCTCCATCTCCGCGGAAAAATCCACATGCCCCGGCGTATCCAGGATCGTATAGGTCCTTTCTTCCCCATCGACGACAGTATTGAATCTGGCCTGTTTGGAGTAAATGGTGATACCGTGCTCCCGCTCCATGGCGTTGGTATCCAGAAAGGTATCTTTATTATCGACCCTTCCCTGCCTGCGGATGGCGCCGCTGCGGTAGAGAAGGACCTCTGAAAGGGTCGTTTTGCCGGCATCTACATGTGCCAGGATTCCCATGATGATTGACTGTGCCATATTCATCCTTCCAATCTATTGATGACCCGCAAAATCATAGGCTAAAAAGCTGTGATAAAAAGCGGGATTTTCTTTCTACGGACCGCAGGATGCGCTGCTTACAGCCTGAAATCCCGCCGCCATAAGCCTGCCGGAACAGGCTTCCATCAAATAATACCATATGTTCCCTTATCTTCTCATTTGTATTTTGTTACTTTGACACTTGTTTTCAAAAGAAAAACCTTTATACTGTAAATGTTCGAAATGGATCGGTCCGGCCTGGAGCTCAGGCAGTCCGGTCGTATCTCAGGTAACAGAAAGGAAGTCCCATGAAAGAATACAGTCCCGTAAAAGAAGGTAAAGTACGTGAGATCTATGATACAGGCAAAGACCTGGTCATGGTCGCCACCGACCGCATCTCCGCTTTTGATGTCATCCTGAAGAATAAGATCGTCAACAAGGGAAAGGTCCTGACCCAGATGTCCAGATTCTGGTTCGACCTGACCAGCGATATCCTTCCCAACCATATGATCAGTGTGGATGTCAACGATATGCCCGAGTTCTTCCGTCAGGAACGCTTTGACGGCAGCAGCATGCTCTGCAGAAAACTGCGGATGATCCCCGTTGAGTGCATCGTCAGGGGATATATCACCGGCAGCGGCTGGGCCAGCTATCAGAAGAACGGCACTGTATGCGGGATCGAGCTGCCTGCGGGCCTGAAAGAATGCGATAAGCTGCCTGAACCCATCTATACGCCCAGCACCAAGGCGGAAATCGGCGATCATGATGAGAACATCAGCTTTGAGAAATCTGTGGAGGTCCTGGAAAAGGCATTTCCCGGCCACGGGCAGGAGTACGCGGAGCAGATCCGGGATTATACCCTTGCCCTGTATAAGAAATGTGCGGATTACGCCCTCAGCAGAGGCATCATCATTGCCGACACCAAGTTCGAGTTCGGTCTGGATGAAAATGGCCGCGTAGTCCTGGGCGATGAGATGCTGACACCCGACAGCAGCCGTTTCTGGCCCCTGGAAGGCTATGAACCCGGCCACGGCCAGCCCTCCTTTGACAAGCAGTTCGTCCGCGACTGGCTCAAGGCCCATCCCGACAGCGATTATGATCTGCCTCAGGATGTTATTGACAAGACCATTGCCAAGTACGAAGAAGCCTATGAACTGCTGACCGGATCCCCGCTGGCATAAAAAGTCTGTAAATGGGTGAATGATCCTGTTTCATATGAATTCAGAATTGTCTTCGTTCTGATGATTACAGGTAAGCAGAATCCGGCGCCGTCAAGCGCGCATGAAAAAGAAAGCCATATGGCTGATGTCACTGCCCAGGCATGACACCGGCTATATGGCTTTCTTATTATCCTTTTCTACCTGTTATCTTCCCTTACGATATACCGCTGCCGGATTCCGGCTTCAGTGCAGCATACCGTCATCCTTACGGAAGAGGCCCCGCAGTTTCTGTCCCATGACTTCCGTCAGCGTCTTGGATCTGACGATCCTCTCCGCGGGGAAATGTTCCCGGCATGCCCTGAGGAACGCGTGGGGTTTTCTGCAGGAAAAAACATAAGTCCCATTATTTTTGGTACGGAAAGCGATTCTGGGAATGAAGCGGCCTCCGAAATAGATGGAGCCAATGATCAGATCCAGCTCCTCCCAGGGAATCTGTATAAAATCCTTGAGGGTCCTTTCGTTATAATACTCAAATCCTTTTTCACCAACGATCAGGGCACCGTAGGAAGTAATCTGATGGAATCCGTTGCCCATCGTCATGAACTCAGGGGTAGGATTTAAAGGCTCAACAATCTGTTCCCGGGATCTGCGGTCTGTTTTCTTCATCTGCTCTCTCTCCATTTCCCTGCCGGAACAGACTGCCCGGCAGGCTTATTTTTTACTGTTAGTATAGTAACACGATTGGGACGGAAAAACACGGTGATTCAGAGAAAACTGTTCCCGCTTTCCGGCCCGGGCGTAAGAAAAAACATCCCCGCAGCTGACTGCGGGGATGTTCCGTTCATTTGATCTGTTAAAAGACCATTTCCGTCCTCTATTACAGCAGTCCGATGAAAGGAAGGTGTAATACGATACCGATCACGAACAGCGCAAGGATGATCATGATAGGAGAAATGTTCTTCTTCAGTAAGCGCATGCAGAGCAGTGTCAGCAGCAGAGGCATAAGGCCGGGAATCAGGGAATTCAGGTTGTCCTGCAGGGTTGTAACTGCAGTGACAGTCTGCTCCAGAGAAACGCCGCCTGCATACTGGCTCAGAGCCTGATGGATACCTTCGCTGCCGGCGGGAAGGTTGGCCCAGTCGATGAAATGACCGGGTTCCAGCTCAGCGGTAACAGAGGAAACGACTTTTACAAAGTTGATGGATACCCATCTCTCAACCAGAGCACCCAGAACGAACATACCCAGTATGGAAGCGCCCTTGGTGATCTTACCAAGCAGACCGCCGGAGAGGTTCTTGGTGATCGCTGTACCTACGTTGTAGCCGAACTCCTGTGTATACCACAGGAAAGCCATACGAAGGATATTCCAGAATACGAAGAAGATGATCGGTCCGAGGATACTTCCTGTCAGAGCGAAGGAAGCACCCAGAGCAGCCAGGATAGGACGTGCTGTGAACCAGAATACAGGATCGCCGACACCGGCCAGAGGTCCCATCATACCGACCTTAACACCCTGGATGGCGGCGTCTTCTACAGGAGCGCCGTTCGCACGGTCTTCTTCCAGAGCCAGTGTAACGCCAAGGATAGGAGCGGCTACATAAGGCTGGGTGTTGAAGAACTCAAGGTGTCTCTTCAGAGCAGCAGACTGCTCTTCTTTTGTGGTGTAAAGTCTTTTGATCGCGGGGATCATGGCATAGCACCATCCACCGTTCTGCATACGTTCATAGTTCCAGGAACCCTGGAGGAAAGTAGAACGAAGACATACGGACCAGCGATCCGCTTTTGATAACTGAACTTTTTTATCTGCCATTTTTACTCCCCCTTCTTATTCATAATCATCCAGAATATCGCCCAGAGGATCACCTGTGCCGCCCTGGCCGCCGGCTGCTACTACGCCGCCGCTCTCGGAGAGCTTCAGGTAGATCAGAGCCATGGATACAGCGATTGTACCCAGAGCGATCAGAGTCAGATCGGAAACAGCGGCCAGCGCGAAACCGATGGCGAAGAAAGGCCATGTCTCAGCGGTAGCCATCATGTTGATAACGAGCGCGTAACCTACTGCAACGACCATGCCGCCGCCGATGGACATGCCTTCGGTCAGCCATGCGGGCATGGAATTCAGAGCGTTTGCTACCAGGGTATCGGATACGAAGCAAAGTGCCAGAGCGGGGATCGCGATACGAAGGCCCTGCAGGCAGATTGCGATGTACTGCCAGATTTCGATAGCGCCGAAGTTGGCTTTCTCGGCAGCAGCGTCCATCTGATGAACGACCGCGACGGAAACAGTACGGATAACCATGGTAAGGAACAGGCCTGCTACTGCCAGCGGAATCGCGACCGCGATCGCGGAAGCAACACCGGCTTCACCCTGACCACCCTTGACAAGGATGATGGCGGAAGCTACGGAAGCAAGAGCTGCGTCGGGAGATACAGCCGCGCCGATGTTCGCCCAGCCAAGAGCCATGAGCTGCAGTGTGCCGCCCAGGATAATGCAGGGAACGGCATTGCCTGTAACAAGACCGATCAGTGTGCATGCGACCAGGGGCTGATGGAATTCGAACTCATCGAGAATGCCTTCAACGCCGGCCAGAAATGCAACAATAAATACTAACAGAACGCTAACTATATTCATTGTCATTCCTCCTAAAAGAATTTGTTATCAGAGACCAAGGCCTTCTCTTGCCTTAGCAAGCAGCGCATCCATGTCTTCGGGAGCGTCTGCGGGTACCTTACGGACATCAAACTGAACGCCGCGCTTTTTGAGTTCTTCGAAGCATTCGATGTCTTTTGCGTCAAGGGAAAGCACCTTGTTAACAGCTACCTTGCCCTGGCTGTGCGCCATGGAGCCGATATTCAGGCTCTTGATATCAACGCCGTTGTCGATCGCCTCAAGAGCGTCCTGAGGGGTCTCGAAGAGCAGGAAAGCGGTCGTATCGCCAAAACGAGGATCCTTAACGACCTCAGCCATCTTATACTGAGGAATAACATGTGCTTTGATTCCGGGCGGTGCTGCTTCCATGATCATCTGCTTACGCAGAGCGTCATGGGCGACATTGTCGGAAACGACGATGATACGCTGGGGAGCGATCGCCTTGGACCAGTTGGTTGCGACCTGTCCGTGCAGAAGTCTGGTATCGACACGGGCAAATTTGATCTTGATATGGCCGTCGCCGAGAACGGTTCCGGGCGGGATGGCGCCTGCGGGAGCCGCGGGGCCTGCTGCTGCAGCAGCGCCGCCTTCTTCAGCGGGCTCAAGATCTTTCGGGAAGACACGGATACCGGTCTTTCCTTCGGGGATGATTGCCTGGGCCAGTTCATGAGCCGTCTCATAATCGTCACGCGCGGCATACGCGGCAACGAGCATGGGAAGGTTCAGGCCTGCAACGATCGCCCAATTGTCTTCGTGTCCCGCAATCAGTCTGTTTGCCTGATTGAAGGGCGTGCCGCCCCACAGATCGACCAGAATCAGGACCTGCTCCTGATCATCAAACTCAGAGATGGCTTTTTCCATCTTTGCGTAGAGATCATCGGGGCCTTCGCTGGGAAGCAGAATGACTGCAGAAACGTTTTCCTGCTCACCGAAAATCATGTTACCGGACATAAAAATGCCTTCCGCAAATTTTCCGTGAGTGGCGAGAAGAATACTAACCATTTGCTATTCCTCCTTTTGAATTGATAGTTGCATTTGATTCTTTTTGGGCATTCCTGAAAAAAATGTCCAAAAAGGTCCTTTTGATTAGATAATCTGTTAATCATTATATACAAACGAAAAAGAGAAAACAACCAGAATTTAATATTTTGATAATATTATTTAATCTTATTTTATTTTTAGATTGTTAATTTTCCTACAACAGAAGAAGGCAGCCTTTTCCGAAACCGGAAACAGCTGCCTTACAGTGTGGGATTAAACCGTATAAATTTTTATCGTATCAGCGGAATTTTTTGCTGAACTGCACCAGTTTGTATACTCTTTCCGTGTTCCTGGCCGCATTGCGGATATTAAAGCCTGTCCAGATCATGGACAGCGCCATATTGCTTTTTTTGCCTCCGCGCCTGCGGTCTGCACGACCGTCGCCCGCTCCAGCGGCGTCCGCTTTCATGTCATTGACCGCATTTTTGTCAGCTTTTTTATCTGCTTTTTTATCTTTGGACGCCTTATGCAGCTGACCGATAATGATCCCTGCCGCTGCGGCCTGCACCACAGCGGGACCGTTCTTTCCCAGCCTGACCTTCCCGCCAGCACGGGTGATGCGGTCCAGAGATGCTGCTCCTGCTCGTATGGAACGGAACCCGATTTTCATTGCGTATCCGATATTCATCGCCCTGTTCTCCTTCCCTTCCGGGTCATCCTTTCCGCAGAGCTTCCGACTTTGCCGCGCAGGCGTCAATGCACTCGATCACAGCGCTGCGGAAACCTCTTTCTTCCAGGACCCTGACAGCTTCGATGGTCGTTCCGGCGGGAGAAGTGACCATATCCTTGAGCTCACCGGGATGCTTTCCTGTCTCCAGGACCATTTTGGCGCTGCCAAGGACCGACTGGGCGGAGAATTTGTAGGCCTGCTGCCTGGGCATGCCTCCCAGCACGGCCGCGTCCGCCATGGCTTCGATCAGCATAAAGATATAAGCAGGGGAGCTTCCGCTGACAGCGGTCACCACATCGAACAATTTCTCACTGACCACTTCGGTCTTGCCGAATCCGTCACAAATTTTGACCGCATAGGTCAACTCTTCTTTGCTGACATTTTTGTTGGGGCAGGCAGCCGTCATGCCTTCTCCCACCATTGCGGGCGTATTGGGCATCAGCCGGACCACTTTGACCTGTTTGGGGGCAAACTGTTCTTCAATATAATCCAGCGTCCTGCCGGCCGCAATACTGATGATCAGCTGGTCTTCCCGGATCTCATCTTTGATTTCCGAGATCATTTCCTGATAATACTGCGGTTTGATCGTAAAAAAGACGGTCTCCGCCTGACGCACGACCTCAAGATTGTCACTCGTCACATGAATGCCGTTCTCCTGCAGCGTCCTCTGCCGGCCTGCCTCCGTGGGGTCAGATCCGATGATCTGATCCGCCGCGACCAGCCCGTTGGCGATAATGCCGTGCATGATGGCGTTTGCCATATTTCCGCATCCGATAAAACCCAGTTTCATAATTGACTCCTCCATATCTCCTCTTTTGAGCTTTACGCCGCCATACTCCCCCTGATATAAATGCCTTATATCTGTTGTTCTATGGAAACGCGGCGTTTTACCCTGCAGACCTATTATATTTTTATTTACATGTGTTCGCAAGATTTTCATCCTGATCCTGTAAATACCTGTAAAATACAATAAACAGGTTCATCTTTTCAGATGATCCGCCTGATTCAGCCTGATTAACCTGTTCAGCCAATGTACATTGGCCGTCTCTGTGGTAAAATGAACTATTAAAACATGCAGTAATGAACTTAATATCTTCCTTTTTTTATAGGATTCTTTTTAATAGGATTCATCAGAAATGACCAGGGAGAATATATCTATGAACGTAAAAAAACATACTGTCACCGCCCTGCTTCTGTCAGCGGCCCTGCTGTGCGCAGGCTGCAGCGGCTTTCCGGGACCTTCCGCCCAGACGGGGACCGGATCGACCGGCCAGCCGGATCCACAGACCGCTGCCCGTCCTGAGGCAGATGGCGATTCCCAGGGGACCGGACCGGAAACCGGAACAGAGGAAACAGAAAATGGCGACAGCCTGGCGGAGGACCGTGAAGACTATACCGCCTCTGATTATGACGCCCATTATAACAGCCTGTTCGGAGAGGATTACATCCGTCCCTGGATTGACGCGGATATTCAAGGCGTATTGGAACAATCCGAGCCCGCGGATGTAAAAAACGACTTCTACGCTGCCATCAACCGGGACTGGATCATAAACACTAAGATCCCGGACGGTTATTCCTCCTATGATACGATAAGGGAGCGTCAGCAGGAGGTCGACAGTCAGATGATCGACCTGCTCACCGACCGCACCCTGACCGGCCCCGAAGCGCAGATCACCCAGACGGTCTACGATCTGTGGATGGACTGGGACGCCAGAAACGAAGAAGGCGTCAGCGCTCTGGCTGATATTATCAATGATATCAGAGAGATTGATTCCCTGGAGGACCTGACTGCCTATCAGTCCCGGTTCGATACGGCCGTATCTTCCATCATGCTGATGGACGCCTATACTTCCGCGGACCTGAATGATTCCAGTCATTATACCGTCTATGTGGATCCCATGGAATTTATCCTGGAAGATCCTTATTATTACACCTATCTGGGGCAGGGCGGTTATACCATGCAGCCGGTCTATACGGATACCATTTACAAAATGCTTATGCGCTGCGGCCTTTCCGAACAGGAGGCCGGACAGATCATCAGCGACAGCTATTCTTTCGAATATGATGTGGCCCGGCACTGCCTGACCACGGAAGACAGATACGCGGAAGGCATCACGGACCGGATCAACAATCCCAGGACGCTGGAAGAACTGGCTTCAGAGCAGGGCAATTTCCCCCTGACCTCCATGCTGAAGGGCATGAAGATGGACACCTCCCGGACCTATAACCTGACAGAACCGGAATGGCTGGCCTGTATGAGCGATCTGTATACGGAAGGCAATGTCGGCCGTATGAAAGCGTATCTGATGGCACAGAACTGTATCGAATATATCGAACTGCTGGACAGGGACTCCTATGACCTGTACAACGCCCTGCATCAGGAGATTTCCGGAATCCAGGGCCAGATTGAAGACGAAACAGCGGCTTACAACTGTATCGAAGATTATCTGTCACGCCCCATCGGCCAGCTTTACTGTCAGAAATACGTCAGCGCTGATATCAAGGCGGATATCACACAGCTGACGAATGACATCATCCGGGAATACCGGACCATGCTGGAGGAGGAAGATTTCCTGTCCGAAGCCACCCGGAAAGAGGCTATTCAAAAGCTGGATTCCATCCGGACCAAGATCTGTTATCCGGAAGAGACCAAAGATTATTCCGATCTGCGGATCAAAAGCAAAGAAGAAGGCGGTACACTGACAGATGCCATGATGGTCATCAGTCAGTACAACCTGGAAACCGGTATCGCCAATATCAATCAGGAAGTGGATAAGGACAAATGGAAATACCCGCCCCAGGAAGTCAACGCCTCCTACTCTCCTTCCGAGAATTCCATCTGTATTTCCGCCGGGATCCTGGGCGGCAGCATCTACAGTCTGGATATGTCCCGGGAAGAAAAATACGCCATGATCGGTGTTGCCATTGCCCATGAGATCACCCACGCCTTTGATACCTCCGGCGCCCGCTATGATGAGAACGGCAATCTCCGTGACTGGTGGCAGCCGGAAGACTACGCCGCTTTCCGTAAAAAAGCGGATAAACTGATCGGTTATTATAATAACGTCATACCAATGGAAGGCATGAAATACAGCGGTGAACGGGTCGATACGGAAGCGATCGCGGATCTGGGCGGTATGAAATGTATGCTGCGGATGGCTTCTTCCATTGACGGGTTTAATTATAAGAAGTTCTTCGAATCCTACGCCCACCTCTGGTGCAGCGTATCGACCGCTGAAAATGAATGGTACAAGGCCGAACAGGATTCCCATCCGCTGAGTTATCTGCGGGTCAACGCAGTTGTCCAGCAGTTTGACGAATTTATCGAGACTTATCAGATTCAGGAAGGCGACGGCATGTATCTGGCCCCAGAAGACCGGATCAGTGTCTGGTAAACACAGCTGTAATTTATGTTGTTCCTGCCGCGTTTTACGCGCTTCTGTTGTAAATTAATAACGCATATCTTTTTGAATTTCAGTCCGGAAGCATTCCTGCAGCTTCCGGACTGCTTTTTTGTGTCGCAGACAAAATAAACCCCCTGCTCTGCAGGGGGAGGGCAGGGGGTTTATTTTGTCTGCGACCCAAAAAGACACTGCGCTTTGGCAGGTTCATCCGCCAGGACGCAGTGTCTTTATCATCATCATTATCTTTCTAAATCTGCCGGTATCATTCCGGGAACAGGCAGTCTTCCGCCTGCGGCCAGTTCCTGAGAAGGCCGCGGCCGGATCCTTTCTTACAGGAACGGATCAGATGGTAACGGTCATGATCACGGTTTCCGGTCCCGCCGTCATGCCGGTCTTTACGGAAATATCTGTATACAGATCGGGATTGCCGATCACCACCGGGGTTGACAGGTCACAGCCTTCCGCCCGCAGCTTATCCAGATCCGCGGAAAGAAGCCTTGTTCCTCTGCTGACCGTGTCGCCATCCGAAACAAACGCCTGGAAATACCTGCCGCCCAGGCCGGCCGTACCCAGACCTATATGGATCAGCATATCCACGCTGTCCTCCAGCTTCAGGGCAATGGCGTGATTGGCAGGTCCATAGACCATAGTCACGACGCCGTCAGCGGGCGCAAATACATCCCCGTTATCAGGAATGATGCAGACGCCTTTTCCGATCTCACCGGAAGCAAAAGACGCGTCTTTAACAGAAGACAGCGGCAGGACTTTGCCGGTCATGGGAGCGGTGATATCCAGAACGATCGGTGCATCGTCATCTTCTTCCTCTTCTTCTGATTCCTCTCCTTCGGAAACTGCCTGCTCATCCCTGTCTGCTTCCGCTTCCTCTGCTCCGACTGCAGCCGTAACCGCCGCGGCAGCTGCCGCGGTTTCTGCCGCGGGAATATTCTCTGCTGTATGAGCCGGTTCCTCTGCCGCAGATTTCTCTTCTGCCACAGCAGCTTCTTCACCGGCTTCGTCCGGCGCCTCTTCGGATTCTCCTGCAGAGACTGCTTCCGCTTCCGCAGGAGCTTCCACAAAAGAATTTCCCTCTGAAGAATTCTCCACAGCAGGAGCAGGTGCTGCCGCTTCCGCTTCTGTTTCCGCGGTTTCTTCCGTTTCCGCTGTCACCTCTTCACCGGCGTCTTCCGCATCGGTCATATCAGCGGTATCTTCTTCCTCGATGTCGAAATCGGGATCGATCTCATCCTCTGAAATGTTGAACAGCCAGCTCAGCAGCCAGGCGCCGAAGAAGGCAATGGCCAGTCCCCCCGCGTAAAAGGCGAACTCACGGATGGTATCCACCGAATACGTAAAGAAAAGGGATACAAGGCCGTAGTTGACAGCCTGATCACCCAGGATCCCGCCATATCCCATAAATGCGCCGCCGGCCGCGCCTGCGATGATAGCTGCCAGCATGGGCCTCTTAAAGCGCAGGTTGATACCGACAGAAGCAGGGTCAGATACACCGCCGATCACCGCTGCCAGCAGGGAGGCGCCGGCTGTGGTCCTGGTTTTGGAATTCCTGGTCCGGATCATGACGCCCATGGCCGCGCCGGCCTGGGCAAAAATGGCCGCGCCTGCGTAGCCCAGCAGGGTCTGGCGTCCGGTGGTCAGCAGATCGTTGCCGGCGATGGGCAGGATCGATTTCTGAGCGCCGAACAACAGAAGCAGGGACCAGAGACCGCCGATCATGGCGCCGCCCGCGATGGGACTGACCGCTTCCGCTTTCTGATACAGGAACAGGGCGCCTTTTCCGGCGAACAGTCCTACAGGACCGATAATGCAGAGGGTCAGCGGGACCATGATCAGCAGGCTGAGCAGGGGCACAGCAACCGCGCCGACCTCTTCATTGAACAGGACGTACAGCAGCCTTTCCAGCAGATACAGGACCAGTACAGCCAGCAGGGCCGGAATGACCGTACCGGAATAGGAATACCATTCCGAAGCCTTGCCAAGCATCCATGTCTGCCGCATGACAGGAATTCCCAGGAATGTGATCCTCTCTCCGCCCCCGGCCATATAGGTCATCAGATCCGGCGCCACCATCAGGCTGCCTATGATCATGGCGACCGCCTGATTGCATTTGAGGGCCCTGGCCGCCGACCAGGCTATGAATACCGGAAACAGGGTAAAAATCAGTGAGAATGCCAGATAAATCAGCTGGAAGGTCGAATGCGCCGTCAGATCCATGATATTGAAATAACCGAGCATGAACTGAACCGCTGTCAGCAGGGCCAGCATCAGGCCGGACGCGGCCAGGACCGGCGCCACAGAAGCGAAAATATCTGAAAAAATCTTTAACGGTGAACGTTTACTATTTTCCATTGGATTTTATCCCCTTTTACCGGGATCTTCCTGCCCGTTCCGTCCGGACACAGCAGATCCCCATTTTTTATATATCAATATATCAGTCAGAACTCCAGGCCGTCAAATCTGACCTTCATATACCCCTTGATCAGCTCCACGCATTTCTCAGCGGTCAGCTTGGAGGAATCCAGGCACAGGTCATAATGATGGACATCGGACCAGACCTGACCGGTATATCTGGTATAATATTCGGACCGGTTGCGGTTGATCTTGTCAATATAGCGGTCCAGGTCTCTGCCGGTCAGGGATTTTCTCTTCGCAGCCTGTTCCATCAGATACTCCTTGGGGGCACAGATAAAGACACTGACCACATTGGGACGGCCTTTCAGGATGAAATCCGCGCACCTGCCGACAATAATGCAGCTTTCCGTGTCAGACAGGCCCTTGATGATCTTGGCCTGGTAGTTGAACAGGTTCTTTTCCGATGTGAAATCCCGGCTGCCCGGCGTCAGCAGCTCGCCGCGGTAGATGGGCCCGGCGATCTTGAACAGGCCGGTATCGGCGTCTTCATCATGCTTGCGGAACAGGGCCTCATTGATCCCTGATTCATCGGCTGCCAGTTTCAGGATATCCTTGTCATAGTAAGGAATGCCCAGGTTTTCCGACAGCATCATGCCGATGTTCTTACCGCCGCTGCCGTATTCACGATTAATTGCGACTGTTATTCTCTGATTCATTTCTATCTTCCCTTCCTTTTAATGACCGCAAAGCTGCGTTGGTCAGATTACGCAATACAGTATCCGCGCAAAAGACCAGGATAGTGATATAACTGCTTCACAGGTCCCTCCGGCCGGTCCGGGGACAGCCCGGCGTTCCTGTTATTCGCCCAGATAAGCCTTACGGATGGCGTCATTGCTGGCCAGTTCATCCGCAGGACCTGACGCGGAGATCTCACCGGTCTCCAGCACATAAGCTCTGTCCGCGATGGACAGGGCTTTCCTGGCGTTCTGTTCGACCAGAAGAACGGTCGTCCCTTCCGAAGAGACCTGTTCGATGATGCTGAAGATCTCGTTGACATAAATGGGAGAAAGGCCCATGGAAGGCTCATCCATCAGGATGATCTTGGGGTGGGACATCAGGGCCCGTCCCATTGCCAGCATCTGCTGTTCACCGCCGGACAGGGTGCCCGCCATCTGTTTTGCCCGCTCTTTCAGCCGGGGGAAACGTTTATAAACGACCTCCAGCGTAGCGCTGACTTCAGCGCTGTCCCTGCGGGTAAAGGCGCCCAGCATCAGATTCTGCAGGACGGTCATGTCCGGGAAAACATGTCTGCCTTCCGGAACATGCGCCATGCCCATGGCCACAATCTTATGGGGCGGCGTTTTCGTGATGTCCTTTCCCTCAAATTCAATTTTGCCGCCGACAGGCGAAATCAGGCCCGTCACGGTATGGAGGGTGGTCGTCTTGCCGGCGCCGTTGGCACCGATCAGGGCTATGACCTCGCCCTGGTTTACTTCAAATGAGATCCCCTTCAGCGCCGGAATGACGCCGTAATTGACGCGGAGATCCGTAACTTTTAACATTGCCATTTTCCCTTATCCCTTCTCTTTGGCAGCTTATTCGCCCAGATAGGCCTTGATGACTTCGGGATCCGACAGCACTGTCCTGGTATCGCCGGATGTCAGGATCCTGCCGAAGTTGAGGACCGTCAGCTTTTCGCAGATACCGCCGACCAGCTTCATATCATGCTCGATCAGAAGGATGGTCATGCCGAACTGATCCCGGATCAGCCGGATGGTATCCATCAGTTCCTGGGTCTCGTTGGGGTTCATGCCGGCCGCCGGCTCATCCAGCAGCAGGAGCTTGGGATTGGTCGCCATGGCCCTGGCGATCTCCAGCTTACGCTGGGCGCCGTAAGGCAGGTTGGAAGCCAGGACACTGTCCGCGTCCTGATCCAGATCAAATACCCGGAGCAGCTCATAAGCCTTCTCATTCATCTTCTCTTCCATGCTGTAATAGGAAGGCAGGCGGAATACAGAGGCCAGGGCGGAATATCTGTACTGGTTATGCAGGCCCACTTTGACATTGTCCAGAACGGTCAGCTGCTTGAACAGGCGGATGTTCTGGAAAGTACGGGCTACACCGGCCTTGTTGATCTCCACAGGAGACCGTCCGGTAATGTCCTCGCCGTCCAGGCGGATGATACCTTCATTGGGTTTGTATTCACCGGTCAGCAGGTTAAAAACGGTCGTCTTGCCGGCGCCGTTGGGGCCGATCAGACCGTACAGCTGGCCCTTTTCAATGGTCAGGTCAAAATCATCAACGGCACGGAGTCCGCCGAAGGATATGGCCAGATGATTGATCTCGAGGAGTGCCATTCTTATCTGCCCCCCTTTCCGTTCTTCCTGCGCAGAAGATACCTGATGTTGTGCCTTTCGATCCAGGCTCTGGAAGCCGGATTCCAGTTGACGAGCATGATGACGATCAGGACGATGGAATAGATCAGCATACGGTAATTGTTCATAAAGCGCAGCATCTCCGGGATCAGGTTCAGAAGGACCGCAGCGATAATAGCACCTCTGGTGCTGCCGATGCCGCCCAGGACCACATAGACCAGGATCATAATGGACATATTGTAGCCGAACTGGGCCGGGGACGCCACCAGGGAGGAGTTGTTATGGGCGAACAGGACGCCCGCCACGCCCGCGATGGCCGCGGAAACGGTAAAAGCAAGCATCTTGTATTTGGTAATGTTGATTCCGAGGGATTCCGCCGCGATATAGTTGTCTCGGACCGCCATGACCGCCCGGCCTGTCCTGGAGTGGATCAGGTTGAGGACAACGAACAGGGTCAGCAGAAGCAGAAGGATGCCGACCTGGAAAGAGGAATCCCTGGGCGTTCCCGTGATGCCCTGGGCGCCGTTGACAATGACCTTGCCTGAGGCCATGTCCATGCCCAGCTCATTGGCGGAACTCATGGAAAAATGAAGACCGGTCCCGTCCCGTCCGATATACAGGGAATTAATAATGTTCTTGATAATTTCGCCAAAAGCCAGGGTCACGATCGCCAGATAGTCGCCCTTCAGACGCAGGACCGGGATGCCGATCAGGAAGCCGAAGATACCGGCCATGACCGCCCCGATCACAAGGGCCAGGAAAAAGCGCAGGCCGCCCGGCAGGGTCTCTTCTGTCATCAGGGAGAAAAAGGACCCTGTGAAGGCGCCGATACACATAAAGCCGGCATGTCCGATGGACAGCTCGCCCAGGATGCCGACGACCAGGTTCAGGGAGACCGCCATAATGGCATAAATGCAGAAAGGGACCAGCAGGCCTCTCATATGGTTGGAAAGGAGTCCTGCAGACTGCAGGATCATAACAATGATATAAGCCGCAATGACCATGGCATAAGTCCCGAAATCATTTCGGGATGTCCGGTCCATCATAGAAATCACTTTTTTCACGCCTCGGACCTCCTTATACCTTTTCCTGAATGACCTTGCCGAACAGACCGGTAGGCCGGAACAGGAGCACAATGATCAGTACCGAGAACACGATGGCGTCCGACAGCTGGGAAGAGATATAGGAACGGGCCAGGATCTCAATCACGCCCAGGACCAGTCCTCCGATCATGGCGCCGGGAATGGAACCAATGCCGCCGAAAACAGCCGCGACGAAGGCCTTGATACCGGGCATGGCGCCTGTGGTGGGGCTCAGGGCCGGATATGCGGAACAGAGAAGGACTCCTGCAATGGCCGCCATGGCGGAGCCGATGGCAAAGGTCAGGGAAATGGTCCCGTTGACGGAAATGCCCATCAGGGACGCCGCGTCCCTATCCTGGGAGCAGGCCAGCATGGCCTGTCCGGGTCTGGTCTTATTGATAAAGGTCTGCAGTGCTGCGACCAGGATCACGCTGACAACAATAGAGACAATGGTCGTGCCGGGAATAATAAAGGGGCCGACCGGAATCGTCTGGAAAGGTACGACCGAAGTGAACATCTTGGTATCGGATCCGAAGACCAGCAGGGCCGCGTTCTGCAGGAAATAGCTGACGCCGATGGCCGTGATCAGTACAGCCAGCGGGGACGCCGCCTTCCGGAGCGGTTTATAGGCGATTTTTTCGATTGTCAGGCCCAGACAGGTACATACGACGATTGACGCCAGAATGCCCAGAGGCACCGGCAGTCCCATGGTACTGATGACCGTAAAGGCCGTAAAGGCGCCAACCATGATGACATCACCATGGGCAAAATTCAGCATCTTGGCAATACCGTAGACCATGGTATAGCCGATGGCTATAATGGCGTAAATACTGCCCAGGCTGAGTCCATTAATCAGATTGGTAAAAAAGCTGATCATATTACTACCTCTATTTCTGTAAATTCCCCCCGCCCGTCATCCGGGCGATACACCGTATTATTATAGCATTCCCGCAAAAAGCAGTAAAGCGGACACTGACGGGCGAAAGCTTAAAAATCATCAAAAAAATCAGAAAGAAAAGAGAGGGTACTTGCCGTACCCTCCCGCATATCAGTTTGCATTTCCCGCGGAAAACCGCATTTTATGAACGTTTTCGGCAGGCCGGGGCGTCCTCCCGGGATCAAAACCGCCTGTCTGTCAGCAGATCAGTCCTCGATGGAGACATACTTGCCGCCTTCGATCACGACAGCCTTGGGCTCCTTGTCAGGCTCACCGGTAGCTTTCCAGGTGATGGTGCCGGTCAGGCCTTCGACGGTGATCTCAGTCATGGCGGGCTTCATGCCTTCGCAAATGTCGGAAACGGACATATCGGGCGTCAGATTGGCCTGCTCGATGGCCGCCTTGATGGCATAGATGCCGTCATAAGCGTCTGCGCCGAACTGGTTGGGCACATGGCCGTAGGCTTCCTCGAACTTGGCGACAAAGTTCTGGGTCTTTTCATCAGAAGCATCTGCCGCGAAAGGTGTCAGCAGCATCAGGCCTTCCGCCAGAGAAGTGTCGAAGTTCTTGACTTCCAGGATACCGTCCATACCGTCACATCCGAAGAATGTGGGCTTGTAGCCGATATTATTGCACTGGGTCAGGATGGTAGCCGCTGTCTTATAGTAGATGGGCAGGAAAACGAGGTCAGCGCCCGCTTCTTTCGCTTTCTGGATCTGGGCGGACAGGTCGGTAGAGGTCTCTGCGGTGAACGCCTGCTTCTCCACAATGTTCAGTCCCAGTTCCGCGGCCTTGGCTTCAAATGTAGCCTCGATGCCGGATGAATAGGTATCGGAAGAATCATAGATCGTGGCGATGACCTTTTCAGGCATATGAGCGGCGATATACTCCGCGGATTTGGTACCCTGCTGAGGATCATTAAAGCATACCGCGAAAGCGTTGTCTTCCTTGATACAGTCAATGGCTGAGCCGGAGGGCGTCAGCTGGAACATGTTGTCAGCCGCGGTCTCAGGTCCGATATTGATGGTAGGTGTGGATGTAACGCAGGACATGGTCAGCTGCATGCCCCAGTCCTTCAGTGTGTTATAAGCGTTGACCGCTGTAGCGCCGTCGCCCATATCGTCTTCAGACTTATATTCGATCTGATAGCCGTTGATGCCGCCCGCGGCGTTGATCTCATCCACCGCGATCTGTCCGCCGCCCATGACGTCGGAGCCGTAAATGGCAAGGTCACCGGACAGAGGGCCGATCTGGCCGATCTTCCAGGTCAGTTCGCCGGCATCAGCAGCTGCTGCAGCTTCACCTGTGCCTGCATCCGCGGAATCAGCAGACGCGGGAGCGCTGCTGCTGCCGCACGCGATCAGGCCGGCTGCCATGGCGCCTGCCAGAAGCACAGTCATCATTTTCTTCATTTTCATAGTTTCTACCTCCTTACTATTCTCCTGCGCCGCTTTAACGCAGAAAGTATAGAGCTAATATACACCCTTGTCTTTTCCCGTGTCAAATTATCCGGTCCCGAAAATGAGCGGATCAAAGATTTGTACATTTTTGATGCAGGGCCGGAGGTCACAGCAGATTTGCAGAAAGAAGCGCTTTCTGCCGTATTTTGTAATTTGACGCATTCATGTATAATATAGATGTGGAACTGCAGGAAAAGCCGGAAAGGAGGGATCATGTTACCTTTATACAAAGACCGAAAGGCCGCGATCGAGATCTATTACAGGCAGTCCAGGCATGTCCCGCCTCATGTCCATGAAACCGTAGAATTCATCTATGTGGCGGACGGTACCCTGGAACTGGGGGTCGGCTATAATCTTTACCATATGGAAAAAGGGGATTTCGGTCTGATCTTCCCCAATGTCGTCCATTATTATCAGGTCCTGGAAACCAATCCGGGCAAATCCCTGAATATCATTGCCGCGCCCGAGCTGTCCGGTACTTACTACCCCACCCTGCAGAAATACTGTCCGGAAAATCCCGTGATCAAAGCGGATGACCTGCACCCGGACGTGTTCTACGCCATCCAGAGCATACCGGAGGAGTCCGATTCCGCGGATGAATACGTGATCCGTCAGGCTTTCCTGCAGATCATTATCGCCAGATGCCTGCAGGAAATGAAACTGGTGGACAAATCCTCGATCGTCAACGATGAACTGACCTACCAGACGGTATGCTATATCTCCGCGCATTTCGCGGAAGAGATTTCCCTGACCTCCATGGCCAGGGACCTCTACGTCAGCCCCTACACCCTGTCCAGGATCTTTTCCGGCGTCTTCCATACCAATTTCAACGGTTATCTGAATGAATTCCGTCTGGATTACGCCAACTACCTGCTCCGTTATACCACCCAGACGATTACGGAGGTCTATGAGAACGCGGGCTTCAGCAGCCAGCGGACCTTTAACCGGGTCTTCCAGGAACGCTTCCATATGACGCCAAGGGAATACCGGGAGCAGTACCGGGAACTGCTCCAGTCCCAGCACGGGGAAATCCCCGGGGAACCGTCTTATAAGCCTTATTATCATTTTGAGGATCATGCCCAGCATTAAAAATAAAGCACCTTTTGGTGCAAAAAAATAAAGCACCTTTTGGTGCAAAAAAATAAAGCACCATTTGGTGCTTTATTTTTTTTGCCCTGCTGGGCCTTTACTTTTTACTTTACTTTGATCAGGACGCCGGATTTATTAAATACATAGGTCCTGTTATCGATCTTAACAGTACCTGTCGCGGCTGTATGGGAATAATGTTTGCCGACGGTTTTGGGATAGAAATAATAAGTCTTTCCGCCAATCTTCCTCCAGCCCTTCTGCATGACGCCGTTGGAATTGGCGTAATACTTGTAGTTGTTGACATAGAACCAGCCTGTAGCCAGCATGTTGATCACATGCTTGCCGGAAGTGCTTTTGTAGAAATAATAATTCTTTCCGCCAATCTTCTGGAAGCCGTTGACGATCACGCCGTGCTTGTTGGCGTAATAGATCCTTCCGCCGGTCTTGATCCAGCCAAAGGCCAGCGTCCTGCTGTAATGCTTCTTGGTCGTGGTTTTGTAGAAGTAGTAGGTCTTACCCTTGATCTTCTGGAAACCGGTCACCACATGCCCTTTGGAATTGGCATAGTAAGTATAGCCGTTATGCTTGAAGACGCCGGTCGCCATGGAGAAGCGGGGATGGGATCCTGTCTTCTGTTTATAGAAATAATAGGTATAGTTCCCGATCTTCTGGAAGCCTGATGCCAGCGGCGCCCGGAAGTCATTGGATCTCTTTTTGGCGTAATATTTATGGCCGCCCGCTGAGATCCAGCCTACCGCCATGGCCGATTTGATCTTGGTAGTCGAAAGGGTGGAAGGATAGAAGTAATACGTCTGGCCGTCAATGGTCCTGAACCCGGTCACATAACGGTTATTGACCTCATAATAATAACGGGTCTTCTGCCTGTTGGTATACCAGTGATCATTGTTTGCCAGCAGAGGGATCAGTTCTCCTTCGAGGATCTCCTCTTCCTCCTCAGTTTCCGCTTCGGCAGCTGCTTCCGTTTCTCCGGCCGGCGCTTCGGTGATCTCCTCCGCCGGGGCCTCTTCTGCCTGTTCCGCGGCTGCCGCTGACTGATCTTCTGTCACTGCTTCCAGGGTCTCTTCTGTCTGATCTGCTGCTTCCTCAGCCGCAGGAGCCTGCGCCGGACTGCCGCTTTCCGCGGACACATCCTCTTCCTTTGTATCAACAGCGGATTCTTCCGCTTCCGCGGTCTGCGCCTGCTCTTCTTCCTGGTTCTCCTGTACCTGTTCACCTTCCGCGGTCACAGTCGTCTCCTGGTCCGCAGCCAGAACCGGCACCGCCGCGGCGGATGCCGTGATCAGTGCCGATAACAGCAGGCACAAAAAACGGTTGCCTCTCATCATAAACCCTCCTTCATTCTATATGCCCGCGCGGTCCGGATTCCGGATCCCGGCCGGATCCTTCTGTCCATCATCCCCTGATGCCCGCAGGCTGCCGTTTCTGCAGCGGTCCATATCACCGCGCTCTTATACTGTAACATTTCCCGGGCGCGAATACCACTGTAAAGGTTGTTCTCCGGCAGGAAAAACCGGTTAAAAACAGGCCGGAAAGAAAGATCTTTCCGGCCTGTCCGTGTTACAGACTGCGGTCCGGCCATCCCCGGCCGGAGTTTGTAGATTCCGCTGCCTTTATGTTCTTTGAATTACCACAGAACGCCGGTCGTACCAATCCTGGTGGTGCTGACGTATTTGGACGCTGTTTTGACCCATGTAAAGAGTACATCACCGGTCTTGACATCGACCTTGGCATTGCCGATATAGGTGTTGCCGCTGTTGACGAACAGGTCAAATACGCGGATGTTGGTGTTGCCGCCATAGGAGGTCGCCTCCAGCTGAGCGGAAATGCTGTAGCTGGTATTGTTCTTGTTGTTGGCATAGTTCATCAGCAGGGTCCGGATCGTAGCATTAGACTTCGTGGAAGAAGAACTGCCGCCGGAAGAGCTGGGCGTGCTCTGCAGTACGCCTGAGCTGCTGAACTTATAGGTAGTGCCGTCGATCTTGACAGTACCTGTCGCCATGATCCTGGTGGAAGGATAGAAATAGTACTTGCTGCTTCCGCTCGTGAACCAGCCGCTCTTAAGAACGCCGTTGGAATTTCCGTAGTACTTGTTTCCGTTGTAGCTGATCCAGCCGGTCCTTGCCTTGAAGCTTGTGCTGTCCGCGAAGATGTACATGTTGCCGCTGACAGTCTTCTTGCCGCTCTGCAGCCTGCCGTTGCTGTCCGCGTAATAACGTCCGCCATTGTAGGAGATCAGGCCTGTCTGCAGCTTCTTGCTGGATGTATTGAAGATGTAGTAGTAGCTTCCGATCTTTTTCTTGCCGCTGTACAGCTTGCCGGCGGAATCGCAGTAATACTTGGAGGATCCGTCCGTGATCCACTTGGGACCGGTCACCAGGGAATTATTGCTCTTATTGAAGAAATAAGTATTGCCGTCGATGCTGGTCACGCCGGAAGCCAGAACGCCTTTGGAATCAGCATGATACTTCTTGCCGCTGACGGTGAACCATTTGCTCTTGACCATGGTGGATTTATAGTGGCCGTTGGCAGTGTCAGGCCAGAAGTAATACTTCTTGCCGCTGATGGTCTTGAAGCCCTTATAGAGAACGCCGTCGGAACCCGCGTAATACTTGAAACCGTTGGCAGTGAACCATTTGCTCTTGGCCATGGTCTTGCTGTAGTTGCCGTTCGCGGTCTTGGGGAAGAAATAGTAGCTCTTGCCGTCAATGGTCTTGAAACCGGCAGCCAGGACACCGTCAGAAGCGGCATGATACTTGAAGCCGTTCAGGGTGAACCAGCCTTTGGCCATCGCGTAGGGATATTTGCCGGAAGGGGTATTCTTGGCGGGCCAGAAATAGTAGCCCTTATCCTTGATGGTCTTGAAGCCGGTGACCATTTTGCCGCTGGCGGGATCCGCGTAGAATTTGTAGCCGTTCAGGGTGATGAACCCGGTAGCCATGGTCGCGGAATAGTGACCGTCTTTGTTCTCCGGCCAGAAGTAGTAAGCACTTCCGGAAATGGTGGTATTGCCGGTACGCAGGACACCTGTGTTGGGGTCCGCGTAATACTTGAAGCCGTTCACGGTGAACCAGCCCTTGGCCCTTGTGTGGATATAGTGGCCGTCTTTGGTCTCCGGCCAGAAATAATAGCGTCTGCCGTTGATCCTGGTAAATCCTGAGGCCAGCTTGCCTATGGTGCCTGATTCACTTCCATAGTAGACAAAGCCGTTGTAGGTAAAGAATCCCACATCCAGGTAATAGGTCTCTTCATTGAAATGATACTTGACGCCGTCAATGGTCTTAAAGCCCTTGGCATAGCCCTTCACACTGTCAATATAATACATGGAATGGTTTTCGACCCATGAATAATCCGGCGTATTGGCGTCGATCAGGAACTCATCCGTCTGCGCTTCCTGGACTTCCTCAGCCTCTTTCTCTTCCACGGGAAGTTCTTCCGCTTCTACAGATACATCTTCTGTATCTTCTGTGACAGCCTCATCTGCGGGCTCTTCTACGTTCTCAGCCGCGGGCTCTTCTGCAGGTTCTTCCGCGACCGGTTCTTCAGGCTCTTCCGCCGGCTCTTCCACGGCAGCCTCATCTTCAGGCTCTTCCGCAGGTGCCTCTTCCACGGCTTCCTCTTCTTCGTTCACATCTTCTGTAATGACAGTCTCTTCCTCTGCCGCGTAAGCTGTGAAGCTGGAGGCTTCGGCCGCCACGCCGGATCCTGCCATACAGAGGATCAGCAGTAAAGATGTAAGTTTAACTTTATTCATCTGTACCTCCTCATACTTTCTTCTACTGAATGATACTACGGCGCAGGAGGGCGCACCTGTCCTGCGCGCTAATTTACTATAACATAAAAAGAGCATATTCAGTCAGTAATTTACTACGAAAAAAAATAATCCCACAGCATTCCGCCCGAAGGGACGGCATTACTGCAGGATTACGTTAACAGTTCTTTGTATTATTGTTTACCAGTAAATCAGGATGGCTGTACCGGCGGAAATATTGTGGTAGATCTCGGCCGCGGCCCACGGGGGCAGATTGACACAGCCATGTGATCCGTTGCTTCTGTAGATGGATCCGCCGAAGGAACCCCTCCAGTCCGCGTCGTGCAGGCCCTGCCCCTCATAGAAGGGCATCCAGTACTGGACCTCGGTCTCATACCCGTTGGGGCCGTTGCCGCCCCGCAGGACCGAAGGACTCTCCTTATAAGCCAGCGGGAATACGCCTGTCTTGGTACTGCGGCCTTTGGAAATATCTCCGCTGACGATATCTGTCTCCAGGAAGACTTCTCCATCCTTATAGAACCACAGATGCTGAGCGGACAGATTGACTTCCACATATGTACCAGCCAGATCATCTTCGCCGTTCCGGCCCAGATAATAGGGATTGCCCCAGGCGTTTTCTTTATCGTAGACAGGTTCTCTGCTGACTTCCTCTCCGGACAGGATATCTTCCTTCAGTCTGTCGATCTCCTCCTGCTCAATGATGGTATAGCCGTATTCATTATCTCCGGGCGAGAAATAGACCTCATCTCCGTAATGGTTGATGAAAGTCCTCTCCCGGTATCTGGTATTGTACCTGTCCTCCAGGGCCTGTACGAATTCCGTGACTTTATCATCGTTCAGATGGGCTTCTCCCCCCTGCAGGTCGAACCAGGACCAGATGGTATCAAAGCCCAGGACCTGTTTCTTTTCGCCGAATTCGTAGTTGACCCGGGCGCCGCTGTATTGATTGACCGCTTTGGTCTCCGCGATCAGATCCGCGTCGTCTTTGGTCACAGCCGGTTTTTTGTAGATCTGTTCCGGGAAGGGCAGTTCCTGCTGGTAATTGTGGTCAGGCGCGTCCATGATCCTGTCCAGGCTTTCCAGCATCCAGGCCTGCAGATCGGCGTCCTCAAATTCATTGCCGTAGACCTCGTCCACGATGACACATCTGCCTTCCTTTTCACTGTAGTTGATGTAGGCGTTCTCACTGGGGAACCTGGCCGCTGTCAGGGAAGAAGCGCGGACCTTCTCCCTGAAGGTATTCTCGTCATAGTTCCACAGGACGTCCGATCCGATCTCATTGCCGACCGTAATGCTGTTGAAGATCGAGGCAATGGAGGATTTCTCCTCCTGCAGGGTCTGCTCCATGGTACTGCGCAGGCCTTCCTCGTCCAGTTCAAATCCATAGGATTTCAGATCCCCGGTCAGGACCGGCTTTCCGTTCTCCATCAGGCTGACAGAAGAATCTTCATAGGCGTCCACAATCAGGCCCGCAGCCTCCGCCGGCGTCAGGCCGGAAATGTCCTGCCCGTTCATGGTGGTATTCTGCAGGAAGACTTTACTGTTAACGGACATAATGACAATATTGCCGAACCAGAGACCTATGATCACGACGGCCGCCAGCAGCGGGTACAGGATCTCCTTCAGTCTGGAAGGCTGCTTCTTTTCCGCGCCCTCTTCGTGCGCGTCTGTCCCGGGCTGCTTTGCGGCCGCCGCCGGAACAGGCTGATTTATTTCAGGCACCGGAGCGCCTTTTTGATCTGTTTTCTTAAATCCAGAGCTCATGTATTCCTCCGATTTATGTTTTCTCAATTTCTGACTTTCCAACCTTATTATAAATACTATGAAACCACAATAAAATCAAGTGACCCCTGCCGAGTTCTTAAGAAAAAAATACCGGATCCGCGGCCATACGGTATAGCCCGGATTCCTGAAACTTCCTGTCTCCCACCGCCTCCAATTGTGCTATAATCATCTGCATGGATATTTTAAAAAAAATCGCAGAGGAACTGAACATCAAAGTCTGGCAGGCGGAAGCCGTCGTCGGCCTGATCGACGAAGGCAATACCATTCCCTTTATTGCCAGATACCGCAAGGAAGCCCACGGGGCCCTGAACGACGAGATCCTTCGTAATCTCGATGAAAGGCTTCGTTATCTGCGTTCCCTGGAAGAACGCAGGCAGACGATCCTTTCCACCATTGAGCAGCAGGGCAGACTGACCGATGAACTCAGGGCGCAGATCGAAGCGGCGGAAACATCTGTAGGACTGGAGGATCTCTACAGACCATATAAACCCAAACGCCGTACCAGAGCCATGATCGCCCGTGAAAAGGGACTGGAGCCCCTGGCCCTGTATCTGCGGTCCGCGCAGACCCCGGTCTCTCCCGAGAAAAAGGCGGAAGAATTCCTTGATCCCGAAAACGGCGTTGACAGTGTGAAGACCGCCCTTTCCATGGCCATGGACATTATTGCGGAAGACATCTCCGACAACGCGGAGTACCGGAAATGGATCCGGGACCTGACCTTTGAAAAAGGCCTGCTGTCCTCGGAAGCCAGAGATCCCGAAGCAAAAACTGTATACGAAAATTATTATGAGTACCAGGAGGCGGTCCGGTCGGTTCCCGGGCACCGGATCCTGGCTCTGAACCGCGGGGAAAAGGAAAAAATATTGACCGTTAAGGTCATTGCTCCTGTTGACGAGATCCACGCCTGGCTGGACAGGCAGACCGGAGCCGCCTCCAATCCCGCCGCGGAGCCTTATCTGACCGAAGCGGTACGGGACGCATACAAGAGGCTGATCGCCCCTTCCATTGAGAACGAGATCCGCAGCGAGCTGACCGGGAAGGCCCAGGAAGGCGCCATCAAAGTTTTCGGCAGCAATCTGAAGCAGCTCCTGCTCCAGCCGCCTTTACAGGGCCATACCGTCCTGGGCTGGGATCCCGCTTTCCGGACCGGCTGCAAGCTGGCGGTCGTTGACAGCACCGGTAAAGTCCTGGATACGAAAGTCATTTATCCCACCGCGCCTCAGAACAGAGTCGACGAAGCCAAGGCGGAACTGGCCAGACTGATCCGTAAATATCAGATCGATCTGATCTCTGTCGGTAACGGGACCGCGTCCCGCGAATCGGAAGCGGTCATTGCAGATTTCATCCGGGAGACCCGTCTCCCTGTCCAGTACGTGATCGTCAATGAAGCCGGCGCCAGTGTTTACTCAGCCAGTAAACTGGCCACAGAGGAATTCCCGGAATTTGATGTCGGACAAAGGAGCGCCGCTTCCATCGCCAGACGCCTGCAGGATCCTCTGGCCGAGCTGGTCAAGATCGATCCCAAGGCCATCGGCGTAGGACAGTATCAGCATGACATGAACCAGACCCGGCTCAGTGAAGCCCTGACCGGCGTCGTGGAAGACAGCGTCAACTCCGTCGGCGTGGATGTCAATACAGCCTCCGCGGCCCTGCTGGGATTTGTTTCCGGCGTCAATAAGACGATCGCGAAGAATATCGTCGCCTACAGGGAAGCCAACGGCGCTTTCCGCAGCCGGAAGGAACTGCTCAAGGTCCCCAAGCTGGGGCCCAAGGCCTTTGAGCAGAGCGCCGGCTTCCTGCGGATCCGGGACGGGTCAGAACCCCTGGATATGACCGGCGTGCATCCGGAGAGCTATAACGCAGCCAAAAAGCTGCTGATCGGCCTTGGCTACAGCGAGGAGGATATCCGCAGCGGCAGGACCCGTACCATCGCGGCTTCTGTAAAGGAAATCGGCGTGGAACGGGTCGCCCGGGAGATCGGTCTGGGAGAATTCACCCTGAACGATATCATCAGCGAACTGGAAAAACCCGGCAGGGACCCCCGTGAGAATGTACCCGGCCCGGTCCTGCGCAGTGATGTCATGGATATGAAAGACCTGACGCCCGGCATGAAGCTGAAGGGCACGGTCCGCAACATCGTAGATTTCGGCGCCTTTGTGGATATCGGCGTCCATCAGGACGGCCTGGTCCATTTATCCCAGCTGTCTGACCGCTATGTTTCCAATCCGCTGGATGTGGTCAAAGTCGGCGACATTGTGGACGTCCGCGTGCTTTCCGTCGACATGGAAAAGGGCCGGATTGCTCTGACCATGAAATCGGAGGACAGCGGGGAAGACAGGCCCGGTACCGGCAGCCGTGCAGGATCCGCCAGGAAGGAGAACGGAAGATCCGGCGGCGGGCAGCAGCGGCGGCGCGGCCGCAGGAACGGACAGGAAGCGGAACGGGAAAACAGCCGCAAAGGCCAGCCCCGCTCCGGCGGCGACAGAAACCGGAAGGGAGATCGTAAGAACCGCAATCCTGACGGACCTCTGACCTATAATCCTTTCGCGGATCTGCTCTGAGGATCCGGATACCGGATGGATCTGTTCCGGAAGCTTTCCCGACAGACAATAGAAAAAGAGGGCAAAATCAGGCAGCAGTAGACACACATTGTGATATGTGTTTTCCACTGCTGCCTTTTCTTTGCTGCTTTCCGTCTGTTTTCTGTATATTTTCTGTATGTTTTCTGTCTGTTTTCTTACTGCTTACAGTTTATCAATCCGTCGGGACCCGCAGGCTGTACGGTCCTGTCTGGTCCGGGCTGCTCCTCTCAGCCGCGGATCTGACGCAGGTCCGAAAGGAAAAGCTCATAATAATCGTCTTCTCCTTCCAGCATGGGAGAATTCTCCCCTCCGCCGTTGGTGCTGCGCCGCATGGCCGCATAATAGTCCTCCCCCGCCGAGATCAGGTCCATCTCATACAGAGGATACCCCAGCTCCGTGCTGATCCTGCAAAGTTCAGACAGGGGCCTGTCACTTTGGGCGGTCTCCAGAAGCTTTCTGCGGATCTCCGGACTCCGTCGGGCCAGTTCTGTCAGTTCCATCAGTATTTCACCTGTCTCCATCTGTTCCTCCCTCATTCTCTCTTCAATATCTCCAACTCCGCTGCTTTCAAAAAGACAGCGGCAGGATATCCTGATTTCCGGTCCTATCCTGCCGCTTCTTTTTTCTAACTGTTTCTTCTGTTTATCCGGCAAAGCGGACGCCGTCGAACAGCTCTTCCACGTTCCTGTCTTCCACCTTATTATAATCGGTGGCGATCAGACGGATGACTCTGCCGTCCTCCAGTTTAAAGTCCACATAGCTCTGTCCGTCCGTCCTGTAAAAAGTAAAGACAGATCCTTTCGGGATCACAGCGCCGGCTGCTATGACCTTGCCTGTATAAAGATCCACAAGATCTCCCCTGATCTCTTCTTTGGAAGTCATGCCAATATTGTCAACAATATAGTAGTCCTTCTGATCAGATGTGATGACACCGTTCTCCAGCCAGGCGTCCTTACTGCCGCTGTAGCTGCTGAGCAGATTGATCCTCTCACAGATGGTGAAATTCTCCGGATTCTCCGGAATCTGCTGATAGTAGGTATAGTCGCCGGGTATGGACCTGCCGCCAAAGGCCGCATCTTTCGTTGACGCGATCGACGGCTCCTCACCGTTCAGGTCGATGACAGAGATGGTCCGCAGGTCATTGTCGCCAACGCCCTCGACCAGGATATAATCCCTGCCGTCAATGGTATGCATCAGAATGCCGTTCCATTCATAATATCTTTCTTTGTAAGAGACTTCCCTGTCATTCTTCCTGACAGTAATCGTCATTTCCTCGGATTCCATGGCGCCGTCCACGCTAAAGGTGACCGTATCCGCCCTGCCGTCCTGTCCGATATCCAGGATCTCCGGCTGGTTCTCTGCCAGCATCATGGTATAGCCGGCCGGCACTTCCTTCCAGGTATCCGCGAACAGGTCCTCGTTTTCAGAGAAAAGCAGGGTGACCTTGAGCGTACCGTCCGCATAGGGAGCGATCTCCATCGGGGAGAACCAGAAAGTCACGCCCTGGGATTCCATGGTCCAGGTAAAAGGACTCTGGCCTTCTCCGCCTATATCCTTCAGGATATCCTCTTTTTCAAAGAACTGTGCCTCCGGATAGGCTGCCCTGAGCTTTTCCGCCAGCAGGGCCTTCAGCGCCGTCATGTCTTTAAACACAGCATTCAGTTCTATTTCAGCACCTGTCGCGGGATCCAGGTTGATGGATTTCCAGACCTGGTCTCCATGGTCGCCGCCGCTGTACGAGGTCCGCTCTTCCAGGATGCTCAGGACTCTTGTGTCCGCCCTGCGGACGTTGTAATACACATTATCCTGATAGCTCAGGAAAGAATCCGGGGATTCCTTAAATGTCTCCTCGGCCTTCTTCCGGATTCCGGAGATGGATTCTGTCGTGCCGCATTCCGCCGCGCAGAACTCCTGGAGCGACTTGGTAAGGGCAGGATAGATCCTGGCTGTTTCTTCATCCGTACGGATATTTTCATATACGGCGGAGACCAGCATGACATTGGACTGGTCATCTACCTCCGTAAAATAGGTGGTCCAGAATTCCAGCCCGAGGGTGCCGGATACTGTATCGCCTTCTCCCTGGGAGACCGCGTCCCTGAGGACCTGGGTGATCACCGCTGTGTCAGAGGAATTCAGGTCATCATAGCCGAACCAGTTCAGCTCCAGATAACCGGCGATCAGACTGCTGGTGTAGCTGCTGATCAGGCTGTTGTACTCTTCTTCCGTAATGGTATTGCCCTGATCATCCTGATAAGAGATCTCGGTCGTATCACCGGCTTCGTTATAGGCAGCCGTCATGGAGCAGAGCAGCCTGGTACTGACGGTCCCGTTCTCCAGCGTCAGAGAATACAGGCTGTCCGTCTGCCGTCCCTCACCGGTCCTGGCGTAATCCGTAAACAGATAATGATACAGATCATTCTCTTCATCATGGAAGACGCCGACAGAGTCAACGATAATATCGGGCAGAGGGCTGTCCGCCGGGACAGCGCATTCCGACAGCCCGGATCCCGCTTCATTGACTTCATAAATATGAAAATCGGTATCCAGCGTATCCGGATCCATGGAAGCCCGGGTAACCTCCAGACGGCTGTTGCCGTCCAGGTCACTGATCATATAGCGGTAGACCGTGCTGCCGCTGTCCTCCATCGCCCATTCGTCTTTTTTGGACGCGATCAGTTCCAGCTGTCCGTTGTCATCCGGGACCGCCGCAGCCGCCGCCAGCGGTGACAGGGCAGCGGAAAGACCAAGCAAAACTGCTGTCAGCAGATTCAGTTTTCTGGAAATAGCATACTTTTTCATAATCATGTACCTCCTGTACCATTCCTCATTCTACCATAAAGTGAAAGAAAAATGATAGCATCAGGCATAAAACTCCCTTTCATTCTCCTGTTTCATTCCGGTCACGCCGGACACACGCCCGCAGGCCGTTACCCGGATCTCAGAACCAGCCATGTTCGCTGCAGGCTTTGTAGATGCCGTCATCCAGATTGGGGGCCGCGATATAGTCTGCCCTGGCCTTCAGGGCTTCACTTCCATTCCCCATTGCCACACAGTAAAAAGCCGGATCGAACATGACCATATCATTGGTGTCGTCTCCAAAGACGACCACATCGGAAGGATCTCCGCCCGTCAGTTCCAGCATGCGCAGGATCCCGTCCTTCTTCTCATCCGGCTGGAACATGACATATTCCGGAACAAAGCGCATATGGCCCAGCGTATCCAGCAGCGTCAGTCTGTCCTCTTCTTCCTCGGAGACCGAGACATACAGTTTGTAGATCTTATCATAATCCGCGGGGTCAAAGGTATCATCAATGATATAGGTGGTAGGCTCCTTTCTGGGGCCTACCTGTTCGATAAAGCGGAAATCCCTGGCGTAGACTTTTTTGGAATCATCCATGGCTGCCAGCACCCCGTAGCCCAGGGAGACTGCCTCCCTGTAGACTGCCAGCGCCCTGTCATAGTCAATCGGCCGGTTCTCCCGCAGAATGCCGTCTATATAGATGCCGTGTCCCCCGTTGCATACCATGTTCTTAAAACCATGCTTTTCGGCAAAGGGGACCGCTTTATAAAAAGCCCGCCCCGTGGCGATGGAAACGAAATGGCCGGCTTCCTCGAGCTTCCGCACAGCCTCCTCTGCGGAAGGAACGATCAGGCCCGTTGACCGGTCCGTCAGTGTTCCGTCGATATCAAAGAAAAAATATTTTTTATCCATAAGCAGATCCTTTCTGTAATTTGTACTTCTGACTGATGCCTTTCCGGACCAGATACGGTCCATGCCTATCATAGAGGCGGCGTCCTTTTTTTACAAGATGGATTGTATCATTATTTATAGACCACATACAGTTATTTTCAAATATTTACACTGATACAGGCGCTTTTGTAGTACAATTAATGAAGGAGAGGGTTTTTGTTCATTGATCTTGAACAGCGGAAGGAGTACTTATGAAAATCAAATATTATCAGGAATACAGCCCTTTACTGGGAAGAGATATGGAATTCAAGGTCTACGGCACATCCGGCAGGCCGCTCATCGGCCTGCCCTGCGGCAACGGCAGATTCTATGACTGGGAAAATTTCGGTATGATCGACAATATCAGCCACTGGATCCGGGACGGAAAGATCCAGGTCATCACGCCTGACACGATCGATACAGAAACCGTCACCGCCCACCAGGAAGCGCCTGCAGGCCGTGTGGCACTTTATGAAAAGTGGTTCCAGTATATTACGACAGAGCTGGTCCCCAGGATCCATGAGATCTGCGGCAGTGAAGAAAAGATCATCGTGGCAGGCATCGCCATGGGAGCCTACCACGCGGCCAACCTTTTCTTCCGCAGGCCGGACCTGTTCGGCGGTCTGATCGCCCTGTCCGGGACTTATGATACACAGAACCTGTACGGCAGCTATATGGATGACACCCTTTATATGAACGCCCCGCTCAACTCTCTGGCCAATCTGCCGGCCGACCACAAATATATTCCCGTCTTCAACAAGAGCAGGATCGCCATCTGTGTGGGACAGGGTGACTGGGAGGATGACGCGCTTGCTTCCACCCGCAGGCTGCAGAAGATCCTGCAGGACAAGGGCATCCGGGCCTGGGTGGATTACTGGGGCTATGATTCCGCCCATCACTGGTACTGGTGGAAACAGCAGATGAATTATTTCCTCGATTATGTCCTTCGTGAGTGATCTGTGTGTTCCGGAACCATTTGCGGAGTTTACGGAGATGTCAGTCTGCGGGATACCGCTGCGTCGGTAAGCCTTTTCAAAGTCAAAGCAGTAAAAAGGGTCCTGAGGACCGCACGTACAGTGCGTCCTCAGAACCCTTTTTGCTGTTATTACCGGATACCTGCCGCCGGCAGCCGACCGATGCCGTCAGCCGATCCGTACACTCTCCAGGAGACGGATCATTTCGCCGACCTTCCTGTCAATGGCATCCCGCAGCTGCTGCTGCACGCGCGGGCTGGTCTCCTCTTCCAGTTCCCGGATCGTATCGGCCGTTTCGTCCGCCAGATCCGCACAGGCCTCCAGGGCCCGGGCATTGGCGGCGGCCGTCCCGCCGGACTCTTCTTCCTCTTCAAAGAGAATATCTTCCGCCTTATAAGTGATCCCGTCAAAAATATAGGCGCTCTGATGGTCTCCGGCAAACCGCCGGATCTCTTCCGTCAGGGCTTTCACCTTCTGGTAGCGTTTCAGGTCCATACCGCTTCCTCCGTCAGTTCCTTCTCCGTCCCAGGATCCGCAGGAGCCGCAGGAAGAGATTGATGATATCCAGATAGATATCCACCGCGCAGTCGACGGCGTTGTCGGCTGTTTTGGGGTAGCGCTGGGCCCTGTACATATCATATCCGATATACAGACTGAAGATCGCGGCCGCGAAAATGGACAGGTAATAAGTGGACCAGCCCAGGAACATGCAGAGGGCCGAGCCGATGATGATGGCAAACAGGGAAGCAAGCAGCATCCCGCCCAGTTTCGCAAAAAAGTCAGGGAATATGCCCGACAGGACCGTCATGATCACAGCAATGCAGGCTGTCAGGACAAAAGCCTGGTAAACGACCGGGCTGGACAGTCCCCCATAGTAATAAACGGAAATGGATACGACCAGACCGACCGGCAGGACGATCAGATTATAACCCAGAAAACTGATCACAGGATTATCGGATCTGGCGGAGATCAGCGTGCCCGCAAGGCAGAGGGCAATATAACCGACCAGGAATCCGATCGGATGGATGCCCAGGGCAAAATCCGTCAGAAAGATACATGCCAGCACATTCATGACCAGTCCGTAAACAACGGTCGCTCCCATGATCAGATTATAGGTCCTCACGTCCAGTTCAGCGCCGCTGATATAGGCCTTCATCCTTTCCTCTCTTCTGGACTGCATAAAATCCATAGTAATACCTCCTTATTGAGATGTTTGTGACTTAAGACCGTTCACAGCGTCCGGCACAGCCTGTCCGCCTGCGGTCTCAGATATATGCAACGCACAGATTTTATCATATACCGGATCTGTGTCAAATCTGTGTCCGCCGGAGACAAAATCGTGATTTTTTCTGCCGCATCATTCTCCCAGCAGATACTCCTCTACCTCCCCGGGCGTCCCGAAGACCCTGTCCGCCCCGTCCCGGAGCAGATCTTCCCGGTCACGGAATCCCCAGCCGACGATGATCCTGTCCATGCCGGCATTATCAGCTGTCTGAATATCCACTTCCGAGTCGCCCACATAGACCGCGTCCGATACGGACAGTCCCATGGTCCGCAGGACCTCAAAGACAGAATCAGGAGCGGGTTTTTTGCGGACCCCTTCTTTTTCCCCGACAGATACCTCGAACAGGCCCGGAAAATACACTTCCGTCAGTTTCCGAACCGCGACATCCGCTTTGTTGGAAACAATGGCCGTCCGGATCCCGCGGGCCCGCAGCCCCGCGATCAGTTCCGGGATCCCCGCATAGGGATGGGTATGTTCCGCTCCGTGCGCCTTATAATATTCCATAAATACCGGCAGCATGCGGTCTATGGTCTCCGGAGGGGTCCCCGCAGGCGCCCCGCATTCAATCTGCCGCCGGATCCCGTTCCCCACATATCCGCGCATCTCCCGCAGATCATGCAGAGGAAAGCCGAACCGGCCCAGCGTATGGTTCAGTGCCCCCAGCAGATCCTCCAGTGTATCCAGGGTCGTCCCGTCCATATCAAAAATGACAGCCTTATATCTCATGCTCCCACCGTCCTGCCCTGCGGCAGGTTCCTTTCTGTATATAAAGTGTATTTGTAAGTATGTATCCTGTCCTTTGGATTATATTACGATTGTCACAAAAACAACAGCCGGCTGCGTCATATATTTTTCCAGTTTATAAAGAATATTATTAAATATTTTGTGCAAATTTGCTATAATATAGGCAGGGATCCGGCCTGTACCGGGCAAGCCCCACACTTGTCCTTCCCCGGACGGAATGTCCCTGCGTATGTATTATTTGGAGGTTAGCTTATGGCTGCAAAAATTTATGAATGTATTGAAGTCATCGGCAATAAGATCATCGAAAACAAGGATTTTCTGACGGATCTTGACAGACAGATCGGTGACGCGGATCACGGTATCAACATGGCCAGAGGATATACCGAAGTCCTTAAAACGCTGAATCAGGACAATACGGATATAGGCGCGGTCCTGAAGGACACAGGCAAAGTCCTGATCAAAACGGTCGGCGGCGCGTCCGGCCCTCTGTACGGAACTGCCTATATGAAAGCGGGCAAGGTCATGAGCGGCAAGACAGAGGTCACAGCCGACGACGCCAAAGCCATGATGGACGCCATCATCGGCGGCATCAAGCTCAGGGGTAAGGCAGAGCAGGGGGAGAAGACCATGCTGGATTCCATTATCCCGGCTTATGAAGCGCTCTGTGCCGGTATTGACAGCGGCAAGGATCTGAAGGCGTGTCTGGAGGATATGTGCAGCGCCGCCAGCGCCGGTGTCGAATACACGAAAACGATCCGGGCTACCAAAGGCCGGGCCAGCTATCTGGGCGACAGAAGTATCGGTGTCCAGGACCCCGGTGCCACTTCCTCGCTTTATACGCTGGAAGCCATCCGCGATTTCGCAGCAAAGCTTTAACAGACCTTTGGAAAAGCCCGCAGAAGCAGGAAGAGGTGAATGCAATGGTAGGAATCGTAATTGTATCACACAGTGCCAAAGCGGCGGAAGGAATCCGGGAACTGGCCATGCAGATGGCTTCCCCCGAGACTCCGATCCTGGCCGCGGGCGGCATGGAGGACGGCGGTATCGGAACCGACGCATTCCGGATCCAGACAGCAATCGAAGAAGCGGACCGGGGAGAAGGCGTCCTGCTTCTGGTCGATCTGGGATCTGCCATCATGAGCGCGGAGACCGCCATCGATTTTCTTGATGAGGAGATCGATGTCCGGATCGCTGACACGCCCGTACTGGAAGGCGCGGTCAGCGCGGCCGTTACCGCTTCTTCCGGCGGAGATCTGGACGAAGTCCTGGCAGCAGCCATGGAAGCCAGGTCCATGCAGAAGCTTTCATAACTTTTCAGCGCCCAGCGCGCATTCAGGTCACAGGAATCAGGAAATTGTGACAGAAAGGGTTATCATGAAAAAACTGATCAATAATGTAGATAATGTAGTTGACGAAATGCTGAACGGCATGATCGCCGCCCATCCGGATTATGTCCAGAGAGTCCCCGGCACCGAGGTGGTCGTCAGGACCGGCAATAAGAAAACAGACAAGGTCGTTCTGATCTCAGGCGGCGGCTCCGGCCATGAGCCCGCTCACGGCGGCTTCGTCGGTCTTGGTATGCTGGACGCAGCTGTAGCAGGCGCTGTCTTCACATCTCCGACCCCTGACCAGGTCTATGAGGCGATCCAGGCTACAGAGTGCGGCAAGGGCGCTCTCCTGATCATCAAGAACTATACCGGTGACGTAATGAACTTTGAAATGGCCGCGGATATGGCAGGCGATGAAGACATCGAAGTCGCCCAGGTCATCGTAGCGGATGACGTCGCCGTCGAGAACAGTACCTGGACCACCGGACGCCGCGGTATCGCCGGCACCATTTTCGTACACAAGATCGCCGGTGCCGCAGCGGAAGCCGGCAAGGATCTGGCGGAAGTCAAGGCTGTAGCCGAAAAGGTCATTGCCAATGTCCGTTCCATGGGCATGGCCATTGACGCCTGCACCGTTCCCGCAGTCGGCAAGCCCAGCTTCGATCTGGCAGAGGATGAGGTCGAGATCGGTATCGGTATCCACGGCGAGCCCGGCACACATCGTGAGCAGATCTCCACAGCGGACCAGACTGTTGATACCCTGCTGGACAAGATCCTGGCAGAAGGCATCTATGGCGCCGGCGACGAAGTCGCTGTCATGGTCAACGGCATGGGCGGCACTCCTCTGAGCGAGCTGTATATCTGCAATAACAGAGTCGCCGCTGTCCTGGCTGATAAGGGAATCAAGATCGCGAAGACCATCGTAGGCAACTACATGACCTCCCTGGATATGGAAGGCTTCTCCATCACCCTGCTCAAGCTGGATGATGAGCTGAAGGCTTATCTGAACGCGCCGGCGGATACGCCCGCTTTCACACAGTTCTGAATGACTGTATAAATCCCATTCAAAATGAATGATCAATATGCGGGATCCGGTATTCCACCTTTTGTCCGGCAGCAGCGATACATGCCATATTGATCCATAATTCCTTTGCACATAAGGAGAGGCCTTCCGGATTTCCGGAAGGCCTCTTCGTTTTATTCTGCCGAATTATTTCAAAACGGATCCATATCAGGTCAGTGTAATCAGATAGCTCTTCTCAAAAGCTTCTCCGGCTTCCAGAACGTTGCCGTATTCGCGTTCCTCCAGCTTCTGATTAAAGTCAGCCCGGTCCGCGCGCCCGTACCAGGGCTCGATACATACGAAAGGTGCAGCTTTACCGACCGGTGACCAGATACCGACCAGGTGGGACTCAAAATCCACTTCCACTCTCTTTACGCCATCCGGATCGATCAGCGCCACGTTATGGGTCTGGTCATGCTCCAGGATCAGGGCGTCGTCGTCGAACAGGTCGGGCGTGATGGGATATTCGCCATTGTCCAGGACAAGCGTCTTTTCCCGTTCTGTGAGGACGCCGCCTGAAAGGATGCCCACGGTAAGATCCCTGTCTGTATCAAAACGGAGCTTCCAGCCTTCCATGGCGCAGTTAAAAGCAGGATGGGCACCGATCGAGAACCAGATCTTTCCGTCTGTGGGGTTGACGACCTTCCACATGACCAGGATGCTGCGTCCCTGCAGGCTGTAGCCGCAATGGAGCTCAAAGTCAAAGGGATACTTCTCATAGGTACTTTCATCCGCCCGCAGGACGAACCAGATTTCTGTATCCGTGGCGCTTTCCAGGGTGAATTCCATATCTCTGGCAAATCCGTGCTGGCCCATGGAATAGGCTTTGCCGCCATAATAGGAAGTCTTATCCTTATAGCTGCCGACCACGGGGAAAAGGACCGGGGAAGTCCTGTTCCAGTAAGCCGGATCCGCGTTCCATAAATACTCTCTGCCGGTCTTCTGATCCAGGGCGGATTTCAGTTCCGCGCCTGCGGAAGCAACAGAAACCTTCAGTTCATCATTCTGTAATACATACATTGCCATTGGTCTACCTGCCTTTCCATGATATTGTTTCAGTCCGGATCTGTCCGGTCCTGCTGCGCTTGCCGTATCCATCATAGTATATTTATTTTCCGATGGCATCGTAGGTGATCCTGGACATATTGGTGATGGCTGTCCTTGCCTTGCCGGGCGCGCCCACCTGATCGGAAAGGATCACGATAATATAGGGGCCCTTCTTCCCCCAGACGATGGCGGCGTCATTTTCCGTATAGGCCAGCTCACCGGTCTTATTGGCCGTTTTGACACCGGACGGGACGCCGGCCGGGATCTTGCCGGTCCTGGTCTGGGCCTTCAGATATTTCAGTATGGAAGCGCTGGCGCCGGAGGAAACGAATTTGCCGTTCAGGACAGCCTGCAGAAGTCTGGCGCAGTCTTTTGCGGAAGTATAATTCTCCTCCCCTTTTGCCAGCATTTTGCGGTTGAGCCTGGTTTTTGAAAACCCCTTGTTCTGGATGAACTGGTTGATATTCTTCATGCCGACCAGGTCAATCAATTTGTTGCAGGCTTCATTGTCGCTGTAGACGATCATGTTCCTGACCGTATTCTCATAATCGTTCCTGATCCTGCCATCCTTGACCGCCTGATAATAAGCGCCCGCCACATACAGCTTGATCAGGCTGGCTGCCGTCATCTTTCTGTCATTGAGACTGACGCCTTTTCCGGATGAAGTCTGGATGACACAATAGGACCAGATCCCCGATTCCTTGCCGGCCCTGGCATCCAGCGACTTCTTCAAAGCGGCCAGACCGGTCCCGGACGCGTTGGACTTCTTCAGGCTTTCCACCTTTACAAAGCGGAATTTCTGGGCTTTGCCCTTATTTGCCTTAAAAAGCTGGGCAGGCGTACCGTCCGCCGACTTGCCGCCCTTGATATCAATGGGCTTGCCGCTGATGGAAGAGCAGATATTATACCAGCCGGAGCCGCAGGACCGGATGGTCCATTTCTGCGCCTTGGCGGAATTGGGCATAAACTGCTGGATCCTGGCCCTGTCGGCGGAGGATCCCCCCTGGACATCCACGTTCATGGAGGACCCGGTGCAGGTGATGGTATAATAACCCTTGCCTGCAGATTTGATCTTAAAGGTCTGGAACTTTGTATTTTTATTGGTACTGATGACCAGGCCCGCCCGCTTTTGTTTGGAAGATTTTTCGACAGTCAGGACTTTATTCTTCCCCAGAGCGCTTTCAATCACATAGGTCCCTTCGGGAAAAGCGGACGCGTTCTGTACGGCTGCCGCCTCTGCCGGCACAGGATTGACTGAAACAGTCAATATCAGGGCCAGAAATAATGTAAGGATACGTTTTAGTGAATTCATCATGTGTACACCCCCGTACCCTCTATTATCTCTGAAAAGCCTGCGCCTGACAAGGACAAACAAAGCGTACACCCGGTTTTTTTACAAAAATATTGCAGCAATATTAATTCCGGACACTTTTCAGCATCCGGAATCCAGTTAAGAAGTATTTGATTGAAAAATTCACCCGTTTCTTTTTCCGCTTCAGGGCAGCCTGTGGGCGTTGGCGTCATATTTGGCAACAGGATAGCCGTTGATAATAAAATCGATATCCCTGTCTTCGGAAAATACGATGATCAGATGTTTGCGGCCCTTGGAAGAATAGGAATATTTAATGGCGGAATTATAGCGGGCCCCCCGGGATAAATCAAAAGGGTTGTTGTTCTGCCTGGGCGGCATCTTGCCGTCCAGAATGGCGCCGATACTGTAGATGATCCCGTTCTGGTCCAGAATGACCGCCCCGTCTATGGACGTGATCTGCCCGGTGAACATGGTATTCTGATCCCGGACGGAAACACGGAATCCTGCCGACTGCAGACGGACTGCCTCCTCCCTGGCGTTTTCCATGATGGCCAGTATGGTCCCGTTCCTCTGGCTGCTGGCACGGATAATAATATCCGACAGCCTGTCCTCATCATTGCCGCTGCCGAACAGATCCCGGTAAAGCTCCAGGAACTGCCCCAGGATCAGTTCTTTCCGGTCGTCCCGGTTCATGGTAATGACCAGAGGGTATTTTCCGCCCAGCTGCAGACTGTCGCCGGGAATTCCCTTATTGTGCCTGGTCACCTGCCAGATACCTTTTCTGCTGAAGTGAATCAGGTGATAGACCCGGTCATACAGGCGCTCCGGCTGAATAAATCCTACAAAACGGTTCTTGTTATAAACAAGATAGAGCCCCTTGCGGATCCTGGCATTGTAATATGTGATCTCCAGCAGCTTCCGGACCTTGCGGACATTATGCATCGCCACCACGGTATCCTGGACCAGTGATATATCACACTCATCGCCGATCTCAGACACGATGGCTACATAGCGGCCGGACAGGTCTTTATTCTCATAGGTCATGGAACTGATCTCTTCCAGCAGAGGGACGACGCCCGCGGAAGGAAGCCTCTGATCCGAGCTGTCTCCGATCCCGAAAGCTGAGTCAATGAACGATCTGCAGTTCAGATTGATCATACTCAGGATCAGCGTATCCGAATCCTGGGTCGAGAATTCATTTTCTCCCGGATTGAAAATATCAGAGAACAGGAAACGGAAAAAATACCGGATCTGATATTCTATATATTCCCGGATAAAAGTACTGTAGTCCTCATGTTCCAGCCGCAGGATAATAATAAAAGCGCCGGTGCCTTCCAGACCCGCGGGGGAAAAATATTCAGAAATGAAATAATCGATACAGGAATCTGCACGGTAAGGATTTTCTACCGAATAGTTTTTCGCGGTCAGGTTTTCTTCCAGAGATCTGCGGATGATCTCCTTGCCTTCGTCAGACAGACCCTTGTAATTATATACGGTATACTGGTCCTCCTGCCGGACGACCTCCGACAGGCTGACACTGTAAGTATGATCTACATGATCCAGGATATGATGAAAAAAGAGCCTGCAGCTCTCCTCCACCCGCCTTGTGGCTTCCTTCCTTATTCCTTTTTTAAATACATATTTCATAAGCTGTCATCCTGCCATACTCTCTGCTGCTATTTCCCATCCCGGACCTTTTTGGAAATATAGATATCCGCCAGGATCACGATTCCCGCAAGCGCGTACAGGATATGGTCCGGATAATTGATCTTATATTTCAATATGGCAACTACCACCAGAACCAGGCACAGGGTCATCTGAATCAATCTGCCTTTATTCGCATCCATGATCTGCTTACGCTCCTTTTTTAATCCCGCAGATATTCATCTGCATATCAATACATCTGTAATATATACAAACTGTATACAAATAAATTATACAGGTTTATGGCTTCATTTGCCACAGCTTCTTAAAAACAGGGAGGGTTAACAGGTTCAGCCCCTTTTATCCCTTATAAAATATGTTAAAGTAAGTGTTGCAGTCCGGACAGGGACTTTTACCGGCCTGACAAATCCGTTCATTGACCGGAAGCAGGCGGGATATTATATAATCAAATCATGATCCGGTTTACATAAAAACAATATTCAGCCGGATCCGGAGGCAGAGATCATGAAATCCTATAAACAGGGACTTGTATCATTCCTGAAAACACATACCTATCAGGAGGCGGAAATCAGAGGACACAGATTCCGTTATCTCTTCTGCGGACATGGTTCCACAGTTCTGGCCCTCTTTGTCGGCGGACTGGGCCGTCAGGAGCTCTGGTACCCTTATATCGACCGTCTGGAGAAAGATTACAGGATCCTGACCTTTTCCTATCCGGATACCTGCAGGACCAACAGGGAACTGCTGCAGGCGATCCACGAACTGATGGAAGACCTGGATATCTCCTCCTGTGTCGTCGTCGGATCCTCCTTTGGGGGTTATCTGGCCCAGCAGTTCGTCAGGAACTGGCCGGAAATGACAAAAGCCCTGATCCTGTTCTCCACGGCGGCCTTCAGCAGCGCGACGCTTGCCCGCCTGCGGGAACGATACCCCCGGTCCAAACGGGATATGATCATGGCCCTGCTCCATCTGGTCCCGTATCCAGTCATGAAACCGGTCCGGATCCGTCTGCTCAAGCGTTCCTTTTCTCATGTGACAGAGGAGGAAAGGATCTATATGGACGGCCTGCTGCAGGAAATATACAGGGATTATACGGCCCGGGAGGATATCCATCTGACCGGCCTGTTCTTTGACCTGCTCTTTCAGAAACCGGCCAGGACCTCTGATTACCTGTTTCTGGGGCATCGGATCCTGCTGCGGCTGCCTGCCGATGATACGACCTTCTCGTCGGAAATGCAGGCTGACCTGGTCCGCCTGATGCCGGGGGCCGTCCTTGATCTGTCCGTTCGCGGCGGACATATGGCCACCATGATGAATCCGGCGGAATATACAGACGCCATCTGTCAGTTTCTGGAAGAAACAGGACTGGGCCCCGACAGCGAATAGCTGCCGGGACCCGGTCCCTGACTTTTCCTGTTCATTTTCATGGCCTGCCGGCCCTTTGATCAATAGGTTCCTGAATCACAGGCAGGGTATTTATCCCGTTCCCAGACCCTTGTATTTGACATGAAATCGTCATCCACCAGAAAATAAGTCAGGCAGCCGTTTTCTTCGTCATATCTTCCGCAGACATCATTCCAGCAGATATCCATCTGATACCAGTTCCCATCCACCTTGACCAGGTTCCAGGCGTGGCCGTCGCCGATCGAACCGTCATTTTCGATCACGTCCCCGCATTCATACATACATTCCACGCCCAGTTTCTCCAGGATCAGGCCGGCCGCAAAAGCATAACCTTCACAGCAGGGTTCATGGCTGACCAGCCCCGCATAGGCGCAATGGGATTTATAGGGAATTCCCTTGGGCGCGCTGTTGTCTTTGGGCGCGTATTCGTCCGTATCGATCAGATACTGATTCACCTTATAGACAATGTCATATTCGGATCCTCCCGTACCGATCATGTCCGCGACCCGCTGTGCCTCAGCGTCAGCTTCCTCCCTTTCCCGCAGGATCGTTTCTTTGTCACGTCTCCATGTGATCGTGAAAACGCCTTCTCCATTATAAATACCGACAGAAAAATAATCCAGATCGCCGCCCGAATTTGTCAGGAAATCCCTGCTCTTGATCTCATCTATGGCAGGCTGCAGCCAGCTCAGCATCGTCTGATTGTCAAGCTCTGTTGTATAGAAGCCGCAGGAATCATCCACATTTCTGATCGCGTTATGGAATTCTGCCAGGAACTCTTCATAAGTATTGATCACAGGATACTCCGGTTTCTCTTCCTCTTCTGACTGCGTGGAGGTATCCGAGGTATCTGCTTCATCGGCCGTGTCCGCCGTATCTGCTTCATCCGCCGTGTCACCCGTATCCGCTTCATCCGCTGTGTCCGCTGTATCTGCTTCTTCCGCGGTCTGGGAAGTATCCGACTCCTCATGTTCCTGGTCCTCCCGGAGCTTTTTCCAGGTTTCAATGAACTCCTCTTCATCCATCGGCCTGGGCTCAGGGTCATCTTTGCCGGTATATCCTGTCGTCAGGTCAAAGATCAGTTCTTCATTGTTCAGCAGCCAGTAATCCAGTTCTTTGGGACGCCTTTTGCTCACAAAACTGTCCACGGTCGAATCCTCATAGGAACAGCCTGCCGCAGTCAGGGACACTGCCATGATGAATGTCAGTACAAAACCGGTCACTCTGTAAGACTTTTTATTACCTCTCATGAAACAGATCCTTTCAGAAATCTTATCTTACTTCTTCTCTTTGGCCTTCTTTTTTCCAATCAGGGCCTCTTCCATCTCTTTCATCGCCTTGAAAGGCGTGGCAAATCCTCCCGCAGCCGACCGCTGCCGGGCAAATTCACTGAATTTACGGTAACCTCTGCCATACTCATCATTGCGGTTCAGGGATATATTCCGGATATAAGCCGCGTAATCTTTCTCATTGAGTTTCTCCAGCATATAAATTTCCGTATATACAGCCGCGCCTTCCAGGAATTCCAGCAGATCCTCTTCGCTGAGCCTGGCGTTCAGGGCCCGCATGTTCAGGTTATCGAACTGCCATGTATGGGTCAGCTCATGCAGCAGAGTATCCTGGATCGCGATCCGGGGGCCTCTGGATTCGATCCAGAGCTGCTTGTTCCGGTTATTGTAAAAGCCCAGCACTCTGCCGTAAGGGACGCCGCCCGCGGCCTGACGGATCGTTTCAGCCGACTGGAAGCGGACATTGATATTTTTCCGGATCCGTATATGACCGGTCTCTTCCATAAACCGCAGCGTTTCCCTGAACAGGGTGCGTATTTCCTCTTTCTGGGTCAGCTGATGATCCTTACAGTCATTGCACATCCTTCTGCCGTCCGCCATCAGTGTGATGAACAGGGAAGGCTTGCCGCAGAAAGTACAGGCAAATTCAGGCTGGATCTTTACAGGCTTCTCTTCCGCCGCGTCTTTTTCCTTTACATGCGGCAGCTGCACCGAAAGAACGCTCTGCAGCACAGCCGGCGCGATCTCCCCGGGTACCTGGTCCATGCCAAAACAGAGCCAACCGCCCCGGTCGGGCGCTTTCAGATCATTTGCGCCATCGTCATCCTTCTCTTTTTCGGGTTCCGGACTGTCCCCGGCCATATCAGAGAAGAAGTCCGCGTCTGTTCCCGCCTGGTCAGGCGCCGACTCTTCCTGCCACATCAGTGCATTATCCCAGGTATCTTCCGGGGCAGGACCGGGTTCAGCTTCCGGAGCCGGGTCCTTATCCCTGATCCCGGCGCAGGAAGGATTATTCTCCAGGAACCATTCCAGATAATCATGCATGATCATCAGCAGTCTCTCACGTTTCTCATAAAGTGTTTTGACAAGGCCGAATTCCATACAGCTCGTTTCCAGTACATACAGATCAACATAGGCCGGATCCGGCGATTTCCCGCCTTTGAGGAAGGGGACCACGCTCTGCAGGGCGTCTCTGGGATCTTTCTCTCTGTCCTTGAGGATCTTTTCCCAGAAATCACGTTCCGGACTGTCAGCCATCACCGCGCAGATATTCTGATAATTCCTGGGGAACAGGGTCTTGAAGATTTCATTCATCATGAGGACTGCCAGCCTGGAAGCCTCAAGTCCCCAGCCGTGCAGGATCTCTGCCTTGATCCGCAGGCGCAGGATCGCCGTGTCTTCAAAAGTAACACTGATGGGCTGGCCGGCTTTATCACAGAGATTGTTGATCCTTCCCTTGCCGGTGCCGATAAATTCCATACCGTTGTTGGAGGACCAGTATCCATAAATATTCTTGCGGACATTCCCCCGGAACAGATCCCAGTCCAGGGTCTCTGTATCGTTGCAGGCGTCTTCCAGCGCCCTGATGCTGATCTCATAATCGCACATGGTATAGTAATCCGGCAGATCCCGGGGCATGCGCTGTTCTACAATGATCTTGCCGTTCCTGACGTCGCAGACATAGTTCAGATAACCGTCGACGGAGATATACTGATCACGCAGATAATAATTGAGGAGGTTGCCTTTCAGGACAGGGATCTTCCTCTCCTGCTCTCCCCGCTCCTGCAGGACCGCGTAGGCAATCTTATCCAGCATTCTGGTCCGGATATGCTCGTCCGTCAGGGTGATCCGTGTACTGCGGACAAAACCGCCTTCCTCCGGTACAAAAGTACGCTCTTCCCGGAACTGGAAGCTTTCCATAACGCTGTGGACCTCTTCCGACCGGATGACATTTTCCAGTATATCTGCCAGCAGGCTCAATATATCCTGACAGCCCCAGCCGAACTCTTCGTTCTTGCTCATCAGGTACTCTTCCGTAACGCCGTTGTCGCACAGCTCCATCAGCATGACCGCCATCTGACTGGTCCGCAGGGCCTGATGGAAGGGTACAAAGGCCTCGAACAGACTGCCGCCCAGAAGATAAGTGCGGTATTTGTCCGTAAAAAGCTCCCGCAGCATATAGGCAGGGGATACGATATGGAGAAGGGTCCCGATGGTACCGCCGTACTTGGCCCACTGCCAGAGGACATTCATCATGTTGCAGTCTTCATCATAAGCGACGACTTCACATATATTGGATTCCTCCAGGATTTCATATTCATTGAAACGGATCGTACTGCGCAGGTTGATCCGGCTGCCCATGTATTTCTCGACTTCCATCAGATCCATGGCCGTTACATCCCGGAAGGTATATACGCCATTTCTCCGTCCCTGGACGATATTGACCCGGGGCATATCGTATTTGATTCCGACGACAGCCAGCGGGAGGGCCGTTCCCATATATCTGGAATGATCATCTCCCAGGCCCAGCCACTTCTGCAGGCGGTGGGCGGATTCATGCTTCCAGACCATGACGCGGGTGTTGGAAGAGACGCTGTCATTCTTAAAGGGAAGCATTTCACGATTGATATAGAATTCACAGGCTGTCCGCAGATCGTCATTGTCCACATCCGACAGCATGATATACTGCAGATCCCGGTTGGACTTATCAATATCCGAGAATAATCTGGCCACCCGGATCGGGTCCTGGGTAAACATGGACATGCCGCGCATGATACATACACAGAACAGGTCAGAGAGGAAATTCCGTCTTTTGTCCGTGATGTGATAATCCAGGAAATCATCCGTGGAACAGACCAGAATATCCATTTCCACATCCGAATCCGCCTCCACGATCCCGCAGATCTTCCATACGCTGAAAATGCTGTTGATCCGGGACATGCTCTGTTTCAGGGACCGGATCATATTGGCGGCGGAATCTCTGTCTTCACAGAGGATCACGGCCTTATTTCCCTGGGAAAGGTTGAAATTAAGGTAGACCCCCAGGTAGGAAATAAATTCGCCCCGGATATTATCCCGGACATTGATGGATTCTCCATTCAGGAGGGCCACCAGGGCATTCTGGAAATTGTCGCTCTGCCGTACGCCGGATTCCCGCAGCTGCCGGTCCAGCATGGCAAGGATATCCGGATATCTGCAGTCCGCCAGCTGCTGGTTGCCCAGGTCATTGCTGCTCAGGCCCACATTGCCGACGACATCCTCATCCATATTGCCGTCAAAGAGCAGGGCGCCGGATTTCTCAAAGCTGTGCCGGTAGATGGCTGCCAGATTGTCGATATTGCCGAGCTGGATCTCCTCGACTTCCTCCGCGGCAAAGGATCCCGCTTCCGCTTCGATATCCGCGTGCAGCATGAACTGGACCTGCTCAATGATCAGATAACCGGCCAGCGGCAGTATGTACAGGCTCAGGGCAATCAGATAGTAGAGCTCCTGTCTGCTCCGGGGCAGAAAGATAATGCCCAGATAGCCGACGATGAAAAGCAGCGAGAACATGACAAGATAAGCGATCTTCAGACCGCCGGCCCAGAGTCCGCAGTTAAAGCCCTCCTCCGTGATCTTAATATCGCCGTCTTCATTTCTTTCGTAATATTTGTTGGCCGGATACCAGGCCAGATGCAGGAGCTTTGAAGGACCGTAAATTTCCGTCAGATCGATAAAATCCGTTTTTCTGCGGTAAAAGAAACGGACCAGAGCCAGCAGCACAATGACTGAACACAGATAGAGCAGATTCACGCCCAGCGCCATCAGCACATAAAAGGCCAGCTTGTACATACGCTGGGGCAGGATCATATCCCAGAAATCCTGCAGGCCCGGCCGGTTGATGGTCCATCCGACCACCAGCTCAGGCCAGATCAGGGTATAGGCGTTCCAGAACACAAAGGTGTACAGGACCAGCGCCGCCAGATACCGGCAGTGCAGATACCGCTGATCATACTCGTAGCTGAGTCCGACGATCAGTCTGTGCAGACAGAAAAACACGACCGCGGCAAGCAGCATGAAAATGAAAAAATAAAGCAGGTTGCTCAAAACAGATTCCTTCCTTATGGCCAGAATAAAGGGTTGTGAATGACATCCTGATCCAGTCTGGGCTCAGATGTTTCAAAAGCCGCTCCGGCATCCTCTCCGGAAGCCTCCACGGGTCCGTATTCAAACAGTCCTCTGAAAAAGCTCAGTTTCTCCAGATGCAGCCGGACCTGCACCTTGTTCCAAAGGTAAAGCCTGGCCTGCAGCATGGACTCATTATTGGTCTCCGTCAGCAGCCGCAGATATCTGGTGCATTCATCCAGCTGGTTGAGTTCATTGATATAGGCGCGGAAGTTCCTCGCCTTGTCATAATAGCCGGAGATATAGGTATCCATGGCTTCTTCCAGCTTCTTCAGACATTTTTCGATCTTGCCGTTATAGTAATGATAGGGCCTGCGCCAGGCCGCCAGCATGAACAGCAGGATCAGGGCGCAGTAAATGACCCATACCAGGATCCTCTGGCTGTTCCTGAATACCGGCGTATGCAGGAAAGAATAATGCAGCAGGGTCAGCAGGGCCACAGAAAGGAAGAATCCCGCAAAAGCTGTAAAATGGATCTTCTTCATGCAGCCTGTATAAAAGGCGACGTCCTGATCTGTCTGCCGGAGCACATTTTCCATATTGAGCTGGTCCTGGAACTGCAGGGAAGGATTCATGGTCGGACCTTTCAGTTCCGTCAGCAGGAGCTCCCTTTCATGTTCCACGGCCGCTGCCTCTCTGGCTGTCTGCCGGTCCGCCTTATAATGGGTCAGCCGCAGGATCCGGAACTGACTGCCGCGTTCTTCCAGCGTCCCGGAATAAATGGCGCTCAGTTCGGACGCGTAATTCTGCAGGTCACGGCTCATGGTCTCCACGGCCCTGTTGATCCTGCCTACCGTCTCCGTCCAGGCGTCCTTTTTGCGGGAAGCCCATCTGACACGGCGGAAATCTTTCAAGGTTTCTTTGAGGGCGTTGCCGGACCTGTCATTCATATCCGTGCTCAGATTGCTGTCCCGGACATCGATCGCGTCAGGCGCGGGCTTGTTCCTTTTAGGCAGATTACTGACCTGCAGCCTGTCCACATAGGGACGTTCCAGGCTGTTCTGCTGGGACAGCAGCCTGGCCTCGTAGGAACGGAGCCTCCTGGCGTAGGAGGACGCAAAGGTCCTGTCCTCCACCGTCTGTTTCCAGGTGTCGGAACAACGCTGGTATAAAGACCTTGCCACCGTATCCTGGCCTATATTGGCCCGGTCTGACAGATCCCGGTTCAGATATTCGACCACCCGCAGCAGTTCCAGCAGGTTCTGTTCCCGATTGTTCCTGTCGATATGGCGTTCTGTCACCAGATAGCGGTCGATCTTGGCTTTGATATGCTCTTCCAGGATCAGGCGGCAGTCCTCCATATAGACGCCGCCGGAAGTAAAGGTCTCCCGGATATTCCGGTTCCGTTCCAGCACTTCTTCCGTATCCGTCAGGCCCTTTTCGAACTGTGCCAGGAAATCATGAATGACATTGGACAGGATCTCGTCCTCTTCCGGCATATTGGAGTATTTTTCCCGGAGCAGGGCGACAAATTCCTTGTCATCCGTATACAGCCTGTCTTCCAGTCCCAGGGTACCCAGCAGGATCCGGAAGTCATTCTGCATGTCGTAAGTCCCGAAATCCTTGATCTCCACAGTCATATCTGTATCGTAAAGCATGATGAAGTGCAGGGTTCTGTCCATCAGCTCTCTGGAATTGATAAAGATATTGGCTTCTTCCAGGGCATAGTAGACCCGGAGCAGCCGGTACAGCATCGTCTCCTTCCAGTCCGGAACGGTATTGTCGTCCGGCAGAGGGCGCCGCATGGTCACCACGATCCTGTAGCTGCTCATCTGGAAGGGAAACTTGTTGAGATGCATACGGATATCCCGCGCGGCGCCCAACAGTGAGGTCGCCGGGTCCTCACTGTTGAACTGTACATTATTCAGGTGGAAAAGACTGGAACTTTGCAGTTTATAAAAGAACATATCGAAATTCGACATATTCAGGCACTGGTCAACATTGACCAGAAAGTTGAAACATCGTTCCATGCGGGGCTCCTTTCTCCCTTCCGCGGTCAGCTGTTCTTAATCTCGTTCAGGAGAATATCGATCTGGGCACGGACAGCGGTCTCGGCTGTGGAGAGCTGTTCTCCCGCCAGCTGCTTTCTGCCCGGAATACTGTTGGCATACATCTGCTTGACGATGGCCAGGGCCGCTGTCCTGACTCTGGACCGGTTGTCATCGAGCATATAATTGAGGAAATCATTCAGCACTTCATGGACTGCCGTGAACAGGGAAAGCCATTCATTTTTGTCCATGCCGGGGCGCATCTTCAGCAGAATATCCAGGATATTCTCATCCGCGTCGACATTGTCTCCATCGTCCATGGCCTGGCCGGCGTCATCGCTGCCGAAGAGCGTGTCGACACTGGCTGAATTAAAGACCTTTTCCACTTTTTTCTTCTCCGGCGAGATCTGTGTCAGGTCCTCGATCAGATAATAATCCATCATACGGTCCATGATCTCTTCCGCGTCGGAGTAACCCTTCTCCTGCTGCATATAGCGGGCGGCGTTCTCCAGGATCAGTTCCTTGACACGGCCGTTGAAGCGGAGAGATTCATAGAGATCATTATAGCTGTTGCCGATCAGGTTGCCTCTGGCAAAGATCGTGATCCAGCGGTTGTTGTACAGGAAGTTCCATACGACCCTGCTGCCGAAGTCTTCGTCCCTGCTGCGCCGGAACAGGTCAAGTCCCAGACCGTAGATGAAGGCCTTCTTACGGTCCATGACATTTCTGGCCCGGATGACCGGATCGATATCCGGCAGATAGGCTTCTTCATGCCAGAAGCGGTTCAGGTGGGGATTGACGACCTTGTTCTGGGCTGCCATTTCCGCTCCCTGGGGCGTTGTATTCAGATTATGGATCCGCTCCCTGTAGGCTCTGGCGTTCTCAGAATCATATTTATATTTGGTCAGCTTCTCGATCAGGAACATATACTTGGTCTTGAAGCAGACGATCTCATTGGGGCTGAACTCCTCATCCATCAGGATGGTGGGCCGCTTGCCGTCCAGAGAAGGACTGTTCAGTTCGATATAGTCCTCCATGGTCGCGCCGGGATCAGGCTGTCCGTTCTTCTGTCTGGCGCAGGACGGATGCAGGGCCAGATAAACAGACTCCGTATTCTCCTCTTTGGCGGAAGTATCAACAGCCAGCATGGGAGAGGCCATGAACATGGCCTGGGAGATCTGTGACCGGATATAAGCGCTGAGCTCCCTGTCGAATTCCTTGCTGTTCCTTTCGCTCAGGCCGGTCTCCAGCGTCAGCTGTTTGGACAGGGCCTGCAGGATGTTGAGGTCCACGATATCGGAAGCGTTCTTCACCACATCTGTATGAATGGTATCCTCGATGGCCGTCGTGAAAATGGTGCTGAGCTTGCGGGCCTTGACGCCGGCGTCATGCTCTTTCTGCACCTGGGTCAGTTCTCTGCCCGCGTTTTCAAAGTCTACGCACAGAATGTCAAAGATTTCCATGAAGATGGCAGTCTTTGTCTCTTCGGGAATCGTGACTTCCCCTCTCTGGCAGTATTCCGCGTAAATATTGCGGAAGGCCTCTTTGGAGCAGTAAATGCCCTTCTGGCCCAGCGGGTTATCCCGGTAACTGTTCTCGATCACGGTGATCCTGTCCGCGTTGTCCTTGATCCTGGTGCCGATTGTTTTGAAGAAGTTCTCATAAATAGCGGCAAGGCCGCGCGCACGGTCGACCAGGATCTGGCATGTGGATAAGATCAGGCTGTTCTGCAGATAGTCTGTGATCAGCTCCTTGTGTTTTTTGGAATCCTGGTTCAGCTGGATGGACAGCCATTTCAGGTTCTTTTTCAGATGTCTGCCGCCCAGGCCTTTGTTCATGATGAAATTGTCCAGAGCCTCAGAGGCACCCTGGGTGCCTTCCGTTTTGGGATCAAAATCAAAGGCCGCGTAGTCCAGCGTAAGGGTGCCTTCCAGGTCGCTGATCTTGTCTTTCAGTTCGTTGATCAGGCTGTAAAGGAGATATCTGGCCGCGACAGGATGGACACCTGACAGCAGGTTGTAGATGCAGACCCGGGAATCCTTCTTCATACGCATGGTATCCATGCTGGGCGGGAACATTTCATTGGCGATCCGGAAACGGGCAGATACCGCCAGCCTCCTGGCCAGACGCTCATATTCCTCCAGTCCCGTCTCCACCGCGCTGATGGCGGATCTTGCGTCATCCGGATTACTCATACGATTGACTTCCAGGTCGCAGGCGGAAGCGGCTGTCACGACCTCATCAGACTGCAGGATATCATCCACCATATCCTCGATCAGGCCTACGTAGCCTTTGGCCCTGGAATAATAGCTGTGGTCATCCGGATTTTCCAGGAAGGCGTCCTTGAACAGGTGTCCCAGTTTGCCGCCCGCGCCCGGCCGTGTCTCTTCCTCGAACAGAATGGGGAATTCCTTTTCCGCCGTAGGGATCTCTACTGTCGCGTCTGAACGCTGCAGGGACTGGGCCTGCTTGACAGCGTCTTCATACTTACGGTCGATCAGCAGCCATTCCGTCCCGATCAGGTCCTTGATGCTGCGCAGGGTCACATATTCCTTGACCAGGTCCGAAGGATAGATCATCCGGGTCAGGCCGGCGCTGGCGTAACGGTTCATGCCGTTATGGGCCATGGCGCCCAGGACCATGTTGTCTTCCACGGACAGGGCGTTGTCCTGCACCGGCGTGAACATCAGCGTGAATACCATATGGGCGGCCTGCTGGATCACGGAGGATATCGAAGCGTTGCCGATACTGCCTTCCGCGCTGCTGCTTTCAATCAGATACAGATAGTCATAAGGGATACTGGAACTGTCCCCTTCGATGATCTTAGTGTCATTCTCGATCCGGGTCATATCCGCGCCAAAGAAATCCTCTGAGGTCAGCCTGGGCCGGGACTGCAGGGCCTCTCTGGCCTTTCTGTCCCGTTCGCTCTTGGTGATCTTGTCATAATATTCAATTTCCAGAAGATTATCCTTGTCCGGCTCGCTCTGGGCCAGATAGAAAGCGTTCAGCTCCTTGAGGCAGGCGTAGGCGTTGACCCTGACAGCCTTCGCGTTCAGCGGGGAGGGCTGTTCCCGGGCCGTGATATCCGGTCCGATGAACATACCGCGGATGACAATGGTCTCGATCCCGGCCATCTCCTTCACAGCATGCCGGATGAAATAGGGCAGCTGGATAAAAATACCGGCACCGGTACCGCCGGTGATGGAACCGACGATCATGACCGTCATGTTGCCGGGACTGCCGTTGTCCCGGATCTGCCGGATCCTGTCGATCTCATTGCGGATCACATTAAAACTGCCGTTCTTTTCCGCCGCAATGGCAGCCAGCCTGGAAATGGTACGGACCTGGCCGGCGCCCTGCAGCATGCCCCTGTTGACCAGGAACTTATTGACAGGGAACCACCTTTCATATTCATGGTGGTCCTTCAGGAAGTCCTTGACAAGACGGTCATCACTGATCTGGATGGATTTGACATCAAATTCCTTTAGACGGTTCAGATCACTGACATTTGTATCCAGACAGACAAGGCCGACATATTTCCTGTCCTCCGGACCCAGCAGCCTGCTGATTTCACTTGTGATCTGAGAGCCGATTCCGCCGATTCCGACGACAAGGGTCGGTACTCTGTTCATTGCCATAGCGTTTATTCCTTTCTGATGTTGTTTCCCTGCTGATCAAATCCCTTCTCTGCAGGCATTCTTTTTATTCTTCCATATAGATGGCGATTATTTCCCTGTCCTTGGGACCGCGCTGGAAATAAATCGGTTTACCGGTCAGATACTGATCTGCCGTATCTTTGGCCTTCCCCTTTTCGTCCCGGGTCGGCGTCAGCCTGGAAACAACTGTGCTCAGCCGTTTCAGGGCCATCTTCTCACTCACCGCGGCCTGCCCGTATTTAGCGTAGCCGGACTGGATCGATTTGCCGGTCACCCGGACCACCATACCGTCCGCGACCACATCCAGGCCCATAATATTTCTGTGGCAGGCCCTTCTGGGCAGGAACAGATCCAGCGAGAAGAAATCCAGCGTGTAGGTCCCGCCCTTGTTCTTCTCCTTGATGCCGGAACCGTCTGTCATCATCTTGTAATAATCCACATGGACCTTCTGTCCGTGGAATTTATATTTCACGAAAAAGATATACAGCAGATACAGGATCAGCAGCAGCAGGATCAGCAGGATAAAGGGATATTTCCATTCGCCCCAGCCGCCCTGTATGGTGAAATCTGCCTCCCCTGTCAGGGTCTCATCCTGATTGACAGCGACCGTCACATGGTAATCGCCGCAGTCGATCAGGAAAGGCGCCAGGGCCAGGACCGTGGGCCTGGCCGGCATCAGATAGATGGTCCCGTCCTCCTCGACCCGGATCCTGCAGTCCGCCGGCGTATTGCCAAAGCTGTTCAGGAAGCCTGTGACGTTGCTGTTATCAACGCTCAGATCTGTCACCTGCAGGCTGATATCGTCATTTTCCATATCCTTTTTTGTCATGACCTGATCATTCCGGGTGATCCGGAAGACGATGGAATTCCCGTTGACATCGGTCTTTCCAAAGGAGGTCCGCCGGTAAATGACCGGATCTTCGGGGATCTCCGCTATCAGACCGTAGCGGACCGCGGTAAAGGCCGCAGTCTCACGTATGATCGGCGCGTAACCGGGAATGGTCATACTGCCGCGGAAAAGGCTGGAACCTTCCATGACCTCCACGTCCGTGACCTTGTTGGTATCGGAGGACGCCACAATGCTGCCGTCCACTTCATATTCTATGGTAAATGCGGTCCCTTCGGGCAGATCCCCTACAGGGATCTCCTCCTCTGTGCCGGGGACCACGGGAACGACCTCGATATCCACCTTGTCTCCCGGCGCGATCCTGGCTGAATCCAAAGGATCCCCGTTCTTATCCACAGCCCGCATCAGCAGGTCTATGGCAGGTTCATAAAGGAGTTTGACATTCGCGGGATCCACTGCTTCGGAAAAAGTGATGGTGTAGTCTCCGGGCGGAATGATCCTGTCCCCGTTGGATACGACCGCCGCGTTGCCGCTGATGGGTGTTTCCGGCTTATAACCACTTATTGAGAGCGGCGTTGTAATAGAAATGTTTCTGTCGACCTGCAGCGTCTCGGTTCCTTTACAGGCTGTAACTGTGGCGCCGGATTTCTGTGACAGGATAGAAATATTGTACAGGGGCAGACCTGTATGGACCCGTATGGATGTTCCGCTCTCCACAGCGACATCCGCGTCTTTAAATTCCATCCGGCCGCTGACCTGGTTGGCGATTTCAGATACAGAATCGGTGATCTCCCCGGGTTCTGATTTATAACTCCAGACGCCTGCCTTCTCATCGGAAGCCACTTCTCCCTCATCGGAAGCCACTTCTCCGGGTGCCTTTGATTCAATCTTAAGATAATCTATATTGACCGTTGAACCGTTGGGCATAACTGTCCCTTTATATTTATCCACCTTCTGAGAAGCCATCTTTGGATTGTCGCCATTCTCATCCTGCAAAATACCGTCAGTAATAATAAAAAGCCAGTACTGGGTGGAAGGGTCCTGATCATCTGCAGAAGACAGCACCTCCATGGCCTTGTCTACGGAGACGCCGGGTGTTCCGTTTTTTTTCTTACACAGACATTTTGTCCGGATTTCCTGTACGGCAGCGGAAGGATCCGCCAGATTGACATCAATCGGATGATCCATTTTATTCATCATGATAATATACAGATCATCTTCTTTATTCATCAGGGCTGCCATAGCCTGGACCGCGTAATTGGCAGCGGCCCACTTGTCACCGGAACCCATACTCCAGGAATCATCAAAGACCATGGATACAATTTTCTTATTTCTTTTCATGGTATTCTCAGCGCGCGCAAAAACTGCGGGGCCTGTTGCAAACAGGCCCGCGCAGACAGCGGCAGTCATGAGCATACACAATATAATAGTCCGAATTTTTTTCACAGAAACTCCTCCCGCAGCCGCTTCCGGATCCGGAATGCCGGCCTGTCAGATTCTTCTCATTTGGCGGCTAAACTGGAAAGGTTCTTCAGATGTTCAAAGGCTTCTTCACATCCGTTGGCGGCAGCTCTTCCAAACCAGCCGGCCGCTATGTTCAGATCCTTTTCCACGCCCCGCCCATAGGCATAAAGCAGTCCCAGATTATTCTGGGCCTGGGCGTCTCCGGCTTTTGCCGCTTCCAGATACCATACATGGATCAGACGGTAATCCTCATCCGAGGCATCGCTGGCTTCAATCAGGCGGGCGGCTTCCATACGTGCTTCCATATTGCCGTTTTTGGCGGCTTTCATATAATAATCAAAGGATTTGGCCGGATCGTTGTCCACACACATACGGCCCACCTGCATCTGGGCATAGACAAGGCCCTGATCTGCCGCCTTCTCATACCAGGCAACTGCGGCAGCCGGATTCGGTCCGTCCTCCCGGTCGACTCCTTTTTCCGCCAGATAGCCGACCGCACACTGGGCCATGATATCGCCCTTCTCTGCGGCGTCTGTCAGCAGGTCGATCCAGCTCTCCGGATTCTCCTTAAAGGAAACGGCAGGAGCCGGGGCCGCAGGCTGTACGGGCTCTGCTGCCGCTTCCTGTCCGTTCCCGGGATACTCCTCCGGTTCGGGCATATTGTGGGCACCGTTCACCAGTTCCACCGTGGGGAAACCGGCTGCGGGCTCCGTGTCATGCAGGAGGACAGGCTCGATCACGGGCGGCTCTTTCAGAACCGGTTCGACCACAGGCGTATCCGGAATCCCGGGTTCTACGATCTTCGGCACGGGAATCTTGTCTTCCGGAACCTCTACAGGGGCAGAGGGCTCTTTTTTGAGTCCGGGATAGGGATCGTTCCAGTCATTTTCTACGGGCATGCTGCGGAATTTACGAATCATGTCCTGGTTGATGATCATATGTCTGGTCCTGGGATCCAGGACGACGCCGATCAGCTTTCTTGAGGAATCCGTCAGTTCGAGGCATCTGGAAAAATCCATTCTGATCAGATGGAATTTATTTTTGGCCTCCGGAGGTATTTCCGATTCGGCAGAATAAACAGGGAACCAGAAATCACCTCCGGCGTCCCGAAGAATATCCGGCTCCAGCTCTTTCAGCCCGGCTTTGGCGGCCTGTTCTTCTGACATTTCGGATCTGCAGATTACAATGACTTTCTCGGTACGCAGGAGCTTAAACAGACGTTTCAGCGCCTCATCATTCATTTCAAGCAGATATTGTTCTTTCGCTTCCTTGATCAGTCCAGAATTGTAAGCCATAGTATCCCCTTTCTTTCATATATAAAATATATTAATTATAAATAATGCAGAATTTGTTTACGGATCCATATATGTATTTGAAAAAACTTTCCTGCGCCGGCAGCACTATTCAATATTCAATCCGTGTTTATGTCCAACTAAATACTAATATATCATATTTCTTTAGTACTATTATCATAAAAATGAGATTGTTCTAAGGATGATGAATGAGTATAATGAATAGCAGTCAGCAGTACGATCCACCTTTCAGGAGCCTTTCAATATGAATCTTTCTACAGCTATTATAATCTTTCTCTGTTTTTTTATTTTTGTCATCGTTGTCTTTCTGTCCCTCCATGACCGGCTGATTCTGATCATTACCAGGATCTCGGGACTTTACGCCCTGCTCATGGGAATCTTCCTCTATAGTATGATCTATTCTGTCCTGGCGCCGGATCCTTTCTCCGGCCTTCTGCATACGCTCCTGTCGGTCTGCTGGATCTTTATTGGAGAGAACGGTATGGACGCGGCGCAGGAAGCGGCCCCTTCCCTGCCCCTGTTCCGTGACGGCATCGGCTTCAGCCTGCTCTGGAGCGCCCATCTGTGCGGCATTTTCACGACTTTGAGCGCTGCTGTCAATATCATCGGCAAAAAACTGCTGGTTTCCCTGCGCAAATATCTGGCAATGACCAAAGATCTGATTGTTATCTATGGCGTCAATTCGGATTCCACGCTTTTTGCCCAGGAACTGAGCCTGAAAGAAAACTGTTCCATTATATTTGTAGATGAAAAACCGGACGCCGATTCGCTCCCGACCATCTACAACTTCGGCGGCGTCGTCCGGACCGACCGCAGCGCCGGCTACCCCAACCGCAATTTCATCCGCTATCTGGGTCTCCGTCCCGGGAACAGGCAGTTCACCCTCTACTGTATGGACGCGGACACAGAGCGTAACATTCAGTATGCCCGTCAGATGAAAATCCTTCTGGAAGAATCCGGGATCCCGCCCAGTATGACCGGCCTGATCCTGTTCGGACGAAAGGACACCCTTACAGAGGAACTGCAGGTTTCCGAGAACAATTATGGTTTCGGAATGGTCTCTGTTTATACCAGTTCTCTGCTGGCTTCCCGTGTACTGATCAAGGCGTTTCCGCCCTGTGACACCCTGCGCTTCGATGATTCCGGCATGGCCCTGGACAATTTTGACGCATTGATCATCGGTTTTGGAAATCTGGGCCAGCATGTCCTCAAATCTCTGGTCATGAACGGCCAGTTCGTAGGCAGCCGTTTCCATGCGGCCGTCTTCGATCCTGAGATCGATCAGGTCTCCGGATCGATCCGTCAGGAATGTCCGGGACTCTTCCGCTATTATGATATCGATCTGTTTCCTTATGATGGACGCAGCAGCGAATTATACCGCTATCTGGAACAGCATCTGGACAGCATTAAATATATCGTGGTCTCCACCGGCAGCCTCATGGTCAATACAGGGATCAGTGAAGATCTGAATATGTACCTGCTGCGCAGAGGACGTGATATACCTGTCCTGCAGTGTGATTATAACGGGGTCTTTTATAATTCCACCGATAATAAAAGCCTGCAGCTGCAGTCGATCTATTCACCGGAGATCCTGTATTCGCACAGGATCGATCAACTTGCCATGACCCTCAACCATATCTACTGCAGCAATCCGGACCATACCGCTTTTGAGGACTGGGTCGCCTGTGATTCCTTCAGCCGCGCCAGTTCCAGAGCCGCCGCCGACTTTTTCCCGGCGATCCTGCGCTGTGCCGGTATATCCGGAGAAGACGCCGCGGGCGATCGATGGATCACGGATCCCATCCTGCTGGATCATCTGGGACATACAGAACACATGCGCTGGTGCGCCTTCCATCTGGTCTATGGCTTTGAAGTCATGCCCGAAGAAGTCCTGGAGGAAAGGGCTGCCGCCTTCAGAGAAGAGTCTGCCCGGGAAGGAAGCTCCCGAATCAAACCGGCCAGGGATCTTGACCGGTATATGCACGCCTGCATCATTCCCTGGGAGGAACTGGACGCCCTGTCTGCAAAGGTAACGGATCTGACCGGCAAAAAAACAGATTATAAGCAGAATGACATTAACAGTATCATGACAATTCCCGCCGCCATCAAAGCGGATCACGGCAAATCATAAAAACAGGGAAGGCATAGCCTTCCCTGTACGGATCATTTCTCAGTCCTTTTCTTTTTTCTCAATCGTATAACCCAGGACCGTGATCAGCTTCAGACTCTCCATTGCAGTCCTTCTGTCATATTCCTTTTCATTTTCCGGCAGTTCTTCATACGGTACCATACAGGGGGTCAGTTTGTTTCTGTCATCTCTGACCTCCCCCCATCTCCAGCCTTCCTGCATCCTGCCGTAAGCCCATACATTATGTATATTCTCCGCAATCTTCTCTGTCAGGCTGATCAGATCTTCCGGCAGCTGTACATGTTCTGTATTGACCGGCCGCGGGATATACTGTCTGTCCTTTTCCATTTGATTACCTCCCGACACTGATGATCACAGGACAATCCCTGATCTATTATAGAATACTATCCTTTGCGGAAATTTTTTTTTGCGTCATTTTGTCCCGCACAGGAAAGATCAGATGGCCTGCAGGGTTCCATCGACAGAAGCGATCAGCCCGGTCCGGAAAATTCGGTCCCGGCCGGCTTCTTTTCCTTCTCCTGTAAAGTCCGAGGCCAGACGGATATCGTCATAGAGTCTGCCTTCCGCCGCCTGCGTATAACGCAGGGCCGGTTCCGCGTCTTCCCCGCTGCACAGGACCCGCCGGACAGACCGGCTGCTGTAACGGAAAGAAATTTCCGTGCCTGTATCCGACTGCAGGATCCGCAGATCCCGCAGCAGAGAGTCCTCACGACCGGCTTCCCGCAGCCCCGCAAGCGCGGCTGCTGTCCCGCTGTGATCAGAGATTCCTTCCGGATCAGAAGGCAGAAAGCCCCGCATGTACAGGGAATGGTCCGCCACAGAAACCGAATCCTGCAGGATCCGCACCCGGAACTGATGTCTCAGAGGTTCTTTTCCTGCCAGTCCGACCAGGCCGGAGAGCAGCCGGGCGACGCCTTCCTCCCGGGCGGTAAAGGAGATCCTTTCGTACTCCCCTTCCGCAGGATAGGAATATCCTTCCAGCAGCAGATCGTCGTTCTGCAGTAGCGCAAACACCCGGTCCAGTCCGCTATGGGAAAACGCAGTTCCGTCTGTAAAATCAGTCAGGACGGGAAAACCACCTGCCGGCGTTACGCCGGTAAGAGGCTGCCTGCGGATCCTGTCTTTTTCCAGCTGTCCCAGCAGCCCGGTAAGGGCGGTAAAGACCTCCCGGTCTGCTGTCAGTTTCCGCAGGGCCTCTGTCTCCCTGTCTGTCAGCCCGGTAAAGGATTCCCGGTCCCTGCTGTCCGGCTTATACCCCTGCATCCGCAGCAGCAGGCTGACAGGCAGGCATATTTTCCGATTCAAAATGACCGGCAGGGCGCAGCCGGCGCCACAGGCCGTGTCGCCGGCCCTGGTATCCATGCAGCAGTTACCGCCCTCCAGATGGAAAGCAGGCAGGCCGGCTGTCAGACGCCGGAATAAAGCCCTCTCTCCTTCTGCCGGACGGCATCCCATATCCAGATACATTCCGTCCTGCGGCAGTTCTTCCAGGGCTTCCGGGGTGATCACCCGCAGAGCTGTCCGGCATCCTGCCTCTTTCAGGAATCCGGCGTAACGGTCCCGCAGGTCATCGCTGCCGCTTTCCGGGCTCTCTGTTCCGGGCATCCGGACCAGGAACAGCTCGTCCGGACCGGTCCGGATCGATGAGAGCAGGTCCTCATAGGCGCTGCCGCTGCTGATCCGCAGGATGCGGAAAGCCGGCCTGGCCCCGCCCGGCGGGAACAGAGCCAGGAGCCCGGGCACAGCCAGGATCACATCTTCATCAGAATCTTTAAAATCATGGCACAGATCCGCCTTATCCGCAGGGGCCGTCAGCCCCTGTCTTCCTGCCTCCCGGCGGACGGCCGCGATCCAAAGGCTCATGGCGTCCAGCCGGTCCAGTCCCAGGCCGTCGATCAGGCGGCCGGTCTCAGCCAGCGGTCTGTTCAGGACAAGGTCCCAGTATTCCGTACGGATCTGCCTGCGCGGCCCGGAGGAACAGATGCAGGGATGGATCCGGTGATCGGGATCTCTCCTGTCCTGCCAGTTATTGCCGTCTTTATAAGCGTAAGCGGCAATGGCCTCCCTGTCCGCCGGTCTGTTGGCACCGTGCAGGACCATAAAGGCAGTCCATGACAGATGTTCCAGCGCGATCAGACGTTCCCTGAGGTCCGCGTGCGCGGGATCATGCAGGAGCTGATGGAAACGGGAGGGCGCGGCGGGATCATGTCTGCTGATGCCGGCACTTTCCAGGGTGTAGACCGCCCGTAGAGCACTGCGCTCGCTGCTTTGGATATTGTAAAGACTGGAGGCGTAATCCTGCAGGATCTCCTCCTCCGTGATATCCGGCCGGCTCCCCCGCAGATATTGGCCATGGATCGAAGCCCCCATATCATAGATTCTGGAACCGACCCGGTTCTCATTATAATCCCCGTCCCTGGTATACAGCGGAATCCGGCTGATACAGGACGCGGGATCCTCCAGCGCGCTGTTCCCGAGATCGGCGTCCTTACTGCCGATCACCCAGATCTTGACAGATTTGTCCGGCGCGGCTTCCTGCCGGATCCTTTCCGCCAGCGCTTCGTTCTCCTCTCCTTTTTCCCGCAGCAGAAAGAAGATGCGGGCACCGGAGCGGGCCGCCGCCGCCAGAATGGCCCGGTCATTATCGGGTCCTGTGAAATGCAGGACCGCCGCCGGACGGGATACGATTTCCGGATCATAGTCAGACAGGATCCTGCCCCGGCTGTTGACGACCCGGACCAGGGCGGGCAGAAGGGGGTTCTCCCTGGCTCTGCACATGCCGGTCCACAGCTTTTCCATATCATTTCCGGCCAGCCACAGATGGATGTCCGTATCCAGCATGACAATGCCCGGAATCAGCGTTTCCAGCAGCGATCTGCCAAAAACATGGCCTCCGGTGATCAGGATGTCAGCCCTTTTTCTGCCTGTTCCCGGATACCGCAGATCCTCTGTCAGATAATCGCAGACCGGTGCTTTCTCCAGCAGATCATAACTGACATAGCTGAAATCAGCAGCGGCCCGTTTTTTCCGGACCTGGTATCTTCTGTAATGGAGCAGATCCAGCTCTTCATTAAGCTCCTCCACCAGGGTCTGCGCCGACTGACAGCGGCGGAAGGGATTGACTTCCAGAACTGTTTTCAGGATCCCGGCCATTTTGCGGACCGCCTGGGTCCTGCCGCTGCTGCCAAAGGATTCCGGATACAGACGGCACAGCTCCCGGCGGATCCTGTCCGGATCACCGGCCTCTCCGGGAGCGGGGATCCGGCCCAGGAGCAGACGGAACAGATAAATCCCGCAGCAGTAAAGATCGGAAGCGGGCTTCAGGACCCGTCCCAGCTGTTCCCGCCCGATATTCCTGGCATGGCGGAGCCTGTTTATTTCCGGTGAGATATATACAGAGTCAAAGTAGACCGCTTCCTGCCGGACATGGACCGTATACTTAAGAATGCTGTCCGCGTCGAAGAGCGTCATACGGGATATCTTATCGATCCAGAGGAAATTGTCGGGCTTACAGTCGGGCATGATATAGCCCGCCTCATGGAGCAGCCCCATCAGTTCCGCCAGACGGATCGCCATTCCCAGCTTTTCCTGCAGGGATGCCGGTACGATATCCGTCAGCCTGACGCCGTCATGCATGCGGCTGACCAGATAAAGGCCGTTTTCATTTTCTTCCAGCATATAGGGCTCTACCACGATTTCCATGGCGGCCGAAACAGACAGTTCCTGCTGACGGCGGAAACAGGCCCTGAACTGGTCCCGGCGCTGCTGCCAGCGGAGAGACTGCCTGGTCTCTTCCGTTACCTGCAGACCTGTCCCGTTTCTGAAGATCCCTTTCTCTTCCGGAAGGAGCGGCCAGAATTCCTTGATCACAACAAGGCGCAGCACCTGCCCCTCTCCGTCCAGCACAGAACCATAATAAGCCAGGCAGGTGGTTCCTCTTCCTGCCTGGCTGTCAATTCTGATAATCCAGTCCCTGATCCGGAGCAGCGTTCCGGGATGCAGGGGAATCCTGCTGTCTTTCATACCAAATCAAATGTTCCTTCCTGTATCCTGAGCACACTCTCTCTGGAAGAATCCTTATAGGTCTTTTTGCTGCCGGGAATCTGTTTTTCCATGCGGCTGCCATCACTCCATCTGACACTGACATAATAGGAGGTTCCGGTCGACCAGGTCAGTCTGGGCACGGTATACAGCAGATTACCGGCAGGCGCCTCCCATTCAGCCCAGACTTCCTCTTTCCCCTCTCTGCGGGCCAGGATGCGGATCCAGACCGGCTGCTCACAAGCCGATTCTGTCGTAAAGTAATGTGACAGATGATGGCTTTTTTCAAAGAGGGCCTGGAACAGTTCAAAAGGATTCTCACAGGAGAAAAGCATGCTCAGAAAGCCCTCATAAGCATTACCGGGATAAAACTCCTGCATGCCGCAGCGTTCCAGATCCTGATCCACAATGTAACGGAATTCATCAAAAAGCTGGTCTACCCGGAGATCTCTGTCATTGGCGGAAAGCAGGTCGATCTCATTCATCACAAAATCCAGAAAATCCACCGTCAGAAGGAGATTACGCCTGCGTTCCTCGTCTACAGGGAAATGACTCAGCGTATTCTGGGTGATCTGTGCCCGTTTGAAAGCATCGGTGTTGAAGAGAAAACCAGGCCCGTAACTGTCGACGCCATGGAAATCCCGCATATCATTCATGCCGTTGCTGTCATAAATAAATTCCAGCATATTCTTGATATTGGCGGATCTGCGTACGGCCGTGTCCTGTCCGCTTTCAGGACCCGGCCGCAGGGCCAGCGGGGCAGGGTTGCTGATCCTGACGGAGCCTGTAAAAGCGGGATCTTTGAGAGAAAAGACGGTATTTCTTGTAACGACAGTCTCTTTCTCCCTGCTCTGGGCGTTCCTGCGGCTGTTTTCCAGTTTCTTCTCCAGCATTTCCAGGTTCTGCCTGTCCCAGAGGACATCCACTTCCACAGAATTCCATTTCTGCAGGCTGCTGCATTCCCGGACCGTCCTGTAAGAGAAACTGATTCCTTCTTTTTCAAACCCGATCACTGTACCGGCGGGAATGACTGTCCCGACTTTACAGCGGATCCGGAACATGCCCGGTTTGCTCTTTTTCCTGTCATCCGCGAAATACAGGATGTTCTGGCCGGGCAGGATTTCCAGAATCCGGTCGTTGAGAAGGGGATTTTCTGACTGCAGGCGGATCGGAATCTTTTTTTCCTGTTTTGACCTGCCCCGTCCAATGACGGTGATCAGATGTTTTTCCCTTACTTTCTGCGCGCCGCGGGTTGCTTTATAGAGGTTGTCGATCAGGATCTGTCTTTCTGCCGGGACCGGATCTTCCGGTCCGCTGCCGGAAAGAGTCGTCAGCTCCTCCACTTCCACATCAATTTCCTCTTCATCGGAGGCGTCCGGAAGGATACGGCACTCCTTCTCAAAGGTAAAAACCGCGCGGACGGGAATGCCGTTGTCCCTGATCCTGGTATCACAGGTCAGTACTGTTCCGGCCGGAATGATCCGCTCCGCCGTGTTGTCCGCCGCGTATGCAAGCGTCAGCTTCCGTCTGTACAGGTCCGTATCCATCCCTCTTCTCCGGGAGGATTTGATGAATTCCTTTACTTCCCAGCTGTCCTTCATGGAAGCGTACAGTTTGTTCCATCGTTCGAAGAAGACCTCTTCCGCAGTCCGGATGATCCGTCTTGTCTCCGCGTTCCGGCCGGCCCATTCCAGATACTCCTGCAGGCGCCTGCTGACGGTCCTGAACAGATCCCGGCCGGCCTCTTTCTCAATTTCGGATAATTCGTTTTCAAAACGAAGGGTCAGGGGCAGATTCCCTGCATTGCCTCTCAGAAGCCATGCAGGAATATCAACCGCCTCCGTATCGGCAGTATTCCTGTTTCTGCTGTTGTCCCTGCTGTCTGCGGAATCCACAGGATACAGCTCCCTGAGTCTTTGCAGACAGCGGCTGCAGGTCTCTTCCGGCGGCGTGCAGTCCAGGGTGATCTTGGTGAACACTTCCTCCCGGTTCAGAAGGGCAGGTCTGGACTTGTGCAGGATCTTCTGCAGGAAACAGACATAGCGGTCAAAGCTCATACGATACGCAAAAGCCGTCCGTCTGATCTGCTCCGCGTCGGGCTTTTTCAGCAGGCGGAAGAACCAGAGATGCCAGTGCCCGTCCAGGACCGGCAGCGTTCTTTCATCGGAAAGGCTCTCATCCCCCTCCAGGGCCGGGTCATCCATACAGAACACATCCCTGGTCCGTTCAGACAACAGGCTGTAGACCGTATACAGACCGTTCTCTTCTGTCAGATCCGGACACGCCTGCTTCTCATCACGGTTCAGCAGCTGCTCCAGTTCACAGATCTGTTCCTCCGAAGCCATTTTGTCCCCGGAAGGACATTCCTGCAGATTCTCAAGCATTTTACGCATCCGTTCCATATTGGCGGGACCAATGGAAATACCGTTCGCGATCATCAGGAAAGACAGGAGCATGGAAGAAACCGGTACAGAACGAAGCCGGGACACCGCGTTCAGGAAGGGCCTTGCGTCCCCCGCAATATCATCATCACTGGTCAGAAGCGGATCATCAAAATCCGACATGACATCCAGCGCGTCCCAGCGAAGGGCCAGACTTGCACCATACAGGTCATAATCCGGATCGGACGGAGTGATCACCGGCCGGTCCCCATAATCCTCATACAGCAGCAGCCACTCATCCCACTGTTCCAGCAGCTGCTGGGTCTCGCCGGAACTGATCAGTTCCATACTTTTGATTCTTTGTTTCATGTCTTCCATGCGTATCTCCCATGACCGGTCCGCCCCGGGCCGGTCGAACCTGATTGATATAAATCAATACTGATAGATATAAATCAATAAAATAAGGTTTTTAAACAGGTCCCCTGCCGGAACGGCAGGGGATGTACTGAAAATCATATATCCGGAAGCCTGTCCGGACAGCCTTTACTCCTCTTCGGGTCCGACCATCTTGTAGACCCAGTCATCAAATTCCCTCTGGGAAGGTATGCCGTTGATGATCTTGCCTTCTACAATGACCGCGTCCTCCGATACGCTGTCCCGGAGGCCTTCCACGGTCTTCCCGAAATCGCTGCCGCCCGACATGGCAAAAAGGACGATCTTCTTACCGGAGAAATCATAAGCCTCCAGGAAGCTGTTGATGATCGTAGGGGCCACATACCACCAGATCGGGAATCCCAGGAAAATAATATCATACTGGCCGATATTGGCGTCCTGATCCGCCAGGGCAGGGCGGAAAGATCTGTCATTCATTTCCACTGTACTTCTGGCTTTCGGGTCGGACCATTGCAGATCCGCTGCTGTATAGGGAACCGCCGGCATAATTTCATAAATATCAGCGTCGATCGTCTCAGCGATCTCCGCCGCAGCTTTTTTAGTATGTCCTGTCGGTGAAAAATAAGCTACCAGCACTTTCTTCATTCGTATTTCCTCCCTTCAATTTATGATCACTATACCCGCGCCCGTTCCTTATGACCGGCCGCTGTCCTTATTATAAAATATACCCCGGCATTTTGGTACCGTTAACAGGTCCAATCTTTTATTTTTCGGGAAGCCGCACCCGCAGCATGGCGGTCTGGGCTTCTTTTCCGGAACCGTCATCATAGGCTTCCAGATGCGCGTTGACAAGTACAAGGGACCGGCTTCCGATTCGTAATGATTCCTGCTTCTATTATACATTCCGGACCGCAATGAATACACACAAAAAAAACAGCCCGTACAGACATCCGGGTCTGTACGGGCTTGTCAGGTCCCCTGCACTTTTCAGGCGGGTTCCTTACAGGTTTTGATATTCCTGCGCTTTATAAGCCGGATAGTTCCGGGCCTTATTCGCCGATCGGCAGCAGCTGCATGGTGGGCGATATCAGACCGTATCCGTTATCCTGACTGGCGCGCTCGTGGAAGGAACGCATTCCCTTGCCTAAGGGCAGTACAGTACCGTCAGAACATGTATAGAACAGAGACTCGCCAAAGTCATGATCCTCCATATAAGGAGTGGATACCAGGAAGTATACATGCGAAGCTATATCATGATATTCCTCATTCGTCAGAGCCTCTTCCAGATACGCGTAGATATCAGGATTCTGCTCTTTGACCTCCTCGTAATAGACCAGATCGGACAGGTTGTCATCCCATGTGGAATCCATCTCATGCCATTTGCCATCTGTTTTGACGATATTCCAGGCATGGCCGCCGCCCTGGCCTTTTGTACCGTCCGGATTGAAATTGCCGCCGACGCCGACAACGGTGGAAGCCTCAATGCCGACCTGCTGGCACAGATAGACCATGGCTGCGGAGTAACCGTCACATACACAGGTGTTCGCCTGACCCTGGGAGTTCTCGACCAGAGCGCCGTAGGCAGTGTGCGCGAAGTTATAGAAGTTCACTTCCTTGTCCTGAGAGCTGAGGCATTCCATATCATAGGTGAGCATGCCGATCAGCTTGTCATGGATCTGTCTGACGGTTTCCTCCTCGGTACCGCTGGTATCGATATCGGCCAGGAAAGCGTCCACCGCGTCATTGAATTTGGTCATCTGCTCTTCATAATTGGTATAGGGGCCGGTCATACCGATGAGGACATTGTACGTGCCGTCATCATTCTGCTGTCCGGTCGTCGCATAACCGAAGGCGGTCTCAATATAGTTGTAGAGCCAGAAATACTCCGGATGGTCATACATGAGCGCGTAATAGACTTTATAGAAATAAGTCATCCACTCCTCGGACTCGGGATCAATGGTCGTCGTGAGCATCAGGGCCAGCTGATCAGAAGTGGGATACTCTGTAATGGTCTGCATGATATCATACAGGGCCACTTCATCGGGATTCAGCTGTTCATAATAATAGTAGTGTTCCGCTTTGTTAATCAGCAGAGAACCGGGATTTTCCTGCCCGTTGGAGAAAGCACGGGAGGCCTCCATTCTCTCCTCTTCTTCTTCTGTCGTAATGATTTCGGGACCTTCGATATCCGTATTGAGCACAAAGCCCTGACCGATGTTGAAGTTCACCGGGGTATCCTGCCCTTCCGCTTCTGTCACTTCCACAGTCGCTGCCTCTGCGGCATCGGCTTCCGCTTCCGCTTCCGGAGCCGCCTCGGCCTGCACTTCTGTCTCCTGCGTGGTAACAGCCTCTGCAGGCTCCTCTGCCGGCGCCGGCTGCGCCGCGCCGCCGCAGCCTCCCAGCAGCAGGGATGAAGCCATGACCAGGCTCAGAATTCCCGCAAGTAATGATTTCTTTTTCATAGATGCCTCCTGTAAATGTTCATGTGGTAAAAAACAAGTGAAACATATGATTTACCTAAATTCTACCATGGATGCAATTTTCCGTAAATAAACGAAAACCTTTTACCCCGCCACTTGTTCAGTGTTTTGTATCAAATCTGCAGGTAATCTGATTCTCTTCACAGAACCTGCGGAAACGGGCCGCACAGTCCATGCCGGAATAGACCCGGCCGATGGTTTCCATGGGATCTTCGCCGCCGGCGGCCAGCAGGGCAAAGAGCTTTTCGGTGTTCTCCCGGTCGCAAATATAATAATACTCATAGCCCGGAACGCCGATAAAAGCCTGTACGGCAGCGCCTTCATCCCTTCCGGTGATGAAAAAGCAGCCGTCTTTGACTTCCGCCGTGATCCTCGTGGAAAATCCGGGCGTCTGATCCTCACAGAGCACCAGTTTCCTTCCGTTATAATCCGCAGTATTCATTGCGCACCTCCGGTTCATCGGGTTTGAGCTTATTTGAGTCCTTCGACCAGAATGACCAGGATCAGGACCGGTACCACGAACTGGAAGAAGGGCTTCATCCATTTTTTCATCTTCAGGCCTCTGCCCTTATTGGCCTCCTCCAGGAAGCTGTCAAAGCCCCAGCCGAACTTGAATGTGCAGAAGAGCAGGAAGATCAGGGAGCCCAGAGGCAGCAGCAGATTGCTGACAATAAAGTCTTCGCTGTCCAGAACGTCTCCGCCCCGGATCAGATGGAGCCCGCTCCAGAGGTTGTAGCCCAGGACGCAGGGGATACTGGCGATAAATACAAAGAACAGGTTGATCAGGACTGCCTTCTGCCTGGTCCAGCCGAAATTATCCATGCAGCTGGCCAGCAGGTTCTCGAAGACCGCCGTAACGGTGGAGAAGCTGGCAAATGTCATGAACAGGAAGAAAAGCGTTCCCCAGATCCTGCCGCCGGGCATATTGATGAATACATTCGGCAGGGTAATAAAGATCAGGGAAGGGCCTGCGTCAGGCTGAATGCCGTAGGAGAAACAGGCCGGAAAAATGATCAGACCTGACATCAGGGCAACAAAGGTATCCAGAATACCGATCTGAATGGATTCTCCGAACAGAGTCCGGTCATCCGCCATATAGGAACCGAAGATTTCCATGGCGCCTACGCCCAGGCTCAGGGTAAAGAAAGACTGGTTCATGGCTGCGATAATGACCTGCCAGATTCCGACCTCCCTGGCCCTGGCCATACTGGGCAGCAGATAGAAGGCAACGCCCTCTCCGGCCCCTTTCAGAGTCAGGCTGTGCACCGCCAGGACCACGATCAGGCCCAGCAGGCAGAGCATCATGCCTTTGGTGATCCTTTCAAGACCCGTCTGCACGCCTGTGGAGACGACCAGAAAGCCCAGGACGACGGTCAGTCCCATCCAAAGCATCATTTCCCCGGTGTTGCCCAGCATGCCGCCGAAAATACCGGCGACCTGATCGGCCGCCCCCTCTGTACCGGCGATGCCCTCGAACCGTCCCGTCAGGAATTTTACAAAATAGCCCAGCATCCATCCGGAAACGGTCGTGTAGTACATCATCAGAAGATAGCAGCCTGCCATACAGAACCAGCCGTGGATATGCCATTTGGATCCTTTGGGCTCCAGCGCCTTATAGCCGCCTACCGCGCTTTTGCGGCTGGCCCGTCCGACCGCCAGCTCCATAGTCATGACGGGAACGCCCATCAGGATCAGGAACAGCAGGTAGAAAATCACAAAGATGCCGCCGCCGTTGACGCCGGTCACATAAGGGAATTTCCAGACATTGCCGATCCCGATCGCGCATCCGGCACTGACCAGAATGAAACCGAGTCTTGAATTAAAACTGTCTCTTTCCAATGTTCATTACCTCACTTTTATTTAGATTTCCGATCTGCCTCCCCCGGAGATCTGTAAGCAGGCAGGCCTGTATACGGAACTCCAAAAACGCAGACGCATTATTATACCACATAAAAAGGACCGCAAGGGTCCTTTTTATCACTCTTTCTCTTTTTGCATCCTTTCCGCTTTTTCCAGTTTTTCCACTTTTTTCAGGAATCCGGACACATAACGTCTGTAATCCTCCGGCGCTTTCAGAACAGAAGCGGCGTGGGTTGCTCCCGGAATCAGATGCAGTTCCTTATAGGCCGTGACAGCCCTGTACATGCGCCTGCTGTGACGGGGGGAAATATAAGTGTCATCCGCCCCGTGAATGAACATGACAGGAACCTTATTGGTCCTGAGCCCGCGGATGGGCCGGATCTTGAAAATGGAGACCCGGTGCCTGACCCTTATGCCAAGCCAGGTCATCCATACCGTAGTCCGGCCCAGATGGAGAGATCTGGCGATATCTGTCAGGACCGTTTCCAGATCCGCGAAACCGCAGTCAGCGATGGCAAAACGTACATCGGGCCTGTACCGCAGCGCCGTGATCGTTGTGGCGCTGCCAAGGGATTCCCCGTGCAGGCCCAGATAAATATCTTTTCCGTACCGCCGGTAGGTATCATCGATCAGTCTGACCAGGTCCCGGCTTTCCCGCAGTCCATAAGAGCACCAGTCTCTTTTATTGAGACCGTGCCCCCGCAGGTCATAAATGATACAGTTATAACCCAGGTCCAGATAGATCTTCATATATTTAAGCATGCCGTAGCGGTTATCCGTATGGCCGTGGGTCAGGATCACATATTTGTCCGATTCCTTCGGATTTTTGCATAAGACCACATGCAGGATATAATCCTGGTATCCTTTAACGGTATACTCCTGTTTCTGCAGGCGGAAAAAAAAGCTGATATCATAATGGTCGCCCTGCCATTTGATCGCTTCCTCCAGTGTCTGTCTGCTGCCTCTGGTCACATAGCGGGTAAAGCCCTGGACAGCGGCGGCTGTCAATAAAACGCCTGCCCCGGCTGCCCGGGCGGCTCTTCTGGTCCAGCTCATAATCGGTCTCTTTCCTTTCCGAAGATGTGTCTATTTTACCAGATTCTATCCAAAAAGGCAGATACAACCGGCCGGAATTGATGTGCCGGAACCTGAAATACAGGAACATGCTTCCCTTCCAGCTCACTGGCACTGCCTGCCGGGGTCTGTTACAATGAATATAATGCATCAAAAAGAACAGCCTGATCCGGCCGGCGGTCCCGCGCCGGAACAGGCTGCGTAAATCTTTTCCTGAAAGGAGTACACCATGTCCAAACATTCCCAAGCCTATATGCAGATCCTGGACTGTGTCCGCAGAGCCGGCCGCCTCATGCTGAAGGAGGAGGAGCCGGAGATCGCTGTGAAGGGCGCCAATGATTTTGTGACCGCCAGAGACCGGGAGATTCAGGATTTCCTGATCCGGGAGCTGTCCGGCCTGTTCCCTTCGGCCTTCTTTTTCGCCGAAGAAAAGGAAAATTTCGAACTTCCGGACACGGAAGGCTTTATCATAGATCCCATTGACGGGACCACCAATTTCATGAACGGCTTTCCCTGCTGCGCCGTCTGCGTAGCCAGGGTCAGGCAGCGGCAGCTGGTCGACTCTTTTATCTATAATCCCTTCCGGGAGGAAATGTTCACCGCGGAAGCCGGGCGGGGCGCCTGGCTCAATGAGCAGCCCCTCCATGTGGTTTCCAGGCCCCCTTCCCGGGCCATCTGCCTGATCGAGGATTCCTGGAAAGCGGACCGAATCGTCCTGCGCCGCTTTTTTGCCTCCGCCAGGTGCATCGGCTCCGCGGAGCTGGGCATCGCTTACGTCGCCTGCGGCCGGGCCGGCGTTAAGATTTCCAAGCTCCTCCATATCTGGGACTACGCGGCGGGTACCCTGATCGCCCGGGAAGCCGGGGCCCTGGTCCTGGATCCGGACGGGCAGGACGCGCAGCTGACTGAGCCGGGACGGGTGGTCGTCTGCTGTCCTTCCTGCAGGGACGCAGCCCTGCAGGCCCTGCGGGAAGCGGAAGCCGCCTGGAAGTCCTGACAGCTTCAGGAGCCTTCAGGAGGAGCTCCGTATCAGTTCAAAAGCTTCACGCAGATCGGTCTTTTCAAAGGTCCAGGTACGGCCGAAAGCGTCCCTGACCAGAAGGATCCCGGGATCCCCGGGATCCCTGAATCTGATATATTCCTCTATGCCGCTGCTTCCGTAGGAAACAGCGGCGCCATTTTCAAAATCACCCGTATAGACGCCTGTGAACCGGATCTTTCCTCCATCGGCGAAATAGCGGATCTTTCTGGCGTCCGTATCTATGATACAGCAGGCCGCGGTCGCGCTGTCCCTGCGGATATAGGCCATACTGTACTGTACGCCTTCCTGTTCCAGGGCCTCATTGATCTCCGCCGCGGCCTCCGTACAGTACTGCCGCATATGGTCGGGGTCTTTCCAGGCTTTACGCATGGACCGGATCAGGATCCGGTTCCATGTATCTGTATCCAGAGACCAGGGAATCTGAACCCGGTTGACCGGATCAACAGCCGGGCTTCCCTGGAACAGGTCGGAATAGGCTTCCAGATGAAAAGGGAACCCCCCGTCCGCGTATTTCTTTTTTTCCCGGGCGCTCACAGGCAGGATCTCGTCTGTATTTCCCTTTTCCATGGTCGTATAGACCGTCATCGTCCGCAGAAGATTCCAGTAATCCTCTGCCCGTCCGGTACCGGACCACATGGACCAGCAGCTGCTGTTGATGGCCGCGCCCCTGATGCCGGTCGTTTCCGCGAACGGAAGGACTGTGCAGTCCATATGCTCCAGCGCGTACGCATTGTCCAGCAGACTGGGGACCCGCCATGACCCCAGGATCGCCATGCCGGTCTTTCCTGCTATAAAATCTTCATAGATTGCAGAGGTCTGCATCTCTTCATAAGAGGGCATACCTTCCCGGATCATATCCGCAGTCAGATCCATGGCCTGCAGGGTCTCCTGCTTTGCCATCCCGGATTCTGTGGCAATATCATTGATCACATAGCCTCCGTAAGAGGCAATGATATTATAATAGCCTTCCTCTCCGTTTGTATCAGACAGACGGATCCCGTCATATCCTTTCCCGGATTTCTGTATGATCGCGGCCGCGTCCGCCACATCCTCCCAGGACCAGCCAGCGTCCGGATACTGCAGATGGCAGTCATCAAAAATGCTTTTATTATACCAGAGCGCCGAACAGACGCCGCCGATCAAAGGGATTCCGTAGATATCATCCCCCATCCTGTAGATACTCATGATCGTATCCGTCTGCAGAGCCGTCAGTTCCGGCAGATCTTCAAAGGGCATATCGCTCAGATTCCGGATACTTCCCTGGCGGATATATTTCTGGGCGAAATAGGGATGCAGACGGAACAGCCCCGGATCTTCTCCCTCCGCAAAATCCCGGTCCAGCATCTTTATATAATCATCCCAGGTCAGGATCTGCAGGCGGACTTCGACCCCTGTATGCTGTTCAAAAATCTCTCCGGCTCTCTCCAGATCCTCCAGGTTGTCCGTCTCCCAGCGGGTCAGTGTCAGTGGCTCCCGGGATACCGGCTCATAATCATCCAGCCACTGATAAGCCTCCGCGGAATCCTCCGTGTCAGCTCTTCCGGAACCGCCGCATCCGGCTGTCAAGAGGGCCGCAGCCAGCAGCAGCGCGGCAGTTCTGTATACAAATATGAATCCGTCTTTACGCAAACCGGCAGACCTCCTGTTCCCGGTACCGGCTGTAACGCCCCGAATGCCTGCAATATGCATTATTACAGGTGTGTACCGGCTGTTTTTCAAAGTGATTGACTTACCAATTCCCTGCCTCTAAAATTAAAAATCAGGGGGACAATATCCTATGTCAGATACGAAACTGCCTCCGGAAAAGAGGCCTTTTCCGTCCGGACGTCTGGCCCGGAACCGTAAATTCATCATACAGAATCTGCTGGTCCTGCTGGTCATATGCGGTCTCTGGACGGTCAGTCTCTGTACCGGCCTGCTCAGCAGAGAAGGCCCCCGTTTTCTGCGGGGATCCGGTCAGACGGCTGAGGATTCCCTGTCTGATCAGGAACAGGCCGCTCTTCTTATGTCTCAGACAAAAGATGTGACCTTCGCGGGCCTTCAGTGCCCCGTTCCTGACGGCTGGTCCGAAAAGAACAGTTCCGCTGACGCGGTCTGCTATTACGGGGATGACTGCGCCCTGTCCATTTCCCGGCCCGGACAGGAACTGCAGCTGCCGCCATCGGCCTCTGTTACAGATACCGGGATCAGGACCCGCCTTCTGGACCAGATTGAAGGGAGATTCAGTTCCTACGCGGGGCTGGACCTGGAATCCTGCAGCTGGCAGGACAAAGCGGCTGTCCGCATCCATATCCACGACGCCCAAGTTCCTTCTGCAGATCAGACGGTCTGTACGGATCTGCTCCTGGTGGATACCAGACAGGGGATCCTGTGTCTGGAACTGGACAGCAGAGGCCGTGAAGAATGCGGCCGCCTGCTTTTTGAAGAAATATCCGCCCGTACTGTTTTTCAATAAATCCTGTGGCAGCGGTTCCTGAAGTCTTTATGCGCCGGGCAGATCATACGGTCATCCTGAAATACCGGGGCAGCTGTCTGCGGGCTGACCTCTTTTAAGGAAGCATACAGACCGCGCCCATCGCAAAAGCCCAGACAGATGTCACCACCGCAGCGGCAAACAGACTGCCCGCGGCCCTTACTGCGGTCTTCTCTGATTTCATCAGCCTGATCAGCCTGCAGACCGGTCTCCATCTGCCAAATACAGGAAGGAGAAAAAGACCGCCTGCCAGAAGGACCAGCCAGGAGATCCGCAGCTGCAGTTCACTGGTGTACAATGGCAGGAACAGAATCCTGTAGAGCCATATATAGAAAATATAGAGGGCTGCAGCCCCCAGGACCGGCCACAGGGACAGCCTGTCCCGGTCCAGGATCTCAAGGACTCCCTCCCGCAGCTCTTCCACCGTCCTGTAACGCCGGTCAGGATCGATCCGGGTTGCCTTTTCAATCACCGGCTGCAGCCTGGGATCCCCGGGAAACATGACCTCTATCAGTTTTCCCAGGGCATAAATATCCGTCCGGCAGTCAGAACCCGCAAAACCGAACTGTTCCGGGGCGGCGCTCCCGTAAGTCCCGATCAGGACGGTATCCTTTTGCAGGCCCGGCTCATATAACTTGGCAGCATTATAATCGATGATCTTTACGTTCCCTTCACCGGTGATCATTATATTGGATGCTTTGATATCCCGGTGGATGATCGGAACAGGCGCCCGGTGCAGACAGGAAATCCCTTCCAGCACCTGCCAGAGAATACGGAACCGTTCCTGTTCCTCCGGCATCTGTTCCGCCAGGTATTTTTCCAGGGTCTGCCCATGGATATATTCCTCGATGACGATCAGCCTGTCCTCATCCGTAAAATATTCCCGGATCCCCGCGAGTCGCGGATCGGGATGCTGCATGATCCATTCATACACGTCGGTATTATAGACCGTCAGTTCCTTTTTCATGCAGAGAGTCTCATCCAGAGTATTGACCACTACACTCTGTCCGGGACGTTCTGTACGGTATACTTCCTCATACAGACTTCGTTTATATTTTTCAAGAAGTTTTGTATCCATAATTCCTTTTTCATTTTATACTAAATACAGACAGATCCATCATTCAAAAAATGACCTGGGTCATCTGAACAGGTATGACCGGAAAAGAGGTATTCCATGCCCCATAAAACGACTGCGAATTTAATGAAAACATTAAAAGATGTCAACAGCCGGGAAAAGCTGAGCGGTTATATCAAACGGCTGGACAAGCAGGGAGCCGATATGGATTTCAAGGATTATTATAAATCCCTGCCGGAAGTAAAGGCCCTGAAAAGCGCCCGGATCATCGAAAGGAGCGGCATCAACCGGACTTATTATTATCAGCTGATGGACGGCACCCGCTCTCCCGGCCGGGACAAGATCCTGCTGCTGTGCCTGGCGGCGAGACTCCCTCTCAACAAGGTCCAGCGCTCTCTGGAAATCTCAGGGCAGGCCATTCTCTATGCCCGCAATAAAAGAGATTCGGCTGTCATATTTGCCATAAACGAAAAACTGACCGTAACCGAAGTCAACGAGCTGCTCTTCCAGCTGGGAGAACCGCTTCTGAAGTAAGCCCGCCCTGCGGCCCGGGCCGTCCCCACAGGTCCCTGCCTGAAACAAACAGCGCACCTGCGGTCCCTCTGAAAAGGATCGTCCTGTAAATGCCCTGCGGACGCAGGGCATTTCGTATGACGTCAGATTCCCTGCGGTACTGTCTCTATTTTATGGTAATCCGGCCCAAAGCACAACTTCCGACACGGGCGGTTTTACAGACGGCTCATGAAAGCGTATACTGTACAGGCTGGATTTTACAGAATGTATCATGTAAAATAAGCTGCAATTATTCATCCCCGCTGTATAAGGAGCAATCATGAAAGAATTACTGGAACTGTATCTGATCTTCGTGAAGATCGGATCCGTCAATTTCGGAGGGGGCTACGCCATGCTGCCCCTGCTGGAAAGAGAACTGGTCACGGAACGGGGCTGGGTCACCACGGAAGAGCTGATGGATTATTTCGCCATTGGCCAGTGTACGCCCGGTATTATTGCCCTCAATGTGTCCACTTTTATCGGCAACAAGCGCAAGGGAGTTGCCGGCGGCATTACGGCATCGATTGGCTTCCTGACAGTCCCCATCCTTATTATCCTGCTGATCGCCGCCTTCCTGACCAATTTCGCAGAACTGCCGGTCGTCAAGAACGCATTCGCCGGAATCCGGGTCTGTGTCTGCGTCCTGATCCTGCAGGCTGTGGAGCGGCTCTGGAGTAAAGCTGTAGTCGACAAAAGGACCCTGGTCCTCTATCTGGTCATCTTCGCACTGGCCGCTTTTTCCGCATATCTGCCGGTCAGCCTGCCCGCCGCCGTCCTGGTCATCGGGGCCGGGGTTTTCGGTATTTTCTTCGGAAAGGCAGGTGATAAGAAATGATTTATCTGCAGTTATTCCTGGCTTTTTTCAAAACCGGCCTGTTCGCTGTAGGCGGAGGCCTGGCTACCCTGCCTTTCCTGTATGAGATTTCCGATACATATCACTGGTTCAGCCACGGCGATATCGCCGATATGATCGCCATATCGGAATCCACGCCCGGCGCCATCGGCATCAACATGTCCACGTACGCGGGTTACATCACCGGCGGCGTCCCGGGCGGTATAATCGCTACCCTGGGCCTGGGCACTCCCTGCGTCATCATCATACTGGTCATTGCCAGGATCCTGAAGAAATTCAAGGACAACCCCTATGTGGAAAAAGCCTTCTACGGCCTCCGGGCGGCTTCCATCGCCATGATCTCGGCTGCCGGCATCAACGTTGCCAAAATCGCCCTTTTCAATCTGCCGGCTTTTCAGGAGACCGGCAGTCTCCTGCAGCTGTTCGCATGGAAAGCCATCCTTCTGGCCCTGATCCTGTATTTTGCCATGAAGAAGGTAAAGCTGCATCCCATCGCCTTTATCGGCATTTCCGCCCTGGTCGGAATCCTCTTCCATTTCGGCGGCGTCTGAGAACAGTCCTGAAATGGCTGTATATTCCTGAAATGATAATGGAAAAGATACATTTTTCCTGTATCTGCTGATTTGAACAGAAAGTGTCTGCAAATGGATAATAAGAACAGTTACGCATTAAAAATCACCACCGGCGCCATGATCCTGGCGATCTTCGCGATCCTTCTGCTGATCAACCGGCAGACCGGCGCGTTTTTCGAGGAATTCTTTATCTACCTGCTGCCAATCCCCATGGTCGCCTACGCTTCCCGCTATGGACTCAAAAGCAGCCTGCCGGTGTTCGTCGGCATGCTGGCTTTCTCCTTCTTTTTCGGTACGCTCACGACCTTCTTCTACGCCGGAACGGCTGCACTGCTGGGAATGATCTTCGGAACCAGGATCTTTCACAAAAGAGACCTGACCCAGACCATGCTGATCGTCATGGTCCTGTCCACTGTTTTCAATGTGCTCAGTACCATTGCGCTGGCTTCCGTGTTCGGCTACGATCTGGTACGGGAAATCAACGAAATGCAGGATATGATGACCCAGGTCGTCTCACAGACCGGCGCGGATCCCCAGGCCTACGCGCCTATGCTGGAAGGCGGTTACATCAAACAGCTGATCGTCATCTCCGCCGTTATTTTCGGTATGATCCAGGGCTATATTATTTATGTACTGAGTCTCCTGATTCTCAAGCGCCTGCGCTTCCAGGTCCCCAAAGCAAGACCGATCACGCTCCTGTATCCGCCCAAATGGACGGGCCTTGCCGCTATTGCCCTGTTCCTGATCGGATTCCGGTCCTTTACAGGCACCGCCCAGAACGAAACGGTACAGCGTCTGCTCCAGTGCGGCTGGACCATCGGTTACCTTTATCTGATCGTATTCGGGGTGATCGCTCTCTATCTTGTCATCCGTAAGTATCTGTTCAAATATACCGCTCTGGCTGTGATTCTTGCTATTCTGGGAACCCTGATGTTCCCCCAGCTTATGATGATCCTGGGCTTCGTATATATCACCACGAGCATGCATGACCGTCTGCTGGAGCCCCGCCAGAGCAGGCAGAAGAAGCCATATGCCCCCAATCCGGCCCAGCCCGGCGGCTCCCACGCCATCTCGGACAAGCTGGACAAGGTCAATATGCGTCCCCAGAATATGGATATCGATGAACTGTTTTCAGAGCCGGAAAGCACCGGCACGTCCGGCAGCACGGAGACTCCAGCTCTTTCCGGCGGAACGGAAACACGGAACCCGTCCGACAATTCGGAAACAGGAAATCCCATGTAAATCCACAGACCCTGATTCCCCGGTCCGTTTTATTCCCGGTCCAGGGAATCATACCGGGGTCTGAAACAGGTCTGAAAAAGACCGCGCGGCAAAGGAGTTTACTCCTTCGTCACGCGGTCTTCTCCTGTCATGTATGATTATTCCGGCTTTCCCATGCGTCCGGTCCCATACCTGTATCAATTCATCTTCAAATGTTTTTCCAGAAATGCTTCCGGATCAAAGGCTCCTTCTGTGGTAAGGTTTTCTTCCCTGATCTCCAGCTCGAATGTTTCATCCCTGCCGTTCTCTATGAGAAAGCAGTACAGAGTGACATCTGTCGGACTGCTGCCATAGTTTTCCACCTCTTTATAGGAGTAATAATAGACATTCCGGCCGTAGAAGAAAAACTCTCTTTGATCAGTCTCTTCAACATCAGTTTTATAATCGCTGTCCTTCTCCCATTTCAGCCTTTCGTCCACGTACTGATCAAAGCTGTCATAGCCGTCCAAAATACTATAAGGATTGAATTCCATCCAGTAGATTCTGTCCATTCTTGAATAATTATCATCTCCCGAAAAATAGAAGTACATTTCACGAGGCGAGCCTATACTGCTGCCGTACTGATTCATGTTCTCTTCATCTGACAGATCAATCTCTGCCCAGTCCGTACAGCTTTGATTATACACCCGGCCCACAGTAAACATATGCCTGCCCGCATCAATCGATTCAAAGTCCTCCGTATAGAAGGTCAGCCTGCTGTACAGATATTCCAGGGCTGCCCCTCCATCGGAGAATTCAGCCTGCCTGCATCTGTACTCAGTCAGGAAATTATTCCCGTCCGGTGTTTCTTCAAACGAAAATGTATCCAGGATTTCATTGTTTTCATCGTCATGATAGGTGGCTTCCATATAGGCGACGGTATGCCCGTTGATGTTCGCTGTTCTGACTTCTCCGTACTGAACATTTTGATAATTCTCTTTTTCATAGTCGGCAATATCCGAGAACCCCGTCTTGACCATTTGAAAATATCTGTCCTGATCAGCGGCTACAGGCGGACGAACAAGACCGGGTGACATATCACTTTCAAACTCCCTGTCTCCATAAACAATGGTAAAGCCACAGTCCAGATAAGATCCGGAAAGCGGCGCCATCATCGTGAGTCTGTCATCATCCAGATACATACTGAAATAGGTCTCCGGCGTCCTGGGAGACTCCGGGCTGCCCGCAAAATCATTTTCGTACACACATATTTCACTAACTTCATTACTGCCTCCTGGCTTGGCCATTATATACTGGTTCGTATAATAATCATTATAGTTTTTTCCGTAATCAGGCTCTTCCTCCTGATAACTGACATATGTATCATCATCTCCATCGTCTGGTTCATCAATCACAGTGACTGGCTGGGGGTCTGTTTTTTTATGCAGGAATGCAGGAACTATCGCAATAATCAGGATGATGCCGATGCCTGCAGCAAGCAGGAGGGGAAGCATGCTTTTTTTGCGTTTTACTTTCCCGCCGTCAATGCCGCCCAGGATGACGGGCCCGTCATTCGTACCGGCCGGCTGCTGTCCGGCAAACTGGCTTCCGCCCGTTCCGGGCTGCTGCGTTCCATACTGGCCGGTGCCCGCGCCGGGCTGCTGTTGATTCCCATACTGGCTGCCGCCCGTTCCGGACTGCTGCGTTCCATACCGGCCGGTGCCCGCGCCGGGCTGCTGCTGATCTCCATACTGGCTGACACTTCCTGTATCTTTCCGAGGGCCATGGCCTTGACTGTTCTGTCCGGCAGAATTATCAATCGACCAGAAATCGGAAGACGGTCCGGCTGTCCCGGCTTCAAACATCTGTTTCTGCTCTTTTTCGGTTTCCGCCAGCCAGGAAGACAGATCCTGCTCTCCTGTGTCCGCCAGCGCCGGCTGGTCCCCGCCGGCGTTCGGCTCATCATCACTAAAGAAAGAAGAATAGTCGTCTCCCAGACTGGTGCCAAATGATTCATCCGCAAAAAAATTATCCGGATTATAATAATCGGGCTGTTTCTGGTTTCGGTCGTCTGCCATCTCCGTTTACCTCCTGTGGTTTATCTGAAATTGCCTTCCTGTCTGGCATTTCAGCCGCCCCTGGCCTTCAGGGCGTCTCTGCGAATTCTGAGTTTTTCTACATTGGCAAATTCAATCTGGTTAAATTCTTTGGCTGCATCGAACTGGTCAGACGGGATCGTCCCATTATACCAGTCATACTGTTCATAATAGGCCAGCCAGGCGGGATCTTTGAAACGATAGCCGTTTCTCGCATAGATCTCGTTGATCGCTTTCTGAACGTCCTCCGCTGAAAGCGCGTTGACCTGCGCATCCGTCAGGTAGGTATTGCTGCTGTCCGGGAAGATCTGCGGCGGTACATTCTCCTGAGGACCAGGTTCCGGACCGGGATTCTTGCCTGTTCCACTTCCTCCCGATGAATCTGTTTTATTCGCTTCCGGCGGATCTACGCGATCCGGTATGGCAGCATTCTCTTCCCATTCACATATATAACAGGTCGTATTTGCATCCAGTCTGGCATCATCCCAGGTACCATCGCCCGCCCCTGCCATGAACTGGGCGTAGTTTTCGTTTCCGGCGTCCGAAACGCCTCCGTTATCAGGCTGATTGCTTTTCTGATTCCATCGCTCATAATCACTGTCGCCGTAGACCCATTCCCATCTGTATTCGACCGCTTCATCAGAGTAACCAAAGAAAGCCGTCTGCTGTCCGTTCCTGACTGCCAGCATATACAGCATGAAGTTTTCCTCTGCATTATTAATGACTGCCAGATGGCCACCCATTTTTACACAATAGGCTTCAATTTCCTGATAGGTAAGACCATATTCTTTATTATCAAACAGAGCGTATGCATGACCCTTGTAACCAATGGCCGTGGGGAGCAGCCTTCCTGCCTGTTCCGAAACCTGATTTGTTTCAAGCAGGTCTTCATAGTGAATTTTTTTTGTGCTTCCTGTGCCGACTGATTCTATCTCACCGGGCTCATCCGGATTTTCAGGCTCATCCGGATCTTCGGGCTCATCCGGATCTTCGGGTTCATCCGGATCTTCGGGCTCTACTGTTGTTTTGCCTGTATCCGGCTCTTCGGGCCCTGATGTCTTTTTATGCAGAATTGAATAGATCAGAAAACCAGCCATGCCTATTATCATGATCAGAAGCAGGACAATAATGATCACCAGAATTTTGGAACCCCTTCCTGATCCCCCGTCATGATTGCTGCCTTTCCCTGTACCCGGGTTCACCGGACCGGGCCTCACCGGATCGGCCGGCTCCCGTCCATCCGCATGATCCATTGATACGGTAGGGGGATCAGGCCTGTTGCCGCTGCTCCCCGGCTGTGCACCGCTCTTTATCAAATCATAACCACATTTACTGCAAAAACGCGCATCCGGTTTACTGATGATTCTGCCGCATCCGGGACATCTCATGACTAAATCCTCCTTTTATCGGAACCGGTAAATATGACAATCCAGCTGATCTGTTTGTATAAAAAAGTGCCTGAAATTATAGAAAACCCTACTGCGAACGCATGATTCAGCCGTCTTCCGGGAACATGTCCGCTGTTCTCTGGGCTGTGATCTCCTGCTGCTCTTCTCCGCTGATTCCAGCCGGGCCGTCCCCCTTCTGGGGACCGTAACTGCCAAAACCAGCGTGATTGCCGCCCGGAATTTCTTCCCGGACCGTATGCACCGGCAGAAAGTCATTCCCTTTAAGCAGTCTCTCCCGGTTCAGGACCCGGTCCTCGGATCCATACAGTTCCAGTACATGCAGGTCAGGTCCCAGCTGTTTTGTGGGATATGCCCCCAGAAGCAATAGTCCCTGTACCTGCTCTTTATGATCTGCCGCGTATATGGCAGCGGCAGCGCCGCCCAGGGAGTGTCCTCCAATGATCCATTCCGGGTATGTATAGTTCTCAAATATGCTGTCTGCCTTATTGATATCCAGGACTGCCAGATTACAGGGCATTTCCAGCAGAAAACAGTCAATCCCTCCGGCGGCAATTTTATGACACAGGGGCAGGTAGGCCCTGTATTCCACTTTTCCGCCGGGATAAAAGATCAGCGCCCGTTCCCGGCCCGGCCCATCCAGAAAAAGCCCTTCCGTGATTTCCCTGGTATTCACTTCGTCCCGGTATTCCATATACTGTTCTACCGATGGGTCCGCATGATAATAATCATGTACATAGAAAGCGAAACCGGCCAGCAGGAAAAGAAGCAGTATGCCGGCAATTCCTGAAAAAAGATGTAATTTCTTTCTCATATTTGCAGCTGTTCCATCAGCAGTTTTTCAGCCAGTGCGTATGCAGGCCTGAACCAGGCTGTAAAATCATCCGGCGATTCTGCCATCCAATCCGTCAGGTCTCCGATACGGATCCATACTGTCTCCGCGACCTCCTCCGGATTCAGGGAAAAAGCACTACTGTCAAATCCTTCCGGGCCGCTGAAATAAACAAATACATGGTCGATCTCATGCTCACTGAGGCCGTCAAAAGGCGCAAAGTACCGGAAGGACCCGGTCTCGTAAATCACATTTTCTCCGCCGCTTTTCCGGAATCCCGCGGCATCATCCGCCTGCAGGATCCGGAGATCCTCCGGGACTTCCAGCCCCAGCTCAACTTTCAGACGGTTTACCAGGGCGTCCCGCATCGTCTCGCCCATTCTGGGATGGGAACAGCAGGCGTTGGTCCAGAGACCTCCGGAGTGATATTTATCCAGAGCCCGCTTCTGCAGCAGCAGCTTTTTCTCTTTACTGTCTGCAATAAAGATCGAAAAAGCCCTGTGCAGCCGGTTCTCCCTGTGGACCTGCAGCTTTTCTCCGTACCCGATCTCCTGATCATTTTCATCTACAAGAATTATCATTTCACTCATACTCTGTGCCCTTTACCTGCCCGGGACCGGTAAAAACCGAAAAAATCCCTACTATTAACTATAGCATAGGCAGCAGGATTTTTTTTGGGGGATTCTCAAAATATCTTTTGATTTTGCAGCTGAATGCGCGTATTTTTACAAACCCTGTTTCTCTCTCCTGATCCGGGCAATTAAAAAAGCCGCCACAAAGAATAAATCAATGCAGCAGCTTTTTGCCTTCAAATCACAAAAATATGAATCGAATCCTGATATTGCATGAGAGCCGGACAAGACCGGACTTCACGTGGAAGAGCTTTTTATTTTCTGCTCTAACTATATTAAACATACTACTAAATATCCTGTCTTGTCCAGCTAAAAATGCAATATCTTGTAAAAAAATTAATTTTTTCTAAATTTTCTTATCACTTCAGTTTATCTGTATATGTGCAGGCGCTCTCTGCCGCCGCAGTACCGAACACAACAACATCCGCGACCGCGTTGCCGCCCAGCCGGTTGCCGCCATGTACGCCGCCGGTGACTTCTCCTGCCGCGAAAAGGCCGGGAATGGCTTTGCCTTTGGTATTAAGGACCTCCCCATTCACGTCGATCTTCAGGCCGCCCATCGTATGATGGATACCGGGCGCGACCAGGATTGCATAGTAAGGAGCGGTGCTCAGATCTGCATCCATGGCGGTCGTACGTCCGAATTCCGGATCTTTCTGATTGGCTACCGCCTTATTCCAGTCCGCCAGCGTCCTGGACAGGACCACCGGGTCGAGGCCGATCTCGCCGGCCAGATCTTCAATGGTCGCGCCTTCCGAAACTACGCCAATGCCGAAGTATTTCTCGACCGCCGCCACATTGTCACGAAGGTTCTGGTCAAAGATGACATAAGCGCATCCGTCTGTCTGTTCGATCTCAGCGGCGGAAACAAAGTCTCTGGTCTCCATCTCGTTGACAAAACGTTTGCCTTCCTTGTTGACAAGGATGGCACCGTTGCCTCTGACAGCTTCGGTGATCAGCATTCTGGTCCTCTGCTCCACAGTGGGATGCAGCTGGATCTGGTCCATATCCACAACATCTGCGCCGACTTCCTGCGCCATTACAATACCGTCGCCGGTGGCGCCGGGAGCGTTGGTGGATACATAACCTGCCAGGGCGGGGTTGTTTTCGACGATCATCTGCTCATTGCCGCCAAAACCGCCGGTAGCCAGAATGACAGCTTTCGCATTGATGGTATAATCCGCCGTTTCGGAGTCTGCTTTCACACCGACAGCCCTGCCGTCTTTCATGATGATCTCTGTGACAGTTGTATTATACAGGACCGGTATATTCTTTTCCTCCAGCTGCTTCTTGAAAGCGGAGACCAGATAGATACCTACAGCGGAACCGTCCTCAGGGGCATGAGCCCTGGGGTTTGTACTGCCGCCGGTAAAAGCGATCTTTGGCAGCGGTGCCCCGATGGAATCCAGCCAGTCAATGGCAGGGGCGGAACCCTCCGCGAGAGCCTGTACCAGAGCCGGATCATTGAGATTGTGTCCGCCTTCCATGGTATCCTTTACATACTGTTCAACAGTGTCATCAATTCCCTGCTCTTTCTGATAATGGGTCTCGGCTGCGTTCATGCCGCCGGTAGCCCTTGTTGTATTGCCGCCCGCGTAAGGCATCTTCTCTACAAGAAGAACCTTTTTGCCTGCTTCAGTAGCCTTGATGGCGGCTGTCATACCGGCGCCGCCGGCACCAACAATGACAATATCCACGTCCAGCTCTTCGGCTGTCTTTTCCACAGGTTCTTCGGTTTCTTCCTTCTCAGGCTTGGGAACGTCCGTTGCCGCCTCGCCCAGGGCTGTACTTGCAGCAGTGACCACGGCCATGCTGGTAACGGTGGCGCCGGAAATCGTATCCACGTCAGTATCCTGGGCTTCCATGATTCTGTCACCGACCATTTCGATGGCAACAGATCCGATATTTTCGGTCTCATGGTCACCGGTGACCTGAATATCCGTGATATTATGCTTATCCACTGTAACGGTAACATCCACATCACCGCCAAAGCCGCGCGCGCTGGCTTCATATGTGCCCGGATGATAAATGGCGGCAGCATAATCCCAGCTAAACTCGTTATCGTGAATCGCGCCGAAACAAATGACCAATACGATCGACAGCGCAATCGCGATGATAGCTTTCATAATGTCCCGATTTGTTTCTATGTCTTTCATAACCTTTAAATCCCCTCTTTACTGCTGGTGATGCTTCTGTACAATGACCTGCCGTTGCGCAGCCTGCCTTTATACATTTTTATTTTACTCACTTTGACAAAAAAGTGTCAACCGATATAAAAAGAATAAGTACATTTCTGCATTTTGTGTCCGTTTTTTGAAAACAGACAGGAAAAAGCCAAAAAATCAGATGTAAACTTTTAAAAAAATACTGGAAATCAACAGTGGAAAGTATTATACTACTTTTTGCGCGGGGATGTAGCTTAGCTGGGAAAGCGTTGGCTTCGCAAGTCAAAGACCGCGGGTTCGAATCCCGTCATCTCCACTAAAAAAAATCGGAAGCAGTCCCGTCAGGGTGCTTCCGATTTTTTTACGGATCAGCCATCTATGAAACCGTTCCGCAAAGCTCTGTATTCATCATTGCCGCAGAAAGCCGTGATCTTTCCGTCCGCGATCATCCAGGCTTCTCCCCAGACTTCCGTTTTCCCGTTCCGGGTCAGCACATAGCTGCCGTCCGGCAGGGCCAGGAATCTGCGGCCCAGGCTGTCCGCGTATGTAATATCATCGAACAGGCGCCTGCCGTCCAGCATGGTATCCTTCAGCATCTGATAATGGGGACAGATATTGATATCCGTCAACCCCAGACCTGTCAGAAATCTCCTGTAACCGGGATCATCCGCTTCTCCATCCAGTTCCGGCTGCGCATAAACGGTATCCGCCGCGTTCATGGTTCCTGCGCTGATTCCCATAATGATCCCGTCGAAATCCCGTATCTTCTCCCGCAGGCCGATCCTGTGAAAAAAGGCGTTCTCCGTGGGCACGTGTCCGCCGCCCAGAAATACTACATCATAAGAATGAAGAGCCTCTGCCGAAAAATCTTCTGTACGGTCATCCCAGATGTCCAGGACTGAGAAGCCCAGGCCGGCAGCACGCAGGGATCCTTCCATACTGTCCCGCATGAAGTCACAGGCCTTCAGATCGGACGGAAACGCGGAAATCACAAGGCACCTTGCCTCCTGTTTCCAGTATTTTTCCACATGCTCCGGAAACCGGTTCATAGGATCCAGCCCGATCACGGTCCTGCTGTTGTCAAGCGGGCCAAAAGGGCTGCTGGTCAGGAAAATTGTCTGCATTGCTCTGCTTTATACCTCTACTCTGATCTTCTCGTAGGCTTCTTCCGTCACCCAGACCGCCACATTCTTGCCGGCGGTACCGAACAGGCCGAAACCTTCTTCATCGATGGTAACAGGCTCGATGCACTTTTCCATGACATCAAAGAACTGTCTGCCGGCGAACTTTTTGCCGATCTCCATCTTCTTGCTGCCGTCTCCACTGTCCGACATCAGGACCGCAATGCCTGAGTCTTCATGTTCGTCATCACCGCCCCGGGTCCATCCGACGATCGCCTGATCGTCAAAATAGTCCCTCTGTTCCCCGTACGCGTACAGCTTACGGATCATGACCATCTTGCCAAGATTGAAAACAGGGGCTGTGTCATTGGCGGGAATGCCGTAATAATCTCCATAGAATACCAGGGGGATTCCCTCATTCCGGAGCAGGATCACGGCGTAGGCCAGCGGCTTGAACCATTCTGGTACAAAGGACTGCAGGGCCTGCCCGTTCTGGGTATCATGGTTATCCACGAAAGTAGCCGAGTTTTCCGGCCTCTGCTCGGTCAGGCAGCCGCTGACCAGGTTACGCATATCGTAGGCGCCGTCGGAAATACCCGCGTTATAGAAGTTGTAATGCAGGGGTACGTCGAACAGACGCAGGGAATTTTCTGTTACATCCAGATAGTGGAGAAGCTTGCCCAGCTCACCGCTCCAGTATTCACCGACCGCGAAAATGTCCCGGCCTGCGTGCTCCCGGAATCTCCTGAGCCAGTCCCGGAAGAATTCAAAGCGGATATGCTTGACCGCGTCCAGACGCAGTCCGTCCATGTGGATCTGGTCATAATACCAGTTTCCCCATCTTGTAAGTTCTTCGATGACCTCCGGATTTTCCATATCCACGTTGGCGCCCATCAGATAGTCAAAATTGACATTCTCCGAATCCGTCTCGTTGGCCCACTCTTTGCCTTCAAAGAGGAAGATCTGCTTTTCGCCTGTGGCCTCGTCCAGGTCCGTGCCGTCAAAATGGCTGCTGTTCCATTTAAAATCTGAATATTGATTATTTCTGCCGGGGAAATCAAAGCCTGTCCAGGCCTGGATCTCTCTGGGCTTTCCGATGGGCTTATTGCGCTCCGTAGGGCTCATGGGAGTTGCCAGGACAGGTTCTGTCCTGTCCGCGCCCATACGGTGGTCCAGGACGATATCCGCGACGACTTCAATGCCGTTCTCCTGAAAAGCGCTGACCGCTTCCTTATATTCATCTATTGTTCCGTATTTGGTCCGGACGGTTCCCTTCTGGTCAAATTCTCCCAGATCATACAGATCGTAGACGCCATAGCCTACGTCTGCGGAAGAAGTTCCTTTATATGCAGGGGGAAGCCAGACCATGTCGATGCCCTTTGCCTTGAGCTTTTCCGCCTGGGCGGCACACCGTTTCCAGAAGAGTCCGTCATCCGGCTGGTACCACTCGAAGTACTGCATCATTGTTTTATTATTCATGAGATTTAAAACCTCCCTTTCACGGGCGCAGTATAACATTTTTTCTCAAAAAATCCAGTGAATAAGTCGAAGATTTCGAAATTCATCAAAAAATGGCTCCTTTTTCAGCAGGATTTGGCCAGAAACAGGTCCGTCTTCCCCGAAATCATGTCAGCTTGTATAGTTATCGAAATATCCCTGTATCAGAACGACAGGGGTTCCTTTGTCACCGGAACCGCTGGTCAGGTCACAGAGGGATCCGATCAGGTCTGTCAGCTGGCGGGGCGTCGTGCCCTGGGAAGCCATGGACCCTTTGAGATCCGCGTCCTTTTTACGGATGCTGTCGGAAATGGCCTGACGAAGCTCCTCACCGGACAGATCCTTAAAATCATTATCCGCCAGATACTTGAGCTTGAGTTCATTGGGGGTACCGGTCAGACCGTCCGTGAAGGCCGGAGAAACGACCGGATCTGCCAGTTCCCAGATTTTGCCCTGAGGATCCTTGAATGCACCGTCTCCATAAACCATGACTTCCACATGTTTCCCTGTGGCATCCATGATTTTTTTCTGGATCTCCAGTACCAGCGGTCTGGCATTCCTGGGGAACAGCTTGACCTTGTCTTCCGTAGATTTATTGGATCCCAGAAGGCCATAGTTCTCATTAAAGCCGGAATCGCCGATGGGGGCGTTCATGATATCATCCAGGCCGAGCACAATCCTGGCGCCCGCTTTCTGCAGGAGTCTTTTACTGCGTTTCCGGGTATGGATATCGCAGGTCAGGACGGTGTCCGTATAGTTCAGGATCGTCTGGGCATGATTGGCAAAAACGATCTCAACCTCCGTGCCGCAGTCTTTGATCAGCTGCTCATAATAAGCCACATAGTCAACGCCTGTGAATTCGTGCTTATTCTCGCCGAACAGATGGCGGTATTCCTTCAGAGAAAGGACATCACTGTAGGGATTGACGCCTGCTTCGTCGATCTGGTCTATACTGACCAGTTCATTTCCGACTTCATCAGAAGGATAGGAAAGCATCAGGACGATCTTCTTCGCGCCTTTTGCGATGCCGCGCAGGCAGATGGCAAAACGGTTGCGGGACAGAATGGGGAAGATCACGCCGATGGTGCCGCCTCCCAGCTTGTTCCTGACATCCTCCGCGATCGTATCCACTGTTACATAGTTGCCCTGAGCTCTTGCTACGATGGATTCCGTTACAGCTATGACGTCACGGTCCCTGATCTCAAAGCCTTCATACTCCGCAGCTTCCAGAACACTGTCCGCTACGATTTTGGCCAGATCATCCCCTTCCCGGATAATAGGGCAGCGGATGCCTCTGGATACTGTACCGACACGGCGTTCTCTTCTTTCATTAGACATATGTCTTCTCTCCTTCTGTATTTAACCATATTAGACCCGGAGGCCGCTGGCCAGGCCAGCCAGATTTTATTATAGCGGACACAGGACAATGTATCCATTCTTTTTTCATCCTTCTTTCCGGCATTCGTCCGGCCCGGGTCAGTTCACTGCCCCAAAAAACAGACTCCGCGGCAGTCCGGTCAGAATATAAAGGGCTGCAGAAGACAGCAATGCCTCTGGCATAAAAGCATTCTCCGCGGCAGTCCGGTCTGAACTGCCGCGGAGAGCGCGATTCTTTCTTAATTTTTATATATGAATTTATGACGCTTCAGAATACATATTTCTGCATTCTCTCAAAAGCTTCCGTGACCCGGGAATAAGGCAGGGCCAGATTCATCCGCAGATGGCTGGGCCCGTGGAACATGCGTCCGTCCTGGACCGCCGCGCCTACTTTCCAGCAGGCTTCTTCCACCGCCTGCAGGTCCCGGCCATGCTCCCGGCACCACTGCCCGCAGTCGACCCAGAGCATGTAGGTGCCGTCCGGCTTCGTGACAGAGACGCCCTCGAAATTCTGATCAATGAAGTCACAGGCAAAGTCCACATTTTTCCCGATGACCTGCCGCAGTTCGTCGACCCAGTCCATCCCGTTCTCACTGTAGGCACCGATCAGCGCGTGCATGGACAGGACATTCATATCGTTATAATGGGACAGAGACGACTGTTTACGCACTTTTTTGCGAATATCCGGGTCATAGATAATATGATAGCTGCCGATCAGTCCGGCCAGATTAAAGGTTTTGGAAGGAGCGTACAGGGCCACCGTCCTCCCCTTCGCGTCCTCGGAAACGGACTGGGTCGGGATATGCTGATGACCGGCCAGTATAATATCGGACCAGATTTCATCGGATATGATCTTCACATCATATTTCCGGCACAGCTCTGTCATGTCCCGGATCTCTCCTTTTTCCCAGACCCTTCCGGTTGGATTGTGCGGCGAACAGAAAATCATGGCAGGAATATCGCCTTTACGGAACTTATCCTCCATATCTGCCAGATTCATCCGGTAGATCCCCCGTTCATCCTGTACCAAAGGACTGCTGACGATCTCATAGCCGTTGTTTTTTAAGGTTCCGGTGAAACCGATATAAGTGGGCGAATGCAGCAGGACTTTCGCACCATCAGGACAGAAGACCCGCAGCGCGCTCGCCACGCCGCCCAGAACACCGTTCTCATAGCCGATGCATTCTTTTGTCAGACCTTCCACATCGTTCCTGACCCTATGCCAGCGGATGATCCGGTCATAGTATTCATCCCTGGGCATGTAATAGCCAAAAGCCGGGTGATTGACCCTGTCAATGATATGCCGCTGGATATCCGGCAATACCGGGAAGTTCATATCCGCCACCCACATGGGAATCAGGTCAAAGCCGGGCCCGGGCGCCCCGGGGGCCATTTTGACTGAAGGATCGCCAATGGCATCGACCGCCAGGGCATCATGCCCTTTCCTGTCCAGGATGCTTGTGAAATCATATTTGAAGCCGGTGTTGAAAGTTCTGTCTGTCATGATCTGTCTCTGTTCTTTCCCAGTCTGATATTTCAGGAATCAATGGATCTCATTTCCCTGTCATCCTTCCATCATTGTATCACGGAAAGGATCGAATGGCGTTTCCGTTCCTGTTATTCTCTGGAACGGACCACCTTCAGGACCGCCGTCAGAATACCGCATCCGATGCCGGCAACCGGCCAGATGATCCAGGATCTGTCCCAGCGGTTTGTCAGGAAGCTGTAAGCCAGGAAGATGGCAATCGCTGTCAGCCAGTAAATGGTCATGATGGACTCATTGCGCCGGCTCTCCCTCTTATTCTCTCTGGAGAATTCTCCCTCCTCCAGCAGGGATTTCATGGCTTCCATGATGATATTGGTACGGACGATCAGCAGAACGCCGACTGCGACCATGATCAGGAGCAGGCATACACCGATGATCAGGTTCCATTCGTTCTCTCCAAGAATCATGGCAGCAAATATCGGAATACATGAAAGGACGCACAGCAGTACGCCGATAATCATAAATTTGATATGGCTGGGATTATATCTTTCCATACGGTCCCGGACCATTCCTTCTACACCGTATTCCGTCTCCAGCGCTTCCTTGTCCATATAGTCAAAGGGCTTCATCTGCATACCATAATAGATGAAGATACCGACCGCTGTACCGACCATCAGCATAAGTACCAGAACGCCGATTCCGGCTGCCTGTGCTTCGCTGAGAGATATCTTCTTCATTTCCTGGGCTCCCGAAAAAAGGATCAGAAGGACAGGCGAAAGGATGCAGAGCATGACGCCGATGGCGATCCTGCCGGAAGCGACCGCCTTCAGCTGCAGGTACCGGTTCGCTTCCTCCATGGAAACACTGCGGAGAGGTTCCGGAATCTCCTTTGCGGGCGTTATCACTTCCGCGTTCAGTTCCGTTCCGCCGGTGAGGACCGGCAGTTCCTGCAGCTCCTCTTCATCCTTCAGCAGCGTATCTGTACTGACATCGAACAGCGCGGACATGGCCAGGATCCTGTTCAGATCCGGCGTGGACTGCGCGCTTTCCCATTTGGAAATGGACTGACGGCTGACGCCCAGCTTTTCAGCCAGCTCCTCCTGAGACCAGCCGTTCCTTTTTCTTAATACTGTAATCTTCTCCGCAAGAATCATTTGAGCCTCCATTCTGCCCGGCTGTCCGCCGGCCTGCTTGTTTTCTTAATCAGAAAATACCCGAAAGCGCCCCTGCAGACCACCAATCAAGCCTTGCAATTTGTCAACCGGGGGTTGCAAAGCTGTAAAAGGGGCAGAATATATGTTATTACGTGTATAATATATTGTTATGCCGTTATTTATGTGATGGTTTCATGTGATGCCGCCGGAACACATTTCATATTCCTGGCCCGTTTTATTTTTCCGGATATGTCCGGCTGCCAAAAGATTCCGTCTCCTCCCGAAGGACCGCGGCAAATTTTGAGATGTGATAGCCGTCTGCCGCCGCGTGGGAGATCGTGACGGACAGAGGCACCGTCACTCTGCCGTCCGCTTCCGTATATTTCCCGTAAGCGATAATCGGGAAAAGCTGGGCCGGTCCCGGCGAGGAAGGCGCGTAGGCTATGAAATCCAGCCAGGGCGAACAGCTCACACAGAAGAAATTAGCGGGCTGGTGTTCCCGCCCCTTGATCCCCCGGCAGTTTCCATAACGGTCTACAACTCTCTCATACTCTGTATAGAAGGTCTCAAAATCAGGATCCCAGCTCGTCCACAGATCACTGAAGGTTTCCGATTCCTTATGGAAGACCGTAAAGACAGGGTGGACCCGGTCCCAGATCCCCGGATTTCCGTCTTCCATCTTGACCATCTTCATACAGTCCAGGCGGTTGACAGCCGCGCTGATGGCATAGATCATACAGCCGTAAAAGCTCCTTCCCGCCGCCCTGCTGTAGGCAAGGACTTCTGTGACATCGACTTTTATGGTAACCGAATAGCCCACCTGCAGGGCTTCCGTATAATATTTGTAATGATAATTTCTGGGCCACTTATCAAGATCTATGGGAGTGATCATAACCGCCTGCTCCTTTCCGGACCGGATCCTGCCGCGCATGAAGTTCCATGAAATCAATGTATTCTTATTTTTCTACAGCTAAGTCTATTATATCCAAAATTAAGTATCAGAGTACCGCTTTTGCATGAATCTCCAATCTTCTTTTTTTGTATGCCGCAACTGGCTGTACGCGGCAGACGAACAGCCTGTTTTGTTCTTTTTGTCTGCCGCCTCCGGCAGTACACGGCAGACGCACAGCCTGTTTTGGTACTTTTGTCTGCCGCTCCCTGTTCGCACTTTACAATTGATGCTAAAATATGTTTTGCAGTATCATGCTAAAATGTTGATGTAATTCACTGACTGGCTTGCGTTAGCCTGCTCACTGCATATATTGGATTACACCTCTCATTCTTATAATCTTATAATGAAAGAAATATATCCTTATATATGCGGCTTCCTGAGAAGGAGAAGTTAATTTGAATACAACAACTTCCGATACCCCGACCAATACATATAAAAATACATATAAATATGAAGCCTTCATATCCTACCGCCATACGCCGAAGGATACACAGGCCGCTGTATTTACCCAGCGGCATCTGGAGCATTACCGGATTCCCAAAGACATTCAGGAGAAGACCGGTATCAAAAAATTCAAAAAGCTCTTCCGGGATACCACGGAGCTGGCCGGCAGCAACGACCTGACTTCGGAAATCCAGGAAGCTCTGGCCGAATCCCGGTTTCTGATCGTCATATGCTCTCCGAAGATGAAGGAATCTGTCTGGGTCCAGCGGGAAATCAATCTCTTTCTGAAGACCCATTCCTATAATGACATCCTGACGGTAATCACAGAGGGCGAACCTTTTGATGTCTTACCGGACGTATTAAAAAAAGGCACCAGGGAAATCACAGATGAGAACGGCCGGATCATTAAGACGATCATCGAAACGGAACCTCTGTCCGCCGATTACCGCAAAGGCAGGTGGATCTATTTTTCTGAAGAGCTGCCCCGGATCGCGGCCCGCTTCCTGAACTGCTCCTACGACGACCTGGTCAGGAGGGAAAGGGCTTACCGCAGGCGGCGGAATATAGCAGCAGCTTCCTCAGTTTCTCTGGCCGCCATCATCATTATCTCTTATCTGCTCTGGTCCAACCATCAGATCCTGACGGCCCACCGGGAAAGCCTGCGTCAAAATACGCTGAATACAGCCACTCTGGCAGAGAATCTGCGGTCCCAGGGAAGGGAATCTGAGGCCCTGCGGCTGGTCTGTGAATCAGCAGGTTCCTTAAGCGAGAAGGAATACCCGCTGGCACCGGAACTCTTCCGTCAGCTGGAAGAGAGTCTGGATGTTTATGACGCGGACTACCGCAATGATTACAGTACACTTGACAATATCCGCCTTCTGCAGGCCGACAGCCGGATCCGGGCCGCGGTACAGAGCGCGGACGGCCGGTTCATCTGCGCGGTCGACGCCGACAATACTGTATACATCTGGGACACATCCACAGCTCAGTGTACCTGTTCCTATACGCCGGATGCGGCTGCTGATTTACCACAGCTGGCGCCTGCGGATAACGCCTCTTTCCTGCTGACGTCGGAAAAAGAGGCCGTCCTGCTGGAGAGCGGCAATGAGGAGCCTGTCTGGAAGCAGTCCTGCTCCTCCACCGTGCTGGGTGCCTCCGCGCGGGCAGACGGCACCCTTTGTCTGATCTGCAGGAACGGTCTTATGATCCTGGACCGGGACAGCGGACAGATTCTGCAGGAAGTTTCCTATGGGGAAATCAGCAAAAACTTTCCGGCCAATATTACCCTGCCCGCATCTGAAACAGAGGACATGGCCTATAATAACAACGGTTTTCCGGAAATCATTTCCGTTTCTGCCGGCGGCCGTTATATAGTGGTCCAATACGCGGTTCCCAATATGAGCACCGCGTTTGCCCTGATCGATACGGAAGAACTGACTTTCACGTATCTGCTGACAGAAGGCGTCCTCTACAGTGCCGGCTGGACCTACCGGGTCCTGGATGACGGCAGTGTGCTCCGCAGCATCACAGAGCCCGCCGGTGAATCCTTTGAGCTTTACGATTCCAAAGGGGCCCTGCGCTGGAAAGCTGCACAGGACGCACCCATACCTTCCCTTGCTCCTTCTGCCGGGAACAGCACATATATCGACAACCGAAATGCCATTCTCAGTCAGGACGGGAAAAATATCGCGGCAGTTTATGACAATATGTTCCTTATCTTTGACGCCGCTGACGGAAAGATTCTGTCTGCAGGCGCCATGCCTTCCACTGTCCGCGGCCTGGCCCTTTATGGCCCTGAATTCCTTTGCTTTTCAGATCAGTGCCTCGCTGTCATGGGCGGTGGCGATGATTCCGGAAGTTATGCCGCAGGGCCAACAGATTTTTCCAAAGCTCTGATCCTGTCTGAAAAAGCGGAAGAAGGCACGTCCCTTCTTCTTGGTTATATCAGGGATGATTCCATCCTGCTCTATGGCTATAAGGAAGCAAACGAGGACATCCGCTATCTCGATGCCGATCCCGATGCCCTGCAGGGGATGACGCTGACGGATTCCTGTATGGCCGGCAGCCTGCTGCTGAGGATCTGCGAATCCGCCGATAAAGGGGAAGGCATCATGAGCCTGTCAGACATCTCCTCCGATACCGTCTTATGGTCTGTACCGCTGCCGGGTCCCGGCGCCTCTGTCCTGTCTATGACAGAGAGCGCGGCAGCAGCCGGAACCGGTCAGAAAGACACTAATTCCGCAGTCGATGACGGTTACCTGTATATAAGGACCAGGCCTTCCGACGGTCAGGATCTCCTGTACCGGGTCTCCATGGAAACAGGAGAGGCGGAAACGATTGCTTATACAGGGGAAGCGCCGGAAGGAATCGTTGAACAGACACAGATCCTGGGCATGCAGGATCAAAAAGTCTATTACTGTACCAAAAGGACCATCCAGTTCAAAGCCTATACAGATCTGGGCGTGTATGATATAGAGACCGGTGACCATGTACGGTATGAAGCTCCCATGGAGAATCCCAATCTGACCTCCGCTTCTCTGCTGGAGAACGGACAGGTCCTTCTGATCCTGGACCGGAAAGACAGTAATGGCTCACCCTCCAGCGTTCCGTACCTTTGCAGTCCGGAGACAGACGACTGGCTGGAGATGGATCCTCTGACAGAACACTGCAGCGAAGGGGACCGCTTCCGTACCGTTCAGGATCCGAAACGGAATCGGATCTATGTCTATAACACTGCCCACAACCGGGTCTGGATCTACCAGTCCGGTGATACTGACGGATCTCTGATTGGTACACTGACACGCCCCGGTGATCCCATCGCGCAGATCAGTCTGTATGAGGATTCGATCCTGGCTGTCTGTGACAGCGGAGATCTGTACATTTATGGGGCGGATGACCAGCGTATCCTGGATTCCGTGCACCTGCCTTCCTCCGAACCGCTTTCCGCCGACAGTATCATCATCACAGCATATGACGACAGTAATATCCTGATCCGGGACAGCAGGTCCGGATATATGGTCAATACCGACTACTGGTCCCTGCGCTCTGTGATTCCCGGCCTGATCGGATACGATCCTGTCAGCAGCTGTTTCATCACGGAAGCCTGGGAAAGCGGCCCGGCCGCCATTATTCCCGCCTACACAGAAAGCGGCCTGCTCCGCAAAGCCGGAGCACAGGAACCCCAGAGCGGGGAACCCTGATTTTCCTTTTCAATATCCGGAGACAGAAACACTACAAACGGCAGATTCATTAATTCCTGCTGAAATACGCATATCTGGATACTCATATCTGGATACTCATATCCGGATACTCATATCTGGATACTCATAACTGAATACTCATAACTGAAAAAAGCAGGCAGTCCAAAATGAAATGCTTCATCTCTGGACTGCCTGCTCTTTTAAATCCACAGTATCCTTACGCTTTGATCTGATATAATCCGCAGCCGGACTATGTCCGCCGCGTTCTTTTTACTCATACCTTTCGTCAATCACGCGTTTTGTCTTCTTCTCGCTTCTGGGCAGGACGCCGATTTCAACGACTTTGACAAGAGGCGTGAAACCGATCACGGACTTGACCTTCTGGGCGATCCTGGACGCCAGGTTCTGGAAGTCGACATCTCCGGTGGTCTCCACATAGATACGCATGGTATCTTTGCCTTCCAGATGGGAAATACGGATCTGATATTCGCTGGAGACTTCGGGGAAGTAACGGAGCACTTCTTCGATCTGGGCCGGGAATACATTGACGCCCTTGATCTTCATCATGTCATCGGTACGGCCCTTAATGACATCGATGCGGGGCCAGCAGCGGCCGCAGGTGCACTTCTCCGGAATGATCCTGGACAGGTCATGGGTCCTGTATCGGATCAGGGGAGCGCCTTCTTTGACCAGGGTGGTAATGACGATTTCGCCCCACTCGCCGTCCGGCAGAGGCTTTAAGGTCACGGGATCGATGATCTCCAGATAGATATAATCATCCCAGTAATGCATGTATTCGCTCTCGCTGCAGTTGATACCGATGCCGGGACCGTAGATTTCTGTCAGTCCGTAGATATCATAGAGCTCGATGCCCAGGATGTTTTGGATCCGCTCACGCATGGCCTTGCCCCAGCGTTCAGAACCGATCACGCCCTTTTTCAGCATGATCTTATCCTGAATGCCTCTCTTTTCAATCTCTTCCGCCAGAAGCAGGGCGTAGGAGGATGTAGAGCAGAGAACCGTAGATTTCATGTCCTGCATCATCTGGATCTGCTTGTTGGTATTGCCGGGGCCCATGGGAATGGCCATGGCGCCAAGCTTCTCACAGCCGTTCTGGAATCCGATGCCGGCGGTCCACAGACCGTAGCCGGGCGTGATATGGATCCTGTCCTTATTGGTGATGCCCGCCACTTCATAGCAGCGTTTGAACATTTCTCCCCAGTCGTCCACATCTTTGGCGGTATAGGGGATGATGACCGGCAGTCCGGTCGTACCGGAAGAAGAATGGATCCTGACGATCTCTTCCTCGGGAGCTGTCATCAGTCCCAGGGGATAAGCGTCACGCAGGTCATTCTTTTCAGAAAAAGGAAGCTTTTCAAACTCTTCCACCGAATTGACGCTAGTAATGTTCTTCTCCTTGAGCTTCTGACCGTAAAAGCTGCCGGCGCTGACCAGGGCTTTGATCCTGTCATTGACCTGGGCCAGCTGTTTCTCATTGATTCTCATACTCTGATTTCCCTCCTGCATATAGTAAGGAGCAGATTTTTATTTCTGCTGCTTCTTTTCTTTATGTTCCTTGTAGATCACGGCCAGACCGCCGTGGGCGGTCTCCCTGTACTTTTCATTCAGATCCAGGCCTGTCCGGTACATGGTAGCGACCACGTCATCGAAAGAGATCTTTCTGGTGGCGTACAGGAACCTGGACAGGTTGACCGCGCTCAATGCACGCATGGCGGCTACCGCGTTCCGTTCGATACAGGGAATCTGCACCAGTCCGCCGACCGGATCACAGGTCAGCCCCAGATTGTGCTCCATGGCGATCTCGGCCGCGTATTCAATCTGGTCGATGCTCAGCCCGTAAAGCTGGGCCACCGCGGCGGCAGCCATGGAACAGGCGCTGCCGATCTCGGCCTGACAGCCGCATTCCGCGCCGGAAATACTGGCGTTGGTCCGGATCACATTGCCGACCAAGCCGGCCACGGCCAGAGCGTCCAGGATCTCCTCCTCCGGAAATCCCCGGTCCTCCTGCATATAGTAGAGGATGGAAGGCAGGACACCGCAGCTGCCGCAGGTGGGCGCCGTGACCACCAGATTCTCCGCCGCGTTCTCTTCACTGACCGCGTAGGCGTAGGCCGCGATCACGCGGTTCATTGTAACATCCGCGCTCTCATTATAACAGCGCTTTTCATAGAGATATTTGGCCTTTCTGCTCAGATTCAGGCCCCCGGGCAGAATCCCTTCTGTCTGCAGGCCCCGTTCCACCGCGCCGCGCATGGCCTGCCAGATGGTCCGCAGATAATCCCGCAGCTGATATCCCTCCAGGATATAGATCAGCTGGATGATGCTGATCTTCTCCTGATTGCAGAGCGATACGATTTCGGAGAAGGTGTTCTGGGGATATAATTCCTTATCTTCTTCCGAAGATTCATTTTCTATACGGATGGAACCGCCGCCGATACTGAAGATCCTGGTATTCGCGATTTCCTTACCGTCTTTGAAAGCCTTGAAGCGCATGGTATTGGGATGGGGCAGATCTCTGGCCTCCCGGTCAAATAAGATCTTCGCGCCGGGAAGTCCTTCCAGTATGGCCTTTCCGGTACCGTGCCCTTCGCCTGTAAAGGCCAGGGATCCGTACAGAGTCACCTCATAGGAATCTGCGTCCGGGTAGCGGCTGCCAAAGATCTGGGCGGCATGATAGGGACCGACCGTATGAGAGCTGGACGGACCGTTACCGATCTTATAAACACTCTTTATGGTCTTCATCAGAGAGGCAGCTCCTTTCCTTCCTTCTTCCACTCCAGGAATTCGGCGGTTGCCGTAAAGATAACATCACCGGAGGAATTGAGCGCTGTCTCCAGGGAATCCTGGATCACGCTGACAATAAAACCGACGCCGACGATCTGCATGGCGATATCATTGGAAATACCGAACAGGGAGCAGGCCAGAGGCACCAGAAGCAGGGACCCGCCCGCTACGCCGGATGTACCGCAGGCCGAGAAAGTGGAGACCACACTCAGCAGAATGGCCATGGGAAGCGATACCGCCGCACCTGTGGAATTGGCGGCTGTCAGGGCGAAAGTAGTAATGACCGCTGCCGCGCCGTCCATGTTGATGGTAGAGCCCAGGGGAATCGAAACAGAATACATATCTTCATCCAGGCCCAGTTCCTTGCAGAGTTCCATATTAACGGGGATATTGGCCGCGGAACTTCTGGTAAAGAAAGCAGTCACGCCGCTCTGACGGATGCACTTGAAGATCAGCGGATAAGGATTATGCCGGAGGGTAACGCCGACGATCAGAGGATTGACCACCAGGGCTACGATCAGCATGGTGATTACCAGGACGAGAACCAGTTCTCCGTAAGTGGTGAAGATTTCCAGACCGCTTGTGGATACAGCCTCAAAAACAAGGCCCAGAATACCGAACGGGGCGCAGTTGATGATCCAGCGGACGACCTTGGAGGTTCCCTCCGCCAGATCCTCCATATCCTGCCGCAGACCGGGACGGGCAGCCTTAAGCGCGATACCAAAGACCACAGCCCAGAACAGGATACCGATATAGTTGGCGTTGACCAAAGCATTCACAGGGTTGGCAATGACGCTCATTAGCAGATTCATCACAATTTCTCCCATGCTGCCGGGCGCGGTGTAACCCTCCGCTGCGTCAATTCCTGTCAGCGTAATGGAGACAGGATGGATGAAGTTGACCAGTACGGCTACAATTGCGGCACAGAGCGTGCTGAACAGATAAAGAAAGATGACCGTACTGAACTTTTTCATGTTGCCTCCCCTGGCATTGGCCAGAGAGGAAGAGACCAGTACAAAGACCAGCAAAGGCGCGATCGCTTTCAAAGCGCCTACAAACAGCTTACCGAGGACCCCAATCCAGGTAAGGCCCGGAACCAGCAGGCCCAGAATGGCGCCGATGACCAGGCCGATGCCGATCCGTATAACAAGACTTAGCGAGTTCCATTTTTTTATCATGTTATTTTTCCCTTTGCTAAAACTTAACAGCTGCTGTTTCCGGAAACAAATCGCCTGAGATCCCAGGCAGCTTCCGAAAACATTTCCAAAGCAGATTACTGGCGCGCGAAATCAAACGCTTTCAGGTTCAGTTCCATAAAAGCCGGCTTGATCAGCCTGCCCATGGCCTTTTTGATATCCTCCTCCGTCAGGCCGATCTGGCCGGTCCGGATGGCAGCGCCCAGCAGGACCATGTTCAGGACCCTGGGACTGCCCAGTTTGTCGATCGCTTCCTGACCGTCCACGACCAGGAGTCTGTCAGCCGCCAGATTCTCCCGCAGGTAAGCGATCATTTCACTGCCGTCATAAGAGGATCCTGTCAAAGTAGCTGTGGTAGGTTTGACCGGCCTGCAGTTTGTGATCACGGTGCCGCCCGGCTTCAGATAATGCAGCATACGGACCGTCTCACCGGGTTCGAACCCCAGAATCACATCCGCCTGTCCGCTCCGCAGCAGGGGCGCGTGCATGGAGTTGCCGATCCGGAGGTTACTGAAGACATTGCCGCCTCTCTGTGCCATGCCGATGGTCTCAGCGCTCATGACACGCAGGCCTTTTTCCATGGCAGCTGCGGCGATGAGCTTGGACGCCAGGACTGTGCCCTGACCGCCAACGCCGCATAGTACAATATTCCTGTTAACAATATTCTTGTTGTCAGTATTCCTGTTATCTATATTTTTCTTAACTGTATTAGTCATGGCAGCCACCTCCAATCGCGTGGACCGGGCAGAGCTGGGCGCAGAGGCCGCAGCCGGTGCAGAGACCGGGATCGATACAGACCTTACCGTCATTGATCACGATACCGGGACAGCCGATCTCCCGGATACAGCGTTTGCAGCCGATGCACTTGCTCTGGTCAACGGACAGGGGCTGATCAGGTTTGACCAGGGCAATACAGGGCGATTTAAAGATAATTGCCTTAACGCCCTTCTGTGCCGCGGCACGCACGACAGCGTCCACCGCCTTGTCCAGCTCCAGCGGATTGACGGTTTCAACGAATTCAAGTCCGATGCCTCTGAGGACCGCTTCAATGGAGACCTTGCTGACCACCTCGCCCATCATGGTCCTGCCGGTACCGGGATGGGGCTGATGGCCGGTCATGGCCGTGGTGGAGTTATCCAGAATGATGACTGTCATCTCCGCCTGATTATAGACCGCGTTAATGATTCCTGTGATCGCGGACGCGAAGAATGTGGAATCCCCGACAAAAGCAAAAGCGTTGGTATCCGGTTCTGTCCGGAAGACGCCCTGGGCGATATTGATGCCGGCTCCCATGCAGAGGCATGTATCGACCATATCAAGGGGCATGGCGTTGCCCAGTGTATAGCAGCCGATATCTCCGCAGAAGATAGTTTTTTTGCCCTTCATGGCTGTTTTGACCGCATAGAAGGAAGCCCTGTGGGGACATCCGGCGCACAGGACCGGCGGCCGGACCGGGATTTGCGGAGGTTCGGGCATGGCGGCTGTTTCCGCAGCAGCCCTTCCCAGGAAACTGTCCAGGGCGGCAGCGATCAGGTTGGGAGAATTCTCTCCGGCATTCGCGGCGTCACCGGTCAGTTTGCCTTTGATCTCCACGTTCAGATGATATTTGCCGGCTATATAGGTCAGTTCCCTTTCAATCACCGGATCCAGTTCCTCCAGGACCAGAACCTCATCCAGATCCTGCAGGTAAGTCACTGCCAGCTGTTCCGGGAAAGGATGAGGCGTCGCCACTTTGAGAATTCTGGGCGCATCCTCCAGATCCTGCAGGTTATCCAGAGTCAGGGCCAGGCTGATACCGCCGGCCGCGACACCCTTTCTGGCGGCACCGCTGCCTGCAAAGGAACCCCGTTCCGGAATAATGGCGTTCCGGCTGTATTCGGAGAAGACTTTGGACAGTTCCACATTCCTGGCCTCGATCTTTTTATGATTGGCATAGGAAAGGCGGGGGAAAATGACCCAGCGGGAGGAATCCTTTTTGAATCCGTCCGCGCTGTGATGTACATACTCGTCCTCATCCTTTACTTCAATGGAAGCATAGGCGTGGCAGATCCGGGTCGTAGGCCGGAAGAATACGGGGGTGCCGTATTTCTCAGAAAACTCATAGGCCTCCTGAATCATGTCATAGGCTTCCTGAACGGAACTGGGATCAAAGCAGGGCAGCTTGCTGAAATAAGAATAGTGCCTTGTATCCTGCTCTGTCTGGGAGGAAATGGGACCCGGATCGTCAGCGACCAGGATGACCATACCGCCCTTGACGCCGATATATTCCAGGCTCATCAGCGGATCGGAGGCGACATTGAGACCTACCTGTTTCATGGTGACCAGAACTCTGGCACCCGCGTAGGCGGCGCCGGCTGCCACTTCCATCGCGGACTTTTCATTGACGGACCATTCTACATATGTATCCTGGTTCCGGTATTTTGCGATCGTTTCCAGGGTTTCGGTGGAAGGCGTCCCCGGATAACCCGCCGTCAGGTTCACACCTGCCGCGATGGCCCCGCGGGCTATGGCCGCATTTCCCATGAGGAACTCTGTATGCATGTTTACTTCCTTTCTCAGCTCAGACCGGGACTTTTGCATTCATCCGGCCGGAGCGCGTTCGTTTTGTTCTTTCTTTTTCCATATCTGAAAACAGATACCGAAAAAAAGCATATGATTAGTATACTCCAGCGCTAAAATCCGTGCAATGCAGGAAATCAAACGGTCAATTATGCATCGAAAATCGGAAAATGCTAAAATCCAGCCTGCAAAATCTTTTTTTGAAGAGTATAATGAATATAAGAAAACCGTAATCCACTGCAGAAACTGCTTAAACTGCAGCAAACAGGAGGTAAGATGAAAAGACAGGCTGGTGTATTGATGGCAGTCAGCAGTCTTCCGTCCAAATACGGAATGGGCTGTTTTTCTGTCGAAGCATATAAATTCATAGATTTTCTGGCGGCGTCGGGACAGTCCTGCTGGCAGATCCTTCCCCTCAGTCCCACCGGACACGGGGAGCCCTGTGATTCTCCCTACAAAGCTTATTCCGCCTTTGCGGGCAATCCCTATTATATAGATCTGCAGGCCCTCATTGACGACGGCGCCCTGACGCAGGAGGAATGTGACGCGATCGACTGGGGCAGCGACCCCTCCACCGTTGACTACGACAAGATGGATCAGTACCGCATAAAACTGCTCCGGACCGCCTACGACAGGACCGATCTCAGCACGCATCCGGATTTTGTCCAGTTCTGCGCGGACAACGCCTGGTGGCTGGATGATTACGCCCTGTTCATGTCCCTGAAGGACTTCTTCGGAGATATCCCCCATCAGGAATGGCCCGAGGATATCCGCATGCGCTGGGGCTTCGCTCTGGATTACTATAACGAACATCTTTACTTCGACATCGAATTCCACAAATACCTGCAGTACTATTTCTTCCGCCAGTGGGAAGCGGTCAAGAAGTACGCCAATGAAAGGAATATCCGGATCGTGGGCGATATCCCGATCTATGTAGCGCCGGACAGCGCGGATGTATGGGTCCATCCCGAACTCTTCCAGCTGGATGAGGAACATCTGCCGCAGGCCATCGCCGGCTGTCCCCCGGATGCTTTTTCCGCCACCGGACAGATCTGGGGCAACCCTCTGTACAGATGGGATTACCATAAATCGACCGGCTACAGCTGGTGGATGTCCCGCCTCTATCAGAATTTCCGCCTCTATGACATCATCCGCATCGACCACTTCCGCGGCTTTGACCAGTATTATTCGGTCCCCGCGGACGCGGAGTCTGCCCTGGAAGGCCATTGGGAAGACGGTCCCGGTATTGACTTCTTCAACTGCATGAACTGGATGCTGGGCCATAAGGATATCATTGCCGAAGACCTGGGCACCATGACCCGGTCCGTACGCAAGCTTGTAAGGGATAGCACTTTCCCCAATATGAAAGTCATCCAGTTCGCCTTCGATCCCGAAGATCAGGGCGCTGCCGGAGATTACCTGCCCCACAACTTTAACCGCAACTGCGTGGTCTACACCGGTACCCATGACAATGATACCCTGGTGGGATGGTTTAAATCCGCCCCGGAGGAGGTCCGGCAGTTAGCCTGCGCTTATGTGGGCGTGCCGAACCTGAAGCCTTCCCAGGCCGCCGACGTATTTATCAGCCTGGCCATGACCAGCCACGCCAATATATGTATCATTCCCATACAGGACTGGCTGGGACTTGGTACGGAAGCCAGAATGAATGTACCTGCCCGGCAGGCAGGCAACTGGGCATGGCGGATGAAAGCCGGTGCCCTGACAAAGAAACTCGGTGAGAAGATGCTGCTCACTACCCAGGTTCACGGACGGCTGAACTGGGATAATTTCTGATGCCATAAAATAGAAAAACAATTCAGAAAACCAGCAAAACGAGATCCATCAGAATCTGGCGTCTCAGGACGCGCAGCATAAAAGGCCGGTGACTGTGACCGGCAGAACATTGTTCTGTCCGGCGGTTTCAGTCACCGGCCTTTTTATATTTACATGTAAAAGTCATCCCGCGCAGCACAGCCGGGCTAAATCAAAGCTGTTCAGCTTCTGAACTGTATCTTCTCGCCGAGCAGGACCGCCCTGGCACTGCCCTTATGTCCGACCCATTCCGTTTTCGCAACCGGAACGGAATCCGGTACGATTCCCAGCACCAGTTCTTCTATTGACGGTTCGAGCTTTTCTCTCTCCATTTCCGTGAAGGTGCCCAGCAGGACTCCCTGCACGCAGTCAAAAACACCAAGCTGCTTATATTGATGCAGGGCCGTGGCCATCTGATTAGGGCCTCCGCTCAAAGACTCCAGCAGCAGGATCGCCCCCTGCATACAGGGCCAGTAAGGCGTACCTGCCAGCTTCAGAAAGCAGCGGATGTTGCCGCCCAGAATCTTCCCTTCCATCTGCTGTCCCCGCATAAACTTCGGACACAGATCTTCCGGCGGAATCACTCCGGACAGGATTCGATCCCGGAAATAAAGTATTTGTTCCTCTTTATTTTCCCTGACCAGATTTCTGACCTGATAATTGATGACTGTTTTCCCGGTCTTTGCGATAATGGTGTTCAGGACCGTGGTCAGATCACTGTAGCCAAAGAAAGCAGCTCTGCTCTTTCCAATGGTCTCGTAATCCAGATAAGGCAGGACACCGTTGGCCAGGTCTCCTCCGGATACGTCAAAGATGAATTCCATGTCCGGATCCGCGAAAAACAGATTCAGAACATCCGCCTTCTCTTTTTCCAGCTTATAGCCTTCCGGATCGAAGAGATAGGGACTCACCTCAACAGACAGCCTTTCTCTTTCCAATGTCCGGCACAGCAGGTCAATGATTTCCCTGCGGCCCGGCTGCAGAGGATTGGAACATGCCACTAAGGCAGCTTTTCTTTTTACAGACACTGTTTTTCTCCTGTGTACATCTGCAGCGAAAACAATTCCACTGTCTCAGTTACTTGCGATTACCACCAGCAGATCATCCGGCAGCAGTTCATACTCCATCAGTTTCTTTCCGCCCCGGTTATCACCTGTCCATTTTGCCGGATTCAGAACAGGTTCGTTATACTCATGCCTGGTGGATTTCGGATTACGGTTCACCAGCTGCTGGATCCCGATCAGGACTTCCTGCTTCCTGGCCGCCGCTTCCGACATGGTATAGAAATCTGTCTTTAGGACCGGACCGGTAAAGTTCATGTATGTTTTAGCTTTGCGCATATAGATTTCAGAACCGTTATTGCTGAGCAGCTCCTCAAACAGTTCATACAGCTCATGATATTCAGAAATCTGGGTCATGATCAGCGCTGTGACAGTACTGCCAACTACGAAATCACTGCGTCCGGTCAGCTCCGCCAGCTTGCGGTTGGCGCCAAGATTCATTTCACATGTGATATTGAAATCATAATTATGCTTACGCCGGATCTCCCGCAGGTAGATCAGCTGCATCAGGACATGTTCGTCTTCTTTACTCTGCTCTTCCATATCCTCTGTCAGCAGCATGATGCTGGTGACCTTTTCATCCAGGATCCGGTCCAGCACATCATAGTCGTATACATCCACGTTCTCGACAGGCGTCATCCAGAGCGCTTTATAGTTTTCCTGATTTGGCAATTTATATTCGTTCAGGTCAATCGGTTCATCATCCGCAAGGACGATCTCAACATCCTTGCACATACCGGCGTAATAGCCGTCCAGCTCGAACAGGATCTGCTTGAGCATGGGACTGACGCCGACGATCAGAATTTTAACGGGATCCAGATCCAGCAGTTTCCTGGGCCGTATGTGATCTTCCCTGATCCGGTGCTCACTCTTACTGTCAGAAAGAATGTTGATCGGATCGTCGTCCTCCTCCAGGATGAAAAATTTGTCGAAATCCTTTAATGTCATTCTCCTGGGGAATGTCGGGAATGTCAGAAACGTATCCTGTTCCTTTTTCTGATGGACCTCATAATCACGTTCCAGCGCAGAATATCCGGGTGTTTTTGGAATACCGCCAATCACGATGCTGTCTTCCAGATGATGATTGATCTCATGGATCTTCGTCTGATCTGTCAGGCTGTTGGCAGGGTGTAAATAATCACAGTAAATCTCATTCCCCTCATAATTGAAAAGCTCGGTATATACATAGGACAGGCCCACCTGTCTGCCGGCTCCAGCTATGATCTTGGCCATGATGCGGGGATAAACGATCAGTTTCAGTCTCTTGCCGCCGGCCAGCCTGGCTTCCGCCTCATTGGCTTCATCCCTGATGACAGCCGTGATATAGACATCACTGTTATCAATGTCTTCTGCTTCGATTTCATCCAGCTTGCCTTTACAGGCCAGGATAGCCTTGATCGTTTCAAAGTCATCCATGGCGTTGATAATAATGGACTTGCAGTCGTGCAGGGAGCAGATCTCCAGATCGTTGAAATCATAGATACAACCGGTCCTGCAGATCAGTTTTGTATGCCTGTCACTGCCCAGGGCATTATGGATCTCATCCTCCATGTCCACAGCCCGTTCCTTATCCATGACAACAACTGGTACCATCCGGTGGTTCTTATTGGCTTCTATCAGTTCTCCCAGAATCGCGATCGTTATGTCGTTATATCCCAGAACAACTGTATGCCCCTTCTCCAGGACACGTGATTTGCCCTTGGAGAGTGTCTCCATCTTCTCTTCCATGCCGTTGTTCAGGATACCGATCAGGGTACCTGTAAACAGAAGACCGAAGATGGTGATCAGGAACATGAAGAAAACATAAAGAAGGTTTCCTTCATCCCCCGCGATCGTACCCGGATCAATGGCGTGCAGAAAACTCTGCCAGATCGATCCCCTGAGGCCCATATTTCCGACGATTATGGAGACAAGCAGTCCTGCCAGGATGATACACAGTAATGTAAAACCAAGCAGAACCCCTACTTTCGCGACCATACCTTTGGTCATCAGATTATCAAAGCGGTAGCTGAAACGTTCTTTTAGGGATGGACGCCTGGAGCGCTTTGAACCGCTGGTGTTCAATTTCCGTCACCTCCTGCAAATATTTATGCCTATAAAGCACATTCATATATAATATTTTATACATACAGCACATGACAAGTTTTTTTGTCAGACAGTTTCCTATCTGCATGTCTGTACAATTATATATCATTGTAAAAAGGCATTCCATTCTGTTTTATCACTTTACGGCATGTCGTATCATCTTTCACGAGTACGAATCCATCTATCGCAAGGCTTTATTTCGCTGTTAATAGCTATTGCTAATATTATATGGATAAAACCAGACTGCAGTTATGATTTTTTTAACACAGATTTAACGTGAATGTCTGCATGGTGCAGACCATTTGCTCCTGCGCGCGTCGTATAATGACAATTATGCGAAAAAGCCATAGTAAAGGGAGGAAATGAAAATGTCAGATTTGCCAAATGTACCGAATGAAGAAGAGTTTCTGGAACGTGTGGAAAAAGCCGCCAGAAAAGGCGCGGCTTCAGGGACCAGAAAAGGACGATTCCTTTCGCTGATCCCGCTGCTTCTCTTAATTGCTTTAACTGTCTTTCTGTACAACAGGATCACCGGCATATCACATATTTTAGACAGGGAAACACCGGTAGAAGGCCATGATCTCACATTGGAAAATCATGGACCTATGGGCTATACTGTCGCGGATTTTGCGGAAGCGGTCCTGGGAGATTCTCAGCAGCTCAAAAAACTGGAAGTATATACAGTCAACATTTCAGATGCTACGACTCTTACGAATACTGGTCTGCTGAACTTCAAAGTGTTCACAAAGACCCAGATTCTGACATATCATGGCATTGCCACCTATACGGTCGATCTTACCGGTCTGAATGAAGACAGCTTTAAACTCGATGATGAAAACAAAAAGCTGATCATGTATATTCCACATACAGTCCTGGAAACCATCAATGTTCCCAGTGATCAGATTGAATTCGGTGATACTGAAAGAGGATTCCTGGCTTTTGGTGATATAAAGCTGACCCAGGAGGAATCCGCCAAGGTACAGACAGAAGCAAGGACAAAAATGGAAGAAAAACTGAAGGAAGAAAAAACTTCTGAAGAAGCAGACCGTTTCGCCAAGATGTCGGTCTGGGAACTTTATCAGCCGATCATCTCAAACATGGATCCGGAATATCAGCTTGAAGTTGAGTTCTCTGAATAGATATAGGATAAATATCTCACAAAACATTAAACTGCTGTATGCTTTTGGCTTTTCAAAAACATACAGCAGTTTCTTCATTGTTTTTGGGTTCACATAACTAACCTGTAAATAAGGACGATTCCATATACTATGAGCAGGCAGACCGGCGAACCCCTGAGTATGTTACTGATATCCTGGCCGCTGAGCGACATGTGTACAAAAATCGAAATGAATACGTACCAGTAAACAATTGCCTGCCAGCCTTGTCTGCAGTAATTCAGCAGATAGCTGTGCATAAGGACCAGGGAAGCGGTTCCGCAGATCACAGGCGCCGCGGAAACCAGAACCAGCTGAATGGCCCGCAGCACAGGGTGCAGGCTGGTCTTGAATTCCACACAGCCAAGCTGCGTTCCCCGCGGGATCAAACTGATCCGGGTCACTCTGGCGCCGGTAAGCACCGCCAGCAGGGCATGGCTGAATTCATGATGTACAGTTCCGATGAATGTCAGGTAATTTCCTAAATAAAAGGCAGCCGCAGGGCCAAGCGGAACCGCCAGCAGGCTGATCATGATTTCCGACAGGAATTCAATCAGTTTCCCAATCACCAGAAAGGCGATCCAGCAGATCAGCACATCCAACGCAGCCCTTGTAAACATATTCGATTGTATTAATTCCAGGATATTCTCAAATTCCGGCAAGGAAGCCTCCCTTATGACATAACGTTCCAAGCTGCTCATTCGGCCGTCTTCCTGCAAACCGGTTACCCGGTTTTCCATCAGCCCTCCATCATTTTACGGGCAAACGCCTCCGCCTCATGCAGATCCTGCTGGTTGGGCCTGCCTTTATGCATGGGACCGAAAGAACCTCTGCAGTAGAATTCTTCTTTTGCCATGGGGATGTTCTTTTCCGCCAGCAGTTTGGCGACCTGCTTATAAGTGGATTTGACCATACATGCTGTACTGAAGTTGACAACTTTACCGACTTTGACGTCTATGTTAGAAATGAACTGCTTAACCTGATTATCTACATCAAAGCCATAAACAGAGCTTCCCAGGAACAGAAGATCGACATCCTCCAGCAGGGGCACATCGATGGTCTCTGCCGGCAGACCGGTCGCCTTGCTGATGGCAAGGGCCAGTTTCTGTGTATTTCCGCCTCTTGTATAATATCGGATTGCTGCTTTCATATATGTTTCCTCCTAACGAATTTAGCTCAATTCAATTTTACGCAACGATATTAGCACGCAAACATATATATGTCAATATTTTTAATTCAAAGCAGCGGCCTTCATCTCTTCTATGATCTTGATTCCGGCTGATGTCCCCAGCCTTGTGGCTCCCGCGTCGATCATGGCTTTGGCCTGTTCCCAGCTTCGGATCCCGCCTGCCGCCTTGACCTGCACATCGGGACCGGCATACTGTTTCATAAGCCTTACATGTTCAGCTTTCGCGCCTGCCGTACCAAAACCTGTGCTTGTCTTGACAAAATCCGGCTTTACCCTGGAAGCGATCTTTGCCACCTCAATGATCTCCTCCTCCGTCAGATAACATGTCTCAAAGATGACCTTGACACAGATGCCGGCTTTTCTGCCGGCCGCCACCATCTGCCGCATTTCATCTTCAATATAGGCATAGTCATGCTCTCTTGCTTTACCCACATTCATGACATAGTCAAATTCCTGACATCCGTCCTGAATGGCATTCTCCGCTTCCGCGACCTTGCTGGCAATGGTCATCTGGCCCAGGGGAAAACCGACCGCAGCCCCTGTCAGCACCCGGGAACCCTGCAGCATTTCCCTGCACATGGCGACCGGGTAGGTATTGATCGCGACCGACTTGAAGCCGTATTCCACCGCTTCATCGCAGAGCTTCTGAAAATCCTCCCGGACCGCGAACGCTTTCAGATTTGTATGATCGACCATTGCCGCCACTTCCTGAATTGTCATTATTGTTTTCCTTTCTATTTTTTAGCTTTCTGTTATTTGGCTTTCTATTATTTAGCTTTTTATTATTTGGTTTTCAACTATTTTAAATCAGATATTTCTGCAAAAATAGAAACTCTCTCTACATACGGCTGGTATCTTTCTGCCGGAAAAGTGTATGGCTCTATTATACTATTTTGATCATCATTTGGCATATGACAAAAGCCCCCTTTACAGGCTAAATACGCCGGCTTTTATCAGCAATTTCCACATATATTTTTACTATTTTTTATTCTCTGTTCACATTTTTCACATTTTTCTGTGCTATGCTTTTTAAAGTCGGGTGAAATAGTAACAAAATCCCGTTTCAGTGAAACCGGTACCCCGCTCATTCGCAGCCTGCCGGTACCGGCTCCTGACATAAGAACAGAACAGCTTCAGCATAAAAGGAGACAGCTTGAAAACTGACAGCATATACGGTGCATACAATGAGGTCCTGCCGCAGGTCATGCGGACATTGACTGACAAGGTGATCCAGTTCAACTGGGAACGGGTACAGTCGACCGGACATCCCATTTACGAGCATTTCAACTACAGAGTCAAAAGTGAAGACAGCATGCGGGAAAAATGTACCCGGAGAGGCCTGCCGCAGACTCCCGAATCAGCTCTTCTGGAATTAAAGGATTCCATAGGCCTGCGGATCATCACCAATTTCGTGGATGATATTTATAAGACCGCCGCATTTATCCGGGATCTTCCCAACGTCACTGTGATCACCGAGAAAGATTATATTAAAAATGTTAAGCCCAACGGTTACCGCAGTTATCATATGATCCTGCAGCTGGAAGCCCCCTATGAAGACATCATGGGCAATAATCCCGGCAAATGGTACGCCGAAGTCCAGCTGCGGACCATCGCCATGGATTCCTGGGCCGCCCTGGAGCATGAAATGAAATACAAGAAATCAATCGCCAACTCCCGTATGATCGAAAGCGAGCTCAAGCGGGTCGCCGATGAGCTTGCCTCCTGCGACGTTTCCATGCAGACCATCCGGGACCTGATCCGTGAAGATGAGAACTGATGCAGTCAGGACGGACCGTCCTGCCGGATTAATCCGCGGATCATAGAAAAATGCAGATACAGAAAGTGAGATTATAAAATATGAGAATCCTCCTTGCGGAAGATGAAAAAGAATTATCCCGTGCCCTGTGCGCGGTCCTGCAGCATCAGGGTTATGAAACAGACGCCGCCTACAACGGGGAGGCCGCCCTGGAGCTGGCCCTTTCCCGCTCCTATGACTGTATGGTCTTCGATATCATGATGCCGAAGCTTGACGGTGTAACCGCGGTCCGCAGGATCCGCGACAGCGGCATCGTTACGCCCGTTATCATGCTGACAGCCAAAGCTGAAGTCGATGACCGGGTGGAAGGACTGGACGCGGGGGCGGATGATTACCTGACCAAGCCCTTTGCCATGAAGGAGCTTCTGGCCCGTCTGCGCTCCATGACCAGACGGTCCAAAGCATTTACACCGACCCGTCTGAGTCTGGGATCTGTGACCCTGAATACCGAAGAACAGGAGCTGATCGGTTCCAACTCCATCCGCCTTGCCAAAAAGGAAACCAAGCTGATGGAAACTCTGCTCCTCAATCCCGGCCGGGCTTTGTCTACCAGAGACCTGCTCACAAGGGTCTGGCCGGATGAGCCTGACGCCGAGGACGGCCTGGTATGGATCTATATCTCCTATCTGCGCCAGAAACTGGCAGCCATCGGAGCGGATGTTGAGATCGTCGGTGAAAAGGGCCAGAGCTTTACCCTCCTGAAAAAGTAAGATTCTCTGTTCCAGAAGGTAGAAATATATATGTCTGTACAAGCACTGCAGCGGAAATTCATATTGATCTCCTCGGCCGCCATTCTGATCGTAATGGGCGTCATCCTGATCCTGTTGAACGGTTATAACTACCGGAAAACGTATCAGAATATTTACGTGACGCTTGCCTTTATAGCGGAATCCGGCGGAGAAATAGCTTCCACAGATGACGAAACAGAAAATCATGAAGATTACGAAGCGCAGGATGCCTCCCTGGCCGCTACAGACGTGGCCATCGATCCTTCCTCCCATTTCAACAATTTCGATATGACTGTGGAAACCCCTTATCAGCTCCGCTATTTCAGTATGCTGCTGAATGAAAACGGGACTGTGGACCGCAAGAATCTGAAACATATCCATGCTGTTTCAGAGGAGGAAGCCGAGCAGTACGCCCATATCCTGTTCCAGGCGCCCGGTTCCCGGGGAGCCTTCAATCATGACGATATCATCTACTGCTGGAACCGCACACTGAATGAGGATGGCACCTGTCTGATCTGTGTCCTGGATTGTACAACGGAGCTCGAAAGTGCCAGGCGGCTGCTTTACCGTTCCTGTACATACGGCATTTTCTGCCTGCTCTTCTTTGTGCTCGTGGTCGCCCTTTTGTCAAGAAGGGCCCTTTATCCCATGATCCGGAATATGGAGACCCAGAAACAGTTCATTACTAACGCCGGTCATGAACTGAAAACGCCTCTGGCCATCATCCAGGCTGACAATGAAGTACTGGAGATGATCAATGGCGAAACGGAATGGTCCCGGAGCATCTCCAACCAGGTCAGCCGCATGACGATCCTGATCAACAACCTCATCACCATCGCGAGAGCGGAGGAACAGAGCAATATAGAACTGACGGACACCGACCTGTCAGCCCTGGCCGCAGAGACGGTGGAGAGTTTTCAGCCGGTCATTGATCAGAAAGGCCTGACACTGGAGTCCGGTATCAACGAGAACATTCATGGCAGGACAAGAAAAGAAAGCTACCGGGAGATCATAAACATTCTTCTGGACAATGCAGTCAAATATTGTGATGAACAGGGCCTGATCCGGGTCAGCCTGGCGTCCAGAGCCATGGGACGCGGTTCCGTCCTGACCATCTCCAACACTTATAAAGAAGGGAAAGAAGTGGATTATACCCGCTTTTTTGACCGCTTCTACAGGAAAGATTCCTCCCATAACTCCGCCAGGGGCGGTTATGGCATCGGCCTGTCCATGGCAGAGACCCTGGTCGGCCAGAGTAAAGGAAAAATCAGCGTCTCCTGGAAAAATGACATGATCGCTTTTACCGTTGTACTGCCCTGACAACAGGGGCTGTATGACACAGGAAAGGGTCTGCAGAATCCTCAGTTAACATATATAGCGAAAAAATATTATCAGATTACTTGCTATAATAATTGCAAATATAGTAAATATTCGTTAATCTATTTTATGTTAACAGATTGAAAGGCTGTTACAGATGGATTGATCCAGCAGGAGGTACAGACATGCGTAAATTATCCCGATTTATGATATTTTTACTGTTTGCGTCTCTGCTTATGGCCGGATCCGGCAGTCTGGCCCCCGATGATGCCGACGCCGCAGATGCTTACTACACCGTCAATGTGGATGCCCGAAGGGAGCATATCAAGAGCCGCTACGAAGAGATCAACAGCAATATCGGCAGATACAAGAAGATCAAGGGCTATCCTTCCTACATTGAGCAGAACGGCGGTCTTTCATCCGATTATGACAGAGACAATGTAACAAGCTGGGTAGATAATAACGGGGTCCTGGTCAAGAGCATTGTGAAGGTGCCCGGCAGGGATCTGACCGTAGAAGTTTATCACGAAAGACTGTGCAAGACCGGCTTGACCAAGAACAGCGCGTACCTGGAAGATACCGTGATTTATGTTTTCGCTTATGACAATAACGGAAACGAACACCGGATCTATTTTGACAACGGTTCCTATCGCATTATCCGCTACATAGATAACCATAAAAACAAGCACGATTTCCCGGAGGGTCTGAATTACAGGGAATATACGGCGGAATACAATGAAAGCAGCGACTACGTCGCAGAGCAGATCATTACAGCAGTCTTCCCCGGCTGGCAGACCGATTATGAGGACGAAGGGTAAGAGGCTGCGCTGCAGCGAACAGGACATAATAAAAGCAACTGACCGGAACAGCTTACTGGTTTTTAAGTAAGCTGCCGGAACAGTTGCTTTTTTCATTATTATTCTGCTTCCAGCTTGTAATTCATGACCCCGGCCAGCTGCAGACAGTATTCCTCCATCTTGTCAGGATCATTCCAGGCTTTCTTCATATAGGTTCCGACAAACGGAAGCCACGCCTCTGTATTCATGGAGCATGGAATATCGACGATCCTGTTCTTTACTGCCTGTCCTGTTTTTGCAGAGGAATCCGTATCTCCTGCTGTCTCATCCGGGTGAAGCAGCCCTATGTAAGCTTCCCGGATCGCAAAGGGATACTTTTTTATGTCAATCGACTTCACGGCAGCAGGATCGATCGGAATGGAAAAATCGCTGTCCGGGCCGGAAATCCTGTCATAGCAGTAAAGCAGTTCCATAAAATGCCAGTAGTCTTCCGCCCGTTCGCACCCGCTGGCGATAGAATAGCCGCTGATGGTTCTGACGCCTCCTCTGGTCTTCTCTTCTGCCGCATAAGGCAGGATCGTACAATCCAGGTTTTCCAGGGCATATTCGTTTTCCATCAAATCATAGACCTGCCATGAGCCCAGTATAGCCATTGCAGTCTTTCCGCTGCAGAACAGGGACATCTGATCATTCTGTTCCATTACCTGGACAGGCGGCATTCCCCTGCGGATCAGGTCCGCTGTCAGCTGCATGGCTTTGAGGGTCTCTTCCTGGTCGAATCCGGACCGGGTACTGTCCTCACTGATCACATTGCCGTTATACGCTGTGATAATGTTGTAATATCCCTCTTCTGTTTCATTATAGGACAGTGAAATACCGTATTTTTCATTCTCCGGATCGTTCAGAGCCGCCGCCGCGTCGGCGACGTCTTCCCATGTCCATGTCTCGTCCGGATATGCCATTCCTTTTTCATCAAAGAGCTTTTTGTTATACCAAAGCGCTGAACAGCTCATGGAGGGATTGATCCCGTACAGCTTATCATCTCTTACAAAAGTGGAGAGCGGCTCTCTGTTCACCGACTCAGGCTTCAGATACAGACTGTTCTGCGTCAGCAGATCATCCAGCGCCATGAGGTCTCCCTGGTCAATATATTTATTGGCAAAATAGGGATGGATACGTACTATGCCCGGATCCCTGCCGTTTTCGAAGCTGTCGTCCAGCATCTTCTTATAATCATCCCAGCTGTAAAGCTCCAGATTTACATGGATCCCTGTATATTTCTCATATATCTCACAGCATCTGTCAAAAGATTTCGAAGGCGTTACGTTCCATCTGCGGACCGTAATCGGCTCTGTGGATACAGGCACATAATCTTTGAGCCAGTCAAAGGATTCTTTACGGACGGCGCCCGCTCCCGACGTATCGTTTTCGGCCGTACCTTCTTCTGAAAGATCCGTACTATCGCTGTCTTCCTCCTGTTCCTCCTCCGGCGCACCGTTTTCCGCTTCCGACTGACTGGTGTCCGCAGGCAGGTCATCACCGGAGTCGATTCTGGGAATTGGAACCCTGGCGCAGCCTGACGCCAACAACGAACAGGCCAGCAGTATTGTGATCACATATCTGGTAATTTCTTTTTTCATTCGTTTTTTTCTCCTGATAACGAAGATATGCCTGCCCGGTAACACGCGCAGGCCCGGGTTCCATTACTGGTTCAAAGCCGGATCCATTCGATAGATTCTGGTCTCGTAAGGGCGCAGATACAAAGTCCCTTTCTGCTCCGTTCCCCCGCACTTCCTGTAGTTGGCAAGGACCAGTTTCCTGTTTCCGCCGGCCCAGTCTTTCGGCAGCCCGGCTTTGGTATCGTGCTCGGAAAAAGCACAAATGATCAGATAACGGTCTCCTTTATAGGATCTCTCATAAATGAAATGCCTGCGGTCCCGGTGAAAGTATTCTTTATAATCCCCAAAGATCAGAGTGTCCGACCCTTTCCGCAGGGCCAGGCAGGCTCTGTAGAAATTCAGGATACTGTCCGGATCCTGTTCCTCTGCCCGGGCGTTGACCGTTTTATAGTTGGGATTGACCCGGAACCAGGGTTTTACCGTGGAGAAACCGGCGTATTTTTCATCCGTCCACTGGACCGGCGTCCGGGCTGAATCCCTGCTGGATACATGAATCCGGCGCATGCGGATTCTTTCAGGCTCCATGGTAAAGTAGGAGTGATAGGCATTTTTGGACGCCACATCCAGGTACTGGTCTATATGGCGGAAACGGATGTTGGTCATGCCGATCTCCTGCCCCTGATAGATGAAAGGGCAGCCCTGCTGAAAGATATAGGAAGCAGCCAGGCAGGTCCCGGATTCCCTGCGGAATTTCTCACTGCCGTAGCGGCTGATGACTCTGGGATGGTCATGGTTCTCCAGGTACAGGGCGTTCCAGGCTTTGCCGGAAAGGGCGTACTGCCATTTACTGAAGGCCCCTTTGAGCTTGCGCAGGCTGAAAGGGTGCCAGACATATTCTGTCAGGAAGCAGTCCGCGAACGTCGTATCGAACTGGATCATCATATCCAGGACCCGCTCGTCCCCATTCATATAGGTCAGGGCTGTTTCGACAGGCGTCATAGGCGCTTCTCCGATCTGGATGGCGTCATATTCCCTGGCGACCTGACGGAATTCCCGCAGGTACTTCATCAGGTTGGGCCCGTCCTTATAATGGCGCAGGCCGTTGATCCTGGGCAGCCAGGGATAGCCGTCCGGCAGCTCCGGATTCTTGGAAATATAGGTGATCACATCCTCCCGGAAGCCGTCCACGCCCATATCCAGCCAGAAGCGCATGATCTCTTTGACTTCCTCCCTGACTTTGGGATTGTCCATGTTCAGGTCGGGCTGTCTTTTGGTAAATAAATGCAGATAGTACTGGTCCCTCTGCTCGTTGTATTCCCAGGCCCTGCCCTCGAACTGGCTGAACCAGTTGTTGGGAGGTACCCGTCTGCCTTTTATATATTTGGGGTCCCGCCAGATATAGTAATCGCTGTAGGGATTGTCCTTACCTTTACAGCTCTCCCTGAACCAGATATGTTCATCCGAAGTATGGTTGATGACCAGATCCATCAGCACATCCATGCCCAGTTCGTGAGCCCTGTCCAGGACTTTCCGGAACTGATCCAGATCGCCGTAATCGGGGTGGATATTGCGGTAATCGGCTATATCATAGCCGTAATCCGCGTTGGGGGAGGGATAGATCGGGCTGAACCAGATGGCGTCCACGCCCAGATCCCTTAAATATTCCAGTTTGTCATATACACCGTAGAGATCTCCGATCCCGTCTCCGTTGCCGTCCGCGAAACTGCGGATCCAGATCTGATAAAAGGACATCCTGCGGAAATCTTTGTGATTCTTCATGTATCCAAGTGGTAAATCTGTATCTTCTGTTTACTGAGGCCTTCTGTGAAACGGAATCCTGTATCCGGAATCCGGTTCTTATCAGGCTTTCACTGCGTCTTAATCCCTGAAAAGCTTATCTATGTTCTGAAGGAATTTCTCTTTGTTCTTTTTGGAGTCATAGGCGATCTCATCACCGATACTGGACAGGAGGGCGGCGAAGTTGGATGTATTCTCCTGAATATTGTCCATCATGCCCAGGGCCGTATCCTTAAAATCATTGAAGATTTCATGGCGGATCTGTCGGCTTATGGCCTGTTCCTCCATGTTCCTGGCCGTAGCGGATACCATCACGTCCGTAAGGTCCCTGTGCCTGTTGTTATAGGCGCCCCGTTTATACTGCTCCATGACATACTGATAACGGTCATAGGCCACCGCGACCGCGTCTCTCCAGTTCATATAGATCTCATCCATGGCATGCTGGCCCACTTCGTGGATATGATCCAGATCTTTGACCGCCTCCTTCAGGAAATCCGCCATGGCATCCACGCTCTCTTCAATCTTGAAGCCATTCCTGCCGTCCGTAACATCCTCCGCGGCGCAGGAGCCTTCGATCAGCACGCTGGCCAGTCCGCAGGCAGCCGCTTCCCGGACGACCAGTCCGTTGGTATCAAAGGTAGACGGGAAAATGAACAGGTCTGCCCTGGTATTCCAGGCGCGCAGTACATCTCTGTCATAGATCGCTCCCGTAAAAATGCACTTGCCGGGAATATCATTATCATCCATAAAGCCATAACCGGCAGCTTTCTCCTTCAGCATCTCCATATCAGGTCCCTTGCCGATGAAGACCATGCGGAAATCCTGTCCCGCGTCCGAGAGCTTCTTGAGAGCATCCAGGATCATGGGGACATTCTTATAGGTGATCAGACGGCCGACATACAGGAACATGGGAATCCCTTCCGGCAGGTCATATCCGCTGACAGCCTGCGCGACCTGTTCCGCGGATACCCGTCCCTTTTCAAAGTCAACGCCGTTATGCATGACGTGATAGTCACCCTGATAGCCGATGGCTTTGAGGCTTTCACCAGCCCCCCGGCTCACGACCCATACATCATCACAGCATTCGATGTTGCCGACCATGGCACTGATGATATGGTCCGCCATGGGTTTGAATTTGAAGATCCTGCGCATGTCAATATCGTATTTGGTATGGTAGGTAAATACGATCGGCACATCGACCCTGTCCCGGATCAGCCTGGCAATGATGTTGGCTGTGGCAGGACAGTGGGAATGGACCAGATCCGGCCTGAAATCGACCAGCCTGGAAACAGCTTTCTCATCAAAGGGATTTCCTGTCCGGTAGCCGTTGGCTACATTGGCCGTGGAAAAGCTTTCATACGCGACCACGTCATAAGGATACTGGCTGTAATCACCGCCGGGATAACGGGGCGTTCCCACGATGACCTGGCTGTTAAAATCCTCGATCAGGTATTTGGCGTAATTAATAACTACATTGGCAGTCCCATCCAGAACCGGAGGGAATGATTCATTCAAAAGACAAACTCTCATAATATAATACTCCTGATGATTTATGCTGCCATCAGAAACCTGATTTCATTTTCCAAAAAACTGCAGTCAATTTCATTTTCCACCAAAAATCCTTTTCAGGCAATCCCAAGTTTACGTTAACAGCATTAATAGACGGCTCTTCTAATTTTTTTACTGATAACTATTTAACACAAATAGATGAAAGGCAGCCTTGAAGACGCCTTTCATCTATTGACGTTCCTATGTTTATAGAACAATAAGACTGCGGTTTTACCCCTTTCATTCGCCTTTTATTCGCAGTTCTGTCCTGTCATGCTTTCTGATCAAAGGAACTGAAATCGGGAATCATCTGCTCCCGCTCCACAAAGCCATGGCAGCTTCCGTCAGGATCGATCCCGTTCACAATGATCTGTGTTCCGGCCGGAATGATCTTGTCGACCGACCGGTCCAGAATATCAAAAACAGTCTGATTCTCCTCATCCGAAGAAATCGCTTTGGAAGGATACCGCTTCTCAAAATAATAGAGGATCTCCATCTGACGGGCGTCCAGATAGCCGATGACTGTCTCAATGATGTCTTCCGGGACGCCATAATAAGCTTCTGCCACAGAGCCGGTCATGGCGCCTATGGTATCGCTGTCGCCGCCGGCCGAAACAGCCAGGCGGATGGCGTCCTCAAAATCGGCAGACTCCAAAAAAGCCTCCAGGGCGACCGGGACCGATCCCTGACAGGTAACATCGAACTGATAATGGGGACGGATCTCATCAATGGTGAAATCCAGCCTGTAGTAGTTGTCTTCAATGTACTTCCGGATCTCCTCCCTGCTGCTCCCGGTCCTGGCCAGATAGATGACGGTCGCGACCGCCTCAGCTCCTTTCATCCCTTCCGGATGATCGTGGCTGATCCTGGTCACGGCGGCGGAGAGGGCTTTGGCCTCTTCCAGACTGCCCGCGGCGTAACCGCAGGGGCTGATCCGCATGGCAGCCCCGTTGCCGAAGCTGTTATATGGATGGGGATGGGACGCCCAGATCCATTTGAAAAAGGTGCCGCCATATCCGGCGTTCTTATAGATCCGGCCAAGTTCCTGCATATTTCTGACTGCGTAATCGGAAAGGACATTGCAGTCCTTATCGCAGTCCAGAATGGCTTTGGCCGCGGCCAGCGACATGACACTGTCATCCGTGGGCCGGCATCTCTTATGGTACAGTCTGAATTTTTTACTCTTAAAGTTATTGAACTCAAAACGGGAACCTGCAATGTCCCCTGCAATCGCTCCGATCATAATCGTACCTCCTTTTAGAACTCTGCAATGAAATTAAAGATTGCTTACTGTGCTTTCATTATAGGCAGAGGGGTACAGATTAAGGTCGCGCGGAAAGCGACTTCTGAAAACAGTACGGAAAAATCATCTGGTGCCATTCCATTCGCATATGAAGGAAACAGTTTCAAACGCGAAAGCACAGTCGTTCCAATATCCGTCATGCATCTCGATATCCAGCTGCGCGTAGTCTTCATATGGCGTATCCGAGTTCGGTTCCAGCACGCCGGCGTCATTCGTTCCCCAATCGGTGAAATCAGAATCATCACCTTCTACCCATTTCCAGATTCCTTCGGTATCTCTGTCGGTGTATCCGATGAGTGTGGCCTCTCTGCCCATGTCCAGCATATACTGATACATGACCTCATTTTCTACACTATCATTGATTACGACAGGATAACCGCCTTTCAGATCACAGAATTTCAGTACTTCATCCCATGATTTACAGTCATTATCATACAGGTAATAGGAATGACCATTATGCACAATCGCATCGGCTGGTATATCCATTTCTGCCGACACCGGCTCCGGACCTTTTGGATCTTCGTCTTCTTCATTATCCGTTATATCCGCTATATGGCGATAGATGAAATAACTTAATAATAAAGAACCTACAAATATTAAACCTATAATTGAAGCTTTCGCTGCAGTATGCAGCAGTTCTGATCTTATGCCGGATCCGGTCCGGAGGTCTTTTTCAGTGGATATCTGCGGAGGATCTTCAGGAAGGTATGCCTGTTTCTCTTTATCTATCTGACCAGCGGAACCTTCCGCAGAAAGTCCGGCAAGGGAACTGCTCCCTGGATCCGGTTTCAGCTGTTCCGTCCTTTCTTCAGCATTGCTGTAGAAACTGTCTGCGGCGTCCAGAAATACAAACTGTCTGTTTTTATGTCCGCCTTCATAGATCGTTCTTAAGGTTCTGTACATCTCCTCAGCAGTCTGGAATCTGTCTTTCGGGTCTGCTTCCAACGCCTTCCTTACTGCTTTTTTCAGGGCGGCGGAACCATGCGCCGGATCAGGCACCGCTTTTCCCGCGAAACGCATCTGCTGTATTTTTTCCGAATCCTCCGGTCCTGTGTCCTGTGACATAAAAGGAAGTCTGTACTCATTCAGACATTGGTACAGCACCATGCCCAGCGAATACAGATCCGACCTTTCATCGGTTCCTTTCAGGTAGAAAACCTCCGGCGCCATATAAGCAATCGTACCTTTAAAAGAAAGTGCCCCCTGGGTACCGGGCGCATATCTCGATACGCCAAAGTCACCTATCTTAAAACTGCCTGTTTTATTGGCGAATATATTCTGCGGCTTTACATCTCTGTGAAGGATTCCCTCTTTATGACAGTCTCTCAATCCCTCGGCGATATCCATCCCCAGCTTCAGAACCAGTCTGTCATCAGCCTTATGTGTCTGTAAATAATCCGGCAGAGATGTGAGCAGTTCCATCCGGATAAAAATATCCCCGCTGAAAGATCCATCATTCATCTGAATCGAGTAATCCTCGTATGAGACGATATGTGAATTGCCCATCAGACGCTGCATGACTACGATTTCTTTCCGGATGCTGTCCAGGTATTGCCTGTAATACTTCCTGGCTTCTTCTTCCGTTAAATCCCGAAGTCTGAGCGGATCGATTCCTGCCGCATATATGGAGACGGGCAGAATCTTCAGAGCCGCTTTCTCCTCATAGATTCCGCTTCCCCTGTGTATTTCATAAACTGCCCCGTAAGCGCCCTGGCCGATCAGTCTGACGGCAGTCCAGTCCGGCCATACCCGGGATAATTTCCGATTTATAAGAGTGATTTCCATCTCACCTGCATTCATATGATTCAGCCTTCTCAGTGTTCTAATCTATGTGTAAACATCCTATATTGTAATCTGTAAATGGGAATTTTTCCATTATTATATCAATCTTATGACATATACATTTTTTCGTTATAAAAAGCAGCTTAAAACCAGCTCAAAATCCATCCTCAAAAAACAGCCCTGTAAAAAAACAGCCCTGAAAATTTTCATAGCAAAAGTACCCTTCCTGTGATATCTTAAACAAAGCGGATTTATAGATTCCGGGATTTTCCCATCCGGAGGTAAATATAAATTCCTGTCCGTCAACCCGGCCGCAGCGGCGGCCATTCAGAAAGCAGGTATTAAATTTGCAGGACAATCTAAAACACAAGCATAAAAAACATGGTTTTACAGGGCAGCTCGGTTTTGTCATGGCCGCGGCCGGCAGCGCCGTCGGCGTAGGCAATCTGTGGCGTTTCCCTTATCTGGCCGCCAAAGACGGAGGCGGACTCTTTATTCTGATCTATCTGATCCTTACGTTTACGTTCGGCTTTACGCTGCTGACATCGGATATCGCCATTGGCAGAAGAACCGGCAAAAATTCCATCAACGCCTACAAGGAGATGAGCCCCAAATGGAAATTTCTGGGTATCCTGACCTTTCTGGTCCCGGTCCTGATCATGACTTATTACGCTGTCATCGGCGGATGGATCGTCCGATACATTGTTGTCTATCTGACAGGGCAGGGACAAGCCGCGGCCCAGGACAGCTTCTTTACCGACTTTATTACATCGCCCGGACAGGCGACTCTGTACGCGGTACTCTTTATGCTGTTCACTGCCTGGATCGTTTTTAACGGCGTGGAGAAGGGTATCGAAAAGTATTCCCGGATCCTGATGCCGGTATTACTGGTAATGATCGTTGCAATCGCGATTTTTGCCCTGACCCTCAAGCATACAGACGCGGATGGCGTTACCAGGACCGGTCTGCAGGGCCTGGCCGTTTATCTGACTCCCAACTTTAAGGGACTGACCCTGCGGCGGCTGATGCAGATCCTTCTGGACGCCATGAGCCAGATCTTCTTCTCTCTGAGCGTTTCCATGGGTATTATGATCACCTATGGCTCTTATATTAAGAAGGATGTCGATGTCAACACCTCGATCCACCAGATCGAAGTCTTCGATACCGGTGTCGCTCTGCTGGCTGGTATGATGATCATCCCTTCGATCTTCGTATTCGAAGGCGTAGAAGGCATGTCGGCGGGTCCCGGACTCATGTTCGTCTCCCTCCCCAAGGTCTTTGCATCCATGACGCATCTTGGCAGAGCTGCCGGACTGGCCTTTTTCATCATGGCCGCCTTCGCGGCGCTGACCAGCTGTGTTTCCGTATTGGAAACCATCACGGCCAACTGCATGGAGATCTTCCATACAAAGAGGAAGCCGACCACGATTGTCCTGACGATCATTTACATGATTGCTTCCATCGTAATCGCGCTGGGTTACAGCACCTTCTATATTGAGCTCCCTCTGCCCAACGGCAGCATAGGACAGATCCTGGATCTGATGGATTACATCAGCAACAGCTTTATGATGCCCTTCATCTCCATGCTGTCCGCTATCCTGATCGGCTGGGTCGTCGGTCCCGACTGGATCATTGAGGAGGTCGAATTCGGCGGCAGGAAATTCGGACTGCGGAAATTATACGCGGTCATGATCCGGTATATCGTACCCGTGATCATGTTCATTCTGTTCCTGCAGTCCACAGGAATCCTGAATCTGTAACCCCTGTAAACAAGGAGAATCCGCTTCCGCGGAAATGCCCTCAAAAACTAAGCGGGACAGACAGCAAAACGCTGTCTGCCCCGCTTTCTTTTATAATGTTATAATGCCCCGGCAGGAGCCAGACAGGCACCCTCAGGTTCAGGTTTGATCAGGTATGAATGATACTTGTCTTCATTCAAATCACCCAGTTTCCGTTCCGGAAGACCGGTACGACTGTTCCGTCCTCCTGAATACCGTCAACATCTGTGCCCTGTGTCCCGATCATAAAATCGATATGCTGCATGGAGTCGTTGGCACCGCGCGCCGCAAGCTCTTCCTTGCTCATGGTCTCGCCGCCCTCGATATTCTCGGGATAAGGCCTTCCCAGCGCCAGATGGCAGGCCGCGTTCTCATCATACAGGGTATTGAAGAAGAGAATACCGGATTTTGAAACCGGAGAGTCATAAGGTACCAGGGCCACTTCGCCCAGATAGGAGGACCCTTCGTCGTAGCTCAGCAGCTGGGCAAGTGATTCCTCTCCTTTTTTGGCGCCGAAAGCAACCGCCTTGCCGTTCTCAAATCTCAGCCAGAAATCATCGATGACTTTTCCCTCATAGTCAAGCGGTTTGGATGCATAGACGATTCCGTTGACGCCGGTCTTCAGCGGCATGCAGAAACATTCCTCCGTCGGCATATTGGGATCAAAAAAGACGCCTGCCGGGGTCGTACATCCGCCGCCGCCCCAGATATGGTCTTTTACAAGTTCTATTTCGACATCCGTCCCAAGCTCGCTGGTAAAATGCAGCTTTTTGAATTTGAACGCGTTCAGTTTTTTCGTGTGGGCAAGCAGTTCAACGTCATGCTGTTCCCACTCGGCAATGGGATCATTGTCTTCTGTGACCCTTGTCACCGAGAAGATCGCGTCCCCGAGTTTCTCAAAAGCCTCTTCTTCCGGCAGATTGGGGAAGACAACTTTGGCCCATTCCACGGAAGGCAGGCCGATCAAGGACCACTGGCCTTCATTATTCATGGTATAGCCCATCAGATCCGCCATTTTCGTGTAATAAGCCATGTTCGCGGCCTTGATCTTCTCACTGTCCACATCCGCCATAACGCCGGGCTTGTCAGACAGGATCGTGATGTAGCAGGCCCCGTCGTCATGCTGCTTTTTGGTCCTGTCATATTTCCACTGGGGCATATCAGACAGCACCTCTTTGGTCTCATACTGATAAGCCATCTTTGTAAGGTCGCTGTCATGCCACTCGACGTTGACGTACCTGGCCCCTGCTTCATAGGCATATTTCGCGGCTTTCTTTACAAAAGCCGCGTCCCGGACACTGGCCCTGATAATGACGGGCTGATTCTTCTGCACATTCGCGCCTTTACATACCACAAGCTTCGCCAGTTTGTCATACATCTTTTCTGTAACCAAGTTAATTTCCTCCTTATATACAATTCATGATCTCCGTCTTCAAGACAGAGATCCATACATTCAGCACCTCATTATACACTAACCGCCACCAGCGGGTAACCCCAAAATGAACCGGGCGTCAGACTTACTGGTTCACATGAACCGGGCGTCAGACTACTGGTTCACACCCTGCGAATGAACCAGGCGTCAGACTAAGTGGTTCACTTCATGAACCGGGCGTCAGACTTCTGGTTCACACCCTGCGTAAAATGTGCTACTCTGAATATATGCTGTAGAAGACACTTCAGAGGAATACACTGCGGTGCCGCGTCAATGACCAGGCACCCGGAAAGAGGATACGATGAGTTATTTGATCAAAGATACCACCGAAGAAGAACGCCGCAGGATCGTAGAGGAATCGCTCGGTAATCTCAGCGGCATGTGTGACGGCTGCTCCGCGAGAACAGCCGACATGTACGATGCCTATATCCGCGGCGAAATGGAGCTGCGGGATATCAACATGGCCTACAGCGCGCGCTATGTAAAAGGCGCCATGGACAAGGAACCGCGCTCCTCCTGCCAGATGAATTAATGAGAATGGAATTAATGGGAATACAGTGCGGATTATCGCAGTATTTTTTCCATCGCCTTCCCTCTGGCCAGCTCATCCACAAGCTTGTCAAGCTGCCGTATTTTCTTCATCAGGGGATCTTCGATGGTTTCTACCTGAACGCCGCAGATTTTCCCGGTGATCAGATCCGCGCGGAGATTATAAGCAGGCGCGCCGGAGAAAAAATCTCCATATGTAATCTCCGATGAAAGCGCCTCGTCAATCTGAGCGGGGCTGTATCCCGTGAGCCATGACGTCACTTCCTCTACTTCCTTCCTGGTCCTTCCTTTTCTTTCCGCTTTGCTGATCAGCATCGGATAGACTCTGGAAAAAGGCATGTCAAATACAGACTGTCTCGCCATTCCCGCACCTCGCTTTTCTCAATATTTCTGCATTGTCCCGTCAAAACGCGTTTCCATCAGCATCTGTAAAAGTCTCTGATCACCAGATTATCAGGTCACCAGATTCCCAGTTCCCCGCAGGCCAACGCGTAGACCAATGGATTGGGGGATATTTCTCTGTCCGCTTTAAGCTCATCTGTCTTTCCGCGGAATTCATAGACCGCTTTGGCGACCGCCGCCGATCTGGATGCTCCTTCCCAGCAGTGCACGATCAGAGTGTCACATTCAAGCCCTTCCACAAAATCCCGCAGTCCTTCAAAATCCTCCGACGCCGGAAGCGGCCGCCCGTAAGGAAAGCCTTCATCATCATATTCCCGGTACAGGTCATTAAATTTCAGGCGCAGGACGGAAAGGATATTGGGGTTATCCGGAAAGACCACATCCCCGTCTTCCTTCGATGTGATCGATATGATGGAAGTCCCTGTCCGGGCTTCCGATGCCAGCCGGACCGCCTCCGCCTGACCGCAGATTTGAATGAGCATTGTTTTCACCTCAACAGAGCGTGTTGTTGTATCTATTCTGCTATCAGAGTTATAGCAGAACCTGATGATTTTCTTCCCGGCTCTGCCAGCTCTTCCGTAATATCAGCTTTTTTCTTCTTACAACTTATTCGGTTTTTCCGGGAAAAGCAAGCTGTTTCCTCTCTCTTTTTATACGGCCTGAATCCGGCCTGTTTTTTTCATTCCGCGGGAACAGCCGGCACTTTTCTGATAAAATATACAGGAAGAGTACTGCCGCATAAAAGCGCAGTTATGAATACAGAATGATATGTCAGGAACAGGTTGTGAAGGAGGTTCAAAATGGCATTTCCCAAGGATTTTTTATGGGGCGGCGCAACCGCCGCGAACCAGTGTGAAGGCGGCTGGAATGAAGGCGGCAAAGGCCTTTCCACCAATGACGTGATTCCCCACGGTAAAGACAGATTTCCCACGATCAAAGGGGATCTGCATGTAAATAAGCCGGACGCGGACCACTATTATCCCGCCCAGCTCGGTATTGATTTCTATCATCATTACAAAGAAGACATTGCCATGATGGCGGAAATGGGATTCAAATGCTTCCGTATGAGCATCAACTGGACCCGGATCTTCCCCAACGGCGATGACGAACAGCCCAATGAAGAAGGACTGGCCTTCTATGACAGCGTATTCGATGAGCTGCATAAATACGGGATCGAGCCCCTGGTCTCCATCGTCCATTTCGACGCGCCCATGCATCTGGTGGAAACCATAGGCTCCTGGAAAAGCCGCAGGATGGTCGATCATTTCGTCCGTTACGCCACCGTCCTGTTTGAACGCTTCGGTTCCAAGGTCAAATACTGGCTCACCATCAATGAGATCAACATGGTTCTGGCCCTGCCTTTTATGGCCGCCGGCATCCGCTTCGATGAGGGTGAGGACCGGAAAAAAGCCATTTATCAGGCTGCCCACCATGAGCTTGTCGCCAGCGCCCTGGCCGTAAAAGCCGGCCATGAAATTGCGCCCGGCGCCATGATCGGCTGCATGCTGGCCGGCGGCAACTGGTATCCTTATTCCTGCAAGCCGGAGGATGTCTGGGAATCCATCTGCAAGGACCGGGACAATTATTTCTTCATTGATGTGCAGAGCAGAGGCGCCTATCCTCCTTTCGCCCTGAAACAGATGGAAAGAGAAGGCACCATGCCTGTGATGGAGCCCGGTGATCTGGAGATACTGAAGAACAATACAGTTGATTATGTAACATTCAGCTATTATGCCTCCAGATGCGTCAGCACGGATCCCGAAGTGACCGGTAAACAGACAGCCGGCAATGTATTTGCCACCACCAGAAATCCTTATCTGAAGCAGTCTGAGTGGGGATGGCAGATCGATCCCCTGGGCCTGCGCGTCACATTGAATTCCCTCTATGACCGTTACCAGAAACCTGTATTTATTGTAGAGAACGGACTCGGCGCCAAAGATGTCATTGAAGCGGACGGCTCGATCAATGATGATTACAGGATCGAGTATCTGAGGGCCCACATCCAGGCGATGGATGACGCCGTGAACCTGGACGGTGTGCCGCTGATGGGCTATCTTCCCTGGGGATGTATCGATCTGGTCTCCGCTTCCACAGGTGAAATGTCCAAGCGCTACGGCATGATCTACGTTGACAGAGCCGACGACGGAAGCGGCTCCTTTGAGAGACGGAAAAAGAAATCCTTCGAATGGTACCGGAAGGTCATCGCTTCAGATGGCAGCGATCTTGCCTGAAAATTTTCAAAACATTTCTTTCCTGTTTTTTTCAAAACAGTAAATGAAGATAAATATAGCCGGTACAGGTTCCTTTAAATCAGGAGCCTGTACCGGCTGTTTGTGTTTCCAGTATCCAATACCTCGCGTTCAGTACCTTTGGGATTGTGAATCTATGTGACCAGTACCTCCAGCGCGTCCGATACCTTTGCGCGTCCAATACCCCTGGAGTTGTGAACCTGGGGCGTGACCCGGCTTACTGAGCCGGTTTCACTTCCACCATTATGGTTCCGGTCGCCTTTTCCTCACAGGTGGCTCTTACCATATAACTGCCGGCATCCATTGTGCCGGAAATTGTATCCGTGCCTTCCGAGCTGCTGTCAAGGTTGGCGGTAAGGATCGCCTCCGCGTTCAGATCCGGCTCATCCTCTTTATGTTCTTCTGCAGGAGCGGCAACGATCTCTACTTTGACCGCGCCCTTATCCAGCTCACCGGTGATTGATATTTCCTCTCCTTCTTCCACTTCCAAGGAGCCCACCATAAAGAAAGCCTCCTTATCCGCGTTCTCAGCCACGATCTTCATCTGCTTTCCGGTATTCTCAGTAACGCCGAATTCCGACTTGCCGCATGCTGTCATCAACAGCGCTGCCAGAATAAATATTGTACCTGTCATTAAGAATCTAATCTTTTTCATTATTTTTTCCTCCGTTTTTTGATTTGTTTTCGTTCCGGCAAAGGGGACCATTACTGCTTTGATTACTGCTTGTTCTGTTTCTCGATTACATCAAAATATCCCAGGCAGCGGACTTCCGGAATCTTTTCTATTATTTCCAGTTCCTTTTCCGTAATGCCGTTTTCATTTTCCACTTCAATAATGTAATAATAAGAACCCAGCCTGCTTCCTTCCGGTCTGTCATGAAGGGTCACCAGTTCCAGACCGATATCATGAATCTCCACAATAATATCATCTATCCTGTTCGCCTCACAGTCCGCTACGAAAACTGCATGCGTCTGCTTCGCCTGATCCAGGGGAGCGGCCGATAATACGTAGAAGCGTGTCTTATTCGCGTCTGTGATCTGCACATTTTCCGCCAGTACAGAAAGGCCGTACAGATTTGCGGCACCGGGAGCGGCTACTGCGGCAATGGTCTTGTCACCGGTCTCCGCCACATAACTTGCCGCTGCAGCTGTACTGTCCATCTCTTTTGTCTGCGCTTCCGGCAGATGCTCTTTTCTCCATGTTTCGCTCTGTTTGATTCCCTGGGCATGAGAACACACAATCTGAATATCCTCCAGGGTCGCGCCCGGAACCCCCATCAGGGTCTGATTGATCGGCAGAACGACCTCACCGGCCACAAAGACCTTTTCCTCCGCGATCAGCGCGTCCACATAATTGGTGACCGCTCCGCCCAGGGTATTCTCCTGCGGTATGACCGCGTAATCCGCCTTTCCTTCCACCACATCCGCAATCGCTTCCGGCACGGTGGTCTCCGGCATCATCGCTGACGTTTCCGGAAAGAAGAACTGCGCTGCTTCTTCCGTATACGTTCCCTCGGGTCCCAGATAGCTGACCCTGGCCTGTTCTGTCGCCTGCGCAGAAGCTGTTGCAGCAGCATCTGCAGCGGCTGCTGTATCGGCAGCTGAAGCATCATCTGGTGAAGCAGTTGCATCGGCAGCTGAAGCATCATCTGTTGCAGCAGCAGCCGAAATACTGTCCTGACCGCTCTCCGCTTCTGCCGCGTAAGTACCGCATCCAGCGACAGCGGCACTTACCAGAACACCCATTATCAGCGTTGAAAGATTTTTCTTCCACCTAAGCATAATCAATGAAACTCCTCTCGTTATTAAGCATATTTCCGCTTTTATTCTTTACTCCTTTTTCTGTAATACTCCTGACATCTCAGAATATAAATCGTTGTCATGCTTATGAACACAGATTTGCAGACAGCTATTTTTTGTCCAGAGTCATTATACAGCAAAACACATGCTGCCGGGTAGAATGATCATTGGAACAGGGCTTATTTTTCTGCTATCATAGGAATGACAGAAGAATACCGCCTCCAGTAACAGAAAGCGGTGTAAATAGTTAAAATAGATTTAGAATGGAAAGGGGATGCCATGATACGTACAGAGCATTTGAGTACGATTCAGAGATATAATCAAAAAATAGAAATGGACAGAATGCAGAAGAAGGAGCAGAAAAGAGTGCTCGTCACAATGCCTGTGACCGACGCACAGAAAGACATGCTGGTCCGGCAGGGCGGGGACAGATGTTCATTCCGGTTTGTACCGAAAGAAGAGGCTGCCCCGGATCTCCTGGCCGGTCAGGATGCCCTGATCGGGAATCTGCCGCCGGCACTGCTCGCCGGGAACACCAGCCTCCAGTGGGTGCAGCTCAATTCCGCAGGGGCGGATGCCTATATTAAGGGAGGCATATTGCCGCAGGACTGCGTCCTGACTACTGCTGTCGGCGCCTACGGACTTGCAGTCTCTGAGCATATGGTCGCCCTGACTTTCGCCATGGTACGCCGTCTGGGCCAGTATATGCGGGGACAGGTCAGCCATGAATGGAAGGCCCGGGGCCAGATCACCTCAGTGGAAGGCGCTACGGTCCTGATCCTGGGACTTGGTAATATCGGGGGCAGCTACGCGAGAAAAATGAAAGCCCTGGGTGCCTATACCATCGGCCTGCGCAGAAGAAATGTGGATAAACCGGACTATCTGGATGAGCAGGGGACCATCGACCGTCTGGACGATTATCTGCCGAGAGCGGATATTGTCGCCATGATCCTGCCCGGCGGAGGCGCGACGTATCACCTGATGAATGAAGAACGTATTATGAAAATGAAAAAGGGCGCCTACCTGCTGAACGCGGGGCGCGGTACGGCTATCGAGCCCGCCGCTCTGGAAAAAGCCCTGCGCGGCGGCCATCTGGGCGCGGCCGCTCTGGATGTGACAGAACCCGAGCCCCTGCCTGCGGACAGTCCTCTCTGGGATCTGGACAACCTGATCCTGACGCCTCATGTGGCCGGCAATTTCTATCTGCCGGAGACTGTCAACCGGATTGTGAAAATCGCCTGCGAAAATCTGGAGGCCTGGCTGGAAGGCAGGCCCATGCGAAACGTTACAAGGCATACCTGAGACGACATAGACTGCAGAGCAGATAAGATGTTTTTTTCGCAGTATAGCCAGGTACACCTGATACTGCCTGAACTGCACTCTTTGCGACATGCTGTTCAGAATCTGCGCCCACAGCAGGTATAACTAAAAGAAAGATCAGTGTCAGCAGTATAAGCTGCACACCCGTTTCCAATACAAAAGACCGATACAGCTCTTTCACGTAACTGTGAGGAGTCTGTACCGGTTTTTGTATTTCCTGTTATCATCGGGTTTTCCCGCCAAAAGCGAGTTTCCTTTCAAAATTAAGTTTCTGTGTAAAATTGAGTTTCCCGTCAAAAGGTTGCTTCCCGTCACAAATGAGTTTCCTGCCAAAATCAAGTTATCCCGGAAAGAGAATCTGGAACAGCAGTATCATGACCGGAATGGTAACGACACACAGGATCGTAGACATGACGTTGTAGATACTGGCCTTCATGGCGTCTTTACCGTTGACCACGACCATCTGAACGATTGTCGCGGCACAGGGCGCGGCGGCGCCGATCATGACGACCAGGGCGACCGGACGCATAGAGGGATTGCGCTGTACATATCCGCTGACATAAAGAAGCAGCAGACAAATCACAGGCAGTACGACCAGGCGCAGGAAAGAGACCAGATATGCCTTTTTAGAGGCAAACACACTCTTCAGATCACTGTCGGCTATGATCATGCCAATCAACAGCATGGAGGAAGCAGCGACCATTTCATGAAATCCCTTCGCGGCGTCATCGATCACCGAAGGAAGCCGGATCTGCGTGATGAGCAGGAACAGGCCGACACACAGGGCAATAATGGACGGATTGGTCACCATCTCCCTGACCTTAAAGCCTTTGCCCTCACTGAGAATGGTATAGCAGTGGGTCCAGATCAGCAGGTTGAATGGAATCTGGAAAGCACTGCCGTAAAAGACCATCTCTTCACCCAGCGACATACTGATCAGGGGCAGGATCAGATTTCCCACATTGGCATATGTCAGAGAAGACCGGTCCACGGGATCGAAACCAAGCGGTTTCTCCATGGCCTTTGCAAAAATAATACTGATGACCATAGAGACAGATGAGGCCACCGTCGCGAAAATGAATCCCTGCATACGGTCCGGCGTCAGTTCGATCTGGAAGGCGCGCAGAATCAGACAGGGCTGCAGCACCCGGATCAGCAGCACGGACAGTACCCGGCTGTCTTCCTGCCGGAGCGCGTGCAGCCTGACCAGAACATACCCGACCACCGCCATGATCATCATGGATGTGAGTTTCTTTAGTAATACGATGCTGAATAACATATTTTTCCATCCTTCAAAGTCCATCTGACGCATGTAAAACCGGTACATATGCGAGGAAAAAGCGGAGCCTCTGTTAACAATATCACCTTCATCCTACGTAACACAACCCTTCAAAACCTTAACTCTTCTTAATGAACTCTTCTTAATGAACTCTTCTTAGTGGGCTCTTCTTAGTGGGCTCTTCTTAGTGGGCTCTTCTTAATGGGCTCTTCTTAATGAGAATGAAAAATGAGCCGGCATATTCCCATAGCTGAAGCCACAGGAATGCGCCGGCTGCTCATAGTGTTGTGATTCAATTTAGTACTTTATTTTGATATTTATCGAGAGAATATACCATACTCGAATAAACCCGGATGCCGTAAAGAGTCAACTAATACTTTCTGCTGAGGACCAGATAGCTGATCCAGTAGACCGTGACCATCAGACATACAGAATACGACAATATCTGCCGGATCGTGTCTTCTCTAAGGACCGTTGCAACGATAACGCCAATTCCCTGGATAATTACTACAATATAGCCCGTCCAGGACCAGCTCTTCATACTGAGAAATCTGTTGCGTTCATCACTGGTCTCCGTATCGACCTTTTCCTGATAAGCCGCGTCCTTTCTGTATCTGATATTTCTTATAATCTGCAGCCCTCCGACAACGATCAGCACGCTGCCCATCCCGGCATACATGGAAGAATCCAGTACTTCTGTGATGGACAATACTAACAGTGTCACACCTAACAGGACCCAGAAAATGCTGAGTGCCAGCCTTCTATTATTGTACATGATCATTCCTCCTCAAAAATAAACACTTCTTCAATGGTCATTCCGAAATATTTGGAGATCTTGTGTGCCAGCAGAATGGAAGGATTGTATCGTCCGTTCTCCAGTGAACTGATCGTCTGTCTGGATACCCCCATCAGCTTGGCCAGTTCTTCCTGCCGTATTCCTTTCTGATTACGTATTTCCTCAATACGGTTCTTCATAGCATCATCGTCCTCATGTGACGTAAAGTTTACTTTACATTTAAAGCATAGCACCATCCGCCGTTCATGTCAAGTATACTTTACATGAACCAGGCGTCACATGAACCAGGCGTCAGACTATCTGGTTCACTTCATGAACCAGGCGTCACATGAACCAGGCGCCAGACTTTCCGGTTCATCAGACTTGCCGGTTCATCCCGCAAAAAGGTCCCCAGGCGGTGGTCATATACCATCGGCTGGGGACCTGAACCTCTGGAACTATACGCTGTCCAGATCGAAACACAATTTTGAAAGTACCATTTTAAGGTACCTTATTCCACATCCTGCAGAGCCGCGAAATCTTCCTCACCGGTCCTGACCTTCACGACCTTTGTCACATCATAGACAAATATCTTGCCATCACCGATATGGCCGGTATACAGTGCTTTCTTAGCAGCCTCAATCACGCTTTCCACAGGGATCTTGGAAACAACGACTTCCACTTTTACCTTTGGAAGGAGTGTTGAATCGACCACTGCACCTCTGTATCTTTCTTCAGAGCCTTTCTGAATCCCGCAGCCCATGACCTGTGACATGGTCATGCCTGTTACGCCCAGCTCGTTGAGGGCATGCTTAAGTACGTCAAATTTGCTCATTCTGCAGATAATAGAGATCCTGTGCATTCCGGTAGAAGCCCGTAAAACAGTTGTTCCCGCAGCTTCAGGCGGTGTCATGACCTTGACTGCCGCGTTCACCTGAGCGGAAGAAGCCTGTGCATACTCTCCTTCTCCCAGATATGTGTTCTCATTGACATCCATGACCATATTGGAAACATCACTTACAGAGAAACCGGAATAGGCGCTGGCCAGGCCATGCTCGTGCATGTCAAGACCGTCTATCTCTACCTGGGCCGGTACGCGCAGTCCAATGACTTTGTCAATCAGTTTGAACACTATGAACATCGTGACGAGTACATATGCGTCAAGCGCGACAATACCAAGCGCCTGCACGCCCAGCATACGGACGCCGCCTCCGTAAAACAGGCCTTTCATAACGCCGTCCTCGCCGTTGCTGAAAAGGCCAACGGCCAATGTACCCCAGATCCCGTTTACCATGTGGACCGAAACAGCGCCTACGGGGTCATCTATTCTGGCGATATTGTCGAAGAACTCTACGGAGAATACCACCAGAAAGCCTGCTACGAAGCCGATCACAAAAGCGCCGAACGTTGTTACACAGTCACATCCTGCTGTAATCGCGACCAGCCCCGCCAGTGAAGCGTTGAGTGTCATGGAGACATCCGGCTTACCGTAGCGCTTCCATGTAAAAAGCATTGCCACAACTGTCGCGACTGCCGCTGCCAGGTTCGTATTCATAAAGGCCAGAGAAGCATGGAACGCATCCGCTCCGTCAGCCATAGACGCGGTCGATCCTCCGTTGAAACCGAACCAGCAGAACCACAGAATGAAGACGCCAAGCGCCACAGCTGTTAAGTTATGGCCGGGGATCGCCCGCGCTTTCCCCTCTTTGTCATACTTGCCGATCCTGGGGCCCAGCATCCAGGCTCCCAGACAGGCAATCACGCCTCCGACATTGTGGACGACCGCGCTGCCGGCGAAATCATGAAATCCCAGTCCTGACAGCCAGCCGCCGCCCCAGGCCCAGTGCCCCCCGATCGGATAGACCAGAAGCGATATGGCGGCCGAGTACAGGCAGTAAGCCTTGAAATTGGTCCGCTCCGCCATAGATCCCGAAACGATTGTAGCAGCTGTCGCGCAGAATACAGTCTGAAAGATCACATAACACCAAAGTGGCATCGTCTGCGGCACCACGGTCTGTTCGGCAGAATAGATTCCGCGGATCATGGGATCCAGACGTCCGACCAGGGGCGCCGTGCTTCCAAACATGATACCGAATCCGATCAGCCAGTAACAGGGAGTCCCGATACAGAAATCCATCAGGTTCTTCATCAGTATATTGCCTGTGTTCTTGGCCCTTGTCAGCCCCGCTTCACAAAGGGCAAAACCAGCCTGCATAAAATAGATCAGGGCTGTTGCCACCAGTACCCAAATTACAGTTGTTACATCGTAGTTCATAGCTGTTCCTCCTCTTGCGTTTTTTAATCTCACATACAGCATGGCGGTGCACCTTTCCACGCATAAAGAAAAGGAGCCCGGATCCTTCGGATCTGGACTCCCTTGCCCTAATAATTGTGAGATTTTTTAATAACAAAAGCGCTGCCGAGATCATTCTGCAGCGCCCTTGCTTTATGGTGTTATTATACACATATTAACGTGGATGTCAAACAAAAAATGAAATGAACCGGGAAGTGAACCGGGAAGTCAGACTTGCCGGTTCATTATCAAACCACAAAATATTAGCAAAAAAACATTTCTCTCAGCCGGAATACAATTATAATTGAAGTATGGATAACTATGTTTTCTAATCTGGAAGGAGGATACGATAATGAAAAAACGTTTGCTCAGTCTCGCTTTGGTAATGGCTGTCATGATGGCTATGATGCCGGTAAGCATACTGGCCGATGGTGTATCTGTGATGGAAGATCCAAAGCCATATGCCTATTCCAACGCCAAATATGTGGAGGACGATCTGATCATCGGCGGCACCGAATATGACGAAGGCCTTCTATTCGACATGGGATATACAGGCCTCAGCAATGGAGGCACCGGTGTCGTCAGCTATAACCTGGACGGCAATTTTACATCCATGTCTTTTTACGCAGGTTATTCGAAAGGTGATGAGAGAAACGCAAAACTTACCATCATCGCAGACGGCGTAGTCCTGGTGGATGAAGACACCTATGACTGTACCTCCATTGCCAGGCAGGTAACGCTTCCCGTAACAGGTGTCAGACAGCTGACATTCCAGTGGGTTTCCGACAGCTATGACAGTGTCTGGTATGGTATAGGGGATATAGAATTCGTCCCCGCGGATACAGCCGGTCAGACCGGAGTATTGACGTCCGACAGCGGGTTCCAGGGTGCCAACTACTATCTGCAGAACGCCAAGCTGCAGGAAGACCGCTTTTCCATGGGCGGTCATGATTACAGGGGCGCCTATTTCATGAATATGGGCTATACCGGCAAAAGTGACGGCGACACCTCCATCGTAGGCTTCAATTTCAAGAACCAGTACAGTTCCCTCGATTTTGACATCGGCAAATATATGAACAGAAATCCCGAGGGCTATACCCGCTCCGCTTTCCTGACCATCACGGTGGATGGTCAAGTCCTGCCAGATTACGATGAGCGGGAACTGAAATGGAATGACCTGGCCCTGCCGGTCCATCTGGATCTGACAGGTGTTTCGGAGGTCAAGATTACACTGGTATCCGATGGCTATGACAAAGTCATCTGGGCCGTTGGCAACATTCATTACAACTAACTGACACTAGTCATCACAAAAACGACGATAACCAAATAATACAAGTAATGGCAGGGGCTCCGATTGTCAGATTTCTCTTCCTATGAAACCTCTTCCTATGAAGCCTCTTCCTATAAAACCTCTTCCTATGAAACATTCCGGCATCGGGATCTCCGATGCCGCGAGCTGACAGAAACAGGCAGCCGGAAATCCGGTCTGCCTGTTTCATTTATTGTTATCCGGTTTTCATGAACCGGGCGTCAGACTCTCCGGTTCACCCTGCCCATATGAACCAGGCGTCAGACTCTCCGGTTCACCCTGCCAACATGAACCGGGCGTCAGACTTGCCGGTTCACTTTTGCGTTCATATCCGCTTCATGGAGGGCAAGCACCTGGTCATAGAGCGCCTGTCCCCATAAAGCCTTCTTCTTTTCTCCGCCGGGTCCGTTTCTCCAGTTGAACGGCTGCATGTGCAGCAGGATCAGAATGGAAATCTCCAGTACATCCGCCGCAGTCTGCTTCGGATATCTGAAAAATAAAGCGTCATAGGCGCCGACACACTCATGGTTATAGTAATGGGCGATTTCCGACACATTGCCCCTGCTGTCATAAAAACCCTTCGTAAAAGGCTTTCCGCAGTCATGCAGAAGAGCCGCCATGGCCAGGTTGGAGTTTTCCTCACAGACACCCCTTGACACCAGATACTGCCATGTATCCCGCATGTGTACGCCCAGTGACTCCTCATGATAGGGATTGTCCTGTTCAAAGTCCATTAACCCGTCAATGAAAGCCTGCGGTGTCCCGGCAGACCCCTCTGCGCCATCCGCGTAAAGGATCCCGATCCGGTCCCAGCCCTCAAAGTAAGCAGGCGTATGCCAGCTCCTGTACATACGGTACATGACTTCCTTAGGGACCTGTCTTTCTCTGGCCATATTCCTTTCCATACATACTGCGAAAGGAGTCGCGATGATCAGGCAGATCTTCTGGCAGGAGAACCTCTTTAGGCCGTTCAGAAATGTCCTGCGCCGTTTCTCACTCACGTTGCAGGCATCATAGATCACATCATGCCCGGCGGAAAGGGCCGCGTCTGTACGCTTTTTCATCACACCAAACACTTTATTGGCGTCGCCCTGCTCTTCCTCCGAACCGTAGAGCTCTTCCCGGATGCTGTCAGAGCTGATCCAGACCACCTGCTTTTCCAGGCCGGCCTCCCGATATTCATTGTTCTTCTTTTCCATGTACTGCCGGGCCAGACAGCTTTTTCCGGAAGCAGGCAGCCCTGCCAGCATATAAAAACAATTCTTCATTCAGATAACACTTCCTTATAATCTGTTACACCCATGTCTTTCAGCTTCAGGTAGCCTGTGCTCTTTTTCAGCACGTTGTAAGGCTGCCCCAGGTACTTCATACGGACATAACCGCGGATTTTGCGGTCCACATTGCTGTTGACCCATACCATGAACTCTTTCCTGCTGCCCTTGGGCGCCGTCCGGTAAGCCGCGTCGACCGCTTCGTTCGTCTCTTTCTCGTACGCGCGGACAATGGCTGCCACCCTCATGACCTTTCCTCTGAAAGGTAAGGGAATCTTGGAAAGCAGATCATCAAAGCGTCCTTCGGCGATGTTCTCGATCACAACGTTGATCGCAGTCAGCGTATTAACCACCTTGTGCATGAAGACATAATCATTGTATTTGATCTTGACCTTGAATCCGTCAATGTTCAGGACAAAGCCTTCCGCTTCGCTGGCCGCTCTGTCGTCCAGCTCTCCCATGACCTCATCCAGTGTCTTGTCGAAAAGTCTGGTCGCAGGAATCTCATAACGGGAGGCAAAATCCAGCACCTCTCTGTAAGACGCCTCCCTGCCGTCGAGCACGCTTCTTACGCCTGTCAGGAACAGGCCTTCTGTATCGTACTGGACCACATGCCGGTCCTGTTTGGAAATGTACTCGAAAATAAAAGTCAGATCCGGATTATCCCGGAGCATCTTCTCATAACCGGGCAGGCTCTTCAGCATCCTGAGGCCGTCCTTCAGCCTCCAGGAAAAATTCGGATTCAGAGACTGACTTCCCGCCATCACGATCTCACCCTGGTAAAATCTGGCGGACTGCATGGAGCCGTCCAGCTTATCCGATACCTCTACGCAGGAGGCCCTGCTGATCCTGTCCCGGACATTCTCGTAAGATGTCTCTTCGGATTCATTGATATTCCGGAACTTGCGGAAAGGCGTCAGGACCAGGCACTCCCTGACAATATCGATCACAACGGACCTGCATTCTCTGTAAAGTCCGTCATATAAATCCCAGAACGCGTCAGGGGAAACAGTCTCTCCATCCAGGACCGCTTCCGTAACATTCGCGTATTTTAATAAAAGCAGATTTTTGAACTCACAGAGTTCCAGGTTGCGGAGCATCTCCGTGTATACCGGCTCTCCGGTCAGACGGGCCCAATAAGCCAGACACGTCTCTATGTTCCGGTTGTAGTTCCATAAGTCCTGCCCTGTGGCAGCCGCTTTATTCTTGATTTCCAGAAATGTGTTCAAAGCAATGTTCCAGCTCTTCATGGTACCTCCTTTCCGGGGATTCTATCCGCAGTTTTCTCTTTTTACAGATACAGTAACAGTTTCAAAAGATCTGTTTTTTCGCGCCAGCTGTGACTTCCTGCCGGAATCACAGTTTTTTCCAGTATCTGTTTCTTATGATAACGGGAAATAGATACTTTGTCATTCAACTACACGTTTAAAACAGCACTTGCGGAATGTCAGTACACTGGTCTTCTCATACAGATCATTTCTCCGTGCCAGGCAGATCGGATAGGAGAAATCCAACGGAATGATAACGAGATCCTGCAGCCGCTCCCGGTAAAAACGGACATAAATATCCGGACAGATATAGGCGCCCAGGCCATTCTGACACATCCGCAGGCAGGTCTCTGCGCTGTCGGACATGGCCGCAACCCGGGGCACAATATGATAAGCCTCCAAAATCTCAGATCCAATGCGCCCCGCGATATCATTCTGTGTATTCATGACAAAAGGAAGGTCCGCCAGAACCCGGAGATCTGTAGAGGAACGGAGCCCGGCCAGCTGCTCTTTTGTCAGAAGCCCCTCTGTCAGGACAAGGACCATGGATTCCCGGTAGAGTACTTCCTGGCGGATCTTCGGACCCGCGTCCGGTATGTTCCCGATCATCAGATCAATATCCCCTTTCAGCAGCTTTTCAATCAGAACATCGTTGGTCTGCTCCGCGATCCGTACCTGTACAAAAGGAAGTTCCTTTCGCATCTCCTGAATCAGATCCGGCATCAGGATCTGGCTGCGGGTCTGGGAGATTCCCACATGCAGAATGTCACTGATCTCCCCCTTCATATCACAGAACTCCCGCTCCATGGCATAGTTCAGTTCCCGGAAGCGAAGACAGTACTGATAAAAGCGTTCGCCCGACCTGGTCAGACGGAATTTCGGCCTCCGTTCGAACAGGCAGGTTCCCAATTCTTTTTCCATAGCCGCCACATGGGCACTCAGGGTCTGCTGGGTGATGAACAGCGACTGGGCTGCCCGGGAAATATTCTGGTGTTCTACGACCGCGATGAAATACGTCATTTGCAGTATATTCATGGATGCCTCCTACAATCACAGATATATACCTGTATTATATACTGATAAAATACAGTTATGCATCTGTTTTTGTGCATGCTATCTTAATCAGGAACAGAATCGTGAAAATAGAATGAAAATGACAAAAAAATAGAAATAACAAAAAGAATTAGAAATGACAAAAAAGAAACAGAAATAACAAAGGAGACCGCATCGATGGAAAGACATGGTTACTATAAAAAGCTTGGCTACTATAACGGGACATATGGAGAACTTGAAGAAATGACAGTACCTATGAATGACCGTGCCTCCTGGTTTGGAGACGGTGTGTATGATGCCGGTCCCTGCCGGAACTATCATATTTTTGCCCTGGATGAACATGTGGACCGTTTCTTCCGCAGCGCGGCCGCCCTGGAAATCGTCATGCCTCTTGGCAAAGAAGAACTGAAGTCCCTTCTCAACAATCTTGTACAGAAAATGGATACAGGGAACCTGTTCGTCTATTATCAAGTCACACGCGGAACAGGCATCCGCAGGCACGCTTTCACGGAAGGGCCCGGAAATCTCTGGATCACCCTCGTACCCGCCGAAATCTCGGACGGCCATAAGCCCATCCAGCTGATTACCACCGAAGATACGCGTTTCCTCCACTGCAATATAAAGACCCTCAACCTCATCCCGTCCGTTATGGCGGCCCAGAAAGCGGAAGCCGCCGGCTGCGCGGAAGCAGTCTTCTATCGTCCGGGCGGCCGCGTGACCGAGTGCGCCCACAGCAATATACATATTCTGAAGGGAGGCGTTCTGTATACGGCACCCACCGACAACATGATCCTGCCCGGTATCGCAAGGGCCCATCTGCTCCGGGCCTGCGCCGCTCTGAACATTCCCTATCGGGAAGAAGCATTCAGTCTGGAGGATCTGTTCAGTGCGGATGAAGTCATCGTCACCAGCTCCAGCAACCTCTGCCTGCGCGCGGACAGGATCGACGGATTAGAAGTCGGCTATAAGGACAGCCGGACCTATGAGTATCTCAGAAGATATCTTCTGGACGAATTCTACGCGGCATCCGGCAGTTTGCACGAATCTGGTCTCTCTGCATAGTGTCGAATCAGGCCGAATAATAAATGCGGAAGAACCCTTTTTCTTATCATTTTCCTTATCACAATAAAGGACTAAATGAAGGTTCTTCCGCATTATTGAAACCTGCAGCTCATGCCAAACGACTGACTACTGCAGTTCAAACTTCTATCAACTTTATCAATTCACGGGTGAGAATTCATCTTCCGGAAGACTGCCGGAAACCGCATCCGAAGCACCGTAAGCGCCTGCGTCAAATTTCATCGAGACCAGCGCCGCGCCCATGGCGACCAGTTCATCTCCGTCACTTCCGTAAATACCCCGCGTCTTGAAGAATACATATTTCCCATCCCTGACCTCGACAAAATACGTGCCCAGGATTGTTTGTCCGGACGGATTGCTGTAAGTAAACAAAATCCCTGATAACTGATGCCCTTCGATATCCAGATCCTGTCTCTCTGCCTCCATGATCAGCGCGTTCTGATAGTGCATCTTGGCGTTGAAAGCTTCTTCCTCCAGAATCTGATCTACAGAAGGCATGTTTTCTGCGTCCATTACACTCACAAAAAGACCGGTACGGGACTCATCTCCGTTAATGGCCAGCTGTGCTGTCCCGCTTTCCGTCAGGTAAGCTGTATGGTCCGAATCATAAAGGAAAGAGAAATTCAGGGTTTTACTGGCAAAAACCTTATAATCCTCATCCTCCAGATCATTCGCTTCTTCCGAGATTTCTTCCATAATCTCAGCTTTAGCGGTCTCTTCTGTCATGTCGTCATCCGGATCATCCTCGTCATCGTCCAGGTCATCTTGATCGTCGTCAGGATCATTTTTATCATCATCCAAATCGTCTTTATCATCGTCAGGATCATCTTTATCATCATCCAAATCATCTTGATCGTCGTCTGCATCGTCTGCCTCATCAAAGGCATCATCCCAAAGATAAGTACGCAGTGAATCAACATGCTGCGCTTCATACAGGGAATTTCCAATATCCACATAATCAGCTTCAAAATGGAACGACAGCTCCTGGTCTGCCAAACGTACCGTCACGAAGAGACTGGCATCCTCTATGCCCATGTTCACAGGCTTGCCCAGGGAAATATTGCATATCCGAAGATAGATATCTTCTATATCGTCCCTGTCCTCTTCTGTTCCCGCTGTCTCTCCCTCTTCGCCGTAAAACGCATAAGAAATGCTGATTATATCTGAAGGCTCCGCCGCCTTTAAAGCTTCCTGCTCTTTCCATACCGCTTCGGACTTATCCGCAGTTTCCTTTTTTACTTCCGCCTTTTCCGCAGTTTCCTCTTTCGCTTCCGTCTTCTCTGTGGTTTCCTCTTTCGCTTCCGTCTTCTCTGCGGTTTCCTCTTTCGTTTCTGTTTTTTCTTCCGCCTTGCTGTCAGCATTGCCGGTCTGCGAAGAAGCAGGGCTGCTGCAGGAACATACCATCACCAGACTCAGCATAATGGCCAGGAAAACATAATAGCGATTCCTGCGTTTTTTCGTATTTCTTTTCATCTGCTTTCCTCCTTGTGATCTCCCCACCGTCTGCGCAAGCTGCATAGAAGCGGGGCCCGTGTAGCTTCCTCACCTGACCCTGTAACGGGTATAACAAAATCATGACATAGTAAAAGAAGCCCTTATCATCTCTTTCTTGCTTTTTGAATTAATATATTAATATTCCTTTGTATCTATTTTAATATTTTTTCGTTTTGCAGTCCATATTAACACGTACCGTCGAAAAACATCCCAAAAACATCTGCGGCTTTTTCAGATGTTAACTCAGAGCAAAAGAGCAGGAGCTTTGCAAATGAACAGGAGCTTTGCAAATGAACAGGAGGGATGGCAGGGTTGAATGCCATTTACGTATGAAATTGTATCGAAAATAGTACTTGCGCACTTTAAACGACTGGAGTATTCTTGAATTAATAACAGGGGAGCTTGTGAAGGCAGGCTGAGAACGGAAGCTACAGTCCGGACCCGTAACCTGATTTGGATAATGCCAACGTAGGGATATATTGATTGTGGGTCCGCTTACATATGGGATGGATTTTTCAGCAGATATGTCTATGTTGCATATCTGCTTTTCTTTTTATCCGGAGGTTTATATGCTGGGAAAATATCTTGAAAGTGTCAGAAAAAAAGTACCGCTGGTTCATAACATCACCAATTATGTGACTGTCAACGACGTTGCAAATATCCTGCTCGCCTGCGGCGGAAGTCCGATCATGTCGGATGAGCCTGAGGACGTGAAGGATATCACCAGTATCTGCGGTGGTCTGAATATCAACATCGGAACGCTGAACAAATCCAGTATTGAAGGCATGTACCGGGCAGGCCGAAGAGCCAATGAGGTTGGACATGTTGTCCTGCTGGATCCTGTAGGGGCCGGTGCTTCCGCCCTTCGTACCAATACCGCAGTCGGGCTGATGAAGGAAATCAAATTCGATGTGATCCGGGGCAATATTTCTGAAATCAAGACCCTGGCCAATGGCAGCGGCACGACCAAGGGCGTTGACGCGGATGTGGCGGATGCCGTCACGGATGAAACACTTGACAACGCTGTAGCATTTGTCAAAGGCCTTGCCAGAGAGACAGGATCCATCATTGCCATCACCGGCGCCATTGACCTTGTAACAGACGGCAGCAAGTGCTTTGTGATCCGCAACGGCAGGCCGGAAATGGGAAGAATCACCGGCACAGGCTGCCAGCTTTCCGGCATGATGACCGCTTTCCTGGTGGCCAATCCGGAGGACAAGCTTACCGCAGCGGCGGCTGCTGTATGTACCATGGGACTGGCCGGAGAAATCGGATGGACCAGAATGCAGGAAGGCGATGGAAATTCCACTTACAGGAACCGTATCATCGACGCTGTCTTCAATATGGACGGCAAGACCCTGGATCAGGGTGCCAAATACGAAATCAGATAAAGAAAACCCAAATACGTAATCAGTTATTGATATCCAAAATACGAAATCAGTTATTGGGATCCAATACAATATCTGATATAGGAGAACCAAAAACGAAATCTGATAATGGGAGACAGACGTGATGAATGCTGCAATGAAAAAAGAACTGGCTGAAAAGCTGCTTCTTTACGCGGTCACAGACCGCCACTGGCTGGGGGAAAGGACACTCTATGAAGTAGTACGAGATAGTTTAGACGGTGGAGTGACCTTCCTTCAGCTTCGTGAAAAGAACCTCGATGAGGACAGCTTTTATGAGGAAGCTGTACGGCTGCAGGCCATGGCCAGAGAATATAAGGTCCCTTTTGTGATCAACGATAACGTGGAAATCGCAGTCAGAATGAATGCGGACGGCGTCCATGTCGGACAGGACGATATGGAAGCGGGGAATGTACGCGCTTTGATCGGGCCGGATAAGATTCTGGGAGTTTCTGCCCAGACGGTCGAACAGGCTGTTCTTGCCGAACAGCAGGGCGCGGATTACCTGGGCGTCGGCGCGGTATTCCCGACCGGATCTAAAGATGACGCGGTCGATGTACCCTTTGAAACGCTCAAGGCGATCTGTGAAGCGGTTTCGATTCCGGTCGTGGCAATCGGAGGAATCACGCTGGAGAATACACCGGAACTGGCGGGCACCGGCATCTGCGGAATCGCCGTGATCAGCGCGATCTATGCCCAGAAGGATATCCGGGAAGCCGCCTCCGCGCTCAAAAAAGTCATTGCCGAAACAGTTCAAAAGTGAGCAATGTCTTTAGTGCAGACCTTAGTTTATAAAACATAATAACGCAGTACCAGCGGCAGACCGGGGGCACCACTCTCTGTCGCTCTACAAAAGTGAATGCTTAGACAATAGAGAGGAGATTTCATATGAAAAAAGCATTGACAATCGCAGGCTCCGATTCCTGCGGAGGCGCCGGCATTCAGGCAGACATCAAAACGATGACCATGAATGGAGTTTACGCAATGAGCGCTGTTACAGCACTTACTGCACAGAACACCACCGGCGTAACAGGCATAATGGAGGTAACTCCCGAATTTCTGGCCAAACAGATTGACGCGGTCTTTGAGGATATTTTTCCCGACGCAGTGAAAATAGGAATGGTCTCATCTTCCGCTCTCATCGAAGTGATTGCGGACCGGCTGGCACACTACAGCGCAAAGAACATCGTCGTGGATCCTGTTATGGTCGCGACGAGCGGAGCCCGTCTCATAGAAGACGCCGCAGTGGAGACACTGACCGCCAGGCTTCTGCCCCTTGCCACTGTGATTACACCCAATATCCCGGAAGCGGAGATCCTTTCCGGTATGACCATTCAGAATGAATCCGATATGGAGAAGGCTGCGCAGCTCTTATTCGAGCGTTACGGATGCGCTGTGCTTGTCAAAGGCGGCCACAGCATCAACGACGCGAATGATGTCCTTGCGGGAGCCGGAAACGAAGCTCCTGTATGGATCCGAGGAAACCGGATCAGTAATCCGAATACCCACGGGACAGGATGCACGCTTTCCAGCGCCATCGCGTCCAATCTGGCCAAGGGTTACGATCTGACAGAATCCGTAAAACGCGCCAAAAGTTATCTGTCCGGCGCGCTGTCAGCGATGCTCGATCTCGGTAAGGGATCCGGACCGCTGATGCACAACTTCGCGATCTGTAAGGAGGTATGAAATGGGAATGGATGTAAAACAGAAATTTGACGGATACGCGGACCAGTATGATGAATGGTTCATGAAAAATGATAAGCTTTTTACCAGCGAACTCAGGCTTTTCCTGAAGGTACTGGGAAACATTGAAGGAAAAAGACTTCTGTCTGTCGGCTGCGGCAGCGGCCTGTTCGAAAGCTATATCGACTGCAGCAATGTCGAGGGCATCGAGCCTTCCGAAGACATGGGTAAAATCGCGGAAAAACGCGGCGTGAATGTCATTAAATACGGCATGATCGAAGACGTGGATCTTCCGGAGAACACCTATGACATCATCTACTTCAACGGCAGCTCCAGCTATATGGAAGACCTGACGCCGGTCTATAAGAAGAGCCTGCGGGCCCTCGTGGAAGGCGGAAAGCTGATCCTGCTCGATGTGCCCAAAGAAAGCGCCTTCGGTTTCATGTACCTTCTGGGCAAGAGCCTGGGCACCTATGACCATCCCTATCTGGAAGGCACCATGCCGGAACTGCCTTATCCGCTGGCCCTGGCTTCCTCCGGCGTTTGGCATTCCACTGAAGAAAAGATCGAAGTACTTAAAAACCTCGGCATCAAAGACTTTGAATTTTATCAGACACTGGTCAAAAACCCTCTCTATACCAACGAAGAGCCGGAAGAAGTTTCGGAAGGCTACAAGAGCGGCGGATATGTCGCCATCATCGCGAAGAAATGAAGGAAGATCTGATGAAATTTTCCGAAATACTGTACGCGGCCGCGAAAGACCTGTGGGAAGAGGCTGCGGAAATAATACCAACTTCTTGTCTATACCCAACCTTTTTATATTAAGCTTGTAAATATAGGCCCTCGTCATAAAAAGGTTGGGATTAGATCCTGGCAATAT
>CADAOZ010000005.1 GCA_902789735.1 uncultured Lachnospiraceae bacterium
CTTGTGCATATAAATAGTAGCAAATACCTCTTTCTGAAAGAGTAAACGCCACTCCTCAGAACGCGTTTTTCAGAGTGGAAATAAACTTTTCACTTCAGCACTAAATTATTGTTGCAAACAGCGATTTAAAACGGATCTATGTAACCTGTCTGCATCGGAAATCCCACCCTGTTTCAGCTGCATCGCGAAGCTGAACCGGGGCAGAAGGGCTGCCGTGAGTATATGTCCCGAACAATCATGGTCCTTCAGTCATAGCTATTTTGTCCAAAAAAAGAACTTATTTCTCTTTTATTTTACTCATTTCTACTATATAATATGGAGAAGAGCTAACTATGTGGTTAGACAGTTCCCATATGACAAAGGAGCTACACCAATAACCTTAAATTAAGGAGGAAAAACAAATGGCATTAGTATCTGCAAAAGAAATGCTCGAGAAGGCTGTAGCAGGCCACTACGCAGTTCCTGCAATCAACCTGAACAACCTTGAGTGGACAAAGGCTGTTCTGAAAGGCGCCCAGGAGAAGAACTCTCCTATCATCGTTCAGGTATCTGAGGGTGCCGGCAAGTACATGAGCGGCTACAAGAACGTAGCAGACATGGTCAACAATGTAATGGAAGTACAGGGCATCACTGTTCCCGTAGCTCTGCATCTGGACCATGGTTCATATGACGGCGCTTACAAGTGCATCGAGGCAGGATTCTCCTCCATCATGTTTGACGGTTCCCATCTTCCGATCGAAGAGAACCTGGCTAAGACCGCAGAGCTGGCTAAGGTCTGCGCTGAGAAGGGCCTTTCTCTGGAAGCGGAAGTCGGCGCGATCGGCGGCGAAGAAGACGGTGTTGTAGGCGCGGGCGAATGTGCAGATCCTGATGAGTGCAAGCAGATCGCTGATCTGGGCATCACAATGCTGGCAGCAGGCATCGGCAACATCCACGGCGTATATCCCGAAGGATGGACAGGACTTCAGTTCGACGTTCTTGAAGCAATCAAAGCGAAGATCGGTGATATGCCTCTCGTACTGCACGGCGGCTCCGGTATTCCGGAAGATCAGATCAAGAAAGCCATCTCCATGGGCGTTGCTAAGATCAATGTTAACACTGAGTGCCAGCTTGCATTCGCAGCAGCAACCAGAAAGTATATCGAAGAAGGCAAGGATCAGAAGGGCAAAGGCTTTGACCCTCGTAAGCTCCTGGCTCCCGGCGCACAGGCAATCACAGACATGGTCAAAGAGAAGATCGACATCTTCGGTTCCGAAGGCAAGGCTTGAATCTGAATATTTAGATCTGACCGCTGTTTAGACAGCAGACACCCCCCGGATATTACATCCGGGGGGTGTTTTTTTGATTTTTTATGGAATATTTATGGGACATTTCCGGGACATTTCTGATTGCCCCGTTCATTTTTTGATTTATGCCGCAGGTATGGAAGTCCGGCGCAGATAATACAATGCCCTGTTTCCCGCTGCTACAGAGCCCGCAGGATCCATGCGCCGCGGGCTGGCAGGATCAGGGTTATACTATGACTGCTGTTACCGAGCTCGCAGGATCCATGCGCCGCGGGCCGGCAGGATCAGGGTGACTTTTCCCTGCAGGATGGGCACGAAGCGGCCCGGATTGGGATCGTATCCTTTCTCATCCGAGCAGAATATGATCTCAGCCTTTCCCGTTAATGGAAACCCTGCGCTGCAGACAGGCAGCCGGACCAGTTTGGCCCGCTCGTTATTGTTGAGGACGATTACCAGGCTGTTCTTATCCTGCAGGATATTCCGGCCGTAGGCGATCAGGCCTTCCTCACCGGCCAGGGGATAGACCGTTCCCCGGGCCAGGCAGGGATAACGGTGATGCAGGGCGATGATGTCTTTATGGAAGGCAAGCATATGCCGGTCCTCAAGGCCCCAGGGAAAAGGCCTGCGGTTGTCAGGATCCGTGAATCCGCAGAGGCCGGCTTCGTCCCCGTAGTAAAGAGTCGGGGCGCCGGGCCAGGTCATCTGCACAATGACCGCTTCCCGCATGACAGCCGGCCTGACACCCTGTGACGCCGCTTCCGATCCCAGATCATGGAGGCGGCCTGTTTTCTGACCGGTCCTTGTCAGGAAACGGGAATGGTCATGGTTGGACAGCTGGTTCATACTGATATAGGCGGACGGCAGCGGCATGGCTTCCTTATTCCGGTAGAGCACTCCCTCCCAGAAAGCGTCGGCGTTGTTATAAAGGTCTTCCCGGTACTGGTCGTTGTGCTTTTCCATGCCGGTCAGGAACCAGGTCAGGGGATCCATAAAGCCTTCGTAGTTCATAATGGTATCCCAGTCGCCGGCGCGCAGCCATTTCTCCGATTCGCAGTAGTTTTCAGCCAGGACAACGGCCTGCGGATTGGCTTCCCGGACGGCCTGCCGGAACCTCTGCCAGAAGTCATGGTTGAAGGCGGGGGAATGGCCCAGATCAGCTGCCACATCCAGCCTCCATCCGTCCGCGTTGTAGGGCGGGGAGACCCATTTTTTCCCGATGGTCAGAATCTTCTCCTGCAGTTCCTCCGAGGCTTCGTAATTCAGTTTGGGCAGGGTATCGATTCCCCACCAGCCGTCATAATGCCAGTTGTCCGGCCAGTCCTCTTCCAGGAAGTCAAAATAGTCATGCCAGGGAGAGTTCTTTGATATATAGGCTCCCTTTTTTGTTTTTTTCTTTTTTTTGCGGGAAGCGGCGGCCGTTTCATAAATATGCTCTTTATCCATCCATTTGTGGAAGGAACCGCAATGGTTGAAGACACCATCCAGGATGACCCGGATCCCTCTGGCATGCGCCTGACCGATCAGTTCGGCCAGCAGGCGGTCAGAAGCCTCCAGGTTGGCAGGGTCTGTCGTCCTGGTAATATATCTGCCGGCATGGATGTTCCGGTAGTCTCCATCTTTCAGCAGCGGCCCCGCGTCCCGGACGATCCTGCCGAAATGAGGGTCGACATGGTCATAGTCCTGGGTGTCGTATTTGTGATTGGACGGCGAGACAAAGAGGGGATTAAAATAAATGGCCTGGATACCCAGGTCCCGCAGATAATCCAGCTTGTCCATGACCCCCTGCAGGTCACCGCCGTAGAACTCCCGGACGTCATTGGGGGCCGGCAGCTGGTTCCAGTCCTCAATCCGGACCACGTTGCCGCCGCAGTAGTTATATTCATCCGTCAGGACATCGTTAGACCGGTCCCCGTTGCGGAAACGGTCCACGAAGATCTGATACATGACGCAGCCGGCCGGCCACAGGGGCACCTGCAGTCCCGGCACGATCTCAAACAGGTCGGCAGGCCGGGGACGTTCGCCACCTCTGGGGTCACTTGCCGGGTCGCTTGCCACCTCTGAGCTCGTTTGCTGGTTCGCCACCCCGTTCGCCACCTCTGAGCTCGTTTGCTTCACCTGGGGGCGTTCGTCACCTCTGAGGTCGTTTGCCACCTCGTTCGCCACCTCTGAGCTCGTTTGCTGTTGGTTCGCCACCTCTTGGTTCGCCACCTCTGAGCTCGTTTGCTGGTCGTCTGCTGCCTCCCGGGCCTCTGTCTTTGTAAAAAATCCCCTTCTTCCGTAATAAAGCACCGTTTCAGGTCCAGGTCGCCCGTGAGCTCTGAGCTCGTTTGCTGCAGGTTGCTCGTGAGCTCTAAGGTCGTTTGCTGTACCACCTTGCCCGTCAGCTCTGAGCTCGTTTGCTGTACCACCTTGCCCGTCAGCTCTGAGCTCGTTTGCTGTGAGCTCGTTTGCTGTGAGCTCGTTTGCTGTTATCTCGAAATAATAGTGCAGGGGTGTCCGGCCCAGCCGGAACTCCGCCGCGTACCACAAAAAAAGCTGATCTGTTTTCAGGGTCAGATCAGCTGTCATGGGGATTTTCTTCTCCTCCTGCCCGTCATCTATAACAAGAACGCATTGAATCCTGTCCTCTTTCCGGGTCCTCAGGCGTACTTTTACGGTATCACCGGTATCGGGCTGAAAAGGGATCAGGTAATCGGGTGACTGTGACGAAAAAATCGCTTGTGTGTACATAATCTGGTCATCCATCGCTTTCAGTGGGATTGGTCCGTCACCTCTGAGGTCGCTTACCAGGGGATTGGTCCGCCACCTCTGAGGTCGCTTGCCGAGGCCGCCTGCCAGGGGGCGTCCGTCACCTCTGAGGTCGTTTGCCACCCTGATTATATATGATTTTGGGCACTAAAAAAAGACAGCGCTTGGGGGAACTGTCTTTTTCAGAGAAGAATAATCTTCTTATGGGGTATAGCAAAAAACTTATAATGTATTGGGGGGTTACATGTAGTATAGTACCATGCCCTGCCCGAATGGTAAATGCCTACTTTTCACAAACTTCACAATAGGCGCTTGTCTTTTTTGTTGAAATTTCAGCTTTTCCGTGGTTTTTACATCTGTCTCCGCCAATACTGACCAAAATATCACAGCCATATCCGTATAAATCTTCTATTGATTCGAGATTCCGGACACAAAAAGACCTGCGGGGCTCCGCATGTCAGGCGGTCCCGCAGGTCTTCGGTTTTCTTTTGCTGCCGTCCGGCCGGGATCAGACCGATCCTGTCAGGCCGGCAAGGCTGTTGTTCCGTTCCGCAAAGAGGGCTTCGAATTCGGCGCCTGTAAGTTTCTCCTTCTCGATCAGGAGCTCCGCGGCGCGGTAAAGGATGTCTTCGTTGGCCTTGATGATCTCCTTGGCCTTCTTATAGCACTCATCGATGATGAGCTTGACTTCCTTGTCGATCTCACCGGAGATATATTCGCTGTGGCGGCTTTCGTGGCCCAGGTCATATCCCAGGAAAACATTTTCCGCTTCCTGCTCGTAGTTGATGGTGCCGATCCTGGCGGACATACCGTAACGGGTGACCATCTGGCGGGCCATGGCCGTCGCCTTCTGGATATCGTTGGAAGCGCCGGTGGTAATGTCATCCAGGACCAGCTCTTCCGCGATCCGGCCGCCCAGATCCACCATGATCTCCTGCAGCATATGGTTCCTGGTCAGGTACATCTCATCCTTCTCCGGCAGCGGCATGGTATAACCGCCCGCGCCCAGACCGGTCGGAATGACGGAAATGGTATAGACATTGCCGACCTCGTCCAGCTCATGGAACAAAATGGCGTGGCCGGTCTCATGGAAAGCCGTGATCCGTTTTTCCTTATCGGAAATGACATGGCTCTTCTTCTCATCACCGATGCCGACCTTTATAAAGGCCGATTTGATATCCTCCTGAACAATGTAAGACCGGTCCGCCTTGGCTGCCATGATCGCGGCTTCATTGAGCAGGTTCTCCAGATCCGCGCCTGTAAAGCCTGCTGTCGTTCTGGCCACCTCCTGCAGATTGACGTCTTCCGCCAGGGGCTTGCCTCTGGCATGGACCTTGAGGATTTCCTCGCGGCCTTTTACATCCGGTCTTCCGACAGAGATCTTTCTGTCAAAACGTCCGGGACGCAGAATGGCGGGATCCAGGATATCGGCCCGGTTGGTCGCCGCCATGACGATGATGCCTTCGTTGACGCCGAAACCATCCATCTCGACCAGCAGCTGGTTGAGGGTCTGCTCACGCTCATCATGGGAACCGCCCAGTCCGGTGCCTCTGCGCCGGGCGACCGCGTCGATCTCATCGATGAATACGATACAGGGGGCGTTCTTTTTGGCCTCATCAAACATGTCTCTGACACGGGAAGCGCCGACGCCGACGAACATCTCGACAAAATCCGAACCGGAAATGCTGAAGAAAGGCACTTTTGCCTCTCCCGCAACTGCCTTGGCCAGCAAAGTCTTACCGGTTCCGGGAACGCCTTCCAGCAGAACGCCCTTGGGGATCCGGGCGCCGACTTTGGTGTATTTGACAGGATCCCGGAGGAAATCGATGATTTCCGCCAGATCTTCCTTTTCCTCCTGCAGACCGGCCACATCGTCCAGAGTGACCCTGTCGCCCTCGGACCGTTTGGCCTTGCTCTTGCCGAAGTTCATCATCTTGTTATTGGCGTTGCCGGCTCCGCCCTGGTTGGTCATCATATGGAAGAAGAAGATGCACAGGACCGCGATCAGGATCATGGGCATGATACTGGTCAGGAAGCTGTTGTCCGGCGGTATGTCCCGGACCTCCGGATCCAGCCCATAGTCCCTGGCCTGTTTCTCCGCTTCTTTCACGTCCGTCACATACAGTACCTTTTCCGTCCCATCCTTCATGGTGATGATGGCAGAACCGGTCGGCGTTTCTCTGTTGGGCGCGATCACCACGCCTTCCACATTCTTCTGTTCCAGATCCCTGTTGAAATCCCCCATGGTATAGGATCCCCGGCTGCTTACGAAGGACCCTCGTACGAGCCAGAAGATAACGACCAGGAAAAGGATCATCGTAATAATGGAAACGCCTCTGTTTCTGTTATTTCCTGTTGTTCCGTTGTTCAAACTGTTTTACCTCTGATTTATCTGCGCTGATACGGCTGCCGCCCGCGTGTCCGCGGCCGCGGCAAGGCCTGCGCGAATCTCGGAATTACGCTTTCGCATCCGGTGTTACCACACCGATATAGGGAAGGTTTCTGTACAGCTGGTCGTAATCCATGCCCCAGCCGACTACAAATTTGTCCGGAATATCAAAGCCGATATAGTCAACATCCATTTCGACGACTCTGCGTTCCGGCTTGTTGAGCAGTGTGCAGATCCTGAGGCTGGCGGCGCCCCTGTCCCGGAACAGTTCCTTCAGATAGTTCAGGGTCCGGCCGGAATCGATGATATCCTCAGCGATCAGGACATCCTTGCCCATGAGCGGTTCATCCAGATCCTTGACGATTTTGACAATGCCGCTGGACTTGGTGGAACTGCCATAGCTGGAAACGCACATATAGTCCAGCGATACCGGTACAGTCAGCTTCTGGGCCAGCGCGCTCATAAAGAAGGCCGCTCCCTTGAGGACGCCGATCATATGGACCTCTTTGCCCTCGTAATCTTTTGAGATCTGCTCTGCCAGCTCGCTGATCCTCTTGTCTACCGCTTCTTTACTGATTAAAACCTCAATCTTATCAGCCACTTTCATTCCCTCCCTTTACAGTGATCTGCATGATGTTTTTCGTTTCCGGTGTAATCCTGTAAATCTGGCTGGCGCTGATTCCTGGCAGCCAGAGGATCTCCTGTCCCAGGGCCGGCATCACGATCCGTTCCCTGACAGCCGCCGGTATATGGGCGTCGATCATCACTCTGGCCAGCTTCTTGCTCCTTCCGTCAGCCAGGATGGTGATCCTGTCCCCTTCCCGTCTTTTCCTGAAAACGGGAAGCGTAGTTATTTTATCATAATCGACCCAATTCGTATACTCATTTCGGGGAATAGAGCCCATGTCCCCGCTGAAGGGAAAGACCGTCACCTGGTAGGCTTCTTCCGAAACCGGCAGGCCCGTATCCCTGTCCAGGAGGCCGCTCTCCGGATCCGTTCCGGCTGCTTCTGTCCCCGGCCCCCGGAAGACCAGCCTGTCGTAGCTTTTCAGGGCCGTCACGCCGGCCGGCAGATCCAGCCTGCCGCTGCCCGGGGTACGGGCCAGTTTCAGGAGGGCCAGGATATGGACCTCTCCGATATCCTTTTTTCTGCCGGCTGCCCCGGTCAGCAGAAGGTAAAGGATCCGCTGCTGTAAAAGTCCGGGTTCCTGCAGCAGACGGCTGACAAAAACACCTGTCCTGTTATCATTGCGGCGCCGGTCTGTTCCGGAATCTCCTTCCGCGGGAATCCGGCATCTGTCCAGCGCCTCTTCTGTCCGCGCGGCCAGATACTCCTCCGTCCGGGCCGCTTCCGTCCCCAGCCTTGCCAGATGGCGCAGGGCGGCGGGATTCACATACTGTTCCAGCAGGGGCAGGATCTGCAGGCGCAGACGGTTCCTGGTATAGGAAGGATCCAGGTTGGTCTCATCTGTCCGCCAGGTCTGCCTCTTTTCCCGCAGATAGGTCTCGATCCGGTCTCTGGTCTCATCCAGTAAAGGACGGATCAGCCTGCCGGACACCGGCAGCATGCCCCGCAGTCCGGCTATGGAACTGCCTCTGCAGATATGAAAAAGTATGGTCTCCGCCTGGTCCTCCATGTGATGGGCGACCGCGATCCTGCAGGACCGAGCCTGTCCGTCGGGGCCCGGCTCCTCCGCTTCCCATTCCAGACACGCCTGTTCAAAGCACTGATAACGGAGGATCCGGCATGCCTCTTCCACCCCCAGGCTATGACCGGCCGCGTAATCTGCCGCGTCCACATATTCGATCCTGCAGGGAACCTGCAGACCGGCACACAGGTCTTTGGTAAAGATCAGATCTTCCCCGGCACGCTCCCGCAGCCCGTGATGGATATGGATGGCCCGGAGGTCAAAATCCAGTTCCTCCCGCAGAGCCGCCAGCACCAGCAGCAGACAGACGGAATCCGCGCCGCCGGATACGCCGGCCAGGACCCGGCCGCCCCGGGGCGGCAGCATCTCCAGCGCGGAGATCCTGTTTCTGATTCTGTTTTCGAATTCATTCATCTTTTTCCGACGCCGGGCCGCTGCGGCCCCCGCTGACAGGGCGCTGCCGCGCGCTGTCACTGACAACTGAAAATCGGTTAAAAAGGGCTGCCCGCCAGCTTCGGCATCTCTGTACCGGACCGGCAAACGATCCTCCTGTACAGCTGTCATATTCGCTGGCCCGGCAGCCTCCTGTCTTATTCATAATCAACGGGCATACATCATCTGCCCTTACGCGTTCTCCTGGCGGAAGGGTACGATCAATCGGATTCCCGGAATATGGTCTCTCCCTCGTATAAGAGCCCCAGTTTCTCACGGGCGATCTGCTCGATGAACTGATCCGTCTCTGTATAAGCGCGATATTCTTCTATGCTCTTGGAACGCAGCTCTTCCTCTTCGATCTCCTGTTTCAGCCTGACGATCCGATCCTGATTCTCTTCAAGTTCCTTTCTCATGGAACTGCCGTTGATATACACGGCAACAAACAGGATGGCTACGACCAGTACTGCCAGGATCATGCTGAGGCGATTCTGCCGGTTCCGCCGGCTGGATCTGTTTTCCGCCATCGCAGTATCCTCCGTAAAAATGCGGGCCCGCAGGCCTTTCGCATTTTTATTATTTCAAGAATCCCTGTCCGCGTCAAGACTGAAGGCATGAAATCGCCTTCCGCTGTCATGAAGCGGGATTTCAGCAATATTTATACATTTCCGCGGCCATTTCCTTTTTGGTCGAATCCTGGACCTGCAGGACTTCGACACAGACCGTCTTATTTCCGAAGGTTATCTCGATCCTGTCTCCGACTTTGACATCTGCGGAAGCCCTGGCAACTTTGCCATTCAGCATGACCCTGCCGTTGTCACAGGCTTCATTGGCAACGGTACGCCGTTTGATCAGTCTGGAAACCTTCAGATATTTATCTAATCTCATGGGATAACTCCTTTCCGCCGGGCGCACTCCCGGAGAGATCCGGCCCGGACAGGATGACTGTGATGAAAGAAAGACCTGGCCGGACAGGATGACTGCGCTGAAAAACGGTCCTGGCCGGTCAGGATGACTGCGTTGAAAAGCAGCCCTGTCCGAACAGGATGACTGCGCTGAAAGAAAAATCTGTCCGTAAACGAAAACTGACCCGGAGAAACTCCGGGCCAGAGATCAACCATTTCAGAAACAGAAGGTTCAGGCGTTGATGGCGTCTTTCAGAGACTTGCCGGCCTTGAACTTGGGAGCTTTGGTGGCTTCAATCTTCATGACTTCGCCGGTCCTGGGGTTTCTGCCGTCTCTGGCAGCTCTTTCGCTGACTTCAAAAGTACCGAATCCTACGATCTGTACCTTGCCGCCCTTCCTGAGCTCATCTTCTACTGTCTTAACAAAAGCTTTTAATACCGCCTCAGCGTCTTTCTTGCTTAATCCAGAGTTGTTAGCTAATTCTGCAATAAATTCTGCCTTGTTCATGAACTTCCTCCTTCAGACCGGATGGCCTGTTATTTTTCTCTGAGATACATATGTATTTATAGTAGGTTTCCATGTAATTGTCAAGAAATAATAGCGAAATGCTCCATCAGGTAGTCCCTGTCATTATGTTCCGGATGGACCAGCACTTCCTCAAACATGGCCTGCAGAACGGCTCCCAGTTCCCGGCCGGGCGCCATGCCGGCTTCAATCAGGTCATTTCCGTTGACCGCCATGTCTTTGAGACTGACACAGTCACCGGCCTCCCGGATCCGGCGGTAAAGCTCCTTCCAGCGGGCGATCACTTCCATCTTTTCCTCCCTTTGATACATGCTCTGGGCGGAAACATCCGCTTCCTTGACTTCCATCAGGAGCGGAAACAGGTCGGTGCCGTAAAAAGCCATCGCTTTCCGGATCCCGCCGGGACTGGTCTCCATGGACCGGTCATGGTATCTGACCAGGCGTATGACTTTCTCCCGGGTATCATTATCATATTTGAGCCTGCGCAGGATCCCGTCCGCCATCCGGGCTCCTTTGTCCGGATGCCCATAGAAATGATCGATCCCCGCTTCATCCGTCGTTTTGCATACCGGTTTGCCAATGTCATGCAGCAGCATGGCCAGCCGGAGCACTTTATCGGGCCGGACAGCCTGCACAGTACGGATGGTATGCTCGCCGACCGTATAGCAGTGGTGGGGGTTGTTCTGGTCCGTCTCCATGCAGCGGTCGAGCTCAGGCAGAAAACGGGCTGTCAGGCCTGCCTCATAGGCCGTGCGAAGCAGTTCGGGATGCGGAGATACCAGGAGCTTTGTCAGCTCCGCATTGATTCTTTCCGCGCTGATCCTGTCCAGATTGGGGGCGATCTCCTCCATGGCCGCCCGGGTCTCATCCTCAATGGCAAAGCCGAAAACAGCCGCGAAACGGACGGCCCGCATGATCCGCAGGGCATCCTCGGAGAAGCGTTGACGGGGATCTCCCACCGCCCGGATCAGGCCTTTCTCCAGATCCTCCAGGCCGCCGAACAGATCCACGACGCCTTCCTGCCCGTTATAGGCCATGGCGTTGATGGTGAAATCCCGCCTCTGCAGGTCCTCCCGCAGACTGCGGGTAAAGACTACCTCACTGGGATGTCTGCCGTCCTCATATTTGCCGTCAATACGGTAGGTGGTCACTTCAAAGCCCTCATGGCCCTGCATGACCGTCACGGTTCCGTGCTGGAGACCGGTATCAATGGTCCTTGCAAAAAGCGCTTTGACCTGTCCGGGCTCCGCGGAAGTGGTAATATCCCAGTCATGGGGCTCCCGTCCCATGATGGCGTCACGGACACAGCCGCCCACCACATAGGCTTCATAGCCCGCTTTATGAATGGTATCCAGGATCACGGCTGCCCTGTCCGGTATCCGGATCCGTAACTCTTTTAATTTTTCTCTGTCCATTGTGCCTCGCTTTCCGCTGATGTCCCGGAAGCAGCTGCCGGTCCGCAGAAGATGAAAACAGCCGGTCCCGGAAACGGGACCGGCCGCTCATGTCTTTTTATACTCCGGGCCGGTTTTCAGCCGCCGCACAGCTGCTGCCGGACCAGGTCTGCCAGCGCTGCCAGCGCTTCCTGCTCGTCACTGCCTTCACAGATGATCTCGATGACATCTCCGTTCCTGACGCAGGCCCCCAGAACCCCCAATACGCTCTTGGCATTGGCAGTCGTTTCCTTATTGCGCAGGCTGCAGCGGGACTGGTATCCCAGCGCCTTCCTGCAGATTTTCTCTGCCGGCCCCAGATGCAGACCGGCAGGGTCTGTGATTTGGATCTTTATACTTACCATATTGACACCTCTCCGGCTGTGTATGTTCCGTCAGTCTTCTTCGTCTTCCGTTTCCTCCGCGCTCTTGCGGATACCTATAAATACCGTGACTCTGCCATCAAAGCTGCTGTCGGCCAGCCTGACGCCGTCCGGCAGATAATCGGCGATGTTCACTGTCTTGGTCAGGTCTGATGTCAGACCGGTGATATTGAGCTGGCCGGCCGGAATCTCAATGGCGTCTACCTTTTTCAGCACCTTTTCAGGCGCAGCCACCAGGACTGTATCCGGCGCGACAGAAGCCTCTCCGGTCAGTTCATATCCCTCGGCCGGTTCCCCTCTGACGGACCAGGTGACCGGTATCTCCGCGACCGGCAGGATTTCCGCATTGACCTTGACAGAATACAGATTCATGGTCAGATGGGTGGAAGCGACCGTATCTCCTTCGTTATTGTAAAGAAGAACTTCTACATAAGTACTGATATTGTCCGCGGCATCTGTCACATCGACGGTGACTCTGGCCTGATCCACAGAGGAGACCAGGGACCTGGCCCCGCTGATCCGGATCTGGTTCTGTTCCGGCTGTACCGAACCCAGAATATAGCCCTCCGCAGGCTGGCCCGTTGTATCCACGCCCAGGGTCAGGGTCTTGGTACTGCTGTCTTCGATCCGCAGGCGGACATACTCGGTGCTGCCCCGGATACTGGTAATATCTCTGCTGTAGACATTGGTGGTCAGGGTGATGGGAATGCTCCCGTCCTCCTGCATGTTGGCTACATCCGCGGTAGCGATGACATTATCCGCCTTGATATTGTCTACGATCGATCTGGGTGCCGTGATGGTCACGACAGGAATGATATCGGAATCATCCTCAACGGAAAAGACTTCATTCTGATCCGTGATCAGGTTGGTATGCTGCAGTTTGACGGTCACGTTCATGACCTGCATGGTCGTGATCGGATCATTAAAGCTGGTGACCAGAAGCCAGAGGATCGCGGCGGAGACCACAGAGAAGACCTTCAGTCCGAAATCATTCAGAATCATCTCTTTTATCTTTTTCATGACTGCCTGTTCCTTTCCATAAGGGAATAAAGGACCGTTTCTCCTCGCTTTCTTCTTTATCCTGCAGGCGGATCAGTGCCTCCCTCATTTCCGCTTCGGTGACGCCCCGGCGCAGGTTCCCGCGCATGGCCATACTGATCTCTCCGGTCTCCTCAGACACGATAAAGGTCAGCGAATCCGATACCTCAGATATGCCCACACCGGCTCTGTGGCGGGTTCCCAGCTCTTTGTCCATCTTGTTTTCAGACAGGGGCAGGTAACAGGTGGCCGAAGCGACCCTGTCTCCCACAATAATGACAGCCCCGTCATGGAGCGGGGTGTTCTTTTCAAAAATATTGATCAGCAGCTGGCTGGTCACGATGCCGTCCACATCGATGCCCAGACGCTTGTATTCGTTGAGTACGATCTTGTTCTGGACCACGATCAGGGCGCCGGTCTTGACTTTGGCCATCTGCAGGCAGGCTGTAATGATCTCCGAAACGGTCTGGTCGGAAAAGCGGCCCTCCGGCTTCCTGTCCGGCTCATACAGGACTAAGGAACTGAGGATATTGCGCTGCCCCAGCTCCTCTATGGCGTTTCTCAGCTCCGGCTGCAGGATGACGACCATCGCGATAACAGCCGTTCCCATGACATTCCGGACGATCCAGAGAATGGTGGTCATGTTAAAAAGAGCGGCCAGAATCACAAAAGCAGCGATTACAAGGACGCCCATGAGCAGAGACCATGCCCTGGTATTCTTGACCCAGGCCAGGATGTGGTAGATCAGGAAAGCAATGATGCATACCTCCACGACATCGGAAATACGCAGGACAGGCATATGAAATGTGGAAAAAAAGTTCTGGAGAATAGAAAACCAGCGCTGCATAAATAATTCCGTCCCCTCAGGCCGCCGGCCGGCTCCGCAGGAGCCGGGGCTGCCGCTTACTGCATTCCAGGGTGCTTAAGACTTTTAGGCTCTCCCGCCAGCCTGGTGTTTCCGGCCGCCGGGTCTGTGTTTGACGAACTGGTTCTTCAGGTCCGCAGTTGTCTCGGAAAGGCTGCCGGCGGGTAAAAGGCCGTCCTCCCCGGGGACCGTGACCTTGGGGACCGCTTTTACGAAATAGTAATAGTCATCGTCCTCGAACTGGACGCTTTCGATCAGCCTGTAATCGACATTGAACTTCATGAACATGATGGCCCACTCAATGAGCAGGGACATCATCAGGCCCATGAAAAGGGCTGCGCCGTCCAGCCGGGCACCGAAACGGCTGCTGCCGGCTGTCAGCCCGATCACCTGCGCCAGAGTGCCCGCGATAATCGCCAGGAGCCAGGCGTTGCTGATAGCCAGCCTGCGGATCGCGTACACGATGATCGTGGTCAGCACGAATACCAGTGCCGTGACCCACATGCGGTGGTTCTGCACCATAGTATCGATCAGGAAACGAAGCTTGAGCAGAGTGGCGCGGCCGACTTCGCCGCCGCCTGAAAGCAGGATCTCATTGGCCGTAATCTTTTCCAGGAAACCGGTCACCAGGACGCCGATGGCTACCGGCGCCGCCGCTGTGGGGGCGCAGAGCAGGCCTGCCGCTACCGGCAGGGCGTAATGGATATTGAGCTTGATGGCCAGCGGTGTCAGCAGGAGCAGCAGCACATCCCTGGGAGAGAATCTGAAATACAGAAGGAAGATCAGCAGGAGCACGACCGCCCCCATGACGGCAGACTCCAGTGAAAGCCTGTACAGATGTCCCAGGATGACCAGCCCTATGATCGCGGAAATAAAGCCCACCGGGACCAGGGCGCAGACCAGGGAAATGATGACAAGGAGCAGGGAATTGCACAGTATGGCGTTATAGCCGATGTCACCTTTAATAATGAACAGAAGTACGAGACTGAGCAGGAATTTCCCTGCCGGCTTCAGAATATACTCATACTTCATGATATAGTCCTGTATTTTTCTTCGGATTTCGTATAATGCCGCAATGTTCATGCTTTTTCTTCCTCGTTTCCGTCAGCCAGTGTTTCCAGCATACGGCGGTAGCTGCTGACTTTTTCTCTTGTCTGATGATAGCGGACCAGGTAGATCAGGAATGTGACCAGCAGGAAAGGTACCAGACAGGTCAGATAGATCCGGAGGGCCGACCAGAGAAAAGGCGTCAGGGCATCCGAATACAGAAGCAGGACCAGGTCCTCGAAATGATACGCTGCATATAGCATAAATATGACAAAAAAAGCCACTGTGTAGGTAATCAGAGATCCGAATAAACCCTTGAGCAGGTAGTCAGTCTCAAAATAAGAGACGATCCTGTCATCCTGCAGGCCCTCTTTTTCCTCATAAATGGCCGCCTTTGTCATGACTGCGATTTTTTCAGTATTTAACATAAGGGGTTTTCTCCAATGGCCAGCGTCAGAAAACAGACGGAGCGGGCTCCCGCTTCCATCAGCCGGGACGCACAGGCGTCCATGGTGGCGCCGGTCGTATAGATGTCATCAATGAGCATAATCGACTTTAAGTTTACATCATTTCCATATACATGAAAAGCCTTTTTCAAATTTTTGTACCGGGCCGCAGCCGTCATCCCTTTCATGGGAGCGGTCTCTCCGTCCCTGCGCAGCAGGTCCTCCCGGACCGGAATCCCGGTATCCCGGGCGATCACATCGGCCAGAAGGCGGGCCTGGTTGAATCCCCTGCGGCGGTATCTGGCATGGGAAAGAGGGACCGGCACCAGCAGATCGGCCCTGGGAAAGACTCCTCTGGCGGCCTGTTCCCGCAGACGCCGGGCCATTTCCCGCCCGAAATAATCGGCATATTCGCGCCGGCCGCCGTATTTGAAACGGTAAATGGAGGCGGCCATGCTGCGGTAGGTAAATACCGCAGCCCCTCTCCGGTATATATGGCGGACACGGCTGCACCTGGAGCAGTATTCCTCCTCGGGCCTGACATCCCTGCCGCAGCAAAAGCAGGTGCAGCGGCCGATCCGTTCCGGCAGATTCTCACATTCCCGGCAGATCAGCCTGCCGAAGGGGCGGACCGGCCTGTCACAGACCGGACATCTCCTGGGAAAAAAGAGATCCAGGGCCAGATTCAGGAACCGGTTCTGTGACCGGTTCCCTTTTGTCTTCGTAAATGCCTGTAATTTCATGGACACGGTCCTCCAGTCCTGTATTCCGGCTGTTATGCCTGACATTGGCGGTCATGGACCTGACGGTATCCCGGCTGCCCAGGAGCACGGCGCAGCGGCGGGCCCTGGTCACGGCGGTATACAGCAGATTCCTGGTAAAGAGACTGGCGGGTCCGGACAGGAGAGGCATGATGACCGCCGGATATTCCGTACCCTGGGATTTATGGACCGTCACCGCGTAGGCCAGGTCCAGATCCTCCAGATCGGAAAAGGGATACTCCACGACCCTCTCATCGTCAAAGCAGACGACCATGGTCTCCGCAGGCTCCCGGATCTCCAGAATCCGGCCGCAGTCCCCGTTAAAGATTCCGGTCCCCTGTTCCAGGGCAATGTCAAAATTGCCGGTGATCTTCCATTCCATCTGGTAATTATTGCGGGTCTGCATGACTTTGTCGCCCACCCGGTAGACCGTATCCCGGAAGGTATACTCGGCCCTGCCCCGCCGGGGCGGATTGAGTACGCTCTGCAGGACCTCATTGAGCTTTTCCACGCCCAGGGCCCCCTTGCGCATGGGGGTCAGGACCTGGATCTCCTCCGTCCGGCAGCCCACATAGCCCGGCAGCATGGAAGTCATCAGTTCGACCATGTGCTTGTAGATGACCTGGGGATCCGACCGCTCCAGAAAAAAGAAATCCCTGCTCCGGTTGTCCAGACGGGGCATTTCTCCCCGCAGAATCCGGTGGGCGTTCATGACAATATCGCTTTCCGCCGCCTGGCGGAAGATTTTTTCCAGCATGACTGTTGGAAAGGCGGCGGAACTGATCAGATCGCGGAGTACATTGCCGGGTCCTACACTGGGCAGCTGGTTGACATCCCCGACCATGATCAGCCGGGTCCCGGGCAGGATGGCGGACAGGAGGGCGTGCATCAGGTACATATCCACCATGGACATTTCGTCTATGATGATGGCGTCCGCTTCCAGAGGATTGTCCCTGTCTTTCTCAAAATCGGAAAAAGCCCCTGCCGGGTCCTCCTGCCGGTCCTCTTTTTTGTCCTGACCGCCCCGGACGCCCAGCAGGCGGTGGATGGTCATGGCCTCCCGTCCGGTGGCCTCCGCCATGCGGCGGGCCGCCCGGCCTGTGGGAGCCGCCAGCAGGACGTCCATGTTCTCCGCTTCAAAATAATGGATGATCGTATTGATGGTGGTCGTTTTGCCGGTCCCGGGGCCGCCCGAGAGCAGCAGCAGGGTACGGTCGGCGGCCATGCGTACCGCCTTTCTCTGCAGATCGTCCAGGGCGATACCTTCTTCTTTTTCCAGCCTGCGGATCCGTTTGTCCGGATCCATATCTCCCCCATCCACCGGCAGGGCGCTGTCCAGCTCCGCCAGCATCCGGGCGATCTGCTGTTCTTTGCGCCAGGCGGCGGCCGTGTAGACCTGGGCCGTACCTTCCCTGACTTTGCTGCGGAGCCTGCGGTCCACGATCAGGTTGGTCAGGTGGACCCCCAGTTCCTCCGCAGGCAGGTCCAGCAGGCCTGCAGTCCGGGCCAGAACCGCCTCCATGGGCAGCCAGGTGGAACCCTCCGCCAGGGCCTGGGACATGGTATAGAGGATGCCGCTGCGGATCCGGAACTCCGAATCCGGCCGGATCCCCAGCCGGGCCGCGATTTTGTCCGCCGTCAGGAAACCGATGCCCCGGATATCCTCCGCCAGCCGGTAGGGGTTCTCCTTGAGGACAGAATAGAGACGGATCCCGTAAGTCTTCCAGATCTTCAGGGCCTGACGGCTGCCGATCCCGTAGGTCTGCAGAAAGAGCATGGCGTCCTGCAGGTCCTTTTTGCCCTCCAGCTGGGCAGCGATCTCCCGGGCTTTGCGGTCGCTGATGCCCTTGACCTCCGAAAGGCGCTCCGGTTCCTCATTCATGATCCGGATCGTTTCCTCTCCGAAGGCCCGGATGATCCGGCGGGCCAGGGCCTCCCCGATCCCCTTGACGGCACCGGAGGAGAGATAGCGGAACATGGCCTGGGTGGTTTCCGGCGGGACCATCCGGTAGTCCCGGACCCGGAACTGGTCCCCGTAGACCTGGTGGCTGGTATATTCCCCGGTCAGCCGGCAGCCCTCTCCCTGGGATATGGCAGGCGGGAAGCCGACACAGGTGATCCTGTCCTCTTCCGTCTCCACTTCAAAGACGGTGTAGGCGTTCTCTTCGTTCCTGTATATGATGTTGTAGATATATCCGCTGATTTCCTGCATATACGCCTGCTGTTTCCGGTCAGCCGTCTGATTTCCGGTCCTGCCGGTCTTTCTCCGTCATGATGTGCAAGTACTTCCGGTCAGCTTTCCGCCTCCCGGTTCTGCCGGTCTTTCTCCAGCATTTTGTGGATGTAATAGCCTGTATAGGAGCCGTGGTCCAGGGCCACTTCCTCGGGCGTGCCCCGGGCGATGACCGTACCGCCCCCGTCACCGCCTTCCGGACCCATATCAATGATATAGTCGGCGGTCTTGATGACATCCAGGTTATGCTCGATGACCACGACCGTATTGCCGCCTTCCACCAGGGCGTGGAGGATGCCGGTCAGCTTGGCCACATCATCGAAGTGGAGGCCCGTGGTGGGTTCGTCCAGGATGTAGATGGTACGGCCTGTACTGCGCCGGGACAGCTCGGCCGCCAGCTTGATCCGCTGTGCTTCGCCGCCGGACAGTTCGGTGGAGGGCTGCCCCAGCTTGACATAGCCCAGGCCCACGTCATAGAGGGTCCGGATCTTGCGGCTGATGGCGGGCAGGTTCTTAAAGAAATCCACTGCCTCCTCCACGGTCATGTTGAGGATGTCGTAAATGTTCTTATCTTTATAGCGCACTTCCAGGGTCTCCCGGTTGTAGCGCTTGCCGTGGCACACCTCGCAGGGAACGTACACATCCGGCAGGAAGTGCATTTCGATCCGGTTGATACCGTCGCCCCGGCAGGCTTCGCAGCGGCCGCCCTTGACATTAAAGGAAAAGCGCCCTTTGGTATAACCCCTGGCTTTGGCATCCGGGGTGGCGGCAAAGAGGTCGCGGATCATGTCGAAAACGCCCGTATAGGTGGCCGGGTTGGACCGGGGCGTCCGGCCGATGGGAGACTGGTCAATGTTGATGACCTTGTCCAGCTGATCCATGCCTTCAATGCCGTCGTGAGGGCCGGGAATGGTCAGGGCCCGGTTCAGGTCCCTGCTGAGCCGCTTGTTGAGGATCTCGTTGACCAGGGAGCTCTTGCCGGAACCGGATACGCCGGTCACAGCAGTCATGACGCCCAGCGGGAAGCTGACATCGATATTTTTCAGGTTGTTGACCCTGGCCCCCTTCACGGTCAGCCAGCCGCCCGGCCTCCTGCGGACCGGCGGGACCGGGATGTATTTGGCCCCTTTCAGATACTGGCCCGTCACGGATTCGGGGACCTGCATGATTTCCTCCGCCGTTCCGGAAGCCACCACCCTGCCGCCATGGGAACCGGCGCCGGGTCCGATGTCGATGATATAGTCGGCGGCCCGCATGGTGTCCTCGTCGTGTTCGACCACGATGACCGTATTCCACAGGTCGCGCAGGTTCTTGAGGGTCCGCAGCAGCTTGTCGTTGTCCCGCTGGTGGAGGCCGATGCTGGGCTCATCCAGAATATAGCAGACGCCGACCAGGCCGGAACCGATCTGAGTAGCCAGACGGATCCGCTGGGCCTCGCCGCCCGACAGGGTGGCCGTGGCTCTGGCCAGGGTCAGGTAATCCAGGCCCACGTCGACCAGGAAGCTGACCCGGGCTTTAATCTCCTTGAGAATCTGGCGGCCGATCATCTGCTGGGTCTGCGTCAGCTGCAGGCCATCGATATGGTCCCGCAGCCGTCCGACGGACAGGCAGGTCAGGTCATAAATGTTCATGCCGCCCACGGTCACCGCCAGGGATTCTTTCCGCAGTCTCTGCCCTTTGCAGGTCTGGCAGGGGGTGATGCGCATGAACTGTTCATATTCGTGCTTGCTGTACTCGGAAGCGGTCTCTTTATAGCGCTGCTGGACGTTGCTGATCAGGCCCTCGAAAGTGATGGGGTAGACGCCCTCGCCCCGCTGGCCCTTGTAATGGACATTGACGGTGCGGTCGGTGCCGTACATCAGGGCATGGCGGACCGGCTCCGGCAGCTCGCCCCAGGGAGTATCCAGACTGAAGCCCAGGTCTCCTGCCAGAGCGGTCAGGATGGCGTTGGAAAAGGATCCCGGCTTCATGCAGGACTGCCAGCCCAGGACCGCGATGGCCCCGTCATTGACGGACCGGGACGGATCCGGGACGATCAGGTCCGGATCGAACTCCATCCGGTAGCCCAGGCCCGAACAGTCGGGACAGGCGCCGAAGGGATTGTTAAAGGAAAAGCTTCTGGGCTCGATCTCGGGGATGGAGGCCCCGCAGTCGGGGCAGGCGAAGTTCTGGCTGAACTGGCGCAGCTCTCCCCCGATGACGTCCACCTGGAGGAGGCCCTCGGCCAGGCCCAGGGCGTTCTCGATGGAATCGGTCAGGCGCCGCTCAATGCCCGGCCGGACCACCAGACGGTCCACGATGATCTCAATGTTATGCTTGATGTTCTTTTCCAGCTTAATGTCTTCGGAAATGTCATACTGGCTGCCATCGATCCGCAGGCGGACATAGCCGGCCCGGCGGGCCCGGTCAATGACTTTGGCGTGCTCGCCCTTGCGGCCCCGGACCACCGGCGCCAGCAGCTGCAGGCGGGTGCCCTCGGGCAGAGCCATGACCTGGTCCACCATCTGGTCCACGGTCTGACGGGAGATCTCCCTGCCGCATTTGGGGCAGTGGGGAATGCCGATCCTGGCGTAGAGCAGACGCAGGTAATCGTAAATCTCCGTCACAGTTCCTACCGTGGATCTGGGGTTGCGGTTGGTGGATTTCTGGTCGATGGAGATGGCCGGGGACAGACCGTCGATCTTCTCCACGTCCGGCTTTTCCATCTGGCCCAGGAACTGACGGGCATAGGAGGACAGGGATTCCATATATCTGCGCTGGCCCTCCGCGTAAATGGTATCGAAGGCCAGGGAGGACTTGCCGCTGCCCGACAGGCCGGTCAGGACGACCAGCTCGTTGCGGGGAATGGTCAGGTCAATTCCCTGCAGGTTATGCTCCCTGGCGCCTTTGATCCGGATGCAGTCCTCTTTATTGATCAGTTTTCTGCGCAGCTCATCGGCCGCGTGGGATTCCATGGCCTTCTGCTCATTGGCTTCCAGCAGAGGCCAGTAATCCGGTTTCTTCATTTTTACTGCCATATATCTCTTCTATCCTTTATTGTGGCGCCGGTCCGGAAGGCCCTCACTTGCCTCCCTCTATCTCCAGCAGGTGTTTTTTGAGCTCGATCATACGGTCGCGCAGTTCGGCGGCTGCCTCGAAATTGAGGTCGGCAGCGGCCCGCCGCATCTTCTTCTCCACATCGGCAATCAGCTTCTTCAGCTCGCCCGCATCCATGGATTCAGGGTCCTTTTCAAAGCGGACCTGTTCCTGCGCGATTTCTTTGGAGATGGTGATCAGGTCACGGACTGCCTTTTTGATGGTCTGGGGCGTAATGCCGTGTTCCTCATTATAGGCGTTCTGCAGACGGCGGCGCCTCTGTGTCTCCTCAATGGCCCGCCGCATGGAATCGGTCATGTTGTCGGCGTACATGATGACCCGGCCCTCGGCGTTCCTGGCGGCCCGGCCTATGGTCTGGACCAGGGAGGTCTCCGAACGCAGGAATCCCTCTTTATCCGCGTCCAGGATCACCACCAGGGCAATCTCGGGGATATCCAGGCCCTCCCGCAGCAGGTTGATGCCGACCAGCACATCGAAGACATCCAGGCGCATATCCCGGATGATCTGGGACCGTTCCAGGGTATCGATGTCCGAGTGCAGATAACGGACCCGGATTCCGGCGCCGGCCAGGTAATCGGTCAGGTCCTCCGCCATCTTTTTGGTCAGGGTAGTGACCAGTACCTTGTGACCGGCCGCCACCGTTTCCCGGACTTCGCCGATCAGGTCGTCGATCTGGCCTTCCACCGGGCGCACATCGATCTCGGGATCCAGCAGGCCGGTGGGGCGGATGATCTGTTCCGTCCGCAGCAGCTCATGGTCTTCTTCATAAGGGCCCGGCGTGGCTGAAACAAAGAGCAGCTGGTCGATATGCTGCTCAAATTCCTCAAAGCTGAGGGGCCGGTTGTCCAGAGCCGAGGGCAGGCGGAAGCCGTAATCCACCAGGGTCTGCTTCCTGGACCGGTCTCCGTGGTACATGGCCCCGATCTGAGGGACGGTCATGTGGGACTCGTCGATGATGATCAGGTAATCCCGGTCAAAGAAATCCATCAGGGTCAGGGGCGGTTCTCCGGGCTTCATGAAATTCAGGTGGCGGGAATAGTTCTCGATGCCGGAGCAGAAGCCTGTCTCCCGCATCATTTCGATGTCAAAGTTGGTCCGCTCGGAGATCCTCTGGGCCTCCAGCAGCTTGTCCTCGCCCTTGAAATAGAGAATCCGCTCCTTCAGTTCCTGCTCGATATTGTCACAGGCCCGGTTGATCTTTTCCTGGGGGACCACATAGTGGGAGGCCGGATAGATCATGACGTGCTCCAGGGTGGCATGCAGACGGCCGGTCAGCTGGTCCACTTCACAGATCCGGTCGATCTCATCCCCGAACCATTCCAGACGGATCAGGTAATCACCGCCCTGGGCCGGATAGAGCTCCAGGGTGTCGCCGCGGACCCGGAAATTGCAGCGGTCCAGGGCCATATCGTTACGGGTGTACTGGATGGAGATCAGGTCACGGATGACCTCGTCCCTGTCCCGGGACATGCCGGGCCGCAGGGAAATGGACATGCCCTTGAATTCCTCCGGGCTGCCCAGGCCGTAGATACAGGAGACGCTGGCCACGACGACCACATCCCGGCGCTCGGCCAGGGACGCGGTGGCGGACAGGCGCAGCTTGTCAATCTCGTCATTGATGGCCGAGTCCTTGGCGATATAGGTATCGCTGGAGGGCACATAAGCCTCCGGCTGGTAATAATCATAATAGGAAACAAAATATTCCACGGCGTTCTCCGGAAAGAACTCCTTCATCTCCCCGTAGAGCTGGCCGGCCAGAGTCTTGTTATGGGAAATGATCAGGGTCGGCTTGTTCAGGGCCGCGATGACATTGGCCATCGTGAAGGTCTTGCCCGACCCCGTTACGCCCAGAAGGGTCTGGAACTGATTTCCCTCCCGGAAGCCCCTGACCAGGTCTTCGATGGCGGCCGGCTGGTCTCCCGTGGGCTGATATTCGGAATGCAGTACAAAATGATCCATGGCTTCCTCCTGCGGACACAGTGAACATTCATTCGGGTCATTACAGTATACCATAAGAAGAAATTTTCGCAAATCTTTCGGTGGGGATTTTGCGGGATGAACCGGGAAGTCAGACTATCCGGTTCACTTTACAGAAAAATCTCTGCGGCATAGCTTTTATGCCGCAGAGATTCCGTACAGAAAGATTCTGATTGGTTATTTATTTGGGCCGGCTGCCGCCATGGCCTGTGGGCCTGCCCGCGGGCCGGCTTCCCGGCTGGCCTCCCGGCCGGTTTCCGGCCGTGCCTCCGGGCTTTGCCTGGGGATCCACCCTCTGGATGGTCCTCCGGGTCTCCGTAGTGTTCAGGTAGGTATCTTCCTTCCTGTGCAGCTGCAGGCCGCCTTCCTCCACATAACGTTCGGCCGAATGTTTACGGGCCACCGGCTTCATCTGGCTTTGCAGGACCAGGGCCGTAATGGCTGCCACGATCAGGCCGCCGATCAGGCCGTAGGCCAGTTCCTCACTCATTAGATAGATCAGGCCGCATACGGCCGCGAAGACACCGAGGAACCAGGCTGCCAGTTTGGGCGTGGAGACCGGCAGATCGCCGATCATCTGTCCGCTCTGGCCGTTCATGGCAAAGAGGTAGTTCTGGTTGTTCCATCTGGTGCTGAGCAGCCAGACCGGCAGCATGGCGTACTGTACCCTGTCGCTGTGGATCCTCTCCTCCTGACTGGTCACATTGACGCTGGTATAGCCTGTGACCGTCTGGCGCAGGGCGCTGCGGGCGGTATTCACGGCCCGCTCTCTGGCCCGGTCCCGGCATTTGTCCTGACTGACATCATATTTATCCGCCAGATAGCCGGGCATATACGCCATGGAAAAAGGCTTGAGCTCTTTATAATTATAGGGTTCGATCGAATCCATCAGGTCATCCGGCATATGGGTGGACGCGTCCACGGGAATCCCGGAAAAGCGGAGTGTACCGCTCCGCTCACCGTTAAAGTGCTCGGTCTGGGTGATCTCCACGTCTCCCTGCTGCATGACACGCCTTCGTTCCATCCGGTAGGAGGCCCGGGCATCCACGCTGCCGTTATAAAGCCAGAAGGGAACATATACGCCCTTGACCTCCTCAATGTGATTGCCGGCCGTAAAGGACCCGGGCAGGAGGAGTTTTCCCTTGTAATAGGAGGTCAGGGTATTGACCGCGTCCTGTTTGTTCCTGGCAAAGGGAATGACGTAATCGGGTTTGAGCATGCCGGAAAACTGGCCGGGTATAATGGCCGGGTTGCCGCAGTAGGGACAGCTGGTGGCTGCGGTATTGGCGTCACAGACCAGTTCCGCCCCGCAGGCCGTGCAGTTGTAGGCGTGCATACCGGCCTCGTTCCATTCCTGGGAGGATTCCGTCCCCATCGCCTGGTCCTGCGCAGCCTGCTCTTCTGCTTTTTTATGGGCTTCCGCCGCCTGTGCGGAAGCCTCCGCTGCCCTGCGGTTGGCGTCCGCGTACATCTTCTCAATCTCGGCGGTCTCAAATACGCTTTCGCAGAAATCGCATTTCAGTTTTCCGAGCGTAGAATCAAAATGCAGTGGGCCGGTACAGGCCGGACACTGGTAATTGGTTACCTGTTCTGGCATTGTTCCCCCTTTCTGTCAGTCTGTTCAGGGTCTGGGACTGCCGCAGTTGCCGCAGAACTTGCCGGTGTTGCCCTGCTGACCGCAGTTGGTGCAGATCCAGGCGCCGTTGTCAGCGGGTTTGGGACTGCCGCAGTTGCTGCAGAATTTGCCGGTATTGCCCTGCTGGCCGCAGTTGGTGCAGATCCAGGCGCCGGCAGGCTGCATCTGCGGCGGCTGCTGGGACTGCTGGGCCTGCTGGGCGCCCATCTGATACAGGGACTGGGCATTGAAGCCGCCGGCCTGCTGGGCCATGTTCAGGCCCGCGAAGCCCATCATGGCGCCGTTGGGATTCTTGGCCGCGTCCTGCATGGCCTGGGCCTGGGCGCCGACCAGGGCCGCCGCGCCCATTTCGGCGTTGCGGTAGACCGCGTTCTTCTGCAGTTCCTTGATCATCTTTTCATCTTCTTCGGAGGCCTTGACGCTGTTGACGCCGAAGGTGACGATCTGGATACCATAGACCTGGCCCCACTTGGAGGACAGCTCTTCATTGAGGACCTGGGACATCTCACTGGTATGTCCGGGCAGGGAGCTGTAGCGGATGCCCATATCGGAGATCCTGGCAAAGGCAGGCTGCAGGGCTGTCAGCAGCTCACTCTTTAACTGGCTGGCGATCCGGTCACGGGTAAAGTCGCCGTCTACGTTGCCGCTGATATTCTTATAGAAAAGCAGGGGATCCGAGATCCTGTAGCTGTATTCACCGAAGCACTTGACGGAGATATCCACGTCCAGTCCGATGTTCCTGTCCACAACGCGGAAGGGAACCGGGGAGGCGGTGCCGTACTTGTTGCCCATGATGTTCCTGGTATTAAAATAGTAGACCCTCTGGTCTTTGGATGTCACGCCGCCGGCAGCGACACGGCCGACCAGCTCACTGAAGGTGTTCTTGATCCCTTCGCCCAGATTGCCGGAAAAGAGGCTGGGAGAGGTTCCTGTCTGATAGGTATAGACGCCGGGCTCCGCGCAGACATCCGCGACCGCGCCCTGATCGACGATGATCAGACACTGGCCGTCACTGACGACTACCGTAGATCCGTCCGTAATGACATTGTCACTGCCGCCGCGGTTCATCAGACCGGTCTTGCCGTGATTGCGCTCGCCTTTGCGGGCCAGGACCTCCTGTCCCATGTCCTTACAGTAGAAAAACTCCTTCCACTGATCGCCGAGTACGGAGCTGACAGAAGCTGCTGCTGCTAAAATAAGTCCCATATGATCCTCCTTCTGCAGAACCTGTCTGCAAAACAATTTAGTATGAACATAATCATCTGCCGGTCCGGCAGGCGCCCGGCGGCCTGAAAGCCCCGTCCTGCCGTAAGCATTTTCAGGAAATATTATATCATATGTACAGGTCTCCTAACATGCGGTTTTGACTGCGGAAGCAGGCAAACTCTGTTAAGCCTCCGGAAAGCGGGCAGGGACGTCCCGGGAGACCGGGCTTTTGTCCACTCTTACATCTGATGGCGGACCACGGCGTATTCATCCCCGTTACGGTAATAGGGGCAGTGATAATGGCGGTCCGACAGGAAACGGGCGTATTCATCCTCATCCATGTCCACATCGCAGACATAATCTTCATAATCCTGGTCATAAGTGTAAAAAGCGCATGTATCGCAGTCGTTTCCCATTGCTCTCCTCCCCTATGGTATTCCGCACCACTTTTCTCCCGGATCCTCCGGCGCAGCCTGTCCATACGCGGATGCTCTTTTCCGCTCACGGGCCGGCCCCGGCACGGTCTTCAGGAGCCGCCCCGGACAGGGGTCAGGATGACTTCCTTCTGATCGATGCGGGTGTCTCTGGTAACAGGCGTGCCGTCCGGCATCTCCCAGCCTGTGATCGGCTCATAAGTGACGCCGTATTCCAGGTTGGCCGCTTCTCCCGGCTGGTCGGCGGGATCGAATCCCAGGGGCCTGCCGGTCTTCACATAGCAGGAAATATTATAGTCCGTGTATTCAAAGATCACCCAGCTGTAGCTGTCGGGGTCCCGATAATAGTCGCAGACGAATTCGTCCCGTCCCCGCATCCAGCTGCGGATGCCGGCCACGTCTTCCTGCCATTTCCGGACAGCCGCATCGGGATCCTCCGCGCCCCACCGGATCCGGTCCATGGCCACCGAGGAAGCCATGGCGTCAGCCTGCCGGGGCAGATCCTCTTTCAACAGCTGCAGCAGGGCCGGCCGGAAGCTGTCCAGATACAGCGCATCCGCTGTGGCTTTGAAACCCGGTTTGGCCATGAGCATACTCAGCCAGGCCCTTCTGGCGTTGCGGATCCACCGGCAGCGCTGGGTGGTCTGGGGCAGGTCCGCCCACCAGAGACGTCCCATACTCAGATCAAAATCCCAGACCGGACCCGCGTACAGCAGGTCGTCCCCGTCTTTTTTATAAAAGAAAAAACTGTAATTCTCGGTATCATACTGGACCATGAATTCCTGCAGGATATACATGGCGGCCCAGGAGCGCTGGTCAAAACATTCCCGCCACTGCCGGCGTCCGGAAGACTTGCGCCGCATGTCGCTTTCCAGAAGGCTGGCCTCCGCGTCCCGGACCAGCGCACTGATATACTCCATTTCCGCCCGGGTGCACTGCTCCGGACATTCCACCGAAATGTTGTTCCATTCTGTCAGGAACCAGCTGTCCTTGTCGGCGTATCTGCCGTCACATTCCAGCAGATAGCCGCCGCTGATATCTTCCGGCTGTCCTTTCCAGGTGCAGTACTGCATGTCGTCCTGACCATCCTCCGTCACGGTCTTTACTGTGCCGGTGGGACTGCCGCCGCGGTTGTGCTGCTCATTCAGCCTGCCCAGATTCCGGATGCCGACAGATCCCCCATCCGCGTTGACCCGCTGGGCCAGCAGATAGACGCCGTTGTAACGCCCGTTCAGATACAGATCCACAAAGCAGCATTCCGGCGTGTATTCCATTCCCATGGCCGCGGCCAGCTGATAGGCTGTCCAGCTGCGCAGCATGCTGGAATCCATGGTGTTGGATACCAGGGCCCATTTACTGGCCGGCGTCATGCCCAGCAGGCCGTCCGTTTCCTCCAGATTCAGACTGTAGGATTTCTTGTCCATGTCCCAGCTGGAATGGCCTCTGCCATGGATCCGGCAGCTGCCCCCGCTCTGCACCGCGCCATCCGCTGTCCGCACTGTATAGACCGCCGATTCCGTATAGGACCGGTCCGCGTTGATCCGCTTCATCCCCCCGCTCCGGGTCTCTATATAAACAGAAGGGGTACCGGATCCCTCCAGGAACAGGATCTTTCCCTCCTCAAAGACGGTCCCCTTTTTCTCCAGGGATACCCGGTATGTATGGCCGGCAAAATCTTCCGGCAGGGGATCTCCGCTCCGCAGCCTTATCTCTCCGTCCAGGATCAGGGCATCAAAAGCGGAGAATGTCACCCGCAGGTCCATTCTCCCGGCGCCGGAAGGCAGCAGGGCTGTCCATTGATCCTGTTCCCCTCCTTCTGTCAGCATAAAGGATTGTCCTTCCGTGTTTTCCGCCCCGCCTGCCCGGGCAGCTGTCGTGATCCGGATCTGCGGAAAAAAGGAGGCCCGGACCGGATCTGCATCCTTTTCTCCTTTTTCAGCTTCCATACCGATAAAAACCGGGATCAGCACAGCAAGAGGCAGAAAAACAAGCAGGAAACACAGCAGGGTCTGTCTGTTCCTGTTTTTCATAAATCGCCTCCACAGGCAGGTCAGAAGGTCACTTCACCGTCATGGGTCAGCAGAGATACCGAGCTGACGCCCTCCAGGGCCGCAAGATCCGCTGTCAGCTTCGCTCCTTCCTCTGTTCTCAGTTCTATGACCAGGTCCAGCTGGCCGTCCGTCAGCGTCCGGGTCTTTTCTTTGTAATGGGGAAAACAGTCTTTGACGATCCGGCTGATCTGCCTGTCTGTTTCTTTGGAATAGACGGCGCTGATGACCAGGATCATAGGGGCTTTTCCCACCGGCACCAGATTCAGGACATACAGGACCAGGGTCACAGCCAGGGAAGACAGAATGGCGATCTCGGACAGACCGGCGCCGCAGATAATGCCGGCACTGATGGCCCAGAACAGAAATACCAGGTCCATGGGATCCTTGATGGCCGTCCGGAAACGGACGATGGAAAGAGCGCCCACCATACCCAGGGATACCACTACACTGGACTGAATGGTCAGAATGATGGCGGACGTAATCAGGGTCAGGGCCACCAGGGAAATGTTGAAGTTCCGGGAGTAGAAGGTCCTGCGGGTCATGACTCTGTAGCAGAAAAAGATGTACAGGCCCAGGATCAGAGAGAAGAACAGGGCCACCAGGATGGTCGCGGTATTGATCTCGATCGTGGAGTATCCCTCCAGAAATGACTTTTTAAAAATATCCTCAAATGTCATGGGTTCTTCCTCCGTGGTAATAGTTCCTGCACAAATAATATTTGGAAAATGTTTCCTGCCGCATACTGGTCATCTGGATTGCATGGTAAATATGGTCGGGCAGATAGTCATCATATTTGACCTCCAGCAGCTGCATGCCGGCCTGCAGGATCGGCCGTTCGGGCAGCGGATGATCAAAGAATCTGTTAAAAGAGGCCGAGGCCGCTATATTCCGGTCAAAAGTGACCCTGACATTGCCCCGGGGGCAGATAAAAGGCCTCCGCTGGTAGGAAACGATCACTTTGGGCTCAAAGAGCCGGGTCCGGCGTTCGATCAGAAAGCGGTTGAGCAGAGCCGGATTGGCATCGGAGACCGGAAGCGGTCTGCCCGCCATCAGATCCCGGAACTGGTCCCGGGTCAGCAGGCAGCTCTTTTTCAGGATCATGCCGCTCTCCCTGCGCTTGCATTCCAGGGAAATCCGGTCCGCAGACCGGTTGTAACTGCGGATCCGCCATTTCTCCCGGGGATCGACGCCATCCTCGTTGGCCCGGCGGCAGCTGTCATATAACGTATCCATGTAGATGCTGCGGATCAGATAGCAGCCGTCCGGCCCCGCGTGGGGGTCAGGCTGCATCAGACCGGTCAGCCGGACCCGGAGCATGGCCAGTTCCGCGTCGGAGCAGAGATATTTGAGTTCATGTCGGAATCTGGGTTCTTTCAAGACGCCATCCTTTCCTGTATCATCAGCGGCCTTCCGGTCAGCCGCCCAGCTCTTTGGTCAGTATCTCGACTGCCTTGTCCTTCTGATTATCTGTCTCGTCCTTTTCATAGGCTTCGCTGTCGAATTCCACCACCACATCCGGCGTAATGCCCACTTTGTGGATGTCCTGGCCGCCCCTGGTATAGTATTTGGCAACGGTCAGTTTGATGGCGGTCCCGTCGTCCAGAGGATAAATATTCTGTACAATGCCTTTGCCGAATGTCTGGGTACCGACAATGGTTCCGATGCCCGCGTCCTGAATGGCACCGCTGAGGATCTCGGAGGCGCTGGCGGAATAACCGTCCACCAGAACGACCAGAGGCATGTCAAAGTCCGCGCCCTGACAGGTATATTCGGTCCTCTTGCCGTCCTTTTCCTCCATATAGAAGACCAGCCCTTCGGGCAGCATCCTTTCGGCGATCTCGGTCACAGCTGTCACGGTCCCGCCGGGATTGCCCCGCAGATCAATGATCAGCCCCCTGGCGCCCTGGGACTTCAGGTCTGCCAGTGCCTGGTCGAACTGACCGGGCGTTACATTGTAGAATTCGGAAATCTGCAGATAACCGATCTGATCATCGATCATCTCGTTTCTGACCGTAGGGGCGTTGATGATCTTCCGGGTGATATCCACCTCTATATAATCTGCCGCGCCTTCCCGGATCATGGTCAGGTGGACACTGGTATTCTCCGGTCCCTTGACCCTGCTGACGATCTCCTCCGTGGTCATGCCCAGGACTTCCTCATCATCCACCTTGTAGAAGATATCGCCTGCCTGCAGGCCGGCCTCAGCCGCGGGAGAACCGTCAAAAACACCGGAAATGATGGCATAGCCGGTATCCTGGTTGGTGCCTATATAGGCACCGATCCCGCCGTACTCACCGGAGGTCTGCTCCGACAGGGATTTATATTCCTCTGCCGTATAGTAGACGGAATACGGGTCATTCAGAGCCCCCAGCAGGCCCTTGTAAATACCGGACTCCATCTGCTCTTCTGTCAGCTGGTCCTCGTCCAGATAGCATTCATCTATATACTGCTCCAGGAGATGGACCTTTTCGATCGTTTCCGCGTCCAGGACCGACTCTCCGGAGGTCTGGTCCCCGGCATAGCTTGTCCGGGTCCGGACTATGGATACGCCTGCCGCCAGGCCCGCCACCAGGGCTGCTGTCAGCAGACCTGCCAGTACACCTTTCCAGAATCCTGTATTGCCGCGGCCGGCAGGCGCCGGCTGCAGATTGCTTTCCGGCTGCCGCTGCATGTGCGGCTCCGGATCATATCGATTGTCTTTCCAATTTTCTTCCATGTCATTCCTCCGGTCTGCGGGGGGAACGGGCCCCCTCATGAACTTCTTTGGTCGATAGTATACCATACAAAAAAGGAAAACGTGACCATTCACCTCTGTAAAGCCCGAAAAGAGGATGCCGCGGGCGCGGATTCCGGACTGCCGGCCGGTCACAGAACAAGAAAAGCCGCCATCCGGCGGCTTTTCGGAAAACGTTCCTCAATAATCGTATTGTTCCATATATTTCATATATTTGACGACCATAAGGGCGATCTTAAAGGTAATGGCGTCCTCAAAGACCCGCAGGTCAAGGCCTGTGCTCTTCTGCAGTTTATCCAGCCGGTAGACCAGGGTATTCCTGTGGATAAAAAGCTGGCGGGACGTCTCCGAGACGTTCAGCGAATTCTCAAAGAACTTGTTGATGGTCGTCAGCGTCTCCTGGTCGAACTCATCCGGCGTCTTGTTCTTGAAGATCTCGCGGATGAACATCTTGCAGAGGGGGATGGGCAGCTGGTAGATCAGACGTCCGATGCCCAGTTCACTGAAGGCGATCACGCTGCTGTCCTCAAAGAAGATCTTGCTGACATCCAGCGCCATTTTGGCCTCTTTATAAGAGCGGCTTACCTCCTTGATCTCATTGACGACCGTGCCGTAGGCGATCCGTATATCCGACAGGCCCTGCTTGCGCAGATAGGCCGCCACCGCTGTTGCCGCCTTGTCGATCTCCTTCTGTCTGGTTCCTTCGGTCAGATCCTTGACGATGACCACATTGTTCTCATCGACCGCCGTCACAAAATCGGAACTGGTCATGCCCACATACTCCTGCATGAGCTCGAGCACATTGCGCTCCCTGTCCTGATTGGTCTCAATGATCAGGACCACGCGGGAAGCGTCCGCCGCAATATGCAGCTTTTTGGCCCTGCCATAGATATCCACCAGGAGCAGATTGTCCAGCAGCAGATTCTTCATGAAGCTGTCCTTGTCATAACGTTCCTTGAAGGCCACCATCAGGCCTTTGAGCTGGAAAGCCGCCATACGGCCCACCAGCAGGGTATTATCTGTTTCTCCATAGACAACAATGACATACTCCAGCTGCTGTTCATCAAATACCTTGAAAAACTGGAAGGGGCCGGCCGACTGTGAGTCCGCCGGTGAAAGCGCGAAATCCGGGATGGCCCCGGAAGCGTCCGCGAAGACCGGTGCCGTGACGGCCACTTCCCTGCCGTCAGCGTCCATAATACCGAATTCGAGATGCGAGATTTCCTTAAGTCCCTCGATCGTGTTCTGTAATACCTGATTTGAAATCATACCCTGCCTCTCCTATTAAACGCAGTATGCATCTGTTCACCCCTGACGATGCATTTGTTTCCACCTGTTTCATCTCATCGAAATAAATAGTATACATATAAGATTTGTGAAAATGTGACGAAATATCAACCTTGCTTTGATATAACGTGCTTAGCGCTTAGTATTCATTTTAAGGCATTTCAATTAAAAAATCCATAAATGTTCCATCATTTTTTGTGACTTTTTACGAATTTTTTCTCAGGGATACGATTTTCCTTCCCGGGTTCCCGCAGGCTTGGCAGGCCTGTCCGGCTGTCAGAAGAGCCTCCCGGATCACTTCAGGGTAATCCTGTCCTTTTTTATTACAATCTTTCCTTCCTTATACAGATGGCCGATGGCCCGCTTGAATTCATTTTTGCTCATGCCCATCTGCGCCCGGATCTCTTCCGGGGAGGACTTGTCGCTGAGCATCAGTGTGCCGCCCTCCGCCTGCAGTCTTGCCAGGATCCTGGTCATATCGGTATCCATCTGCAGGTAGCCTTTTTCCCGGATGCTCAGATCCAGCTTGCCATCCTCTTTGACCGCAGTGACTCTGGCAGAGATGGTCTCCCCGATCCGGATGTCCCGGACCAGTTCCTTTTTGGGAATCAGGGCGGAATAAATGGAATCTACCGCTACAAAAGCCCCAAAGTTGCGGCTGGTCTCATATACAGTCCCGGTGACCTGATCTCCGGCCGCGTAGGGACTGTCCGTCCGCAGGTAAGGATATACATTCATGGTGGCGCAGAGCCTGCCGCTTTTGTCCAGATAGACCGCGACCAGGACTTCCTGGCCTTCCCGGACTCTGGTCCTGGGCTGCTCACGGAAGGGCAGCAGCAGGTCTTTATCCAGTCCCCAGTCCAGGAAAGCGCCAATCCGGCCCACCTGGACCACGTCCAGCCAGCCCACCTGGCCCAGCTGCAGTTTGGGCTGTTTACAGGTGGCAATCATACGGTCCTCAGAATCTCTATAGAGGAAGACCTCGACCCGGTCTCCCACCGCGGCGCCCGCCGGCACCTGCAGTCTGGGCAGCAGGACTCTTTCCTCTCCTCCCTCTTCGGCCAGATATACGCCGAAAGGGACCTGTTTCTCAATGATCAGTGTCTGTGTTTCTCCGACTTTTAACATAGTGTTTCTCCGTTCTGTGTTTCTCCGTTCTGTGTTTGCGTGTTCCCTGCTTCTGCCGGCATCCGGCCGCTGTCCGCTCCCGGTCTCCCCGGTCATCACAGAGAATCTTTCATTAAGAAATACCGCCCGGACAGCTGAACTCCACAACAGCGTAAGGACTGCCGTCCTCCGCGTTCAGGGCTACCAGGAAGGTATCTTTCTCTATTTCATAGGACACCGGCGTGATCCTGTCTCCCAGGCGGGCCTGGCGCTGGTACATGATCCGGAAACGGCGGATCCGGCTCTCTTCCGGCAGGACCCCCATGGCGATCCGGATATACTGACAGTTGTTCACATGGTGGTTGGTGTCCAGATGATATTCCCGGACGATTTCGGGTGTGTGCGCCCGGCCCGGGACTGTTCCTTCCGCAGGGACCCGGATCTTGCGGGGCAGGTATTCCATTTCCAGAGGCTCTCCCAGAATGTATTTGTCCAGGATTTCCTGGGGGATGCGGACTGGCGCCATCCGCCGCATATCGATCAGGGACCAGACCGAATTGGCCCGGACCAGCATCTCTCCCGCTTCCGTTTCCATAAAGAAATTACGCAGGCCCATAAAGCCCTTCAGGGAATAAGGCAGGGTCCCCGTCCGGATCCGGTCTCCCAGGGCCGGCATCCGCAGGATGTCCACCTGCCAGTAGTTGACCAGCCAGGCCATATGGTCCCGCTTGAGGCGGGCGACGCCGATCTCCAGATCCTCCGACTGGAATGTGGAGCAGTCCTGGAAATAATCGATCAGAGCCGGTATGGTCAGCAGGCCGTCCTGACCTACTTCACTGTAGCGTATTCTGCCGTCAACTTTATACATGGTCATGCCTCTTTCCCTTTCTTATCCGGACCGGACGGCCGGATGGCTTCTCTCTTCCGCCTGTTCTGTCAGGCATAATATGGTAGTATAACATCTCGGATTCCGGAATACCATGAAAAAAACCGAAAAGGCGGCAGCCGTCACAGGTATTTCCTGTTCCGGCTGCCGCCAGGCTTACCGCAGATCCGTCAGCGCGCGGAACATTCCAGAGCGCTGCTTCGCGCCGCGGCCCATGATACGGTCTTATTTCTTAATGGTCTTCTGATACCCGTCCATATCCTTTTTCAGGACGCCGACCAGCAGCAGCATGGAGATGGCGTTGGGGATGATCATCAGGGCGTTCAGGATATCGGAAATATCCCAGGCGATCTCAAACGCGGAGACGCAGCCCACGAAAGCGATGATCGAGAACAGAATCCTGTAGAACATGGCGATGCTGGTGCTTCTGGTCAGATACTCCAGGGCCTTTTCGCCGTAATATTCCCAGCCGAGGATGGTGGAGAAGGCGAACAGGGCCAGGGAAATGGCGACCAGCCAGGCGCCGGGCTTGCCCAGGGTGGACTCAAAGGCGGCGATGGTAAGGGGCGCGCCCTGCAGAACGGTCTCACCGTTCACGACGACCTGGTCCATGACACCGGAGGTCAGGATGGAAAGACCTGTTACGGAACAGACAACGAAAGTGTCCCAGAAAGTGCCTGTGGAGTTGATATAACCCTGCTTGATGTGGCCGAAAGCAGTATGATGCTCGGTGGAGGCAGCCGCGGCAGTGATGGCCGCGGAACCCATGCCCGCTTCGTTGGAGAAACATCCGCGGGCTACGCCCTTGTTCATGGCCTGCATCATGGTCGCTACGACGGAACCGGCCGCACCGCCGCCGACTGCCTTGACGGAGAAGGCCATGCGGAACATGGTCACGATGGCGCCGGGCAGGGCAGTGATGTGCAGCAGAATAATGATCATAGCGCATACAAAGTAAAATACTGCCATGAAAGGAACGATGACCGAAGCGACTCTGGAAATGCTCTTAAGGCCGCCTACTACAATAATCAGGGTCGCGAAGCCGACGATCAGGCCGATCACCCACTGGGGGACCTGAATCAGGTAACTGAAAGCGACCGCGATGGAGTTGCCCTGGGTCAGGTTGCCGATGCCGAAGGAAGCGACAACAGCGAAGAAAGCGAAGGCGCAGGCCAGCGCGCGGCCGAAGCCCCGGAAGCTTTCTCCGTATACGGAAGGGATACCGCGTTCCATGGCCAGCATGGGACCGCCCAGCATCTCGCCCTTTTCATTTTTGACCCTGTATTTGACCGCCAGGGCGCATTCCGTAAATTTGGAGGTGATACCGAAGGCCGCCGAGATCCACATCCAGACCAGGGCGCCGGGACCGCCTACCGCCAGAGCCGACGCGACGCCGGCGATGTTGCCGGTACCGATGGTGGCTGCCAGCGCGGTACAGAGGGCCGCGAAGGAGGAGACGTCTCCTTCTCCCCGGCTCTCCCTGGATTCCCTGGACAGTGTGGTCTTTAAGGAATAGCCCAGGTTCCGCCAGCACAGGAAACCGGTCCGGAAGGTACAGATAATGCCGGTACCGACCAGGATGACCAGCATGGGAGGACCCCATACAAAGCCGTCAATTGCCTCGAGAACGTTGAGTAAAGATTTCATGTAAAAAAATTCCCCCTTTATAGTATTGCAGGCAGGGCTGTCTTCCGTCCTGTCTCCCGGGAGCGGCCGGATCTGCCCTGTCGAACTTTCCGGTTTTGAAAATTCCTAACCAGTGTACCATAAAATCCGCCGTAGTTTAACACTTTAATTTTTTAAACCGGCAAAATATCCGGATCTGAGGTCCGTATCTGAAGCGGTTGAAACTGTTTGGCCCTTGTAGGGATGCCGTTCGTATATTTAAATAGCGGCAGATGCAGGAAAACCGAAGGACAAGGATGCAGGACGTCCGACAAGGCCGACGGGAACAAAAACGCGGTGAATCCTGCTGCCGGTGTTGACAGAATCTGAACGTAAATATAAGGAGGCAGCAAAATGGGCTTTTTTGATTCAGTACAGAAATTCCACGGACAGGGAGAGACCCCCAATACATATACGACGGAGCAGTACGGCACACCGTCCTGTTCTCTTTATACAGAGAAAGATCCCGGGGATCTGCATCAGAAAACAGAAATAAAAGATGATGCCGGACGGGTCCATTACGTAACAAAATCTTCCATGATCACCCTCTTTGCCAAGACGGATATTCTTGATCCCGACGGCAATCCGGTGGCGCATATAGAGAAAAGGCCCATCAGCCTGCATGAAAAGCACTTTATCACCATGGCAGACGGGCGGAAGTTCACATTATCCAATGAACTGCTCCACATTATTAAAGATGTCACCAATATAGAGGGCCTGGGATGGCAGATCCAGGGCAATATCGTGGGCCTGAATTTTGTGCTTTTTGATGAGAGCGGCCGGATCATAGCGGCCATCGGACAGAAGGCGGTATCCGTACACGACAGATTCAGCATCGATCTCTACCAGCCCCGGCACGAAGCCATTGTGGTGGCCATTGTGATCGCTCTGAGCAAGATGCTTGAAGCCCGCAGGGAGAATGACAGATGATCCGGCAGGATCCTCGCCCTTAAATCGATTCCATAAAGGAAATCCCATAAAAAAAACAGATGGCGCAAACAGCCGTCTGCGCCAAAAAAAAGGACTTTTGCAGTTCCCCTGACGGGTCTTTACAAAAGTCCTTAAAATTGCGCTGGGCTAGAAGGATTCGAACCTTCAAAATGACGGAGTCAGAGTCCGCTGCCTTACCGTTTGGCTATAGCCCAATATTCAATTCGCAGCAGGTATTGCCCGCTACGAATTGAAATTATAAAGGATGTATCCGGTTTTTGCAAGTACTTTTTTTAAAAACTTTTTTTAAAAATTATCTCCTTTTTACTTTCCATACGGAAGGAACAAAGAGCAGGAGCATGGGGAAGAGCTCCAGTCTGCCGGCCAGCATGTCGAACATCAGGACATACTTGGTGACGGGCAGCAGGTGGCCGTAGTTAGCCATGGGACCGACCGCGTTCAGACCGGGACCGATATTATTGAAGGTCGCCGCCACCGAGGTGAATACGGTCACCAGGTCCTGATTGTCGAACATGGTGATGATCAGCAGGGATATGACGAAGATCATGCAGTAGGCCGCCAGATAGACATTGACGCCCCGGACCGTCTCTTTATCGACCGCTTTGCCGTCCAGCTTGACGGTGGATACGCTGCGGGGATGGATAAAGTGCAGGACCTCCTGTTTGACGGTCTTGAGCATCAGCAGGATCCTGGAGACCTTGATGCCGCCGCCGGTACTGCCGGCGCAGGCGCCGCAGAACATGATCAGGACCAGCAGGCTCCTGGAATACTGGGGCCATTGGTCAAAGTCAACAGTGGAATATCCGGTCGTGGTAATGATGGATCCCACCTGGAAGGCTGCCTGATGGAAGGACATCAGGATGCTGCCGTAAAAGCCGCGGATGGACCAGGTGATGGTCACGATACAGAAGGCGATGATGCCGAAATAGGCCTTTACCTCGCTCATCTGGAAGGCGGATTTCTTCTCCTTCCATGTCTTCCCCAGGAGCAGGAAATAGTAGGCGTTGAAGTTCACGCCGAACATGATCATGAAGACCGTGATGATGGCCTGCTGCAGGACCGTATAATCCGCGAAGCCGGAACTTCTGACAGCGAAACCGCCGGTGCCGGCCGTGCCGAAGGTGATGCAGAGGGCATCGAATACCGGCATGCCGCAGATCATCAGCAGGATACACTGGATGACGGTCATGCCGAAATAAATGGAATACAGGATCAGGGCAGTATCACGGACCCTGGGCACCAGCTTGCCAACGGAAGGACCCGGGCTTTCTGCACGCATCAGGTGCATGTTGTAGCCGCCGGTCAGGGGCATGACGGCCAGGATGAAGACGATGACGCCCATGCCGCCGACCCAGTGGGTAAAGCTGCGCCAGAACAGGCTGCAGTGGTTGAGGGCGCCGACATCATTCAGGATACTGGCGCCGGTCGTGGTAAAGCCGGAAATGGTCTCGAACAGGGCGTCTGTGTAGCTGGGAATATCGCCGCACAGGACAAAGGGCAGGGCGCCGAAGGCACTGAGCACGATCCAGCTCAGGGCAACGCCCACAAAGCCTTCTTTGGTATAAAAGGCGCCTTTATCGGACCGGACCAGCTGCAGCAGGGTCCCGACGCCAAAACAGAGGACCGCCGTCAGCAGGTAATACAGGCCCGCTTTTTCCATATAGATCAGGGCTACGATCGAAGGCAGCAGCAGAAACGCCGCTTCAAAGCGCAGGACCATTCCGAGAAATCTGCGTATACTTCCATAATTCATTGCAAATTACCCCTCTTTAAGTATGTCTCCGATGTCATTGCAGCCCTTGAGGGTCGTTACAACAATCACACTGTCATCCGGCTCGATCGTGCTCTGGCCGTTGGGAATGATGGTCTGTCCTTTTCTGCTGATGCAGGCGATCAGGACGCCGTCCTTGACCGGGAGCTGTGCCAGCGGCACGCCCACAACGGGGGAATCGCTGCGGATAATGAATTCCATGGCCTCTACCTGATTCTCGATCAGGCTGTAAAGAGATTCCATGTTGCTGCCGATGGAGTTCTGCATGGCCCTGGCATAACGGGTAATATACTGGGCGGTGATATTTTTGGGATGGATCAGGCTGCCCAGGTTCAGGCTCTTGATGATATCGTCATAATTGATCCTGTCGATCTTGGTGATGATCTTGGCGTTGGATACGTTCCTGGCGAACAGGGACAGGAAAACATTTTCCTCATCGATGCCGGTCAGGGTCACGACTGCTTCCACATCCCGGATTCCTTCTTCCAGGAGCACATCCTGGTTGGTGGCGTCCCCGTTGATGATGGTAGCCTTGGGCAGGAGAACGCTGAGTTCCTCACAGCGGTCCATATTTTCTTCGATGATGGTGGTCTCGATGCCCTCATCGATCAGCTGCTCGGCCAGATAATAGGCAATGGTGCCGCCGCCGATGATCATGCAGCTGCGGACGCTGTTGGTCTTGAGGCGGATCTCCTCAAAAAACCGCCTGGCATGGTCGGGTGAAGCCACGATGCTGACCATGTCATGGGCCTTGAGCACAAAACGGCCGTTGGGAATGACGGCTTCCCCGCCCCTCTGGACCGCGCATACCAGGACTTCCGCCTTGCCGCCTTTGGCGATGTCCATCAGGGAGCAGTTCTGGATGGGAGATCCTTCAGGAATCTCGAATTTCAGGATCTCGACCCTGCCTCTGGCAAAGGTATCGATATTGATGGCGGAAGGGAATCGCAGGATCCGGGCCGCTTCTGTAGCAGCGGCATGCTCAGGGTTCACGACCATGGAAAGTCCCAGTTCCTTTTTGATATACTGCACTTCCTGATTATAGACGGGGTTGCGGACACGGGCGATGGTGCTGACAACACCCGCTTTCCTGGCGAAAAGGCAGCAGAGCAGGTTGACCTCGTCGGCATTGGTTGCGGCAATCAGGAGATCCGCCTGGTCGACGCCGGCTTCCTGCAGGGTGGTATAGCTGGCGCCGTTGCCGACAATGCCCATGACATCATAGCTGTCCGTCACTTCTGTTATGACTCTGGCCTGGTCGTCAATGACTGCGACATCATGGCCTTCATATGCCAGCTGGCCTGTAATGGTCCGTCCGACTTTTCCTCCTCCAACAACAATTACTTTCATCGCATCCTCCTTGACCGCGGAAGCAGATCCGAGCGGTTCCTTTCTCTATTGTCTAAACTTCAAACATCAGGTCTTCATAAGTAGGGAACGGCCACATTTTCTTGTCCACCAGCTTCTCCAGATTGTCGCAGGGGACCCGGAGGTTGTCCATCAGGGGCCTGACGATATCCTTATAGAAGAAAGCCTGGTCCCGCATGCCGCGGATCCGGCCCGCCCGGTCCTCCGCGTCAATGAGCATCTTCAGGGATTCCTGGGCGTCATTGATCTGGGTGTTGACGATGGCCAGTTTCTCCGCCTCCGCCATGGGCTCCACGCCGGCCTTGCGCATGATGACGACGGTCTCCGCCAGATTCCTGGCATACTGCATGCAGGCAGGCAGGATCTGTTTGCGGGCCATGTCGATCATGGTCAGGACTTCAATATTCTGGGTCTTGGCATAGGTCTCGTAGATGATCTCCTCCCGGGAACGCAGCTCGGATTCTGTAAAGATTCCGAATTTTTCAAACAGGCGGATGGACTTTTCACTGGTCAGGGCCGAAGCCGCCTCGATGGTAGAGCGGATGTTGGGCAATCCCCTGCGCTCCGCTTCCCGGACCCATTCCTCCGAGTAGCCGTTGCCGCTGAAAATGATCCGCTGGTGCTTTGTCATGTTATCCTTGATCAGGTCATGGACGGCTTTATTGAAGTTGTCCGCATGCTCCAGGAGATCCGCCGCCTCGCAGAAGGCTTCCGCGACGATGGCGTTGATGATGGTGATGGGACTGGCGCAGGAGTCCGCGGAGCCCACCATACGGAATTCGAATTTGTTGCCGGTAAAGGCAAAGGGGGAGGTCCGGTTCCTGTCCGTGGCGTCTTTGTTGATGTCCGGCAGGGTGGAAACGCCGGTCCGGAGGATGCCGCCCTCTATATGGCTGTCCGCGCTGCCGGTCTCCACCAGCTGGCGGACCACATCCTCCAGCTGTTCTCCCAGAAAGATGGACACAATGGCCGGGGGCGCTTCATCCGCGCCCAGCCGCAGGTCATTGCCCACATCGGAGGCAGACTGCCGCAGCAGTTCTGCGTGGGTATCGATTGCCTTGAGGATACAGGACAGGATCAGCAGGAACTGGATATTGCGCTCGGGAGAAGCCCCGGGCTCCAGCAGATTGACCCCGTTGTCCGTTGACAGGGACCAGTTGTTATGTTTGCCGGATCCATTGACGCCGGCAAAAGGCTTCTCATGGAGGAGGCAGCGCATATTGTGATAGACCGCCAGCCGTTTCATGGTCTCCATGATCAACTGGTTATGATCGGTGGCCAGGTTGGCTTCCTCGTATATGGGGGCCAGCTCATGCTGGGCAGGCGCCACTTCATTGTGCTGGGTCTTGGCGGGTACCCCCAGTTTCCACAGCTCTTCGTTCAGGTCCTTCATGAAGGCGCCGACACGTTCGCGGATGACGCCGAAGTAATGGTCCTCCATCTCCTGCCCCTTGGGCGCCGGCGCTCCGAAAAGGGTGCGGCCCGTAAAGATGAGGTCGGGCCGTTTCAGATATTTCTCAAAATTGACCAGGAAATATTCCTGCTCGGCGCCCAGAGAGGCTTTGACCCGCCTGGCTTCGGTATTGCCGAAGAGGCGGACGATCCGCAGGGCCTGGGTATTGATGGCTTCCATGGATCGAAGCAGGGGCGTCTTTTTATCCAGGGCTTCTCCCGTATAGGAGCAGAAGGCCGTGGGGATGCAGAGGGTAATGCCGGCGCCGGATTCCTTGAGGAAGGCCGGGGAGGTAATGTCCCAGGCGGTATAGCCTCTGGCCTCAAAGGTGGCCCGCAGTCCCCCGGAAGGGAAGGAGGAGGCATCCGGCTCGCCCTTGATCAGGTCCTTGCCGGAAAAGCCCATCAGCATCCGGCCCTCTTCATCCGGGGTAGAGACAAAGGCGTCATGTTTTTCGGCCGTAATGCCTGTCAGGGGCTGGAACCAGTGGGTATAATGGGTGGCTCCGTTCTCGACCGCCCAGTCCTTCATGGCCTTGGCGACCACATCCGCGTCGGCGGGGGAGAGTTCTCCGCCCTGCTCCATGACCTTGCGGACATTTCTGAAGACGCTCTTGGGCATGGCGGCCCGCATCTTGCTGAGGGTAAATACATTCTTGCCGTAGATCTCCTCTACATTCAGTTTTTCCTTGCTATCGTTCATTCAGATTTGTTCCTTCCTGTCTGCAGTCTGCGCAGTCTGTCATTCTTTCCCGGTCCGGAGAATGTCCCCCTGATCGGGCATCTCTGACAAAGTCAGCCAGAGTTCCTCTTTGGGATGGGGGGCATCGGGAACTTCCTCCCCTGCCGCGTTCCGGATCGTCAGGACACGAACGGGGATATTCCTGCCGTCCGGCTTCATGATCTCAATCTCATCCCCCGTGCGGAATTTGTTGCGCTGGATAATGCGGGCACCTCTGCCGGGATCGGTCTCTTCAATAATGCCCAGGAATACGGATTCGCTGACATAGGTATTGTTCTCATAGACCATGGAATCCTCCGCAGGCTTTCCGAAATAAAATCCGGTCGTGAACCTGCGGTAGGTGCATTTGCGGATCTCAGCCCGGTACCAGTCCATATTGGCCCGGTATTTTCCGGGATCCTCGAACCAGTCGTCGATGGCTTTACGATAGGTCCTGGCCACAGTGGCCACATAAAGGGCCGTCTTCATCCTGCCCTCGATCTTGAGGCTGTCGATGCCGGCTTCCACCAGCTCGGGGATGTGCTCGATCATGCACAGATCCCGGGAGTTGAATATATAGGTGCCCCGCTCGTTTTCCTCCACCGGCAGGTATTCGCCCGGTCTGGATTCCTCCATGACCGCGTATTTCCAGCGGCAGGGATGGGTGCAGGCGCCTTTGTTGGCGTCCCGGCCTGTAAAGTAGTTGGATAACAGGCATCTGCCCGAATAGGAGATGCACATGGCCCCGTGGATGAATGCTTCGATCTCCTTATCCGCCGGGACTCTGGCCCGGATCTGCCGGATCTCCTGCAGACTGAGCTCCCGGGCGCAGACAACACGCTCGGCGCCCATCTGATACCAGAAGTTGAAGGTACCCCAGTTGGTATTATTGGCCTGGGTGGAGATATGGACGGGGACATGGGGACAGTGCTCCCTGGCCAGCAGGAACATGCCCGGATCCGCCACCAGGACCGCGTCGGGCCTCATCTGCTCCAGCTGCTGAAAATAAGCAGCCGCCCCGGTCAGGTCGCTGTTATGGGCCAGGATATTGGCGGTCACATGGACTCTGACGCCATGGGCGTGGGCATACGCGATGCCCTCTCTCATGTCATCGGGGGAGAAATTCCTGGCTTTGGCCCGCAGGCCGTAGGCCTCTCCACCTATATATACGGCATCCGCCCCGAAATCCACCGCTGTCCGAAGGACCTCCAGGTCCTTGGCGGGGATCAGGAGCTCGGGCCTGCCCGGCCGTTTTCTGATCAGCTCTGCCATAATGCTGTTTCGCCTTTCCGTATCCGCGGCAAGGCAGGCCGCGGTCTTCTTTTCGATCTGTTGGCGCGGGAGGACGGGCTGTGGGCCGGTCATGCCTTCCTGTAAGTAACGGCCGCTCCGTCGCCCAGCTCCAGGATCAGGGTCGTAAGATCCGGATCCCCTGTAATGGCCCGCAGGTATTCCCGCATTCTTTTGTAGATGGTCCGGTTCCTGCGGGTGACCGCGAACCTGGATTCCAGAAGTTCTTCCTGCTGCAGGATATTATCCGAAATCAGCAGGCCGCCTGGCGGCAGCAGGCGTTTAATCTCCGGCAGGTAATGGATATACTGGCCCTTGGCCGCGTCCATAAAGATAAAATCGAAGGGCCCCTCCAGCTGCGGCAGCAGCTCCATGGCGTCTCCCTCCAGCAGGGTGATGCGGTCAGCCGCCCCATATCTCAAAAAATTGGCCCGGGCCTGTGAAATCCGGGCCGGCATCTTCTCCATGGTGGTGATCCGGCAACCCGCCGGCGCCCAGTGGTCCATCAGAAGGGCAGAGAAACCCGTGGCCGTCCCGACCTCCAGGATCCTGCCGGGCCGGGTCATGGTAATAAAAAATCGAAGGAGGCCCTGGGTCCGGGGACGTATGATCGGGATCCCCTCTGCCAGTGCCTCTTTTTCCAGTTCCCTGAGAAAGGGAGGTGCCGCCGCTTCCATCGATTCAATAAAAGCAGCCAGGCGTTCCCCTCTTTCCGTATCGGGACGGCCTTCATAAAAATCGGTCTGCCCTGCGATATACTGTTCCGACCGGGTCTCCTCCGGGCCGGGACCGGACTTCATACGGTCCCTTCCGGCTGCTCCACGCCGGTCAGCACGGCCAGGATCTGTTCGGTCGTCATGCCCGAATTGAGCACATAAGTGCCGGGGATGATCTTGCCGGCATAGCCGCCCAGCCTTGCCTGCACGGCAAAGGCCTGGCTGTTGGCGATCACGCCGCTGTCCTCCAGCAGTTCCGCCACCGCCGTAATGTCCATGGTATCGTCAATGACCACCTCAATGGTCAGGATATCCTCTCCCTTGTCCTTGGCGTCGGTCCTGACGATGTTGCTGCCGAAATCATAGGCAATGCCCGCGTATTTACGGATCTGCACGCAGGCTGTCACCATTACCGCGATGATGGCCGCGAAACAGATCATGTCGAACCAGAATCCTCTTTTCCTGAGTGCTTCCATAATATTCCTCCGACGGCGCCGGGGCGCCGGATCAGTCTTCAATCTCCAGGATCATGGGCAGGATCACAGGCCTGCGCATGGTCTTTTTCCAGAAAAACTCTCCCAGGCTGTTCTTTACGGCAGCCTTGATCTTACTGCGGTCTGTCACCCTGCCGTCGATGCATTTCCAGATCGCTTCCTGGACCACCAGATCGGCTTCATTCATCAGGGCGTCCGCCTCCTTGAGATATACAAAGCCCCGGGATGTGATCTCCGGTCCCGCGGCCAGGGAGCCCGATCTGCCGTCCAGGGCAAAGGAGATGATCACAATGCCGTCTTCGGCCAGATGCTGGCGGTCCCGCAGGACCACGTTGCCCACGTCGCCCACGCCCAGGCCGTCGACCAGGATATTGCCTACGGGTACGGTGCCGGTGACTTCCGCGCCGCTGCTGTCCATTTCCAGAACATCTCCGGACTGGAGCAGGAAGATCCTGTCCTTTTCATATCCCAGCTCCTTTACGACCTTGGACTGGGCGATCAGATGGCGGTATTCGCCATGGACAGGAATGGCATATTTGGGCTGTACCAGGGTATAGATCAGCTTGATATCCTCCTGGCAGGGATGTCCGGATACATGAACGTCCTGGAAGACCACGTCCGCCCCCTTCATCAGCAGATTGTTGATGACTTTAGTCACAGCCTTCTCGTTGCCCGGAATGGGACTGGAGGAGAAGATGACCGTATCACCGGAACCAATGGTGATCTTGCGGTGCGTGTCTTCGGCCATCCGGCTCAGGGCCGCCATGCTTTCGCCCTGGCTGCCTGTGGTGATGATTACAGTCTTTTCTCCCGGATAGTTCTTCAGTTCATCTATATCGATCAGGGTATTGTCCGGAATCTTCAGACATTCCAGTTCCTGGGCCGTCGAGATGATGTTGACCATGCTGCGGCCTTCGACAACGACCTTTCTGCCGTATTTATAGGCGGAATTAATGATCTGCTGTACCCTGTCCACGTTGGAGGCAAAGGTCGCGATAATGATCCTGGTATCCACATGCTCCTGGAAAAGGTGGTCAATGGTCTTGCCCACCGTCTTTTCAGACGCGGTGAAACCGGGGCGCTCGGCGTTGGTGGAATCGCACATCAGGGCCAGGACGCCCTTGCGGCCCAGTTCGGCAAGGCGCTGCAGATCAATGGCGTCGCCGAAAACGGGGGTATAATCCACCTTGAAATCGCCGGTATGGACGATGATGCCCACCGGTGAATAGATGGCCAGGGCTGCCGCGTCCACGATGGAGTGGTTGGTCTTGATGAATTCGACCCGGAATCTGCCCAGGTTGACGGTCTGTCCGAAACTGACCACATGCCGTCTGGTCACTTCCATCATCTCATGTTCGTTCAGCTTGTGCTCAATGATGCCCATGGTCAGCCGGGTGGCATAGACCGGGACATTGATCTTTTTCAATATATAGGGAAGGGCACCGATGTGGTCCTCATGCCCGTGGGTAATGACAAAGCCTTTGACCTTGTCTATGTTTTCTTCCAGATATGTAACGTCCGGAATGACAAGGTCGATGCCGAACATGTCATCCTCGGGAAACGCCAGGCCGCAGTCGACGACAATAATGCTGTCTTCATATTCGAACGCGGTTATGTTCATACCGATCTGTTCCAGTCCGCCCAGGGGTATGATCCTGAGCTTTGGGGTCTGTTTTGCTTCTTTCTTCAAATTTCCTCCATTTACAGGCTTTCCAGAAGGATCCCCATTTCCTCCAGGCTGTCTTTGAATAAGATGGCCACTGCGGAGATTTCCGCGTCGTCCTCCACGATCCGGTAGACTGTCTGCCCGTCCTGTATTCCCTCACACAGGATCAGGGCTTCTCCGTCTCCCTCTTCGCTGTCTGTGACCAGCAGATAATTCCTTCCGGCCAGCCTTTCCTGTTCAACGATATAAAAATCAATAGTCTCTGTCTCCCCCTCGGGGATAAAACTGACTTTCTCTGTCATTTTACTCCTCTGCGCGCCATGTGTTCTCTCTCAAAAGGCGCGTCATCTCTTCTTTGTGGTTCTCCATATATTCCTGGAGAATAATATTGGCCGCGACCGTGTCCAGATAGGTCTTCCTGTCAGCGGGCGCGATCCCCATCTCGTCCAGGAGCTCGTCCGCCTCCACCGTCGTCAGCCTTTCATCGGACATAACAACAGGGAGACCGGTCCGCCTGGTCAGCTGATCCCGGAATTCCAGGGTCGCGGCGGCGCGTTCTCCTTGCGTATCGTTCATATTCAAAGGCAGTCCCAGGACGATCAGCCCGACATTATGTGTTTCAATCAGTTCCTCGATCCTTGCCAGCGTTTTCCTGATCTTGGAAGGCCTGTCCCGATGGATCGTTTCGACAGGCTGGGCCGTCATCAGCAGTTCGTCGCTCATGGCCACGCCGCAGGTCCTGGAACCGAAATCCAGTCCCATTACTCTCAAAACAGTCTTCTCTCAGTCATGCCCAGTGATTGGTCCGGATATAACTCTCCATGATCTCCTCGACCAGCTCGTCCCGCTCCACTTTCATGATCAGGCTGCGGGCTCCCATATAGTTGGTGATATAAGTGGGATCACCGGACATAATATATCCTACGATCTGGTTGACAGGATCGTACCCCTTGGTGGAAAGGGCTTCATATACGACCGCCAGGATTTTTTTGGTGGCGCTCTCCTCGTCCTGTTTCACTTTGAAATACTGTGTGCTGTCCAGATCCTTTTCTTCCGGTCCGGCGCCCGCGGTATTGTTTCTGATATTGTCCATCACTTTCATCTCCGTTTTACGTCCTGTATACAGGTAACAGGAATGCATCTGACCGGATGCTGCTGCCGCTCCGATCAGTTCCATATGAACATAAAATCACAAATACATCTTACTCTATTTCCGATGCCGATTCAATCTTTACTTTGCTTTTGAAACGCTGTCCTCTATTTCCAGTACGCGCAGATCCCCCTCCAGCCGCTGTCCGGTGAACCTTCCCCGGACCAGGGCGCCGGACTGTATGCCGGGCCTGCCGTCACAGAGGGCCGCCCCTCTGACATAGCGGGCGGTATGGCCCGTGAACCAGGTCTGCCCGCCGATGGTCACCGGCTCCTCCAGCAGCAGTTCCTCCCTGCAGCCTGTGAAGCCGTCCCGGTAGGCCCGGGCCTGACGGTCCGTCATTTCCAGAAGAACATCGCTGCGGGCGGATTTGACTGCGTCCGTCAGCTGGCCTTTCATCCTGGCCGCAATGGTCCCCTTGCGGACCGAATACTTGAACACGTGAATCTCGTAAAAATCCACCTGCTCCAGGAAGGCGCGGGTCTGTTCAAATTCCTCCTCCGTCTCTCCCGGGAAGCCCACGATCACATCTGTGGTCAGGGCCGGCCTGTCGATATGGCGGCGCAGGCGTTCCATATAACCCCGGAATTCCGCCGCCGTATAGTGACGGTTCATCCGCTTCAAAACAGCATCGCAGCCGCTCTGCAGGGACAGGTGGAAATGGGGACAGAGGCCGGGCACTGCGGCGATTCCCCGGACGAATTCCTCAGTCATGATACGGGGCTCCAGGGATCCCAGGCGGATCCTTTCAATTCCCGGGATCGCGCTGATCTTCCGGATCAGGTCCAGAAGATGTCCGCCGGCGCGGACCGGGACAAAACGGACCGGTCCCTGTACGCCCCACTCCAGGCCGTAGGAGCTGATATGGATGCCGGTCAGGACCACTTCCCGGATTCCGCCGGCCGCCAGGGCCCGGATCTCCCGGCAGATTTCCTCCGGACGGCGGGACCGGATCCGGCCCCGGGCAAAGGGAATGATGCAGTAGGTACAGAACTGGTTGCAGCCGTCCTGGATCTTGATATAGGCCCGGGTATGGCCCGGGGCGGTCAGCTGCATGTCCTCATACTCCGGCCGCTCCGCCAGATCCGCCATGGTCCGGCCGCCCAGGGTCTTGTCCATGCTCCTGTCCGGATCTGTGCCGGACGCCATGTCCAAAACTTCGTCCAAAACTTCGTCCAGAACTTCGTCCTGACCGTCTGTCCCGAAGAGCACTTCTGTCTCTTCCCCTTCGTCCGGCCCGGCGCCGTCCGGTTCCCTGGTCCGGAGAAATTCCTCCAGCAGTTCGACGATTTGTCCCTTGCGGTTGTTGCCGATGGCCAGATCAATGGCCGGGTCTGTCCGGACCCGGTCCCGGTCCGTCTCCACATAGCAGCCGACGGCAATCACGACCGCCCCGGGACAGCGTTTTTTGGCCCTGTGCAGCATCTGGCGGCTCTTGCGGTCGGCAATATTGGTGACGGTGCAGGTATTGATCACGTAAATGTCCGCCTCCCGGTCAAAAGGGACCGTCTCATAGCCTTTTTTTTCCAGCAGTTCTTTCATGACATCCAGCTCGTAGCTGTTAACTTTGCAGCCGAGATTGTGGTAAGCAGCTCTTTTCAAATCTTTTTCTCCGGTTGACTTTTCTATCTTTGAAACGTAGTATAAGGATGATACAGAATGAATCTATATGGAGGTAGTACCCTGATGAAAACCGTTAAAATTTCTTTAAATTCAATTGATAAAGTCAAATCTTTCGTAAATGACATCACCAAATTTGAGTCCGACTTTGATCTGGTCTCCGGCAGATACGTGATCGACGCCAAGTCCATTATGGGTATCTTCTCCCTGGATCTGTCCAAGCCCATCGACCTGAACATCCACGCGGATGACGCGGCTTCGGAAAAGATCCTCGAAACGCTGAAGCCCTATATCGTAGGATAACCCGGATCACTGACGCGTCCGTCATAACAGTTTACCCCCACCCGTGCGCTGCGCATGGGGCGGGGGTATTTTTTTGCCGTGATCAGACCAGGGGATCCTCCCTGTGCTTAAGGATCCGCTCATCCCGGGGGCCGATGATGATGATCTCATCGGTCTGCAGGGCTCTTTCGACCATTTCATCAATCTTTTCTTCCAGATTGCGCTCATGGTCGCGGATCACTTCCGCTTTGGGCTTTGTGACCGGATGTTTGGCCACAAAGATGGTACAGCAGTCCTCATAGGGGAGAATAGAAGTCTCATAAGTCCCGATTTTCTTGGAGACCGCGATGATCTCCTCCTTGTCAAAGCCGATCAGAGGACGGAAGACCGGCAGGGTACATACTTCATTGGTAACACCCAGGGCGGTCAGTGTCTGGGAAGCGACCTGGCCGATGCTCTCGCCGGTGACCAGGCCCAGGCATTCGCTCCGCTTCGCCAGCAGCTCGGCGATCCGCATCATATAGCGGCGCATGATGATGGTCAGCTCGTCATGGGGACATTTCTCATATATATAGAGCTGGATCTCCGTAAAGTTGATGTTATGCAGGTAGATGGGGCCTGTGTATTCCGATACCTGCTTTGCCAGGTCCTTGACCTTGCGCAGGGCCCTTTCACTGGTATAGGGCGGGGCGTTGAAATAGACCGCGTCCAGCTTGACGCCTCTCTTGGCGATCATGTAGCCGGCGACAGGGGAATCGATGCCGCCGGACAGCAGCAGCATGGTCTTGCCGCCGACGCCGCAGGGCAGGCCGCCGGGACCGGGGATCATATGGGAATACATGGAGAGCTTCTCCCGGATCTCAATATTGAGCATGATCTCGGGATCATGGACATCTACCTTCATGCGGGGCTCTGCCTCCAGAATGGCATGGCCCACTTCGGCGTTGACCTGCAGGGAATCCATGGGATACTGCTTGTTGAGCCGCCTGGTATGGACCTTAAAGGTGTGCACACCGTCCGGATACTCCTCATTGATAAAATCGACGGCCTGCCGGACCAGATCTTCCGGGGGCACGACTTCGCTGATCCGGACCGGGCAGATGCCCCAGATCCCGAATACTTTGCTGAGCCGCTCGACCACTTCGTCGTAGTCATATTCGGTCAGGCAGTTGACAAAGATCCTGCCATAGGTCTTGACTACAGAAAAACGGCCTTCGCAGAACTTGAGAGCCGACTTGATCTGCCGGACCAGGGCGTCCTCGAACATGTTCCGGTTCTTGCCCTTGATGCCGATCTCCGCATATTTAATAAGAAAAGACTGGTATTTCATCTCTGTATTCCTTTCTTCCTTTCTGTCTCCGCTGTCCTTTTAATGCCGGGTATACCTGCGCAGGAAAGGGACCAGCTCCGCAATGGCCGCCGCCGCCTCTCTTACATCCTCTTCCGTATTCATGACAGACAGGCTGATCCGGATGGTGTTGTCCAGTTGGTCTCCTTTCAGGCCGATGGCGGAAAGGGTCCCGGACAGGTGGGGACGGTTGCTGGCGCAGGCGCTGCCGGAGGATACATAGACGCCCTTGTCCTCCAGGGCATGCAGCAGGACCTCTGCTCTGACGCCGGGCACGGTCAGGCTGATGATATGAGGTGCCCGCCGGGCGGCTCCCATACCGTTGATAAAGGCGTCCGGAATCTGTGTCACCAGGGAGATGAACAGGTCCCGGAGCCGGCACAGCCGGTCATTGTCCTGCTCCAGATTATCATACAGGATCCGGGCGGACAGGGCCATGCCTGCGATACCGGCCGTATTCTGGGTACCGGACCGCATGCCCTTCTGCTGGCCGCCGCCGAACAGAATGGGGCGGATCCTGCAGCCGTCGCCAATATAGAGGAAACCGACGCCTTTGGCCGCGTGGATCTTATGGCCGCTGACAGACAGCAGGTCGATCCGCGCCTTTTTGGGCAGAATCCTGGCCTTGCCGAAGCCCTGCACGGCGTCCACATGAAAAAGGGTACGGGGATTGCGGCGTTTGATGGCCGCGCCGATCTCCTCTATGGGCTGTACGGTGCCGATCTCATTGTTGGTATGCATGACCGATACCAGGATGGTGTCCTCCCGGACGGCCGCTTCGACCGCCTGCGGGGATACCTGTCCCTCGGAATCGACGGGCAGATAAGTCACTTCAAATCCCTGCTCCTCCAGAAACCGCATGGTCTCCAGGACCGCCGGATGTTCGATCACTGTCGTAATCAGATGGCGTCCGCTGCGCCGCATGGCCATGGCCGCGCCGATGATGGCCAGGTTGTCGGATTCGGTCCCGCAGGAGGTATAGATCAGGTTAGCGGGACGGACTTTCAATATCCCGGCCAGAATGGCGGAAGCCTCGGTCAGCCTCCGCTCCGCTTCTACTCCCTTATGGTGCATGCTGGAGGGATTGCCGTATTCCTCCAGATATAACTTGTTCATCAGTTCCGCGGTCTCGGGAAAACACCGGGTCGTCGCGGAATTATCCAGATATATTTCTCTCATTTTACTGCTGTCTTCTCACTGGTCTGTTTACGTAACTGCCCCCTACCATAACACAGATCCCGGCTTCAGGCAATCTCAAAGCGCCAGATCAGCCAGGAAAGAACCACCATGGCAGCGGTCTCGGTCCGCAGGATTCTGGGCCCCAGAGATATGGGCAGGATACCGGCCCTGCCGGCGGCTTCCACTTCGGAAACCTCAAAGCCGCCTTCCGGACCTATGAAGATGGATACGGCGCTGCCGGGCCGGATCCCGTCGAACAGCTCCCGGGTCCCGCCTTCCCCCTGCAGTTCATAGGGCAGCAGGCGGACGTCCGTATGCTCCGCTGCCCAGCGGATGGCCGCCTCCATGGTCATGGGTTCATGTACCTCCGGAATGACTGCGCGCTTACTCTGGCCCGCGGCCGATTCGGCAATGGTCTGCCAGCGCCGGACCCTTTTGGCCTTTTTGCCGGCGTCCAGACGGACGACGCAGCGTTTCATTTCCACAGGCACGATATCCGTTACGCCCAGTTCCACGCACTTCTGCACGATCAGGTCCATCTTGTCCCCTTTGGGAATGCCCTGGAAGAGGACCACACGGACCGGCAGCTCCGCCCCGGACTCGGCGACCGAGACAAGCCGGCAAAGGACCTGGCTGTCGGTGAAGCCGTCAATGGCAAAGCGGTAATCCCTGCCATCCTGTCCGTCACTGACGCTGATGATCTCTCCCTGCTTCATGCGCAGGACATTGCGGATATGGTTGTATTCTTTTCCGGTGATGGTCAGCCGGTCCCCGCTGATGTCACCGGGCTCTGCAAAAATATGAAGCATCGGATCCTCCCGCTTTTATCATGCTTACTTTCTGCCTGTGACGCATCTCCATTCGCCCTGGGCCGTCACTGTTGTAACAGTCAGGCCCGCTTTGCGCATGGCGTCCGCGACCAGATTCTCTTTGCCCTCCAGAATGCCGGAGGTAATATAGACGCCTCCCTTTTTCAGGGCAGCCGCCGCGTAAGGGGTCAGGGGCACCAGCACATCGGGCAGGATATTGGCTGCCACAATGTCATATTTCTCATAGCCGACCTGGTCCCGGATCCCCTGCTCGTCGATCATGTTGCCGAGAATGACCCTGAATTTATCCGGGTCCACGCCGTTGGCCTGCATGTTCTCCAGGATGGCCGGCGGCGCGCAGGGATCCAGATCGGTCCCCGTCGCGGATGCGGCCCCAAGCATCAGGGACAGGATGGCCAGGATCCCGCTGCCAGTCCCGATATCCAGAATCCGGGTCTGCGGCGTCAGGTATTCCCGGATCTGGCGTATGCAGAGCTGGGTGGTCTCGTGCATGCCGGTACCGAAGGCAGTACCGGGATCGATATGCAGGGTCAGGCGGGGTTCCCGTTCTTCCTGTTCGGGCTGCTCCCAGGAAGGGATGACCAGGATATCATCGATCCAGAACTGATGGAAATACTGCTTCCAGTTGTTGATCCAGTCAATATCCTCCGTCTCTTCCACAGAGACAGTTCCTTCCCCGATATCTATGCCGGAGTCACCGGTCCATACCCGGAGGCTGGCGATGACACCTTCCATATCCCTGCGGACCTGATCGCCGGTCTTCTCCGCGCCGTCGATCAGAACGGTGCCTCTTTCGGTTTCTTCCACATAAAAACTCAGGACTGCCGTCCCGTCGTCCTCCCTGGCCTGGGGCAGGATGTCCACGAACATCTGCTCCTTCTCCGAAGCTGTCAGGGGTACATTATCCTCGATCTGAGCTCCATACATACCGATATCCATCATGGAGCTGACCAGGATATCCTCCGCTTCACTTCTGGTTCTGACTCTGAACCTCATCCATTTCATTTGCTTGCCCTCTATTTCCGGGATGCTCCCTCCTCAGGGAGACCCTTTTTAACGCACAATGTCCCGGCAGTGATCCGGGCCGTCTGCGGCCCGGCGCGCTGCCGGGATATGTCAGCCGGGAGCGGACAGCTGCTGTGACCGCTGTTACTTCTCCCAGAACCTCTTTTTCTTGTTCTCTTTTTTGACGTCTCCGCCGGCGGTTTCCTTTTCGGCCGCGTTCAGACTGTCCCCGGTCAGGGCGTCGAACTGGCGCAGCAGGTCTTTGGCCTCACGGCTGAGTCTGGTCGGTGTATCCACGACCAGAGTCACATAATGATCGCCGCGGGTATTCTCACGGCGGAGTACCGGAACACCCTTGCCTCTGAGGCGGATCCTGGTATTGGTCTGCGTACCGGCTTTGACGTTATAGACTACCTTGCCGTCTACTGTCTCGATCACGACATCGCCGCCCAGAGCCGCTACCGCATAGGAAATCTTCTGGGTGGTGTAGATATCATAATCCGACCGCAAGAAAACGGGATGGTCTTCCACAATGACTTCGATCAGAAGATCGCCGTAAGGACCTCCGTTGACGCCGGGTTCGCCCTTGCCGCTGATCCGGATACTGCGTCCGTTGTCGATACCTGCCGGAATGTTGACAGGAATGGTTCTGCGGTTGACCTGGTAGCCCAGTCCGCCGCAGTCCGGGCATTTCTCTTCCACGATCTTGCCGGAGCCGCTGCAGTCGGGACAGCTCTGTACGCTGCGGACCTGCCCGAAGAAGGACTGCTGGGTAAAGACCACCTGTCCCTTACCGCCGCACTTGGGGCACATCTTGGGCGTCGTACCGGGCTTGGCGCCGCTGCCGCTGCAGGTAGGGCAGGGTTCCTTGAAGTTCAGGGTGATCTCCTTTTCAACGCCGAAGACCGCCTCCATGAAGGTGATCCGTACGCTGGTCCGGACATTCTGTCCCTTGGCCGGCCCGTTGGAAGGCCCTCTGCGGCCGCCGCCGCCGAACATGCCTCCGAAAAGATCCCCGAAGATGTCGGAGAAATCCATGCTGGAGAAATCCATGCCCCCGCCGAAACCGCCGGTTCCGTCAAAAGCAGCGTGTCCGAACTGATCATACTGTCTTCTCTTTTCCGGATCGGACAGGACCCCGTACGCCTCGGAAGCCTCTTTGAACTTTGCTTCGGCGTTCTTGTCACCCGGATTCATATCCGGATGGTATTTTTTGGCCAGTTCACGATAAGCCCTTTTAAGGTCGTTTTCGGAAGCGTCCCTGCTGACGCCGAGCACCTCATAATAGTCTCTTTTCTGTTCTGCCATACTCTATCCTTATATCTGCCTGTTACTCACAACTGCCCAGACCGCCGGAAGCGGCCTGGGCAACTTATCTTTTTTATAATATTGGAGGCGTTCAAGCCGCCAGGCTGCCAAAACGTAGATTATTCTGTTGCAGCCCCTCAAAGGGCTGCAACGATTCGTGCGCGCTGGCGCCTATGGCGCGCACGAATTTTAGACCTCGCGGTAGTCGCCGTCGATGATATCGTCATCCTGCTGGCTCTGGCCCGCGCCCTGGTTCATATCGGGGCCGGCACCCTGGGCGCCTGTGCCCTGATACATCTGGGCGAACAGCTGCTGGGCATCGTTCATCAGCTTCTCCTTGCCGCTCTTAAGAGCATCCAGATCGCTGTCGCTGATGTCTACCTGGTTCTGGGTCCTGTCGAGGACTGCCTTGAGGTCGGCGATGTCCGCTTCAACAGCTGCCTTGGCGGAAGCGTCGATCTTGTCACCGGCTTCCTTGAGGGCCTTCTCGGTCTGGAATACGAAGGAGTCCGCATCGTTCCTGGCATCTACTGCCTCTTTACGTCTCTTATCCTGCGCTTCGTACTCAGCTGCTTCCTTGACAGCTCTTTCGATCTCGTCATCGGACATGTTGGAGCCGGCTGTGATGGTGATATGCTGCTCTTTGCCTGTGCCCAGATCCTTGGCGGATACATTTACGATACCGTTGGCATCGATATCGAAGGTAACTTCGATCTGCGGTACGCCGCGCATTGCGGGCGGGATACCGTCCAGTCTGAACTGGCCGAGGCTCTTGTTGTCCCTTGCGAATTTACGCTCACCCTGGAGAACGTTGATATCAACAGCGGTCTGGTTGTCAGACGCGGTGGAGAATACCTGGCTCTTCTTGGTGGGGATGGTTGTATTTCTCTCGATCAGAGGGGTCGCAATGCCGCCCATGGTCTCGATGGAAAGGGTCAGAGGGGTAACATCCAGCAGAAGGATATCGCCCGCACCGGCATCGCCTGCCAGCTTGCCGCCCTGGATGCCCGCGCCGATGGCAACGCACTCGTCGGGGTTAAGGGTCTTGCTGGGCTCATGGCCTGTCAGCTGCTGTACCTTATCCTGTACGCAGGGGATACGGGTGGATCCGCCGACCAGGAGGACTTTATCCAGATCGGAGTTGCTCAGGCCCGCGTCCTTCATGGCGTTCCTTACGGGAACCGCGGTCTTCTCTACCAGATCGGAGATCAGCTCTTCGAATTTGGCCCTTGTCAGGTCCATATCAAAGTGCTTGGGACCTTCTGCGGTAGCGGTGATGAAAGGCAGGTTGATGTTGGTAGTTGTCGCGCTGGACAGCTCCTTCTTGGCCTTCTCCGCCGCCTCTTTCAGTCTCTGCAGAGCCATCTTGTCATTGGACAGGTCTACGCCTTCCTTTGCCTTGAACTCTTTGATCATCCAGTTGATGACTCTCTGGTCGAAGTCATCGCCGCCCAGGTGGGTATCACCGTTGGTGGAAAGAACTTCGATAACGCCGTCCGCGATCTCGATGATGGATACATCGAAGGTACCGCCGCCCAGGTCATAGACCATGATCTTCTGTTCTTTTTCATTGTCGAGGCCATAGGCAAGGGCTGCCGCTGTAGGCTCGTTGATGATACGCTTTACTTCCAGGCCCGCGATCCTGCCCGCGTCCTTGGTCGCCTGACGCTGCGCGTCATTGAAATAAGCGGGAACTGTGATGACCGCTTCTGTGACCTTCTCGCCCAGATAGTCTTCCGCGTCCGCTTTCAGCTTCTGCAGGATCATGGCTGAGATCTGCTGGGGAGAATACTTCTTGCCGTCAATGGTGCGGCCTCTGTCTGTGCCCATGTCTCTCTTGATGGAGGCAATGGTCTTGTCAGCGTTGGTTACAGCCTGTCTCTTGGCAGGCTCGCCGACCAGTCTCTCACCGGTCTTTGTAAATGCCACGACAGAAGGTGTGGTTCTGGAGCCTTCCTTGTTGGCGATAACGGTAGGCTTTCCGCCTTCCATAACTGCTACGCAGCTGTTTGTTGTTCCAAGGTCAATACCGATAATTTTGCTCATTATTTACTCCGTTTCTGCGTATATAAACGCTCTATTCCTTAATTCTTATAATCTATGCTGAACCATCAGCCGATCAGATCGATTGATGGAGGGTTTCTAATTTACAGTTGCTTTCTGCCGGTTTACTATTTGGCCACTGCCACCATACTGTGGCGCAGTACGCTGTCATGATACAGATAACCTTTCTGGAATTCCTGGGCTACAATGCCTTCCTCGAATTCTTCGCTTTCCACCTGCATGACCGCGTTGTGATAATCCGGGTTGAACTCCCGGCCTACCGCCTCGATGGGCTTAACGCCCAGGTCTTCCAGCTGTTTGATCAGCTGCCGGTAGATCTTGTCCATACCGTCCGCGAAGGGGGTCTGCTTTTCCTCTTCCGTGAGGGCCGCCAGGCCTCTTTCAAAATTGTCAACGGTAGGAAGGAGCTTCTCGATCACGCTGCGTTCTCCCATGGAGAACATGGTCTCTTTTTCCTTGTCTGTCCGTTTCCGGTAGTTGTCAAATTCGGCCATCTGGCGTCTGACCCTGTCCTCCAGGACCGCGATCTTCTCCTTCATGGCTTCCTTTTCCTTATCTTTTTTCCTGCCGAACCAGCCCTTTCCGGCTTTCTGTCCGGCGGCATCTTCCTCAGGATCCGCTTCTTCCGCGGTCTCTGCAGCTTCCGTTTCTTCCACGGTCTCTGCAGCTTCCTCCGCTGTCATTTCCTCCGTTTCCGGTGTTTCCTGTACGGGATCCTGTTCTTTTTCGTTTTCTTCTGCCGCAGCTTCCGCCGCTTTTATGTTCTCGTTCTCTGCCATATATGCCCTTTCTGCCCCCGTTCCTTCCTTCTGTACTTTCAGATACTGTACTCTCAGATACGGATTCCGGTCCGGCTATTCCTTTTTATAAAGATCGTCCAGCTGCTGTTTGATGCCTTTCAGTACGCCGACGACCCTGTCATAATCCATACGCTTGGGACCGATAATACCGACCGTTCCCTTCATGCCGTCCCCCAGCTCATAGGTGGCCGTGACCACACTGCAGTCCCGCAGGCTGGGAATCGACATCTCATTGCCGATATAGACCTGTACGCCTGTCTCCTCCTGGCCGGAGAGCTGGTTCCGGACCAGGGTCCCCAGCACCTGCTTCTCTTCGAAGTTGCTGATGATCTCACTGGCTTTCTGATTATCGGTCAGCTCCGGGTAGCGGAAGATGTTATTGGCGCCGCTGGTGTAGATCTGAAGCTCCTCCTCCTTGTGGACGATCTCGGCTGCCGCGTCAATGACGTCGCTGATGATCTCCGTATGGATCCCGGCGCTGCGCTTGATCGATTCGATCAGGCCCAGGGTGATATCCTCCACCGGAAGCCCGCACAGGTTGGTATTGAGCAGCAGGTTCAGCTTCAGCAGCTGTTCCTGAGATAGTTCCCTGTCGACCCGGATCATGGTATTGCGGATCATGTTTCCTTCCAAAACTATGACTGCCAGGACATTGGCCGGATCGATCTGGGAAAGCTGGATAAACTTGATCTTGTTCTGCCTGACGGAGGGCGTCGTGACCATGGACGCGTACTGGGTATTGGCTGCCAGCAGCTTGGCCACCTGCTTGAGCTGGGTCTCGAGTTTATCCTGCTTTTCCAGCAGGACACTTTTCATCTCCTCGACCTCGGCTTTTTCCTCCTGCAGCATGTTGTCAACGTAAATCCTGTAACCGGCATCCGTCGGAATCCTGCCTGCGGATGTGTGGGGCTGCTTGATCAGTCCCATTTCCTCCAGGTCAGACATCTCATTGCGGATGGTCGCGCTGCTCAGGTGCAGATCTGTATATTTGGAAATCGTTCTGCTTCCGACCGGTTCGCCGGTCTCCAGATAGTTCCGGATAATGGCCTGCAATATTTTCATCTTGCGGCCCTGCAGTTCCATACAGCTTCCTCCTTTGCTTTGCTTTCCGGTTTGTTAGCACTCGACTCGGCTGAGTGCTAACATCTTTCGAACATTAAAATAGCACCGAAGCATTGGGATGTCAACTGCCTCTTTAAGGAAATTTATGAAAAATCTGTGAATGGCGCAAAAACAGGGCAAAGTCCCTGCTTTTGGGATTCGGCAGACACAAAAAGACGTCCGGCTTTCTGGCCGGGCGTCTTCACTTATTTTTCCTGTTTCTTTCTCAGTTCTTTCCGGTCATTTCCTTTTACCTGCGGATGCCGTAGGTCTCTTCGACGAATCTGCGCAGGGCCGGGATGGAGCGCTCGACCTTTTCCGTGTCGATGCAGTAGGCCATGCGGAAGAAGCCGGGGGCGTGGAAGCTGTCGGTGGGGACCAGGATCAGGTCGTACTTCAGGGCCTTTTTACAGAAGGCGACCGCGTCCTCTTCCAGAGCCTTGGGCATGATGTAGAAGGTGCCGCCGGGGCGGGTGACGGTAAAGCCCAGGTCTGTCAGGGCGTCATAGAGCAGGTTCATGTTGGTCTCATAGACGGACAGGTCGGAGGTGTCATCCACGGTGTCACCCATGGCCAGGGTGATCAGGGAGGACGGGCAGTTATGGCCGATGCCTCTGGAGATCTGGCCGCACATGGCGACGATGTTGTCCGCCTCCTCGCAGGCGGGATTGACTGCCACATAACCGATACGCTCGCCGGGAACGGACAGGGATTTGGAGAAGGAATAGCAGGTCAGGGTATGGTCATAATATCTGGCCGTATAGGGTGTCTGCTTTCCGTCAAAAACGATCTCCCGGTAAGGCTCATCCGAGATCAGGAAAACATTGTGACCGAATTCCCGGGATTTGCGTTTCAGCACTTCCGCCAGGCGGGTCAGGGTCTCTTCCGTGTAGATGGCGCCGGACGGATTATTGGGGGAGTTGATCAGGACCGCTGCCACGGAAGGGGTCAGCTTCTCCTCCAGGTCCTCAAAGTTGATCTGGAAATGTTCCGTCTCGGGCTCCACGATCTTGATCCTGGCCCCTGTCTCATTGATATAGGGATAATACTCGGGGAAGAAGGGGGCAAATACGATGACCTCGTCGCCGGGCTGGGTCACAGCCCGCAGGGCATGGGCCAGGGATCCGGCCGCGCCGGCCGTCGGGAAAATATGATGGGGGCCGTACTGCATGCCGAAACGGCGGTTGAGGGAGGCCGCTACTTTCTCCTTGACGGAAGGCAGGCCTGTGGTCGGGGCGTAGCCGTGCAGTCTGACGGGATCCTCTTCCTGCAGATAGCGGACACAGGCTTCCCTGAAGCTGTCAGGGGCGGGGACAGAGGGATTGCCCAGGCTGTAGTCAAATACATTTTCGTAGCCGATCTCTTTCCCTCTGGCGGTCGCGTATTCCGAAAGCTCGCGGATCACGGATTTGTTTGAAAGCATTCCAAGGTAGTGTTGGTTGATCATGTTTGTCCTCCCGCCTTCTCTCCAAGGCTGTTATGTAAAAAAACTTCTTTTTGTAAAAGATAAAATATCTGTCCCTGCCGTTCCTCCCGCTCCCGGAAGCCAAGCCGCTCCAGCATGGCCAGGGAGGCGGTATTCTCTCTGTCGGCGCCGGCGGATACGGTCTCAAATCCCAGCATGGTAAAGCCGTAGCCCAGAAGGGCCCTGCATACTTCCAGGGTCAGTCCCTGCCTGCGGAAGGGTCCCGCGGTCAGGTATCCGAAACAGGCGTCCTCTCCCAGGCTGTCCGCGGCGGTGGGCGCCGAAAAGCCGGTCCTTCCGATCAGCTGTCCGGTCTCCTTATACAGGATGGCCCAGTGGCCGTAGCCGTACAGACCGTAGATTCTGGAAATATAAGCTTTCAGAATCTCCTGTTCCCTGCCCCGGTCCTCTGAAGGGGGCTGCAGCCAGCGCAGGGCTTCTTCGTCATAAAGATCATAGATGGCGTCCAGATCCTCCGGGACAAATTCCCGGACCAGACAGCGGTCCGTTTCCAGGATGAACCAGGGATAGCCGGACAGACGCTGGTAAATCTTGTTCCAGGAATCCGCATCGATCCACCGGGGCTCCTGGATCAGATAATCGGCCCCCGGGAAGGATTCGCCGGGGTTGCCGCCGTGCAGATAGCCGGCCGCGTTTTTTCCCTGTTCCCGCAGGGCTGCCAGAATATCACCGCTGTCCGTCACGAACAGGGTCTCCTTCATATCCCGGACCGCGGCCGCGGCCTGTCCGGGACTGCCGGTCCGGATGATCCGGCAGTCAATCCCCTTTTCCTCCAGTCCGGTCCGCGCGGCCTCCAGTTCGCCGCCTGCCGGATCAGCCGGGCCCTTTGCCGGCCTGCACAGAAAACATATGCGTCCGGGTCTCTTTTCCTCCGCTCGTATCATACAGTCCCGCCTGCTGTCCTTTCCTGTCTGATTTCCATAGAACACATCTTACAACCGCCTACTGTGAATTGCAAACCCTCTCCGGGCCCGGGCGGTCATGTTCACGATTTGTTCACATTTTATTAAAGCATTTTTTAAATCATTCTCATTTTTCAGTCACTTCTGACAGGTATGATTAGACCATACAAATAAGACATCTTCCCACTGTAGCTGTCAAGTTACATCAGATTATCTTTTTCATAATATGCCAGATATCTTCGGATATCTGGCACCTCCTTCGTTATGGGGCTTTTTTCGGGACGGTTCTTCTGAGCCGTCTTTTTACGTAATACAGCCTTTCTGGCACTTCATTTTATGTAAACAGTTTTTGAACAGACGCCGCCGGAAGTAATACAGACAAAAGGGGACACGATTTAAAAAAGGCAGGACGTTTTCACACGCCCTGCCTGTTCTTTACTGCTCAAACTGCGGTATTCTCAACAAGAAATCCCTCAAGCTCACTTACGGCTTCCGCTTCATCCGCACCGTCCGCGGAGATGATGATCACTTCATCCGCTGCGGGTTCCAGAGACATCATGCCCATGATGCTTTTGGCATTCACGCGTTTGGTCTCTGTTTCCATGTAGATCCTGCTGTCGTATTTACTGGCCACCTGGACAAGTTTTGCGAAGGATCTTGCCTCGAGGCCGTCCGCTCGAGATATTCTGATTGATTTCTTAAGCATTACAGTAGTCTCCTTGTCTGATCTGTATCTGTTAATAACCTCCCTGCAGTCTTTGTGCATGTTCAGACAGTTTTCTGAGCCTGTGGCTGACACCCGATTTACTGATCGGCGGGGAACACATGCGCCCGAGTTCCGACATGGAGACTTCCGGATACTCGAGTCTGAGTTCTGCGATCTTGCGAAGGCCTTCAGGGAGTTCTCTGAGCCTGCCTTCCCGTTCCAGGAATTGGATATCCCGGATCTGGTTTTGTGCCGCGTTCACCGTTTTGCTGATGTTAGCTGTTTCACAGTTGACCCTGCGGTTCACACTGTTGCGTACTTCCTTCATGATCCGCCGGTTCTCCAGTTCCATCAGGGAAACATGGGCACCGATCAGACCCAGGACCTGTGCGATCTCTTCAGAGTCTTTCAGATATACGACATGATACTTTTTCCGCCGGATCACTTTAGCGCCCATGCCGTAGCCGTTCAGGACCTCCCGGATCTGCTCCGCCGTATCACCCTCCGTACAGGCAAATTCCAGATGGTATTCCTTTTCCGGGTCGCTCATTGATCCCACACACAGGAAAGCCGCTCTCAAAAAGGCCCGCCTGCAGCATTCCCGCTCCAGTAAAGCCCCGGGGATCCTGGCCCCTTTCTGTCCGAAGGGTCTGGTCCTGTCCTCATAGCCAAGGACGGCAGCCAGCTTTTCCAGTTCCTCCTGCGCGTCCGCTCCCTGTATGCCGCATTGAAAGCTGTCGCTCTGCTCCTGCACCATACTGCGCAATCTGCTGTCTATATTAATCTGTTTTCTTAATAAAGTAAAGCACTTTCTGCCTGCTGCCCCTTTATCCGCGCTGATTTCCAGCCGGAAGCCCGCCTCCGGAGTCCAGGTAAAAGAAGCGGACAGGGCCAGCAGCACGGCCAGCTCCGCCAGCCTGCAGTGGGCAGGTCCCGGGATGATTCCGGCGATCTGCGTCCGGACGTCTCCAGAAAATGACATAGTTTCCGCCTTTCCTCAAAGGGAGGCTCCGGCGCTCCCGCGCCCTCAGAATTCTCCCAGACAAATGACCTCTCTCTGCAGTTGGATTCCGGTATCCTCATAGACCCTGCGGCTGACATCCTCGATGACCTGCAGGATCTGGGCGGATGTGGCGTGTCCCCGGTTGATGACAAAGCCGCAGTGCTTTTCAGACACCTGGGCGTCACCGCAGCGGTAGCCCCGCAGGCCCGCGTCCATGATCAGCTTGCCGGCAAAATATCCCTCCGGCCTTTTAAAGGTGCTGCCGGCACTGGGATACTCCAGCGGCTGTTTGTCCCGCCGTTTCATGGCCATCTCCCGGATCCTGGCCCGGATGGCTTCCGGATCGTCTTCCTCCAGAATAAAGACCGCTTCTGTCACAGCGGCCCGGATCCGTTTCAGGACAGAGGTCCTGTAGCCGAATTCCATCTGCTCTCCTGTATAGGTAAAAGGTTCTGCCGCGTCCCCTTCCAGGGGAATCATGGTCACCGCGGTCACACACTGGCGCATCTCTCCCCCGTAGGCACCGGCATTCATCACGATGCCGCCGCCGACTGACCCGGGAATGCCGGCCGCGAATTCAAGGCCGGTCAGGCCGTGAGCGGCTGCGGTCAGGGCGATCTTCTGCAGGGTGGTACCGGCACCGGCCGTCAGCTGACGGCCCTGCACGGAGATCCGGTTCAGGGCACCCGCGCCCGGATCCTCTTCCGCCGGCAGAGGCTGATCTGTTGTATCTGTCACGGGCTTTCCTCCCGTATCTGTCATGGTGACCACAGCGCCCCGGAAGCCGCCGTCGCCCACCAGGAGATTGGTCCCTCTGCCCAGCAGGAAGACCGGTACGCCCGCCCTGCGCAGCAGGGTCAGGACCGCTGTCAGCTGGGCCGCCGTTCCCGCCCGCAGCAGCAGGTCCGCGGGACCTCCTGTCCGGAAGGAACAGTGATCGGCCATGGGTTCATCTGTCATGATCTGGCCGGGCGGAAGGATCTGCCCGAGTTCTTTAACTAGTTCCGGTCTTATCACGCTCATTCATCCTCATCTTCCAGGCTCCCCCTGGTCAGGGAAGCATTGACTCTGTTATATAATTCCTGGGCTGCGTTATACCCCATCAGCTTCTGACGGTGGTTGACTGCCGCGGCCTCACAGATAATGGCCAGGTTTCGTCCGGGCCGGATCGGAAGCCTGTGGCAGACGACCCGGTTGCCCAGATATTCCACATAGTTCTCCTGCAGGCCCAGCCTGTCATATTCCTTATCCCTGTCCCAGTCCTCCAGCTCAATGACCAGATCTATGTTCTGGGTCTCTCTGACACTGGATACGCCGAACAGGGTCTTGACGTCGATGATCCCGATGCCCCGGAGCTCAATAAAGTGCTTGGTAATGGCCGGTGCCCGGCCGATCAGGGTATCTTCACTGACTCTGCGGATCTCGACAACGTCGTCCGAAATCAGACGGTGGCCGCGCTTGATCAGTTCCAGGGCTGCTTCCGACTTACCGATACCGCTCTCGCCGGTGATCAGAAGGCCCACACCGTAAACGTCTACCAGAACGCCGTGGACGGTAATAAAAGGCGCCAGCCGTACATTGAGCCAGCGGATGGCTTCCGCCATAAAGGAGCTGGTGGCCTGCCGGGTCACCAGGACCGGGACGCCGTGACGGACCGCGCACTCCAGAAAAATGGGGTCCGGACGCAGGTCCCTGCAGAATACGACGGCGGGTATTTCAAAGGACATGAGCCGCTCAAAAATATATTGCTTCTGCTCGGCGGTCATCCCTTCCATATAGGCGTGCTCCACCAGACCGCAGATCTGGATCCTGTCCACGGCGAAATGCTCAAAATAACCGGTCAGCTGAATGGCCGGCCTGTTGATATCAGGCTGCCGGACCTGAACGCTGCCGGGATCTATTTCCGGTGTCAGATTCTGGAGCTTCATTTTGGCCATGAGCTCGCTCAGTCTTACAATTGACATATTAATCTCTCTCTTTCCCTTCCTGCCGGACAAATACCGTTAACTCTCTGAATATTGTTATTTTACCACAGGTCAGGGAACCTGTACCACCGCTGCCATGACGCTTGTCCCTTATTCGCGGCGCGTCACGTTTCCGCTTCTTCCTGCCCGCCCTGTTTATGGAAATATTCCCATATAGCCAGCGCCTGGCGGTGATTGATCTCCGGGATCTGCTCCAGGGTCTCCACATCCGCTTCCATAAGCTCCCCAATGGAGGTAAAACGCCGCATCAGGGCTTTTTTGCGGACCGGTCCGACACCGGGAATCTGATCCAGACGGGAGGTGACCTGGGCCTTGCTCCGCAGGGACCTGTGGTATTCAATGGCAAAGCGGTGGGCTTCGTCCTGGATCCTGGTGATCAGCTTAAAGGCTTCGCTGTCCTTCTCAATGGGGATCTCCACGTTGTTGAAATACAGGCCGCGGGTCCTGTGGCTGTCATCCTTGACCATACCGCAGACCGGGATCTCCAGGCCCAGTTCCTCCAGGACCGCCAGGGCGATATTGACCTGGCCCCGGCCGCCGTCCATCATCAGCAGATCAGGAAACCTGGAAAAGCTGCCGAAGGTCCTGTCCAGGTCGCCCTCCTCCAGGACTTTCTGTTCCTCCATGCCGTGGCGGAAACGGCGGGTCAGGACTTCCTTCATGCATGCGTAATCATTGGGCCCGCTCACGGACTGGATCCGGAATTTGCGGTAATCACTCCGTTTGGGCCTGCCCTTTTCATAGACGACCATGGAACCGACATTGGCGAACCCGCTGATGTTGGAAATATCATAAGCTTCCATACGGTCCGCCCTGTCCAGTCCCAGCATGTCCGCCAGTTCCCGGACAGCCCCGATGGTACGGCCCTCCTCCCGTTTGAGGCGCTCCCTGTCCTTGCCGAGGATCAGTTCCGCGTTCTGGACCGCCAGCTCCACCAGTTTTTCCTTCTGTCCTTTCCGGGGGACCCGGAGGCTGACTTTGCTGCCCTTTCTGTCAGACAGCCACTGCTCCAGCAGGGCCGCGTCGGCGGGCAGGGCCGGCAGCATGATCTCCCGGGGGATAAAGGGCGTGCCTGCATAGAACTGGACGATGAATTCCGACAGGATATCCTCCCGGGTCCGGCCGGCCACATGGGTCATATAGAAATGGTCCCGGCCGATCAGGCGGCCGTCCCGGATGAAGAATGTCTGGATGACTCCGTCGGCATCCGCGTTCTCCTGCTCCAGGGCCACGCCCAGGATATCCCGGTCCTCGCCGATGCCTTCCGACATCTTCTGTTTCTGGGAGACGGCTTTGACACTGCGCAGCAGATCCCGGTAACGGACCGCGTCCTCAAAACGCAATTCCTCCGAGGCCTTTTCCATTTTTCCCTGCAGGTCTGAGATGACAGGTTTATAGTTGCCGCCCAGAAATTCCAGGGCCAGGCCGACCCGCTCCCGGTATTCCGCCCCGTCCACCTGTCCGGTACAGGGGGCGCTGCAGCGTCCCATATGATAATTAAGGCAGGGCCGGTCCTTCCCGATATCCCGGGGCAGGACCCGGCTGCAGTCCCGCAGGGAATACATACGGTTCAGGAGCTCGATGGTCTCCTTGACTGCCTGGGCGCTGGTAAATGGACCGAAATATCTGGCCTTGTCTTTTTTCATCTGCCTGGCGAAGACCAGGCGGGGGAATGCTTCCTGGACGGTGACCTTGATATAGGGATACGTCTTGTCGTCCTTGAGCATGGTATTGTAGCGGGGCCGGTGCTCCTTGATCAGGTTGTTCTCCAGAATCAGGGCTTCCAGTTCTGAATCGGTCACGATGTATTCGAAACGGTCGATCTGCTTTACCATACGGTCGATCTGGGGTCCCCTGCCTACGATCCTGCGAAAATAAGAGCGGACACGATTATGGAGGTCTATGGCCTTCCCCACATAAATGATCGCGTCCTTCTCATCGTGCATGATATATACGCCCGGCTGATGCGGGAGTTTTTTTAATTCTTCCTGAAAATCGAACATAAAGGATCCGTTTCCTGTTTTTTCCGGTGATACATATCCCGCCGCTTGAAAGCGGCGGGATACAGTCTGCAAATATATCGATCAGAGATCCAGATCATCCAGGGAGATCCTGGAATATTTTCCTTTGACAGAGTCCGCGTCGGTACTTTCCTGTCCGCCGGTACCGGCCGCATCATCCTCCGCGTTCTGGCTGTCCCCGTCTCCGGGGCGGGCGGGATCTGCCGGCCGCTCGATTTCCTGATGGAAAGGGTCCGCTTCCTTTTCCGTTCCCCCCAGAGGGGCGCCGAAGGAAGTATAGGCCCTGCTCCAGTCAGAAGTTCCGCTGCCGTCGGAAGGACCGCCGGGCTTCTTCTCCTCTGCTTTCTCCTGTCCTTTCTGCAGGGAAGGATCCACAACGATGGGAGCGGGCGCCGGCTTTTCCGGGACGGCCGCAGGAGCGGCTTCCTGCGCCGGATCTCCTGTTTTTTCCTCTTCGGGTTCGGGAATGCCCTTGGCTTCCCGGTAAAGCTTCATGAATTCTTTGCCGGTAATGGTCTCTTTTTCGATCAGGAAACCGGCGATCTTATCCAGCGCATCCATGTTGTCGGCCAGAATTGCTTTGGCCTGTACATAGCATTCCTCCAGCATGCGGCGGACTTCCTCATCCACAGCCGCTGCCGTAGTGTCCGAACAGTTGAGGACCGCGCGTCCTTCCAGATACTGGCTCTCCACCGTAGCCAGTCCCATGACGCCGAAGCGGTCGCTCATGCCGTACTGGGTGACCATGTTTCTGGCCAGGGCCGTCGCGCGCTCGATGTCGTTGGAGGCACCGGTGGTAATGCTGTGGAATTTCAGTTCCTCCGCGGCCCTGCCGCCCAGGAGGCCGACGATCATATCATGCAGTTCATCCTTACTGTTGAGGTATTTTTCCTCTTCAGGCACCTGCATGACATAGCCCAGGGCACCCATGGTCCGGGGCACGATGGTGATCTTCTGGACCGGTTCGGAATTTTTCTGGACCGCCGCCACAAGGGCGTGACCACATTCGTGGTAGGAGACGATTCTTCTCTCCTCCTTGCTCATGATCCGGTCCTTCTTTTCCTTGCCGACCAGGACCTGCTCTACGGCTTCAAACAGATCCTTCTGGTTGACGCGGTCTCTGCCCTTCTTGACCGCGTTGATGGCGGCTTCATTGATCATATTGGCCAGATCAGAGCCGACGGCGCCGCTGGTGGCCAGGGCAATCTCGTTGAAGTCTACGGTCTCGTCCATATGGACGCCCTTGGCATGGACCTTCAGGATGGCTACCCTGCCCTTGAGGTCAGGCCGGTCTACGATGATCCGGCGGTCGAAACGGCCGGGACGGAGCAGGGCCTTGTCCAGAATCTCGGGACGGTTGGTCGCGCCGATGACCAGTATGCCCTTGGAGGTATCAAAACCATCCATTTCGGAAAGGAGCTGGTTGAGGGTCTGTTCCCTTTCTTCGTTGCCGCCGCCGAACCGGCTGTCTCTGCTGCGGCCGATGGCGTCGATCTCATCAATAAAAATGATACAGGGGGCGTTCTTGGTCGCTTCCTTGAACAGGTCCCTGACACGGGAAGCGCCGACGCCGACATAAAGCTCGATGAAATCGGAGCCGGTCAGGGAAAAGAAGGGCACATGGGCTTCACCGGCCACAGCCTTGGCCAGCAGGGTCTTGCCGGTGCCGGGAGGGCCTACCAGCAGGGCTCCCTTGGGGAGCTTGGCGCCGATGCCCGCGTAACGCTGGGGATTGTGGAGGAAGTCCACGACTTCCTGCAGGGATTCCTTGGCCTCGTCCTCTCCGGCCACATCCTTAAAGGTGATGCCGGTATCCTTCTGGACATATTCCTTGGCTGTCGTCTTGCCTACATTGCCCATCAGGCCGCCGCTGCCCATTCTGGTAAAGAGGAAGCGGAGCAGGAACCACATCAGGGCGATGGGTACCACATAAGAGAGCAGAATACTGAGCAGATAGCCGGAGCTGTCCGGGATATCCGCCTCCACTGTAATGCCCTTGCTCTCCAGGCGGGCCGTCAGAGTGGTATCGTCCTCGGCCTTACCGGTATACTGGACCGCCTGGCTGTCCCGCAGGTGGATCTCCAGCCGGTCGGACTGGATCTCGACCTCCTCGACCTTGCCCTCTTCCACATACTCCAGAAATTTCGAATAGGTAATTTCCTGCTTCTGGGTGTTGCCCTGCATGAACCAGCTGATGGCCGCCAGGGTGATCAGAGCCGCGATCAGCAGGATGAACAGATTCTGCCGGGGCTGCTGTCCGCCCGGCTCACCGCCGCCGGAATTGTCATTGCCGCGTCCGTTTCCCCGGCCGCCGTCCCCACGACCGCCGCCGGAGCCGCCGCGGTCATAGTCGGAAACATTTTTGCGTTTCCGGCCCGATTTCTTCATATAGATAAAATCCATAGGTCTCCTTTTCCGTTATCGCTAAATACGGTTTGATTTTTCCATCGGGAATGCCTGCCGCGGGCGGCAGGGTATACTCCCGCAATTTTCATTCCTCAATTCAAATATAGTTATTATAATAAGGAACGCCCTTCAAGGCAACTGATTTCTATCGGACGGGAACCTGCCGCCGCCCTGGTCCGGGAGGGACCGGCGTCCGCCGGTAAAAATGCTTTTCCCTTATGAAACCGGGACTTTTCTTTTCATTTTCTCCCGTCTGTAAGGTTTTTTCTTGCGCCGGTTCCACGAAACAGGTATAATGCTTTCATTGATTCAAGTATTCGTGTATGCAAAAAAACAGCAGAAGGAGGTCCCAATTTGAAAAGTTATTTGGAAATGGCGCCCGAAGAACTCCAGGCAGAAGCTGCTGAACTCAAGAAGCAGTATCGCCAGTTCCAGAAGATGGAGCTGAATCTTGATATGAGCCGGGGCAAACCCTGTCTTGAACAGCTGGATCTGTCCATGGGCATGATGGATGTTCTTTCTTCAGATTCAGATATGAACTGTGAGGACGGTACGGACTGCCGGAATTACGGTGTTCTGGAAGGTATCAAGGAAGCCAAGGAACTGCTGTCCGACATGATGGAGAACAATCCGGACAATATCATTATCTACGGCAACTCCTCCCTGAACGTCATGTATGATACGATCTCCAGGGCCATGACCCACGGCATTATGGGCAATACCCCCTGGTGCAAGCTGGACCAGGTCAAATTCCTCTGCCCGGTCCCCGGTTATGACAGACACTTTGCCATCACCCAGTATTTCGGCATTATGATGATCCCGGTGCCCATGAATGATGAAGGTCCCGATATGGATATCGTAGAGAAGATGGTCTCAGAAGATGAAGCCATCAAGGGCATCTGGTGTGTTCCCAAGTACGCCAACCCGACAGGTATTTCCTATTCTGACCATACCGTCCGCCGGCTGGCCCGTCTGAAGCCCGCCGCCAAGGACTTCCGTATTTTCTGGGATAACGCCTACGGGATCCACCACCTGTATGATGACCGGCAGGACCATATACTGGAGATCCTTTCCCAGTGCAAACGGGCCGGTAATCCGGATTTGGTCTATAAATTCGCCTCCACCTCCAAGATCACTTTCCCCGGCAGCGGCATCGCGGCCCTGGCCACCTCCCCCAACAACCTGGAGGATATCAAGGAGCAGATGCGCTTCCAGACCATCGGCCACGACAAGGTCAACCAGCTGCGTCATGTCCGTTTCTTCGGAGATATCCACGGCATGATCGAGCATATGAAAAAGCACGCGGATATCCTGCGCCCCAAGTTCGAAATGGTCGAAAACACCCTGGAAACAAATCTGGGCGGTCTGGGCATCGGCAGATGGACCAAGCCTCTGGGCGGCTATTTCATCAGCTTTGATACCATCCCCGGCTGTGCGAAGCAGGTCGTATCCGCCGCCAAGAGGGCCGGCGTCAAAATGACCGGCGCGGGCGCCACATGGCCCTACGGCAAGGACCCCCTGGATACCAATATCCGTATCGCCCCTTCCTATCCTTCTCTGGATGACCTGAAGACAGCCGCAGAACTCTTTACCCTCTGCGTCAAGCTGGTCAGCGTCAAAAAGCTGCTGGAAGACCCGGACCTGCAGGCACAGCTGCGGGCGGAAGCCGCCGAACAGGGGGCAGAAGCGGCGGAGGCCTGACCATCGCCTGACCATCGCGCGGAACCGTTTCTGACGATGTTTTCACGGCTTTTTGACAATGACCTGAAACCAAATACCCAGGGCATGCCCTGAACAGAAATCCAAAAAAGCCCGTCCTGTATCGTATATGCAAGCTTACGATACAGGGCGGGCATTTCTGATTGCTCAAACGTTTTCTATTGTTCCGTCAGCGGAGGAATGTCTTACCAGTCTCCTTCTTCCGGCTCATCTTCATACTCGGATTCTTCTTCGGAATACTCTTCGTAATCCTCTGTTTCCTCATAGTCCTCACTCTCTTCGTAGGACTCGTCTTCCTCTTCCACGGGCACCTCGCCCCAGATATGGCCGGCGCCGTAGGATACGTCGTTGGCCAGGAAGGTGTCCTCATCCTTGTGGATGATAAATACCATGGTCTTGCCGACATTGACATCGACCGGATTGCCGTTGTCATCGACATAGACATTGGGCGAATAATCGCTGTCCTTGGTCCAGGTCACGTGGATCATCTTGCCGTGGGTGATGTAATAGCCGTCGCCGGGGCCGTCCGAAACATAAACGCGCAGGTAGGCGCTTTCGCCGCCGTGGTGGTGGTCATACTCGCAGATCTTGACAAAGATGTTGTCAAAGGCCATCTGATTGCCGCTGACCGCGTCGCACTGGGGCTGTCCGTACAGCCGCTTGTAATAAAGACCGGTCTCCTCGTCATAGGACAGGGCCGACTGGGTCTGGGGGAAGGAGTCGGACATGTCGATTTCTGTCGCGTCGACCGCGTCGGGATACTGGTCCAGGGTATTCACCGGCTCATCCAGGCCGACAAAATTGAAATGCAGGCCATGCTGATACAGCTCTTTATGGGTCCTGCTCCAGCCGGCTTCGTCGATGGCGGCGTTGACATGGTCCGAATCCGTGTAAGCAGTATGCTCAGTGGGGATTCCGTTGGGATTGATCCGGTAATAGGCGTTGTAGCTGGGTCCCAGGGGTCCGCCGACGCCGTTGATATTATCGACATCGTGGCGGGTCAGGATATCAATGCAGTAATCCGTAGGGCCGCCGTAATGGATATAGATGGGATCCCATTCCAGGCCTTCATAAACGAAATAGGAACGGATACTGCGGATATTTCCGATCCGGTCCAGATTCTGCCAGTCCTGTACAATGCCCATCTGCCGGCTCATTTCGCCTTCCTCCAGGATCTCATAAAAGACCTGGACCCGGTCCAGGCCGTACTGGGGCTGGGCCAGACGGTCGATGGGATACATGACGGCCAGAGGCCGCAGGTCGGCGTCCGCTTCCTCCTGGCTGATCTCCAGACCGGTCAGGGCACTGCGGGGCGGGCCGGGATCTTCTTCGACGACTTCCTCGACCGTCTCAGCCTCTGCTCCGGCTGTCTCCTCTGCCGCTTCTTTTTCTGTCTCTTCCGTTCCTGTCCCTTCGGCTGTTTCTTCACTTTCCGTCTCTGCCGCCGCGTTTATCGCGCCTTCGACAGATTTGCCGGCATCACCGGACGAAGAACTGCAGGCCGTCAGGGCGCCCAGGGTGCAGACTGCCAGCAGCAGGACTATCTGTTTTTTCTTCATAGGCTCCTCCTGTATTTGATACAGTATTCTTCATTCTGACTGCAAATTAATGGTGTGTATCATTTTTATTATAAAGGAAATACACATATGCCGCAATTGTTTCGGGATTTTCGAAAATTGTATCAGAAAGCAGGCGCGAAAGCCAGGATCCGACCCGGAAAGGGGCCTATTGTAATCCTTTTGCGCTTACTTTACAATAAATCCGTAGCTGAACGAGACAGTAAATAAACAGAAACGGCAATTCAATGAAGAAAACAGTACAAGACGAGAACTGGGAACGGGCAAAACATCTGGTCAATGATTCCGGTTTTGCCCAGAATGTGGGAATCCGCCTGACCCGGCTGGAGCCCGGTTACTGCGAAGGCATCCTGAAAGTCGAACAAAAGCACAGAAACCCTATGGGGACGGTACACGGCGGGGTCCTCTATACCCTGTGCGATACCATCTGCGGGGTGGCCGGCGCCTCCTTCGGCGGCGGCGGTTCCACGGTCCAGAGTTCCTTTAATTTTCTGCGGCCCGGACGGGACGGCGTCATCACCTGCCGGGCCCGGGTCACCAAGAACGGCCGTCAGCTGATCTGGGTGGAATGTGTCCTGACCGATGAGGAGGAACGGGAGCTCTGCAGAGGCGAGTTCATGTATATACAGATGCCCGGAATCCGTCATTTCGGCATAGAACCGGATACAGTCCCGGGGAACACGGGGCCGGAGCGGGAGGAGAAAGCCGCCGAACGGCCGCCCCTTCCCCGGACAGCCATCAGAGAACTCCCCCCTAAAGAAGAGAAAGAGAAGGGAAGCCATGGAAAAAAACGAATTACTTGATATTATGCTGGAACGGCGCAGTATCCGTGAATATACCGGGGAGCCCATCCCCATGGAAAAACTGAACGCGGTGATCGAAGCGGGCCTTTCCGCTCCTTCTTCCCGAGGCCGGCGTCCCTGGGAACTGATTGTCATCCGGGACCGGCAGACCCTGATTGCCCTGTCCGGCAGCCGCATGGGCTCGGCCCGCATGCTGGCAGGCGCCGACGCGGCCATCGTAGTTCTGGGGGATGAAGATCTTTCGGATGTATGGGTGGAGGACTGCTCCATCGTCATGGCCCATATGCACCTGATGGCAGACAGTCTGGGCCTCGGCAGCTGCTGGATCCAGGGCCGGAACCGGGACGCCCGGCCCGGCCAGCTGACAACGGAGAACTATATCCGTTCTTTCCTGAAATTCCCTTCCAACTACAGACTGCTGGCCATGCTCTCCCTGGGCATACCGGCCGTCCAGCCCGACGCCCGGCAGGTCGAAGACCTGCCCTTTGATAAGGTACATATTAACCGCTTCTGACACAGGAGAGGAGACCGCCATGGCCAAGCTGACCACTCCCTGGACCGCCGGCGCGGATCTGCAGCATCCCGATCCGGCCGGGATCCCCCTTTCTGAATATCCCAGACCTTCCATGATCCGGGACGAATACCGGATCCTGAACGGCATATGGAAATACCGGATCGACCGGGAAGGCGGCCGGACCGGCCGCTTTGACGGGGAGATTCTGGTCCCCTTTTCGCCCGAAACAGCCCTCTCCGGCGTGGAGCGGATCCTGCAGCCGGATCAGTATCTGCATTATTTCCGGACTTTTGATATTGAACAGGTCCGGCCCCGCATGCGCCTGCTCCTGCATTTCGGCGGGGTCGACCAGACCTGCCGGGTCTATATCAACGGCCGGCCCGCCGGCAGCCATGAGGGCGGCTATCTGGCTTTCCGGCTGGATATCACGGACCTGGTCCGGGATGGCAGCAATGACCTGGAACTGGTCTGCCGGGACCTTTCGGATACCTCCTGGCATGCCAGGGGCAAGCAGACCCTGCAGCCGGGCGGCATGTTCTACCAGGCACAGAGCGGTATCTGGAAGACGGTCTGGATGGAATGGGTGCCGGATACATATATCACCGGCCTGCGGCTGACCCCCGTCTTTGCGGACTCCATGATCGAGCTGTCTGTCTTTACAAACGAGAAGAAGCGGATCTCCGCTTCCGCCGTCATCCGGGATGATGAACAGGAGATCCGGGAGATCCATTTCTATACCAATGACCGGATCTATATCCATATACCGGATTTCCATCCCTGGTCTCCGGAGGATCCCCACCTCTATACCATAGAGATCACCATGGGCCGGGACCGGGTGACCGGTTATTTCGCCATGCGCAGTTTTGAGCGGCGCCGGGATGATAAGGGGATCCTGCGCTTTTTCCTGAATGGCAGACCTTATTTCTGCAATGGCCTGCTGGACCAGGGCTACTGGCCGGAGAGCCTGATGACCCCGCCCTCGGACGAGGCCATGGTCTATGACATTCAGACAGCCAAAGACCTGGGCTTCAATACCCTGCGCAAGCATATCAAGATCGAACCCGAACGGTGGTACTGGCACTGCGACCGGCTGGGCATGCTGGTCTGGCAGGACCTGGTCAACGGGGGACGGTCCTACAACATGAATTTTGTAACTTACATGCCCAATGGCCTGACCTGGACCCAGCGCAACATCCGGGACAGCCGCTATAAGCTCTTTGGCCGCCAGGATCCGGAAGGCCGGGAGGAATATTACCGGGAGCTGCAGGAGACACTGGTCCAGCTGGGCAACACCGCTTCTATCTGCGTCTGGGTCCCCTTCAACGAAGGCTGGGGCCAGTTCGACGCTTCGGAGGCCACCCGCCGGATCCGCGCCCTGGACCGGACCCGCCTGGTGGATGAAGCCAGCGGCTGGTTCGACCAGAAGGGGGGCGATTTCCTCAGCGTTCACAATTATTTCCGTCATTACCAGGCTGCGGTCAGTGACCGGATCGCGGCCCTGACCGAATACGGCGGCTATTCCCGCCTGATCGAGGGACACAGCTGCCCGCGCAGGACCTACGGCTATGGCAGCTATGAAACGGAAGAGGACCTGACCCGGGCTTATGAAAAGCTGATCCGGACCGATATCCTGCCCAACATCTGCCGTGGGCTCTCCGCGGCGGTCTATACCCAGGTCTCCGATATTGAAGACGAGGTGAACGGACTCCTGACCTGGGACAGGAAGAAGCTTAAAATGAAAGCTTCCGTCATCCGCAGGCTCAACCGCATGATCTATAAGGAATTTGACAGAAGGACAGGAGGAAATAAGCGATGACGGCAAAGAACGGACAGGTATTTCAGGCGGCAGGCAGTGTCATTACCGGGGATGTGACCATCGGGCGGGACTGCGGCGTCTGGTATAACGCGGTCATCCGCGGCGATGAGGTCGATATCCATATCGGAGACCGGACCAATATCCAGGACAACGCAGTGGTCCACGGAGATCCCGGCAATCCGGTCTGGATCGGAAGCGGCGTGACCATCGGCCACGGCGCCATCGTACACGGCTGCCGCATCGGCGACAACAGCCTGATCGGCATGGGGGCCATCCTCCTCAACGGCGCCCAGATCGGCCGGGACTGTATCATCGGGGCCGGTGCCCTGGTCACCCAGGGGACGGAAATCCCGGACGGATCCGTAGCTTTCGGCAATCCCGCCAGGATCCGGGGACAGATGAGCCCGGAAGCCGTGGCGGAGAACCGCCGCAACGCGGATGTTTATGTAGAACTGGCAAGAAAAAACAGGGAGCAGCCGTAAAAGGCCGCTCCCTGTTCTGTTACGCGCCGCGACAGATTCTTTTTTATCATACCATCTGCAAGGGCCTGCCGTTCCCGGCGAAACAGGCAGGCGGCAGGCAGTTCACTTATGATAGGTCCGGTGGTTGAGAATCATAAAGCCCCGGTAGATCTGCTCCAGGACCAGGATCCGGGTCATCAGATGGGTAAATGTCAGCGAGGACAGCTTCCAGCGGACATCGGCCCGGGCTGTCAGGGCCGGCGCCGGCCCCAGAGAACCCGCGATCACAAAGACCAGGCTGCGGTGGGCCCTCTGCCAGCTGCCCAGCCGGGCGGCAAAGTCTTCACTGGTCCATTCCTGCCCGTGCAGGTCCAAAAGAATCACGAAATCATCCGGCCGGATCCTGGCCAGGGCCCGTTCCGCCTCCTTCTCCATGGCAATGCGTACCTCGGCTTCCCGTTCGGTGTGCAGGTTGGCCTCATCCTTCACTTCGCAGACCTCGATTTTACTGAAGGCCGAGATCCGCTTCCGGTATTCCTGATCCAGGGCGGCCATGGATTTATCCTTGAGACGTCCGATGGTAAGCAGTGTGATCATGCGCAGCGCTCCTCTTCTCTGAATGTTGCACCGTTTGTCTGATGAACCGGATAGTCTGACGCCCGGTTCACATTGAACCGGATAGTCTGACGCCCGGTTCACATTGAACCGGATAGTCTGACGCCCGGTTCACATTGAACCGGATAGTCTGACGCCCGGTTCACGAGGTCAGTAAGATGGAAACTCGCCCCGGTAATCGGTCAGGCCGCAGATATAATCCATGCTGACATCATAAAAGCGGGCCAGGGCAATGACCCCGTCCAGGCCGATCTGGCGCTGGCCGCTTTCGTAATAACTGTAGGCCCGGGGGCTTATCTCCAGTATAGCGGATATTTCCATCGTCGAACAGCCGCTTTCCCGATGGAGCAGGCGCAGACGGCCCGGAATCCTGGAAAGCGCCCGGTCGGACTGGTTCCGCAGGGTGTTTCCGCCTGCGTTCCCGGCAGCAGCATTCCATGTGTCGATTTTCATCCTTGTGTTACCCTCCTTTCTGAATAAGTCATACGATTTTTGCTGTAAGCTATGCTATAATACAATTCGTGTACCCTCACGGGTCCCGGAGGGGGAATATCTCCCGGCAGAACCATACCGTGAAATGAATAAGAAAGCGGAATACATATATGCAGACACCTATTGATTTTGGAAAAGCATTTCTGAACCGGCTGTTTTTTGAAGGAAATATAGACGCGGCGGCAGACGCGGCCGCGGAAGACCTGCTCTGGATCGGAGACGACCGGAGCCTCCATATCCGGACCCGGCAGGAACTGGAAAAAATGCTGGAGCATCTGGCCGTACGGATCCGGGAACCCCACTATGTGGACATAGCGGCCATTAAATCCCAGCTGTGTCCGGACAATACAGTGCTCGTCACCTACGAGCTGTCTCTGGTACCGGAAAATGTCAGCAGGACTCTGGTCCTGTTCTGTTCCATGTTCATCATGCCGGCAGACGAGACCTATCAGATCACCTTCCTGCATTTTTCGGAAAAGACGGAAGACGACCGTAACCGGATCCGTCAGATCAGTGTCTTTGCCGACAAGATCGCCTGCGGCATCATGATCCTGGCGGCCGGCGGGGGACAGACGCCCGTCATCCTCTATTACAACCGCTATATCACCGACCGGCTGGGCTATGAGCCCGAGGAATTTGAAGCCCTGGCCGCAGGGGATCCTTTCTTTGCGGCGGCGCCTGCGGAAAAGGGGAAATTCACCGGCATCTCCTCCGTGACTGCGGATACGGCACGGAATTTCACGCTCAATACGGAACTGATCCGCCGGGACGGCAATCATCTCAGCTTTCATATTTCCGCCACCCCCGCCTACCGGCAGGAGGAGCGGGTCCTTTATTACTGCGTCCTGCATGAGACAACGGGATTCCGCCTGGTCACCTCCCAGCTGCAGTCCCGCCTGGACGTGAACACCCGGGCCCTGCGCAGTCTGCCCGGGGCAGTCTGCGGCCTGCACTGGAACGGGGAAACAGGCCGTGTCTTCTATATGGGCAAACAGATCCGTTCCTATTTCGGCGTCAGCGAGGCGGCCTTCGCGGATCAGATCGGCAAAGATCCCCTGGCCTATCTGGATATGACAGAAATCCGACGGGAGCGTCTGATCCGGGATCATCTGAACCAGCCCCTGTCCGATCCGGACTGCGGCCTGCACCGGATCCTCCGGCCCGACGGCAGCAGTCTCTGGGTCAGCCTGACCATGATCCACGATGTCCGCAGAGACACCGGGGAAGACGATATTTATATGTGTTATTTAGACCGGGACAAGGAGCACGCGGACCAGATCCGCCGGGAGGAAAAGACCCGTAAGCTGCTCCAGATCCGGGATCAGCAGGCCCGGGAGGAGATCGAAGCTGCCAGGCGGGCCAGCCGTATGGAGATCAGCCGGGCCAAAGAACAGGCGGACCGCAGGGAAGAAGGGATCCGCAAGACCATGCAGCAGCATCTGGATGCCCAGAAACGGGAAGCCCGTCATCGGGAAGAGCGCCAGAATGCCCGTTATCAGCAGCTGGAGGAGCGCACCTCCAGAGAACTGCGGAAAATGACAGAGGAAAATAACAGTCTGAAGAAACGGGTAAAAGAACTGGAAGAACGCCTGCAGGTCCGGCAGGAAGAAACGGAAAAAATGATCGCCGCCCTGACAGCCTCCCAGGAAGAAAAGGCCAGGACCAGAGAAGAACGGCTGACTGCAAGCTTTGAGGAAGAACTGGAGCGGAGCCGCCGGATCATCCGGGACCTGCGCAGAGAAAAGGAAGACAGCGAAGCAGGCGCCCGTCTGGAAAAGGCCCGGGAAAACGCCGATCAGATCCGCCGCATGGAAAAAGACAAGGGCATGGAGCGGGTCCGTTATCTGATGGAACAGCCGGCCGAGGCCTTCGGCGTATCCGGAACGATCCGCCGGGTCGATTCCGGGGAACTGCGGGACAGGGTCATCCAGGACTTTATGGAAATGATCCGGGCCAGCCAGGGAAATGTGCCCGATCAGATCTTCCGGGCAGAAGAAGCCGTCCGCAATGTGATGATCTACCAGAGCCTGCGCTGCAATGACCGCCGTATTTCCCTGACCCTGCGCAAGGGCGCTGTTTTCGCGGGCGAAGTGTCCGGCAGCAAGGCCGGTCTGCAGACCGCCCTGTGCAACCTGCTGGACAGCGTACTGGAACAGACCGAGAACGGCGGCCAGGTCACGGTCACCTATACAACAGAACGGCCTGCCAAAGGAGAAGTCGGGCTGATGCTGCGGATCCTGGGGGGCAGCCGGGAAGCCGGCCTGCGGGATCTGGTGGCTGCCTGGGATCAGGAACGCGCCGCTGACGACCCTCTGAACGCAGGGATCTACAGCGCCGGAAGACTCCTGTCCGCTATGGACGGCAGTATGCGTTTCCGCAATACCACTGCGGACCGCGGAGAATATACAGTAAAAGTAAGGATGAAGCTGCCGGATACCGGCAATAAAGAAAAGAAAACCGCACAGGGATGAGACAGGCGCGGCGCCGGAAACCGGCGCCGCCGTGGAATACCGGAAGATGACTGCCGAAGCAGCACTTTCCGGTGCGGAAGGATATCTGCCTTAGATATCAGCAGTAAAGCCCGTCAGCAGACAGGCCGGTCAGCGGACAGATCCGTAAACAGACTGGTCAATAAAGCGGATTGCGGAGCCTGGCGTAACGGCCGCTGACCTCCAGCGATTTGATATTGCGGTTCAGATAGACCGAGAAGCGGGTCACGCCGCTCTTGCGGATGGCGGCGTCCAGGTTGGGATTGACCTTTTCCAGCTCCTTTTTCAGGGCGGACAGGTACATATCGTTGGTCCTGCGGTTCTCAAAGATCTTCAGGATCTGGCTTTCTATCTCACTGTCGGAAGAGGCGGCCAGAGATACCCAGACCGCATTGTCCCGGTTCTCTATCGTCAGAGAAGGAAAATCCATCAGGAATTCCGACAGTTTGCTGTAATGATAGTTACGGATATCGAAATCCGGGAAGATCTTGACCAGACGGGAGCCGATCTCACCAAGTCCGGTCTCCTTACCTTCGGCGCTGTTGTCAATGATCATTTTGATAATGGCTTCCTCAATGGTATCGATATCTGTAAAGGCATTTTCGGCCTCGCCGTCCAGATCGGCCGTCGTTTCCTCCACGGGATCAGCGGTCTTCCGGACCCTCCGGCCGGCCGCCGTCTTTTTGGAGGCCGCCTTTTTGACCGGGATATTGTCATCGCTTTCCAGAATATCCAGGAAGATAAAACGCTCACAGGAGACACGGAAAGACTCGGGCGTCTTGCGCTCGCCCATGCCGATGACCACCTTGCCGGCTTCCCGCAGACGGGTGGCCAGCTTGTTGAAATCCCCGTCACTGGAGCAGATACAAAAACCCTGGACCTCGCCGGTATAGAGGATATCCATGGCGTCTATGATCAGCCCGATATCGGAGGCATTCTTTCCGGGCGTATTATTGGGCTGCATGACCGGCGTCAGGGAATAGCCGGAGGACTTGTTGAGCCATGTATGCAGCCGGTCCTGGGACCAGTCCCCGTACATACGGCGGACCGTGATCTTACCGTATTTGGACAGCTCGCTCAGGATCAGCGGTATGTATTTGGCGCTGACATTATCGGCGTCAATCAGCAGGGCAATATTAATATCATCCATACAAAAATCACCTTTCGTGATACAATCAATAACTGCAGGCGCCGCCTGCGGCCGGCGGCACAGACCGCTGCCGGAAGCACGCATCACCTGCTTAATAATACTGTAATTCACAAAAAAATGTCAATTCATAAGCCAGCACAGGAACTGCCGGACCAACGGCGGATTTCCGTAACCACTCTATCACCAGTTGGAAAAGGGGAATAAGAATATGAGCGAACAGAAAAAGAAACTGACACCTCCCAGACCCAAGGCAGAGACCATGCAGGTCGAGCCGCATCCAAAGACCAAAGTGAAAAAAGTGATCGCTGTTGTCAGCGGCAAAGGCGGCGTAGGCAAATCCTCCGTGACCGCCATGTCCGCCGTCTGGGCCAGAAGGAACGGCTATCTGACCGGCATTCTGGACGCGGACATTACAGGGCCCAGCATGCCCAAAATGTTCGGTCTGGGCTATAAGGACCTGATCTCCACCGACGAGGGCCTGCAGCCGGCCACTTCCATCACCGGCATCAAGGTCATGTCCATGAACCTGCTGATGAAGCAGGAGGACGCGCCTGTCATCTGGCGCAGTCCCGTCATCACCGGCGCCCTCAAGCAGTTCTGGCAGGAGGTCATCTGGGGCAATGTGGATTACATGTTCGTGGATATGCCTCCCGGCACCGGCGATATCCCGCTGACGGTCTTCCAGTCCCTGCCGGTCGCCGGCATCCTCATCGTCACGACCCCCCAGGATCTGGTCAGCATGATCGTAAAGAAGGCCCTGGGCATGGCCAAGCTGATGAACGTTCCCGTACTGGGCCTGGTCGAGAACATGAGCTATATCACCTGCCCTCACTGCGGCGAACAGATCCATCTGTTCGGCAATGGAAAGATCGATGAGATCGCCAGGAAGGAAGGCCTGCCCGTCATCGCCAGAATCCCCATCGATCCGGAAATGACTGCGGCCTGTGACAGCGGCAAGGTGGAATACGTGGACGTCAGTGTCATGGACGGCCTGGCGGAAGTCCTGCCTCCCATTGAATGAGAACCGTACTATACAGTCCCTGTGGACAGACAACGAAGAACCCGGCCATGCGGCCGGGTTCTTCGTTGTCTGCTGTACTTTCAGATATGGACCGGAACCATTCGGTTCCTGCCTCTTTCGTCCCGCTCCAGGCGGAGCACAAAGGGAAAGCGGTCACAGTCCACGCACAGGGGAAAATCCGCCTGCGGAAAGGCGGTCTGCCTGGGATCAAAGAATTTGGCCCCGTCCGTTTCCCGCAGGGCGTCCGCCAGGGGCTGCACGTCCAGGGGCTGTCCTTCCAGAATGCTGCGGATGTAGCGGGCACAGAGCATGTCTTCGCCGGCTGTCCGCACGCCCGCGTTGCCCATCCCCACCAGTGAGACCCGTTCCGGGTTCCGCCGGCGGATATAGGCGGCAATGGCGGCGGCGTTGACCAGTCCGCCGGCAATGATCTCATCGGCTCCCGCCGCGTTGACGATCCCCTGGGTCCCCGCGCTGGTGGAATGGATAATGGTCCTGCCGGTCAGGTCCAGGCCTGCGGCTTCCGCGGGAGAATTGCCGTGATCAAAACCCGGTACAATAGCCCCTCCCCTTTCTCCGAACAGAAGGAGGGAAGGATCCTCCGCCTTCATGGCAAAAGCATCCTCCAGGCTGCCGGTCGGGTAAATGGCCCGGGCGCCGCCGGCGAACAGATAACATTCCAGGGTAAAGGCCCGGAATACATCAATGATCACAGTAAGCCCCCGGGCTGCCCGGGCGCCTTCAATCAGTTCCAGAATCTGAATCTCCATACAGTTACCTCACACCAAAATAAGCGCCAAAAAATCTCCGGCGGCCGCGCATATCAACAGGATCCTCATTATATTTGCTCTGAATGCCGGCCGGACAGCTTTCGCCGCCCTCATCCCTGAACCGGAGAAATTATCATTATGAAATTTTACAGGTCTTTCTCGTAGACGGGGCTGCAGGTCAGGTGGATGCCCAGTTTCCTGTAGATGGTCTCGTCCACGGGCGACAGGATCACGCTGGAGTGGGCTTCCGCTCCCCGCAGATCCGGAATATGCTCCAGGGCCAGGGCCGCGTGTGGATTGCCTGCCGCGGAGCTGGACAGAGCGATCAGCATCTCATCGCTGTGCAGCCTGGGGTTGTGGCTGCCCAGATATTTGATCTTGAGGACCTGGATGGGCTCCAGAGCCGCAGCGGAGACCAGCTTCTCGTCGGGATCGATACCGGCGCATTCCTTGATGGCGTTCATCAGGGTGGCGGACGCGGCGCCGAACAGATCGGAGGTCCTTCCGGTGACCAGCCGGCCGTCCCGCAGTTCGATGGCGCCGGCCGGATGACCGGTCAGCTCCTGACGGGTCAGGGCCGCGGAATAAACTTTGCGCTGCTCCGGCTCAAGACCAGCCTGTTTGAGCAGCAGCTCCATGCGGAAGAGTTCCGCCCGTGGAGCGTTGCCCTTTTTGACATCGCAGGCCGTATGATAATAGCGGCGCAGGATCTCCTGTTTGGCCGCCTCCCGGCATACCTCGTCATCGCTGATGGCGAAGCCTACCATATTGACGCCCATATCGGTGGGGGAACGGTAGGGGCTCTCGCCCAGGATGCCTTCGAACATGGCAGACAGCACCGGGAAGATCTCCACATCACGGTTATAGTTGATGGTGGTCTCGCCGTAGGCTTCCATATGGAAGGGATCGATCATGTTGATATCGTCCAGGTCTGCTGTCGCCGCCTCGTAAGCGATATTGACAGGGTGGCGCAGGGGCAGGTTCCATACAGGGAAGGTCTCGAACTTGGCGTATCCGGCCTTGACGCCCCGTTTATTCTCATGATAGAGCTGGGACAGGCAGGTAGCCATTTTGCCGCTGCCGGGACCGGGGGCCGTGACGACGACCAGGTCGCGGCTGGTCTCTATATAGTCATTGCGTCCAAATCCCTGGTCGCTGAGGATGTGGCTGACATTCTCCGGGTAGCCGTCAATGATATAGTGCAGATAGGAACGGATGCCCAGGGTACTCAGCTTCTGGCGGAATTTATCGGCCGCGCTCTGGCCCGTATACTGGGTGATCACGACGCTGGAGACGAAAAAGCCTCTGGTCTCCAGGGCGTTCTTGAGGCGCAGGACATCTACGTCATAGGTGATGCCCAGGTCGCCGCGGATCTTGTTCTGTTCTATGGCCGAAGCGTTAATGACGATCACGATCTCGGCCTGATCCTTGAGCTGCTCCAGCATCTTCAGCTTGTTGTCCGGCGCGAATCCGGGCAGGACACGGGAGGCGTGATAATCATCGAACAGCTTACCTCCGAATTCCAGGTACAGCTTGCCGAATTGGGACACCCTCTCCTTAATGTGCTTGGACTGAAGGCTGAGATATTTGTCGGAATCAAATCCTATAGCAGTAGATGACATATTCTTCCTCCATGATCATATCGGTCCGGCAGGCAGCCTGCCTCTTTTTAAAAACACAAAATTCATTATAGCAGAAAACTGTCCTGTTTACCTGCTTATTTCATGAATTTGGAAAATATGCCCGAAAGAAACCCCAAAAGAAAGCGGCCACGCGGGAGCTCCGCTCCCGCATGACCGCTGCCGCTTTCGTATATGAGTCTTCAGCCTGCCATCATGTATCTGACAAGTCTGGCCGCGTCTTCCTCGGATGCCGCTTCTACTTCCATTCTGCGGATCCTGCCGCCGGCCACCAGATTGGCCATTTCCGCGAACTGGCCCGCATAGGTCTTCAGATCATAATGTCTGCCCTCGGGAGAGACCGCGTCCACAGCGCCTTCGCAGCTGTTCACTACTTCGATGAATCTGTCAAAATTTCTAATATTATAAAATGTCATAACAATACCTCTTTTCGCGCGGCGTGCTTCTTCTTTCTTCTTCTCTTTCGCGCGACGCCTTTCTTTAATTTCGTTTACAAGAGGTATTCTACACTTTCTCCGCCGGAAGACAAGGACATTTCCCCACGAAAAACAGCCAAATCCTGCGCGGGTTCCGGGCCTGCCGCGTCAGACACTGACGATGCCCAGCACGGTCAGGACGGAAGTGATCAGGATAATGATGATAAAAATCGGGCACAGATAGCGGATCATGAAATTAAAGACCCTTTTCCTCTTAAAGGGCATGCCATCCAGTTCGACCTCCTCCGCGATCCGCTTAAAACCGATGACCCGGATCACCAGCAGGCAGGTGGCCAGGGCGCCCAGCGGCATCATCAGGGAATTGGTGATGAAATCAAAGAAATCCAGAAACTGCATGCCGATCAGGGTCACGCCCGCCAGAGGCCCGTAGCCCAGGGAAGACAGGGTACCGAGGACCAGCATGATCACGGCCATCAGGGTCGCCGCCGGGATCCGTCCCAGGTGCAGCTCGTCTTCAAAGGTGGAAACGGCGCTCTCGGCCAGGGCGATGGCACTGGTCAGGGCCGCGAAAAAGACCAGGACAAAGAACATGATGCCGACAGGGGTACCGAAGTCCAGACTGGCAAAGACCTTGGGTATGGTTATGAACATCAGGGAAGGGCCTGCTCCCAGGGTCTCCGGATCGCCGCCGGAAAAGGCGAATACGGCAGGAATGACCATCAGGGCTGCCATAAAGGCAATGCCTGTATCAAAGATCTCGACCTGCTCAGTGGCGTTTTCCACCGAAACATCATCCTTCATATAGGAACCGAAGGTAATCAGGATACCCATGGCGATGGACAGGGAGAAGAACATCTGCTCCATGGCCGAGACCACGGTCATCCAGGAAAAGTTGGCAAAGTTGGGGATGAGCAGGTATTTGACGCCCTGCATGGCTCCCGGCCTGGTGCAGGAATAGACCGCTACGATCACGGCCAGCACGACCAGGACCGGCATCATGAATTTGGAGACCCGCTCAATACCATTGCGGACGCCCAGATAAATGATGACCAGGACAGCGCCGGCAAAAATCAGGAAAAAGAGTTCTGTCTGCAGGCCGTTGCTGATGAAATCACTGAAGTAGCCGTCCTGGGCCATGGCCTCGGTCTGACCGGTAAAATAGCCCACCATATATTTGACGACCCAGCCGCCGATGGTGGAATAATAGGGCACGATCAGCATGGGAACGACGGCGTTGATCCAGCCGCCCAGCTTCAGGGTGAACCTGTGGCCGAAAAAGCTGAACGCCCCCACCGGGCTTTTCTTTGTCATGCGTCCGATGGCTGTCTCCGCCATGATCATGGAATAGCCGAAGGTCATGGCCAGAATGATATAGACCAGCAGGAAGATCCCCCCGCCGTATTTGGCGGCCAGATAGGGAAATCTCCAGATATTGCCCAGTCCTACCGAAGCCCCCGCGGCCGACAGGACGAATCCCAGCCTGCCGGAAAAGCTGCTTCTTTCTTTTTTGTTCGAATTGTCTTGTCCGTTTGAAGTACTCATTTTTCTTCCCCTTTTTTCAGACCACCTGCCGGCCCCTTCCCGGCGGATCCGGTCTTTGTGTTTTTGATTCTTCCGGCCTCTCTGTTCTCCTCCCGCAGGCGGCCGTGCAATATCCGCCTGTCCCATGGGACAAACGGTTTAAAAGAATCGCATGCTACACAGTATAGCACATTTTAGCAAAAATAGAGACAGGAAGCCTGACAATCCACCAGGTTCCCTGTCTCAAAATTCTTCCTTCTCTGTTTTCCGCATCAGGCCTGTTCCAGTAATGTGCCGATAAAAGCATCCAGGGCCAGATTGGCGGCGCCTGCCGTAAAGGCATTGCGGGGCCTGCAGGCCAGGACATAATCAATGTCCCGCTGGAAGAGGTCATATCCGGTCATCTTATTGATCAGCTCCTCCAGATGGGGCTCCATATAACGCCCGACCTCTCCGCCGATGATGATATTCATATCCAGAGCCATCCGCAGGTTGGTCAGCAGGACGGCCAGATCATTCAGATACGTGTCCCAGACCCTGCTGCAGTCCGGATCACCGGCCTCCAGCTTCTCAAAGAACAGGGACATCTGTTCCTTCCGGGTCAGTTCCGGCATCTGCAGGGTATTCCGCAGCAGCATGGAGGAAAGATACGGATCCGCGCATCCCTTCTTGCCGCAGTAGCATCTGCGGCCGCCGGGAACCAGGATCATGTGTCCGATTTCGCCTGCCTGCCGGGTATCTCCGATGAAAATCCTGCCGTTCACCATGATGGAGCCGCCTACGGAAGTGCTCAGGGAGACATATAGATAGCTGTCCCTGCCGGGCGCCAGCTCGGACCGGCAGCCGCAGTTGGCGTCATTGGCAATGGTCAGAGGCCAGGGGATAAATCTGCGGAAACGGTCTGTCGACATGTGGGAAAGTCCGAAAATATGGGAACGGATGACTTCGTTCCCGTCCTCGTCTATAATGCCCGGAAAAGAGATCCCCACGCCCAGAATCTTATCTCCGGGAATCCCGCACCGGTCCACAAAGTTCCGCAGACGGCTGCCCAGTTCCCGGTACCAGTCCAACGTATCCGAAAAGATCATTTCCTCCCGCACATTCTCCAGGATTTCTCCCTGCAGGTCTGTCAGCGCCATACTGACATGGTGGACCGCTACGTTGATCCCGACCGCGTAGGCGGCATCCGTTTTCAGACGGATCCGTCTGGCCCTGCGGCCGCCGGTCGACTGTTCACTGCCGCACTCCTCCAGGATCCCGTTCTGGACCATAAGATTCACATTGTTGATGACGGTGGGCATACTCAGGCCCAGTTCCGCTGCTATGTCCGCCCGGGTCATCTCCACCCGGCCCCGCAGCAGCTGCAGTATATCTGTCTGGCTTTGCCGTTTATCCAGTGCCATCTCTATATCCCTTTATCCTTACATTTGAAATAACTTTTCTAAAAGGATTATAGAATCTTTTCCGCGCGCTTTCCACTGCAGCACTCTAAAGATTTTCTAAATTCTTTAAGCCGCCGCAGTCTGCCTGCAGGCAGACCGGAGTCCGGCTGTCAGATTCTCCCGGTCGATGATCTCATTGATCATGATGACCCTGCCGCCAAATCCCTGCAGGGTTTCGGTGGACAGGACCGCGTCATATCTGTCCGCGGCATCAGGCCGGCATTCTTCCGGCTCCAGAAACGTCATGCGGGTACTGGAATCCAGCAGGGACTCCAGCTGCAGGCCGAGCAGGCGGCGTACCGCCGGATCCTCCCGGCAGATGACCGCGATCCGCAGGCCGCGGGTCTCCGGGCCCTCATGGGCCGCCGCCCAGGTCCCGAAATAAACGCCCAGATACTGAAGCTCTGCGTCAGAGACCGCAAGACCGGTCCTGTCCGTGACGGCTTCCGCCGCGATTTCCGCCATCCGGCCTGCTGCCGGGTATCTGGCGAACAGATCTGTAACGGGCTTTCCTTCCGGAGCTATGCCGTAGCGGAGCCTGCGGCACATCTGCATGACATGATACAGGAAGGCCTCTCTGAGGTCTCCCAGGTCCGGCCGGATACCTGCCTGCCGGTAGATCCGGTCCATGATTTCTTCCGTCAGAGCCTCGCAGTCAGGATCGGGCCTGCCTGTCTCCTGTCTGTCCGCCTCTCCGGGGGTCCGCAGACTGGCTGCGGCCAGGGCAAGAAATGTCTTTTCATTTTCGGTGAGGGACATGGCTCCCGCCAGTTCCTGCAAAGCACTGCTGCCGTTCCCGGCAGCAAGTTCCGGATAACAGCCGGACAGATCTTCTACCGGATGGCCTGTCCTGTTTCTTTCCAGAGCCAGACCCGCGAAACGGCGGAACCAGGCAGCTGCCCTTTTGCTCAGGCCTGCTTCTCTGCAGTAACGGTCGACACGGGCATCTTCCGACGGCAGAATCAGATGGGGATAGGCTGCCAGCAGGCATCTGCGGATATCAATCTCCCTGCCCTCCAGGACCAGGCCTCTGCCGCACCTGCCGGTGATCTTCAGATTCCAGGGGGCCAGTTCCCGGCGCAGCCTGGACAGATCCGCCATTAAAGTAGTCCTGCCGATATAGAGCTCATAGGCGATTTCGTCGGAGATCACCGGCGCCTCTGCCCGGAGCAGGGTCTCGAAAAGGTATCCCATCCGGTCTTCGGGCAGTCCCTGGTCTGTCTGCGCGGCCATCCGGCTCACGAAGCGGTCCAGACCGGCAGGATCCGTCACGTTCAGGCTGCAGATCCCCTGCTTTCTGCTGACGGAAGCGATTCCGGCCAGATCTTTTTCCAGTCCGGCCAGGTCATTGCGGATGGTCCTCTCGGTCACTGACAGCTTCTCTGCCATCCCGGAGATCCGGACGCCCTTATGTGTCCGCAGCATATGCAGCAGTTCCTGTGTTCTTTCCTGTGCTGAATAAGTCTTCATCCTGCGTCCCCCGTTCTTCCTGCTTCTTTTTCGGCTGACCGGCTGGCTGGTGTGCCTGCCGGCCGCAGTCATCCGCGGCACTTATGTTTTTACTTTTATAAAATGTTTTATGTTAGTATACTACAGCAGCGGCCGCTTCCTGTCAAGGTTAAATCAAATATTTTATAAAAGTTTTTATAGTTAACGCAGAAAGAAACCGCGCTGACCTCTTGTAAGGCCGCGCGGCTGCTTATCATAAATGGGGTATTAAGTTGTTTCTTTATTAAGTTGCTTCTTTATAAAGTACGTTCAGCAGTGTCTGGAAGGAATCCGCCTCCGCGATCTTACGCAGCAGCTCCGGATCATGGGTAATACAGATGATTTCATCATAGACCCGGATCAGCAGGCTGTCATTGGCGTCATCCACCTCCGGCAGGCCCATCATAAAGACGACACTGACCTCCCTGCCCTTCTGCTGTACCGGCCGTGGAAATACGCCGATTGCCAGAATCAGCTTGTCCGCCGCGTACTGCACATGATGAGGAATGGCTACCTGGTGGTCGAATACCATGGTGCCCCTGGCTTCTCTCTCCGCCAGGCGCTTTCCGAATTCCATATCGACCTGTCCGCTGGCCGCCAGCGAATCTGCCATTATGGAAATTCCCTCTTCGTAAGACGCTGCCTGGTCCAGTACAAAGAAGCGGCTTTCGTCCAGCAGGCCGGCCATGATGAACCAGTTGTTATCCATCATGGGGACATCGATCTTATCCCAGTATTTGGCTTTCTCAATCTTGTGGCGCAGTTCCTGCTCGTTAAAGATTTCCCGGATCCGGATGACCGGACGGCTGCAGGGGACAGACAGTTCCTCCGTTGTCAGCACAATGCTGAAGGAATCCAGCAGTTCCTCATCTACGGCATCCCCGCTGTACATCTCGATCTCAACACCGCGGTCCAGGATCTTGCGCAGCTGGACCATGATCAGGCGGCTGGAGATCCGGCCGAAGCTGCTGACGACCGCCACCCGGAATTCTCGGAACTGGTTCATATTGCTCTCCGCCAGATATACGCCGAAATAGGTAGTCAGCAGAATCCTTTCCTCCTCCGGTACCGTCAGGCCGGTGGCTTCCGAGATGACTTCCGCCGCGATCCCCGCCATCTGATATGCCAGGGGAAACTTATGGCGGATCTCATCATCCATGTGATCGGTATCCAGCCGCACCCGGAATCGGAGGCGGTTGAGCATGAACATCATATGGTACTGGAATTCTTCAGAAAAGCGTTCCATATCCACAGCGATATCCAGCCTGTTCCGGATTTCGTCGAAAATTTTCCGGATAATGGGTTGGACCCTTTCATCCAGTTCAATGGCATACATACTGCCCAGGTCCGCCGGTGTACGCATCCCAATAATGGGCATGAAGATAAAGAGTTTTTCTTCTACCGGGATTTCCGTATGCAGGCTTACGCCGATCCGGTTCATCAGGCTGTCAATATCGGAAAACTCTTTTCGGGCTGTCAGGTTATAATATTTCTCCGGCAGTCTCCCTATGAAATGTCCTGTCAGAAAGCGGTCCAGGGTGATCGTTACGTACTGACGGAACTGCTTTTTGACATTTTTGCTGAGGGAAGATTTCCTTTCCGCTTCCTCCAGCATGGCAGAGATCTCCCTGTCCAGAGGATAATCCCGGTAAATCGCCTCATAATTATTCTCCAGCACATATCTGCGGATATCAAATTCATTCCCGTGCAGCAGAAGCCCCTTGCTGGTCTTGCCTACCACTGTAAGCCCGTAGGAGGATATATCGGAACGCAGCTTTTTCAGATCACCGATCAATGTCGTCCTGCCGATATTCATTTCATAAGCCAGTTCGTCTGTCAGCAGCGGTTCCGGGGAACGCATCAGCTGGCCGAACACATAATCCATCCGGTTCTGCGGCGTGTTGAACATTCCGTCCGTTTCACTGATCCTGACATAGCGGATCCGGAACTGATCATTATCATAGACCCGGAGACTGTATTTGCCCTGTTCTCCGGTGATTACTGCGCAGCCTTCCAGATCAGTATTCAGCTGTTTGATATCATTACGGATCGTTCGTTCACTGACGCCGAATTTCTGCGCCAGCGCGCTTACTCTCAGTACTGAATTCCGCCGGAATGCCTGCAGAATATTGGCTGCCCGGTTATCGCTGAATAAACTCTTCATAAATCATCCCGCCCTTTTTCTAATAGATACACAAACCTGTAAACATTCTAACGAAAAACATTTCTGTCATTAATGCCAAATTTTTCCAGTTGAACGGAAATTACAAATACAGAATATCTTTGTTAATATCTTACAAATATTGATTTTATTTGATGTTCGATATCTTCCAAATACACATTTCCTATCCATATTTCCAAATGAATAACGCAAAGAAATACTTCAGGAAAACGGATTTCCTCAATAATGCTCCATAATTAAAATGATTCCCGGTCCTGCCGGTCAGGCTGCAGGACCGGGATCATCCGGCGTCAGGCTGTATTTTCGCCGGCGGAGCCTGTGCTTCAGGGCTCCACAACCAGGAACATGGTGCCAATCCCCATCTCGGGCTCGGTCTGTCCGGGTGCCAGCTTTACATACATGGTTCCCATCATTTCAGGCTCGGTCAGGCCGGTGAAGCTGACGGTCATATGTCCCAGACCTGCCAGTGTTACGGGTGCCTCAGGACCGACACAGGTGATTTCATAGGCCTGGTCATCGATGATCAGGAACTGTCCTGCCTTTAACTCGCCGTTGATCGGATTGATGTTTACGGAATAGCAGTAATCCCTGAGCTCTTCGGGGGCGTTATCGCCGAAGATAATGAACATGCCGGATCCTTTGAACTCATCCACGCTGCTGCCTGCTGCCTTGACCTGGTTTCTGTAAATAACTTTCATTTTATTCCTCCCCTTACCGTATTCAGACCGGCAATGTGTATTTTCTGATTTTTCTGTGTTACTTTTCTTTGTGGTTTTTTCTCTGTGTCACTTTTCTTTGTGGTTTTATTCTCTGCGCTGCTTTTCTGATTCTGAATGCTGACGCAAAGCGAGGTATTCTGCCCTCTGTGTGTATGGATCTGGATTTCTTTTATCTGTACCGTCCTCCATGGCTGCTGCCATGAAGGACGGCGGTGGTCGTTATGGATTCAATCAATAGAGGCCGAAGCTGGCGAAATAGGCGATCAGGACACGGAGCCAGCCGGTCAGGAAACGGGAGTACATGACGGACAGGACACCGACTTCGATGGTTTCGGGCTCTGCTTCTGCAAGGCCGAGACCTACGGGGATAAAGTCGCAGGCGCCCTGGCAGTTGATGGCGAACAGAGCAGGCAGCGCCAGGCTGGGAGCAACGTTGCCCTGGGCGATCTGGTCACCGATCAGGGTACCGATGATCTGGGCGATAACAGCGCCGGGTCCGAGCAGAGCGGACAGGCCGGGGATGGAGCAGATGATGCCGAGGATCAGGAGACCTACGATGTTGCCTGCCAGAGGCTGCATAAGTTTGGCGAAGACTGTACCGATACCGGAACCGTTAATGATACCAACCAGCATGGATACGAATGCCATGAAGGGAAGGAGGGTGATGATACAGGTCTGGATCGCGTCACGGGCTGCCTGATAGAAGGTATTGACGACTTTGCCTACGCCGAGGCCGAGGGAAGTAATGAAGCTCTTCTTTTCCTGCTGGGCCAGGGTCTTGGAGATGCTCAGATCGCCGGTGTACTTCACGCCGTCGCTCTTCTTTTCTTCTTCCGCTGCGGGTTCTGCTGCTTCAGCGGCAGCGGCGGCTGCGGAGGGATCCGCCAGGGATACCTGGTTGGGGCCTACTGCGGATACATAAATGTCTTCTTTGATGTACTGGGCCATGGGGCCGGACTTGCCGGTGGGCATTACGTTGGCGGTCGGGATTCCCTTCTTGGGATACAGGCCGCAGCGAAGTGTGCCGCCGCAGTCAACAATGACCATTGCCAGCTCGTCTTCCGGGCAGGAGGTCTTGAAGCCGTTTACAGGTGTCATACCGGACAGTTCTACGATCTTGGCCAGACACTCGGGCTCCGCGCCGCCGCCGGTGATGAACATGACTTTGTTTCTCTTCTCTGTAGGAACGATTGTTAAGGGACCGCCAAAACCACTGGGACCTCTCTCGATACGGATTGCTCTTAATTCTGCCATTCTGTTTTCCTTTCAACCGGATCTCTACCGGATTTTCAATCTGATGTTTTATTTACCAAACAATTATGAATATCAATGTAGACTGATCTTCAATCCCGACAGGATGTAACTGTCTTATTTATGCTTCTTCTTTGGTGAAGCTTCTGTTCAGCTTCACGCCCTGCTGCTTCTCAACGTAAATGGTCGTGAATTCTGTGACCCAGCCGGAGATGAAGTTGGCGACAAGACCGACCAGGAGGTAACGGACTGCCAGGGGTGTTACGTCAAGTCCCAGAGCAGTGACACCGTTTGCGATGCCCAGCCATACGAAGAGCTCACCGGCATTGATGTGAGGGAAAATACCGTTGTTGGTATGGCAGTGATAGGTAACGGAAGCGTAGAAGGCGGGCTTGTAGAACTCAGGCATGAATCTGCCGATGGAGAGGGCTACAGGGTTGCCCAGCATGAATGCGGAGATAAAGGGAAGTACCGCGTAACGGAGGACGGGGTTGCCCGCGCAGACCTTTGCGATCTTTCCGACGGAGTCTTCACCGGCCAGGGCGATGACGGCGTTCATCAGAACGAGCAGCATCAGGACCTGGGGGATGATTCCTGTGACCCAGCTGACGAACTGCGCGCCGCCGAGTGCGAAGAGGTTCATGAAACCGGAAGCTAATTTAACGATAAAATCCATTTGTTACCACCTTTCTTAATTGAATAATGTATGTACAGCATCCTGCGAGATCTTCCGATCTCCGGTTGTTTGGTACACCTGGATTCTGTTCAGGCTGCGGATCTGCGTCCGAACAGATTTCTGGCGGCAATTCCGACTTTCTGGAAGGGTGAGGGCGGATCCGGTATGACTTCGCCTCTTGTGAACTTCCTGTAGGTCAGCGCGGCGTCTTCTATGGCCAGGCCCAGATTTTTATGGTTCCTGGGACCGTCTTCTTTTTTCAGATCACCGACGTATCTTCCCTCGAATCCGGGAAAATCTCTGACCCTCGCCAGGAAGGTCACGCCTTCCAGTTTTTTTCCTTTTCGGATCTTGCCTTTGTCATCGATCAGGAACATGACGATGGCGCCGGCATGGAATCCGCCTGCCTTCCGGCCGACCGCGACCTTCCCCTGCCTTCTCAATTTGACGAATTCATCTGAGAAATGCTTCATCTGTATGCCTGACAGAAGTGCCTGCAGCACGAATGCGATGGCAATTACTAAAACCAGCTGTAACATCGTGTTCCCTCCTTGTACTGACGGGCGGGCCCCTGTCCGGCGCCCGCTCCGGTCTTTAGGTTGCTTTTATACTATTCGTATTACTATCTGTGTTGCTTTGTGTCCGGTGTGATCCGGCCTGCCGCGCAGGCTTTCGTCTCATCTGTGCCGGGGCATCAGCCTCTGGACTTACCGCCGGAGATGTTGATGGTCGTTCCTGTGATGTAGCTTGCCTTGTCGGATACCAGGAAGGCGACCGCGTTGCCGACCTCGTCCAGCTTGCCGTCACGGCCCAGCGGAATGGTCTTGCTGTAGTCAGTGGAAAGGTTCTCGGGCTTTACACCGCGGGTATAGGCCAGGGCTTCGTTGTAAGCGGGAGTACGCAGGCCGGTGGCTTCCATGATGCCGGGGGCAACTGCCAGAACGCGGATGTTATATTTGCCCAGCTCCTTGGCCCAGGATCTTGTGAAGCTGTCGCAGGCACCCTTGGTAGCGGAGTAGGCTGACTGTCCCTGGGATCCTTCTTTACCGGACTCGGAAGACATGTTGAGGATCACGCCGCCGCCCTGTTTGAGCATGACTCTGGCGCAGGCCTGGGCTACCAGGAAGAGGCCCTTGACGTTGACGCCGAACATCTTGTCAAAGGAATCAACGCTGAGTTCGTACTCGGGATGCTCGCCCTTTACATCGACCAGCAGGCGGGGCATGTTGATGCCGGCGTTGTTGACGACCGCGTCGATGGTGCCGTATTTCGCGACGACCGTGTCTGCCATAGCCTGGACACTGGCGGGATCTGTAACGTTGCATGCGACACAGTAAGCGCCGTCGATCTCATCCCCGGTCTTGACGCTCATGTCAACGATGACCGCGTTTGCGCCGACTGCCTGCAGGCAGCTGACAACGTGCTTGCCGATGCCGGACGCGCCGCCTGTGACGATAACAACTTTGCCTTCAAGATTTAACCAGTTACTCATTTTTTTCCTCCTTTGTTCTTTCCGGTCTTCCGGATCCTTTATAACTTTCTGTTCTTTAGCGGTTTCTCCCGGGGGTTTTTTGTGTTCCCCTCTTGTTGATGCTATGTTAATAAACTTTTATAAATTGTTTAATACAAGTATTTTCGAAGGGGTGGAAATTCATTAGCACCGGTCATTTCCGCGGGCTGGAAACGTACTGTACTATCTGCCGCGTCCGGAAAGGCCGGAGAGATTCCCAATAAAAAAACCGCAGGGATTAACAATTCCTGCGGCATGGCCTGCGGACCCGATGCTATACTTAATGCTCGAATCCATCTGTATGGTGTTTCTGACATCTGAAATGAGATATTCTGAAATGATTTACAATATATAGTACTTACATGGAGGTATTACATGCCTGAACAATTTTTATATAATGTCAGCCGCTTTCTGGAGGCGGCCCATCTTCTGGAGGGCCTGTCCGGCCTGCGGCCTTATTTTACAAGGCAGGTCCTGGTCATCGGCCTGGTCGTTTTCGGAACGGCCGCCCTTCTGGCGGTCCTGTCCGGCCTGACCGTCCGCCACCGGCCCCTGCTCCCTTTCCGCTGGGCCCTTCTCCTGATCTATTTATATGGAAATATGTATTTTACCCTGCTGAACCGGAGCATCGATTCCTACTACGGGATCCAGGAGGAAGCCTTTTTCGCCTACCGCAATTCCATGGTCTTTGACTACGGCCCCCTCTACACGCTGCAGCAGCTGCTGCACGCGGACTGGTCGGGCGGCCTGTCCACCGTCCATATTATTTCCACGGAGCCTCTGGAAGGAATCTTCCTGAACATACTCCTTTATATCCCCCTGGGCTATTTGCTGCCCTACGCCTTCGGCTGGTTCAGCCGCGGCCTGCTCCTGTGGAAGACGATCCTGGCCGGCTTTCTCCTGTCCTGCGCGACGGAAGCCATCCAGCTCCATTATCATATGGGCTGCTATGACCTGGACGATATCATGAACAATACCCTGGGCACCGCCATCGGCGCCCTGCTGTACGGTCTTCTCCTGTGGTTCTTCGATTACAGGAAGCGGCACATAAAACGGCCGCGGACAGTTTAAACTGTCCGCAGCCGTTTTTCTTTTTCCATGCAGTTCTGCTTCAGCCCAGTTCATCCAGCGTCCTGCCATAAGGAGGCAGGAATTCTGTCAGGAAATCTGTCAGTTCCGGCAGGTCCTCTGCCATCTTTTCGATGGAACGAAGGGTGCTTTCCTTGGCCGTACGGAATTCCCGGTTTCCGGAGTTCTCCTCCTCCATGCACTTGATCAGGGCCGACAGCTTGTCCGCCGCCTTGACCAGCCTGCGCATGTAGCGCTCGTCTTCGTTCTCCGTATCCTGGCGGAAGATTTCCACATAGGCCGGACGCAGATCCTCCGGCAGGCGCTGCAGCAGATGGTCTTCCGCCGCCGCCTCGACTTCCCGGTAGGCGTCCCGGATATGCCGGTTATAATACTTGACCGGCGTCGGCAAATCCCCCGTAATGATCTCGGAGGCGTCGTGGTAAATGCCGATCAGGGCCGCCCTGTCGGCGTCCAGATGCCGTCCGTAGCGCGTGTTGGCGATGACACAGAGGGCGTGGGCGATCATGGCCACCTCCATGGCGTGCTCACTGAGATTCTCGGGCCTGGAATTGCGCATCAGGGCCCAGCGCTCTATATATTTCATTCTCGCGATGGTCGCGAAAAAGCTGTATGTCTTTTTCTTCAACTTTTCTCCTGTTTCTCGTGCTGTTCATAAAGAAAGGGAATACCGTACAGCAGGAAGGTCACGGCCGTTCCTGTCAGCAGGCCTCCTATATGGCCGGCGTTGTCGACCCCTGCAGAAGTGAGTCCTTCATAAATACAGAGAAAGAGCATAAAGAGCATCCGCTGCATGTTCATGCCCCTGTACCGTCCTTTATGCAGGAGGATGACCATGAACATGCCGCCCATAACGCCGAAGATGGCGCCGGATGCGCCGGCAGATACCGTGTACATCTCTCCGTTCCGGACCATCAGGATCAGGGACAGCATGGCCCCGCCAAACCCGGAGCAGAAATAAATCAGCGCAAAGCGAAGGCTTCCCACTGCCTCTTCCAGCTGTTTTCCCAGGAAATAGAGGATGATCATGTTGTTGAGCAGATGGGAAGGGGTAAAATGGAGAAAGATGCATGTGAGCAGGCGCCACCACTGGCCGCTGCCCAGGACCAGTTCCGGGAACATGCCGCCGACGCGGATCATATAGTCGGAATTCTCCAGATTGCCGCCCAGGCTCAGGACCAGATAGGTGATCAGGTTGATCACAACAATGGCGCAGGTAACAAAGTGCTTTTTCTGTCCGACCAGGGCCCAGCGGACCGCCTCCTTCCAGCTTCCGGAAGGGACCGCGGACGGTTTCGGACGCTCCTGCGCGCGTCTGCCTGTCCCGGATGTCCCGGCTGCCGTAATCTCCTCCGCGGTCTGACGCAGGCCGTCAAAATCCGAAGGCTGATTCTCGAACAGAATCAGGCGGTTATGGACTTCGTCCACGAACCAGCAATATTCATTTTCCGTACTGATTTTCCTGCCGCTCTCCACATCTGCGGAAAAGAGGATGAACAGGGTCTGCATGGAGGCATTGGTCAGACGATAGGCCTGCCCCAGCCGGCTCCGGATAATGGGGATCTGCTCACTGACCAGGCCGGTGTCCTTCTTCAGGTCCACGCAGGCCACGACCCGGCTGACGGTCCAGCCGCCCGGCGCGGCGGCATCCGCTTCCTCTTTAATATATATGTGGATCCATTCCGGCCTGCTGTCCGTACGCACGTAGCCCTTGCGCAGGAGTTGCTCTTCAAATTCTCTGATCATGATAAAGGGGTCCGATCCTGGATTTTACTTGCTTTCTTCCGCCTCTTCCTTTGTCAGGACGGTCTCCAGGTCTCCCGCGTGCAGGGTATAGGTTTTACCGCCGTCCTGTCCGTCTTCCACCGTTATGGAAGCTGCCGGCTCCGACTGGTCCAGCAGGGTAATGACACCTTTATCTTTGTCATATTCAAAAGTACCGGTTCTGTTCAGCAGTTTCTCATATTCGGAAACATCGATCTTTTCTTCAATCTCCGCCTTTTTTTCTTCAATGACCGCGTTCTGCATATCCTCTACGGAATCATATTCATCCATAGTCTCCACGATCTGGGGATACTGCTCCGGATCCACGTCCATGCTCTCCATGATGGCATTGAAAACCTCCTCCGCACGGCTGTCGATTTCATCAGAGATGGCCTGCCTGATGGTCCCGGGATCCGCAGACATGGTAAACGAAGTCTCCTTGTTCTCCTCTGTCAGGGTAATCGTGACATCCACGCTGCAGGACGCCTCTGAGGAGACGCCTGTGAAGTCCTCAAATTCCTGACGGTATACATCGGTCATATCCACTGCGCCCGTATAGGATCCGGCAAATTTTGAAGCGGAACTGCCGCATCCGGTCATCAGGGTGCAGATCATCAGTATGGCAAATGTCCACATGGCTGCTTTTTTCATAAAATCCTCCTGCTTTTGTGTTTCAGCTGTCAATATAACAGTTTAACATTCCTGTCCTGTCCGTCAAGAAAAAATGGTGTCAGCCATGGACCAGGGCCGTGAACCGGAAGTCTGACTTCCCGGTTCACAGTTTGATACAGACAATGGTATCCTTCGCTTCCAGGATAATATCGTCGGCCCCGACCAGGACACTGCCCCGGCGGATCACGGCAGATATACAGATACCGAAGCTGTCTTCCGCCTCCCCTATGGTGATCCGGCAAAAGGGCGAATCGGAATCCACATAAATGACTTCCGTCGTATTCTTATACTGGGATGCGGTAATATCCCGCTGCAGGCGTGTATACTGCTCCACGAATCCGGCGGAAATAATGCCTGTCGGGATGGCCACGGCGCCCACGCCCAGGAAGGTCGTCAGAACTGCCAGGGTGCGGCCCAGAGGGGTAATCGGATAAATATCGCCGTAGCCGACCGTAAATACGGTCGCCAGGCTCCACCAGATTCCGGAGAAAGCATTCTTAAAAACATCCGGCTGGGCGTCATGCTCCACGCTGTACATGGAAAGGGAGGAGGCGACCATCAGAATCACGATGATCAGGATGGACGAGATGATCTGGTTCTTCTTTTCCGCAAGAACTGTGGTAATGACATTGAACGAGTCATAGTAGGCGTTGATCCGGAACAGATGGAAGATCCTGACCACCCGCAGGATGCGGAAGGCCGCAAAGCCTGACAGGAAAAAGAAAGGCAGAATGGTCAGCAGATCCACGATCCCGTCGAAGGACAAAAGGAATTTCAGGACGGCGCCGGCATGGCTGCTGCCCGGATAAAGATAATCCGCTGTCCAGATCCGCAGGGCGTACTCAATGGTAAAGATCACGACCGTGACCACTTCTATGCCCTTGAAGACCGGCATATAAGACTCCAGCTCAGAGAAGGTCTCCAGGATCAGAGCGGATATGTTGAGGACAATGGCCAGCACCAGGAACAGATCGAACAGGCGGCTGGGCAGGTCTTCTGTCTGGCCGATCTGGATGATCTCAAAGATCCGCTTCCTGCCGTCTTCTTTTTTATCAGACTGCTCTTTTCCCAGATGGGGGATATCCGGCCTTTTGCCCGCGTACTCTTTTGTGCGGTTTTCATCCCTGCCGCCGGCGGTCCTGTTCCCGTTCCGGGCGGTCTTTTTTCTTTTCCTGGCTGCCATTTCAGTTCCTCTGTCCGGCCGCTGTCCCCGCGCAGGCGGGGCTTCCGCGGCATTCTGTCTCAATACTTTTACAGGGTGATGTGCTATTATTGATTATATCGGAAAGATTGGAGGAAGAAAAGCTGTGCATCCGGCAGAACTGCGGCTTCAGCTGCAAAAGGAAATCGATCTGTTTTATGAAGGAGGTCAGAAAGACCCCATGCCGGTCCTGGCGTGCCTGAAAGAAGCGGCCGCCGCGGGACTGACCTTCCCCGCGTGTCTGCCCGCTTCCCCGGAGACAGGCGGTCCGGCCGTCTGGCTGCGGGCATATAAGGAAGACAGGCCGGACCTGCAGGCCATGACACTGGAAGCCATGGTCCGGCAGGTCCGCAGCCGGGATCACTGCCCCGGCATCCTCCTTTTTCCGGGAGAACGTCCCGTTTATCTGACACGGGATCTCTTCCCTATGGTCTGCGGCAGTGAAGCAGACAGACAGGAAACCGGGCGGGATTCCGTCAGGCGCCTGCTGGCGCAGGGCGACGCTTACCGGGATCCGGAAGGCAGCTATGACGCGGCCGCTTCGCTTGCCTGTTACCGGCAGGCTTATGAGGCCGCCCGGGCCGACAGGGAATCCCCCGAATATATCGAAGCCTGCCTGCGGCTGGCCGGATACCATGGCGACCTGCTTGAGGAAGAAGAGCTGTCAGAGGTGCTGGACCAGGCCATCCGGTACGCCGGTCTCCTGGTCAATGCCGGCCGCCCGGAAGGTCCGGACCTGCTGATCCGGGCAAAAAGGGCGCAGGAACAGGCCATGGAAAAAGCAGCCCGGCGCATGCTCTATGCCCGCGCGCTGCCTGCTTCCTTTTTTGAATTCTGACCCCGGAATCTGTCCTCCGCCGTAATGGTTATAAAACAGGACAGCGGATGTCCCCCTGCGGAGACATTCGCTGTCCTTTGTCCTGCTTATCTGATACAGAAGCTGCCGGCTTATTCTGCGTCTGCGGGCATCTTGTCGGCATAGCCGTAATCACGCTCTACCTGACAGATCAGGTCTACCCGGCGGGCATGACGGCCGCCCTGGAATTCCGCGTCAAAGAAAGCGTCGCAGATCATCTTGCCCAGCTCTACGCCGACGACACGCTCGCCCATGGCAACGATCTGGCAGTTATTATGCTCGGCGATCATTTTTGCTGTGTAGGGTTCACTGCAGACGCCGGCCCGGATTCCGGGAACCTTGTTGGCCGCGAGAGAAATGCCAACGCCTGTTCCGCAGACCAGAACGCCCTTGTCAATCTCACCACGTTTGATGGCTTCCGCCACCTTTCTGCCGGGAATGGGATAATCCACCTTCTCTGTCGGGCTGTAAGCACCGAAATCCACACATTCAAATCCGCGTTCCTTCATATGCTGCAGCAGGGCGTCTTTCAGGCCCAGTGCCGCGTGGTCACTTCCAAATCCTATTTTCATTTCCTTACCTCCCTGATTTCTTTTGACAGTACCGGCCGGCAGGCAGTGCATGCCGGCCGGGCTGTCTCCTAATCCATCTGTATTTTATATTACACCTGTCCGTGCCGTCGGAAAAGATTCCTTTTTATGATTATTTGCGCATTTCCTGCCTTTTTATGCGTAAAGCGCTTCCAGCTCCGAAATCACCCTGTCAAAGACCTCCAAAGCTTCATCGACCGGCCTGCCGGCGGACATATCCACGCCCGCGATCCTGAGCAGGCTGACCGGATCATCCGTACAGCCGCTGGAAAGAAATTCCAGGTAAGGCCGTACTGCTGTCTCCCCCTCTTCCAGAATACGATGGGCAATGGCGACCGCCGCCGCGAAACTGGTCGCGTACTGGTATACATAGAAGTTGTAATAGAAATGCGGAATCCGGCACCATTCACAGGCGATCAGGGGATCCGATACCATATCTTCCCCGAAATACTGCTGATTCAGTTCATAGTAGACCGCGGAGAGGGCGTCCGCTGTCAGGGGCTGTCCGGCTTCGGCCATGGCGTTGGTCCTGCGCTCAAATTCTTCGAACATGACCTGACGGAAGAGAGTCCCCTTAAAATTATCCAGATAGTGGTTGAGCAGGTAAGCCCTTTCCTGTTTTGAACCGGCACGCTGCAGCAGATATTCCAGCAGAAGGACTTCATTCGTGGTAGAGGCCACTTCCGCCACAAAGATCCTGTACCTGGAATCCAGGAAGCTCTGCTTCCGGTTGGAATACCAGGTATGGATGGAGTGGCCCATCTCATGAACCAGGGTAAAGACATCATCCAGGGTATCTGCCCAGTTGAGCAGCATATAAGGATGGACCGCGTATACGCCGGTGGAATAGGCACCGCCCCGCTTGCCTTCATTCTCGACCACATCGATCCACCGGTTCTCATAGGCTTCCCTGACCACCTGCAGATACTCTTCGCCCAGGGGCGCCAGGGCCCGGAGAGAGATCTCCTTTGCCTCCTCATAGGTCACCTTTTTCTGATAGTCCGCCACCATAGGCACATAGACATCATACATATGCAGTTCATCGACCCCCAGCAGCTTTTTCCGCAGGGAAACATAACGGTGCATCTTGTCCAGTCCCCTGCGGGTGCTCTCGATCAGGTTGTCGCAGACGGAAGGATCCACATTATTGCCATCGACCGCCGCCTCAAAGGTGGAGGCATACTTTCTGGCCCTGGCATTAAATATCTGCTGTTTGACCTGACCATCATACAGCGCGGCCCAGGTATTGCGGAATTCCCGGTAGCGTTCATAGAATTTCTCAAATACCTCTTTACGCAGGGCTCTGTCAGGGGACATCATCAGCGGTACAAAGCGGCCGTTACTGATCGTAATCGTTTCTCCCTCCGGTCCCGTAACAGATGGAAATTTGAGATCGGCGCTGATCAGCATGCTGAAGCTGTTATAGGGGACCGCTGCCATTTCACCGGCGGAAGCCAGCAGGCGCTCCATCTCCGTAGAAAGGGCATGGTCCCGGGTCCGGATGACTTCTTTGATGGAGACCCGGTACCGCAGCAGGTCCGGGACCTGCCTGTAATATTCCTCCAGACGGTCTTCGGACAGGGACAGGATCTCCGGCTCGATAAAGGAAAGCTTCTCCGCGATCTGTACCTCAGCGCTCTGAGCCCGGAGGGTCAGGGCCTGATTGTCCGCGTTGGCCGTGTCCTGATCATATTTCATAGACGCGTATGTAGAAAAGCTGTAGAGAGTCTCCATACAGACAGCGTAAAGGTCCATGCCCTTTTTCATGGTCTCCGCATCCCGGACAAATTGTCCTTCGTAAGCGGCCAGCTCTCCGGCCAGGGCAAGGCCCTTTTGCACATCCGCTTCCCAGGCTGCCGTATCTTCATAAATATCTTCCAGTTTCCAGGTCAGTTCCTCCGGGACCTGGTTCCTTACCGGTAATTTCTGTTCCATGGCTGTTTCCTTTCTGTTCTGGTACCCTTTCTATTGGACGCGCCCTTCCGGACCTGCGGCAGATCCGGATCTGGCTGCGCATTCTCCTGATGACAAAATCCAGTATAACATAAGCAGGCCGCATTTTCTCCGGTACAAAAAAAGAGGACGCAGACAAGAAATGTCCGCATCCTCCGGTTCTGTCCTTTTTATACTCTCTGCTTCTTCGGCGGCTGCCGCCGGATGGAAACCGCTGCCAGGGCCGGCAGGTCAGTCAATGAAAAGAGGGGTGGAATAATATCTGTCACCGCTGTCCGGCAGCAGGGCGACAATGGTCTTGCCCCTGTTCTCAGGCTTCTGCGCCTCCAGGATGGCCGCGTGAAGAGCGGCGCCGGAGGAAATACCGGTCAGAATGCCCTCCGTCACAGCCAGACTCTTGGAAGCCCTGAAGGCATCCTCATTCTCAATGGTCACGATTCTGTTATATACGGAGGTATTGAGCACGGAAGGAACAAAGCCCGCGCCGATGCCCTGGATCTTGTGGGCGCCGGCCCTGCCCTGGGAAAGGACCGGAGAACCGGCCGGTTCGACCGCGATGATCTCAACGCCGGGCTTCTGGCTCTTCAGATACGTGCCCACGCCGGTCAGGGTGCCGCCTGTACCTACGCCCGCGATAAAGATATCGACCTGGCCGTCTGTATCCTTCCAGATCTCCGGACCGGTGGTCGCCGCATGGATGGCCGGGTTGGCGGGATTATCAAACTGAGCAGGGATAAAAGAGCCTTCAATCTCCTGGGCCAGTTCATTGGCCTTCTCGATGGCCCCCTTCATGCCAAGAGAGCCCCGGGTCAGTACGACTTTGGCTCCATATGCCTTGAGGATATTCCTTCGCTCTACGCTCATGGTATCCGGCATGGTCAGAATGATTTTATAGCCCTTTGCCGCCGCGACCGAAGCCAGGCCGATGCCGGTATTGCCCGAAGTAGGCTCAATAATGGTGGATCCTTCCCTGAGCAGTCCCTTCTTCTCCGCGTCCTCGATCATGGCCGCAGCGATCCGGTCTTTGACAGAGCCTGCGGGATTGAAATATTCCAGTTTGGCCAGCAGTTTCGCTTCCAGTCCAAGTTTCCGTTCCAGGTTGACCAGCTCGACAAGAGGCGTATTTCCGATCAGTCCGATTGTTCCTTTATAAATGTTCGCCATTGTCCTTCCTCCGTTCTAATCCTACTATTCAATTAGGATTTATCTGTTTTTGCTATGGCTGTATCTTAACATCCCCGGTCCTGCCTGTCAAGAACATATTTTGTAATTCCTATAGGTATAGTATGATATTGGATAAAATATTTCCTCCGCGCGTTTTTGTCTCCGCGCGGAGGTCATCCGGCTACAAATCTCCTGCTTCCCGGAAAAAATCGCTCGAAAATTTCAGCTTCGTGTTAACGCTGACCGGTCCTTTTCTGCCTTCCTCGGATTCCTCCGGCCGGTGGATATGATCATCCTCCTTATGGGGCGTCTGATCCGGAAAATGCTCCAGGCAGTAGGCCGTCAGCCGGGAATAGACCTCTGCTGCCGCGGCCCTCTGCTCCGGATCTTTACGCAGCATGCTTTCAATGATCTCCCGCAGCCCGGGTGACGGGATCGCCTCCTTATCCGCTTTCAGGACAAAATCATCCAGGACCGCTTCGTGGGCGTAATCATAGGCATCCGTATCAAACGCGGGCAGTTTTCCGGTCAGATACTGATGGAACAAAAGGCCCATTGCGAACACGTCCATCTTACAGGATAGTACGGCTTCTTCTCCGCATAAAAACATACAGGCCTCCGGTGACAGATAGACCTGATCCCCTTCCAGATCCTCTTCCTGCTCCGGAGGGTCATACTCGTAAAAGCAGCCGTCAAAATCTATGATCTTGGCGACAGGTTTTCCCCCTTTGGACATATGGACGATCACATTGGTATCCTTGATATCCGTATGGATGATATGTTTCGAGTGCAGGGCCGCCAGGCTGTGGATGGCTGTTCTGCAAAGCAGAAGCCTGTCCTGCAGCGGCAGCCAGGCAATCCGGTCCAGAGCCGGCCCATCCGATTTGATCCATCTGGCCGTCATATAATAACGGGAATCAACCCGGAAAAACTCTGCGATTCTGACCAGATTTCCATCGGACGCTTCGTTGATATCCCTGTACAGTTCATATTTTTTTGCTTCAAAGCGCTCACAATCCCGGATCCTTTCGATCCGCAGATCCTTGTCCAGCGATACCTCGTCCGGATATCTGGGGTCCATGAATTCTTTTATAAAAAAACGGATCCCGCCTTTTTGGGCAATGGTCCACCTGGAAAAGCCGGCGTTCTGATTTTGAAAGGGCCGGATCAGTTCATAGTGATTGATAATTTCCGCCATCGGAATATAACCCCGTTATTTTATGTACTGCTCATACCCGTCCCGGTAGGTCAGCCAGAGTTCTCTGGCTTTCTCTTCCGTATAGGCGTCTGCCAGCGGCTGAATGTAGGCTTCTGCCAGTTTCCTGTGCCTGTCCGCGAAATACTGTTTCAGATTTCCAAAAGTCCCGAAATAGAACAGCATGACCCCCATGGTCGCGTCATCCCCCGTTACATCCTGTATTTCGCTGTGCAGCCTCTGTTTCCATTCAGACAGAGATCCGGATCTGCGGAGGGTATCCAGCAGGAAATATTCAAAATGCATGGGGGTCCTCCAATAGCCGAAATAGCCGTCCGTGGCGGCCACCACTGCCGCGGGACCCTGCAGGCGCACATGGCTCGTGTGCAGGGTATACCGGCCGTCGGAAGACAGCACATTGGTCTGTACAGGATCGTCCCTTAAATCTTCAAACGCGTCCCGGCTGTGGGTATCGTCTTTCGACAGGGGACTCAGCCCGTTTTCATTCAAAATATAAACACGGGAATCTCCTGCCCAGACCGACTGCACCGTAACCTCACCGTTTCCATATTCCGCCAGCGCGATTGCCGCCGTTGTCGGGAAATCACGTACCATGGCACCGCGCAGCTTCAGGGCGCTGCCGCCTTTCTGCTCTCCCAGCAGTAAAGCCCCGGCAGTCCTCTCCCGCAGTTCTTCTGTCAGATTGCCGTGCCGGCCTTTTCCGTTCCCGCCCCGGAACCAGTCATAGACGGCACCGCTGGCGAGCCTGGAGGCGATATAAGCTCCTGTATGTTTTTCATAATGATCATACTGACGGGCACCCAGTCCTCCGCATCCGTCGAAGACGCCGATCAGGGCCGCGTCTCCGGCCCGGGAGCAGCAAAAGCTGTCTTCGCCCTTTCCGCCGGAAATCTCCGCGGAAACAACAAACTGGCCGTCAAATATATCATGGAACGACTGTCTCTGTTTTTCCTTCTTCATATTGAATTACCGATCGCGCTGAGGATCTGCTCATAGTCACAGTCCGCGAGGCCGTCACCCGCTTCTGACTCGTATTGGATCACATTGTTCCAGTTATCCGTGATCTTATTCCAGCTTTTTTTATTGGGCGCGAAAATGATCAGCCGTTTCGCTGACTCATCCATGACGCCGGGCGATGTCCTGCTGCCCCACCAGCGTGTCAGTTCATTGAAATCCGCTGCCATATTGGCAGGATAATTAGGGGCGCTTTTTCCAAATCCCAGATCGTGGGTTCCGTCATCCGACCATACAACAATTACATGTCTGCGTTTCTGGGCGGTCATATTCCATTTTGACTTCATCGCGTAGGCCAGCGCTTCCAGTCCGTCCTCTTCGTCATCTCCGCCCCCGGACGCTTCAATACTTGTCAGGCAGGCCTTGAAATCCGCCGCCTGGTCCGGCAGATGGAAAAAATCCGTGACCAGCATTGCCTGCTCACGATCATAATAATAATCCCGGAAGGCAATGATCCGGATCCGGAGATCCGAAACCGTTTTATGCTTGTTCTTCATGATGACCTGGAAATCCTGATAGAATCTGAGGGCGTTATTTTTGACCGTATCCAGCACGTGGTCCATACTCATCGTCACATCTATGCAAAAGACCAGATCTACGCCATACGTCAGCTTATAATTACTTCCCATAATCACACCTTCCCTTTCTTCTGATACCCTGTCTCCATTTATACCTCTTCTCCTTCAGGTTTTTCCGGTTCCATATCTGCCGGCGGTTCTTCCACATTCGGCTGCTCATCAGAAGGCTCCTCTGTATCGGTGCCGCTCATCTCCGGCCCGGCTTCCTGCGTATCACTGCCGTTCATCTCCGGTCCGGCTTCCTGCGTATCGGTGCCGCCCGTCTCCGCCGTACCGCTGTCTTCGGCTTCCGGATCGTTTTCACCGGGTTTTTCAAACATTCCGCCGGCGATCACGCGCACCGCGTTCCGGATTTCCTTCTCCATCGTCCGGACTGTATATTGTACCTGCAGGGAAGCATATTCTCCAAGCAGCCTGTTATTTTCTTCTCTCAGCGCCTCCTGTTCACTCTGTGCCTCCTGCAGCGTTTCATCCTTTTCGGTCAGCTGCCGCTTCTGCAGAATGTTAAAGCAGACGCTGGCAGCAAGGAGCAGAAAAAGGACTGCCGCTGCCCAGGCCAATACCGGCCTTTTCCGGCCGGCTGTCTTCCTCTCCGGTCCGCTCTCCCTGTCCTGGGCAGGCGTACTGTCTCCGGGAACGCCGGTCTCCGGTATCGTTTCTACGGTATCGTCCGAAGATGTTCCGGCATTCTCTTCCCTTATATCTGTTTCTGCCTCCCGGACATCCCTTTCTTCGAATCCTGCCCCCGTTTGCGTATTCTGATTCAGCTCCGCCCAGAATCCCCCGCAGTATTCCATGACCGGGAGGTCTGCGCCGCAGTCCGGACACTTTGTCGCCTTCAGCGGAATTCGACAGCCACATTTTATACAGAACATTTTTTTCCTCCTGCCATTCATTAACTCTGAAGGCCACGCAGTACGCTGTCCAAAAACCGGAACACCTGTATATTCCGGCAAACGGCGGCCGCTCAGTCATCGCTTCTGGACTTTCCACACAGGATACAGGCTTTATAATCCGAGCTGTTCTCCACTTCACAGCATCCGCACACCCATATTTCCCCCTCTTCTTTCAGCGCGAAAGGGAAATATTTGTAGATGACCCTCGGAAGGCTCTCTTTTTTGCCATCCGTTGTTTTAGCCGCCTTTGTATTGGGCCCCTTTGTTTTGGTGCCTTTTGCTTTGGCCGGTTCTTCTGTCCTGACAGCCGGCGCAGGCGGCTTTGTTTTCGGGACATCTGCCTCTTTCACCCCGGCTTTATCCCCTGTAATATCGGATTTTATGCGTGTCCCTCTGGCCGTATGTTCTTCTGTTTTCTGCGCACGTTCTTTCTTCTTCCGATGCTGATAATAGATTCCCAGACAAATCAGAAGGACGATCAGCACTGCCAGAATCACATAATATGTTTCCTCGTACAATTCCCTGCTCCCTTTTTCTCGTTCTGCCCAGAATGATCCGCATTCCGCAGATTATCTCTCACGCATTATATTTTAACGTAAAGGTCCTCCGATGACAAACCCCCGGGCCGTTTTCAGAAAGCTCTTTCTTTTTCATTATAGCTTTCCGGCTGAAACAACTTTTTTGCTGCCCGGACGCTGCTTTTCTGTACGTATGAAGTACCTTCATGACATATTTGAATCGTCAGGTATCACCCCGGCCTTCCATCTCGATGACCGTATCCGCTATGCTCAGGGTGGATTTTCTGTGCGAGACCAGGACGATCGTCCGGGGACTGCGGTCCTGCATTTCCCGGACTGCTTTCAGGATTACGCCTTCATTGAGGGCGTCCAGTGCGCTGGTCGGCTCGTCCAGCAGAAGGAAAGCGCCATCATGACAAAAAGCTCTGGCCAGTCCGATCCGCTGCTTCTCGCCTTCTGACAGTGTGCTTCCCAGTTCTCCGACCATGGTGTCATATCCTTTCGGAAGGGTCATGATGAAGTCATGGATCGAAGCTGCCCTGGCCGCCTCGATGATCTGGTCCCGATCCGCGTAACTGCTGCCAAGAGAAATATTGTCGGCAACCGATGTATGGAAAAGGCTGGTCTCCTGGGTCACGTAGGCCTCCATGCAGCGCAGGGACCAGGTATTGATCTCCCGTATATCTGTATCACTGATCAGAATCCTGCCCTGGTCCGTATCCCAGAAGCGCATCAACAGTTTTAAAAGGGTGGATTTACCGCAGCCGCTGGGCCCATGGATTCCGATGATTCTTCCCATGGGAATCTCTGCGGAATAGCCGGACAGAACCGGCTCTGCCCTGTCTTTCCGATAAGAGAATGTGACATCACAGACCCGCGCACCGGTAAAATCGGGCGCTTCCCCCCGGATCATCTCTTCTGTTTCCGGTTTTTCCGCCAGCAGATCCAGCACCCTGTCTCCACTGGCCAGTGTCTGACTGAGACCGGATGACAGGGCGGAAAGGGCCAGGACCGGTCCAAAGGATCCCATCATGGCTGTCACGGCCGTTACGGTCTGCAGGAAGTCCACATTCCCCTGAGAAAAAAGACAGAGCATCAGGGCCAGCATGGCCGCTGAAAAACCCAGCACCGCCAGATCGGATACCGCGAAAGCGGCCGCTTCCAGCAGATTCAGACGGTTCCCGGAAGCGGACATCCTGCGGGATCTGTCCGCCAGCTTCTCCCGGCGGGCAGGGCCGCCCTTAAAGCGGATCGTCTCCTCCAGTCCCCGGAGGGAATCCAGCACCAGACTGTTAATGGCAGCGAAGCGGGCCCGCAGTTCCACGCCGGGACCGGCGCTGCGCCTGCCCAGCGTCAGCGGAATGACGGCTCCGACGACCAGATAGGCAGCCAGGGCCAGCATACCTGCCAGAGGATGCTGCAATCCGATAAAAATGACCATCACAAAGCTGGTAAGCAGCGCAATGGCGATCGGAGAGATGGTATGGGCATAAAACACCTCCAGCTGCTCTATATCCGATGTGATCAGCGCGATCATATCTCCCTTATCCCGGCCTTCCAGTCTGGCCGGGCAGAGCCTGCGCATGGCTGCAAAGACTTTATGACGGATGATCGCCAGGATACGGAAAGCGATCAGATGATTTCTGTACTGCTCCAGATAATGGAAAACGCCCCGCATCACAGCTGTCAGCAGCAGGACGGCTGTAAAGGCTGTCCAGGACAGGCGGCCGATCAAAGGAACTCTGCCCGTAAAGGCGACGCCAAAACCGAAAGATCCCAGTACCGCGATCATTTTTTCGGCAGCCAGAACGGTCAGGAAAATGGCGCACAGATGCCCCAGGACGCCAAACAGGACCGCCTGGATCATGACCGGCTGAAGCGGACGGATCTGGCCGATCAGTTCTTTCATAATGGTCAGACCGCTGCGGCGGACGCCCGGGCCGGCGGCCGGACGACCGTCCGGCTCCTCCGCAGGCCCATCGTCATTCCGGTTTTGCGCGTCCGCGTTCCGGTTCAGAAATTCCTGATATTCCTCTGTAAAACGGGATGCAGGTTCCGGCAGATCCCCGGCTTCCTCTGCAGGCTCCAGGGAAAGGATCCGGGGCTCCGATTGTGACAGCTCCTTTTCCTGAGGGTCCGGCACGGAACCGGCTGCCGTTTCTTCCGCCGCTTTCCGGATCTCCAGATTCAGGGCGTATTGTTCCATCTGGATCTGACTCTGATAAAGGGCCGCGTATTTCCCGCCCCAATGCATCAGCTGGTCATGGGTGCCGCGCTCCGCCACCCGGCCTCCTTCCATCATAAAGATGCAGTCCGACCCGGTAACATTCGCCAGACGATGGGAAATCAGGATGACCGTCTTTGTCCGTGCCAGATGACGGATGGCTTTCATGATCATCTCCTCACTCCCGGCATCTATATTGGACGTGACTTCGTCAAAAATGTAAATGGGAGAATCATGCAGAAGGGCCCTGGCGACCACCAGACGCTGGCGCTGACCGCCGGACAGGTTGGAGGCGCCTTCGGTCAGGCGGGTCTGCAGTCCTTCCTGTGTCAGGAGGAAGCTTTCCAGATTGACAGCCCGCAGAACACTCCACATGCGGGCTTTATCTGCTTTTGGGTCGGCCAGCAGCAGCTGCTCTTCGACGGTTCCTTTAAAGAGATAGCTGTCTGCAGCTGCCAGCGTAATATTCCTGACGATACTATCCTCGGAAATCTCCGAAAGCAGACTTTTGCCGATCCATACTTTGCCGCTGTAATCCCGGATCCTGCCGGTCAGAACGCGGGCAATGGTAGATTTACCGCACCCGGAAGGCCCTACAATAGATACAAAACTGCCCCGGGGACATTGTATGCCGGCGCCCCGCAGGGCTTCGGAAGACGCGCCCGGATAAGTATAATGCATTCCCTGCATGACCAGATCTGTCTGCTCGGGATCAATGGCACCGGTCTTCTGTTCCGGTTCCGGCAGATCCAGAAATGCGAAGATCCTGTCACTGGCTGCCATGCCGTTCATGGCAACATGGAAATAAGATCCCAGCCTGCGCATGGGAATGAAAAATTCCGCTGCCAGCCATATGACCATGACCGCCGCAGAGAAATCGATCTTTCCTGCTGTCAGCTGCCACAGGGCCACGAGCATGCCCAGAGCAGCTCCCGCATAGGCAATGACATCCATTACAATAATAGAATTGAGCTGCATCTGCAGGACTTTCATGGTGACCTGGCGGAAATGCTCAGATTCCTGATCCATGGATTTCTGCCGTTCCTTATCCGCCATATAGATCTTAAGGGTGGTCATGCCCTGCAGATTCTCCAGAAAGCTGTCACCAAGGGACAGATAGATGTCCCAGTACTTACTGAGGATCCTTTTGGCAATCTTCTGGACCAGAACGATCACGGCCGGAATCAGGGGGACGCAGACAAGCAGAAGCAGGGCCGCAGGAAAACAGACCGGAAGGAAAAAGATAAAGAGCGTAAAGGGCGCCAGCAGCGCATAGAAGAACTGGGACAGATATTTCCCGAAATACACTTCCAGCTGCTCCACACCTTCGCCTGCCATCTGTACGATTTCGGAGGTAGGCGTCGTCTCCCGGTAGGTCAGCCCCAGTCGGAGCGCCTTGGCATATATTTTGTCCCGCAGGATCCTCTTGACATCCACACTGGCCTTAAAGGAAGCCCGGGAGGCCTGGCGGTCGCCTGCTGTGCGCAGGATGATCCCAAGCGCGATCAGGCCCGCGGCCCGAAGGATCTCCGGGCTGCCCATGGAGCCTTCCAGGGCGGACCGGAGCAGCCCTGTAAATGACCAGATCAGGATGATCTGGCCTGCCAGGGACAACCACATCCACAGGACCTGGAAGGCAATATATCTGGCCGAATCGGATAAAAGCTGTATCAGTCTGGTCTTGATCAAAGCAGCCTCCTTTTTCAAACGTATGCTCCTTCGGGGAGCAGATAACAGGATAGTAAGATTTTTGCCGGGCGTTTTCCGTGCCCGGCAAAAATGACTGATCTTATTCTGTGTAATTGTTATAAATAAATACATGGTCATCGATACAGATGAACTGGTCCAGGGCAAATCCTGTAACACAGACATAATGATGACCGCTGTCCGATACAAAATAACTGGCCGCGCAGCTGCCTGCCTCGGTAACAAAACCGGTCTTGGCAGCTACGACCTCGCCGGGGGTCTCCTTATCCTCAATCCTGCGCAGGAACATATTGGACAGATCCAGCCCATCCGGGTGGATGTCGCTGGAGGAAAGAATATAATGATGGGTAGAGAGCACCTCCCTGCAGAAGTCATTTTCCACCGCAGCTTTGAGAATCATGCCCATATCGACCGCAGTACAGTAAAGATCATCATTATAAAGACCTATACAGTTGGTGAAATGGCATGTGTCAGACAGTCCCAGCGCCTCTGCTTTGGCATTCATCCGGTCTACAAATTCCTCCTGGGATCCCGCACAGTAGACCGCCAGGGTATAAGCGGCATCGGCGCCGGAAGGAAGAATCGTACCGTAAAACAGGTCCCGCACCGTGGTGACTTCTTCCGGTTCATAACCGGCCGTACTGCAGCCGGTCTCATAAGCATAATCAATGGCCTCCTGGGGAACCGTTACCTGCTCATCCAGATCGGAAACATAATCCGCTGCCGTCAGGACCGTCAGGATCTTGGTCATGGACGCCGGATACATTTTACTGTCACATTCCTTCTGGGCAACGATCGTATTGGTATCGACATCGATCAGCACCGCAAAGAGGGAGTTGAAATTAGGATCGTCGATGGTTTTGATATTGTCTGCCTTTTTGGGACTGTATCCGTTGGCGAACGAAGCCACTTCCGGGGACAGTCCGGCCCTTGCTTCCGCTTCGGCTTTCGCTTTGGCCTCTTCTTCCGCTTTTGCTTTGGCCTCTTCTTCCGCTTTTGCTTTGGCCTCTTCTTCGGCTTTCGCTTTGGCCTCCTCTTCGGCTTTCGCTTTGGCCTCTTCTTCAGCTTTCGCTTTGGCTTCCTCCTCCGCTTTCGCTTCCTCTTCCTCTTTTTTCTCCGCTGCCGCCTTCTTCGCGGCTTCCTCCCCGGTCGTACTGCCGGCGGCTGCCTGTGACGGATCTGCCGCTGCGGTCTGCCCGGCAGACGCGGCCGCAGCCTGATGGCTGCCGCCCGGATGGAATATCTTAAAAATGCCGAAAAGAATCACGGCGGCAACGACAATACCGATCACAGTGAACTCGGCCATGAGCTGACGCTGACGGCGCCGTTTCTGCTCCCGCCACCGTTTCTGTCTGGACGCCTGGGTGGTCCGTCTGGTTCTCGAAGTCCCGGACGATGCTTTTCTGGCCGTTCTTTTTCCGGAAGACCTTTCTTTTTTTCGTGCGTTTCTGTTTGTATTCTCTTGTATATCCATATTTTTTCCCTGTATTGCAGCTTCGTGCGGAAAGAACCCCCGGGACCCCTTCCTTATAAAAAAATCACGCATGCTCTATTTTAGCGGTAAGGTTTCATGATTGCAATAAAATCCGGCCCGGGAAGGGCCGATTTACGTCTCTTTTGCCTCCGCGGCAGAAAAATAATGCGGATTCTGCAGGGACTATTGGATTATCTGCCCCGTATGGTTTATATTAGGATTCATCAGCCGGCAGGCCTTGCTGATAGAACAGGCAGCGGCCGCTTTCCCGGCTATTTTACAGCTATTCATTCACAGGAGCAAAATTGACCAATCAGAGAAAAAACGCGGGCGGCTCTCATCGGAGCCCTGCGGACCGACCGCATAAAACAAATAGAAGGGCCGGAACCGGCAGACGGCGGAAGAAATCCGCAAAGCAGACGGCCTGCCATCTCCTGCGGATCCTCCTGACGCTGCTGGTCTGTATGACCGCCGCCCTCCTGACCGCCGCTGCCGCGGTATATTGTCTGGGCAGCGCGCGTTACAAAGAAAGACTCTCCGACCGGGTCCTGGACTATCGCCCGGATGTGGAAGCGGCAGCGGAAGAATGTGGTATTTCCGAATATGTCCCCTGTCTGCTGGCTATCATGCAGGTAGAGTCCAAAGGAAAGGGAGAAGATGTCATGCAGGCCAGTGAATCCATGGGCCTGTCGCCCAATACGCTGACAGCGGAGGAATCCATCCTGCAGGGCTGCCGGTATTTCGCAGAGCTTCTGCGCCGGGCCGAAACACTGGGCTGCGATACGGACAGCGTCATTCAGGCCTACAATTACGGAATCGGCTATCTGGATTATGTCGCGGTGGAAAACGGCGTCCATACCCCTGCCCTGGCTGTGGAATATGCCCGGGGCCGGTCCGGCGGCAGACGGCAGCCCTATTTCCATCCCATTGCCATCCGGGCCAACGGAGGCTGGAAATACCGTTACGGAAATATGTTCTATGTACATCTGGTAAAAAGGTATCTGCCCTGACCAATCGGATGATTTTTCTGTTTTTTCCACAGGGCAGCCGCTTTTGTCAACTATCTGTGCACCTGAAAAACCACTTTATCCACAATTCGAATGTGGATAAAGTGGTTTTAGGCCGCTTTTCGACAAACCCATGCGATTGTATAAGGTTTCCAACCCGGTAATCTAGTAGAATAGGGGTGGTGATGTATATGCTCCCTCATATACAGAGATCGACATATTCTCTCGTCAACTGTAGTTTACCTCAGTATCTCCAATCGATCTCACGCCAAAGGGCATCCCTCCTCATAACAGGATGCCCTTTTTTGTGTTCATTTATTTCGAAGCCTGTATTACAGGTCGTTTCTGAAATGGGGAGCGTAGCGGGCTGCCAGCAGAATGGCTTCGACCAGGCTGACTTCACCTGCGGTTCCCGTACCGGCAATATCAAACGCCGTCCCGTGATCCACGGAGGTCCGCAGGATCGGCATGCCGTTGGTCACAGAAATCGTCCTGTCAAAATCCAGGGTCTTGGCAGCGATATGTCCCTGATCATGATACAGGGACAGGACACTGTTGTAACGTCCCTGAGCAGCCTGATGGAAAACGGAATCCGCCCCAATGGGGCCGGCCACCCGGTACCCTCTTTTCTGCAGTTCTTCTACCGCAGGCATGATCTCCCGTACCTCTTCCCAGCCGAACAGACCGTGCTCACCGCAGTGGGGATTGAGGCCCGCAATTGCCATGGTCCCTTCCGTTACGCCCAGCCGCTGCAGCGCCCGGGTACATTCTTCGACACAGCTGATGATATTGTCTTTGGTAATCCGGTCCAGCATGTCCCGCAGGGACAGATGCCGGGTCAGGAAAAAGATCCGCATGCCGTTGGTCTCGAACATGGTCAGGGGGTTTTTCGTTCCGGTCAGGGCTCCGAAGATTTCCGTATGGCCGATATAGGGGATTTTGGCGGCCCGGAGCGCTTCCTTATTGATACAGGTCGTCGCGACCGCGTCTGCCTGGCCATCCATCGCCAGCTGTACGCTTTTTTCAATATATTCATAAGCGGCTCTGCCGCACATGGCCTGGATCTGTCCGAATGCAAAGGTATCCATGTCCACATTTTTCAGGTCGATCAGATTCAGGATTCCCTGCCTGTAATCTCCCTGGTCCGGGCTGTCCACAATATGGATCTGCAGATCCCTGCCGCAGATCCGGACCGCCTGACGGAGAATATTGCTGTCTCCCGTCACAATCACCCGGGCCGTATCCACCACCTCCGGTACGGCCATTGCTTTTACTACGATTTCAGGTCCTATGCCGGCAGGATCGCCGATCGGTACTGTGATCAGGGGTCTGTTCATTTCTCGTCCTCCTTTTGTATAACTGTCAGGCGATACCCTTTGCCGGTATCCGTACCATGTTTTCAGTGTATCATTTCCGGCGGCCGTCTGGGAATAGCGCCTTCACCCTTTCCCGCAGAATATTTGCCGGTAAAACCTTTCCCGTTCTGTACCGGTGAATTGACGCAAGTATGTTACAATAGAGGAAAAGGAGGTACCCATGAAAGAGAATACAAGTACCGGATCCGCCCGCCGGTCCGGAAAAAAACGGATCCGCTGGATCGATCTGGCAAGGGCTTTCGGAATCATAACCGTCGTACTCTGTCACTGTGTGCATGAAATCTACCGGCTGCAGCTGACCTACATGTCTTCTCTGCATCGTACGGGAAGGCTGTTCGGCTTTGCCGCTTTTACGGCCGGCAGACTGGGCGTTCCGCTCTTTTTGATGATCAGCGGATACCTTCTTCTGAACAGGACCTATACAGCAGACCGCTGCCGGTATTTTTTCCGCCATAATTTTCTGCGGCTGCTGGCCTGTACGGAGATCTGGTTCCTCTTCTACCATATATTCCTGTCCGTGACCAACCAGCAGGACTTTTCTCTGCGGGATATGCTGCTGGAAATGCTGTTCATCAAGAACGGCAGCATCGGCCATATGTGGTATATGCCTGTTATTCTGGGCGTATACCTGCTGCTGCCCGCGGCCGCCAATGCCCTGCATTCTCTGGAACTGTCCAGCCTCAGGATTCCCTATATCATTGTCATGGCATACGCTTTTGCCTGTCCCGTCCTGGTGGTACTGGCCCAGACGGCCGGATGGCCTCCCCTGAGCCGGAAGTTCGAACTGGGCTTCTCCGGCGGAATTTACGGTCTGTACCTGGTGACCGGCTGGCTGATCCGCAGGGGCTTATTGAAAAAGATCGAGACACCTGTCCTGTGCTTTACGTCCCTGTGCGGCTTTGTGCTGACTGTCGGTCTCCAGTATTACGCCTACAGAAATCTGGTGGAGTACAATGTCTGGTATGACTGCGGCCTTCTGATGATCTGCGCTGTCTGCCTGTTCGAACTGTTCTCCCGGATCCGCCGGGTACCGCTCTATACCGGGATCCGCTTTCTGTCCGGGCACGCTTTCGGTATTTATCTGATCCACTATCTGTTCATCCTGATCCTGGCCCCGGTCATCCGGCCTCTGTCAGTCATGCTGCCGGTCCGGGTCTTTCTGCTGTGGCTGGGTGTCCTGCTGCTGTCCTGCCTGCTCAGCCTGCTGATCTCCCGGATCCCCCGCTGCGGCAGATTCCTTCTCTATATGAAATAAAGGAAATAAATTAAAGGAGCTTTATTATGTCAACAAAAGAAAATAAGATGGGCACCATGCCGGTCAAACAGCTGATCATCTCCATGTCACTGCCGATGATGATCTCCATGCTGGTACAGGCCCTGTACAACGTAGTCGACAGCATCTTTGTAGCCCGTCTCAGTGAAGAAGCCCTGACCGCCGTTACCCTGGCTTTTCCGCTGCAGAACCTGATGATCGCCCTGGGCTCCGGTACCGGTGTCGGTATCAACGCCCTCCTGTCCCGTTCCCTGGGAGAAAAGCGCTATGACCGGTCCGACGCGGCCGCGGCCAACGGTCTCTTCCTGACCTTCTGCAATTTCCTGGCTTTCCTGCTGATCGGTCTTTTCCTGACCGGCGCTTTTGTCCGTACCCAGACACAGGACGCGGAGATCATCGGCATGAGCGCCACCTATCTGCGGATCGTGACCTGTCTGTCTGCAGGACTGTTCTTCCAGATGACCTTTGAGCGTCTGCTGCAGTCTACAGGCCTGACCATTTACAGTATGGTCTCCCAGGCGACCGGCGCGATCGTCAATATTATTTTTGATCCGATCATGATCTTCGGCCTGTGCGGCTTTCCCAGACTGGGCGTAGCCGGCGCCGCCCTGGCCACGGTCCTTGGACAGACGATCGCCGCCTGTCTGGGCCTGCTCCTGAACCTGCGCTATAATAAGGAGATCCATTATTCTCTGAAAAAATGTCTGCGTCCGGAAGGGAGCATCATCAGCAAAATCTACGCGGTCGGCGTCCCTTCGATCCTGATGATGTCGATCGGCTCCCTGATGACCTATCTGATGAACCGGATCCTGATTACTTTCTCCACGACCGCTACGGCCGTATTCGGTGTGTATTTCAAGCTGCAGAGCTTTTTCTTTATGCCGGTCTTCGGTATGAACAACGGACTGATTCCGGTCCTGGCCTATAATTACGGCGCCCGGAAAAAGGACCGGATTGATGAAGCCCTCCGCTTTTCCATCGGTCTTGCCATAGGCATCATGCTGGCCGGAACGATCGCTTTCCATCTGATACCCGGCACTCTGCTGGGCTTCTTCAACGCCTCAGAGGAAATGCTGCGGATCGGCATTCCGGCCCTTCGGATCGTAAGCCTGTCCTTTACCATCGCCGGCGCCTGCATCGCCATGGGTTCGGTATTCCAGGCTTTCTCCGTCAGTACCTACTCCCTGATCATCTCCATCTGCCGTCAGCTGGTCGTTCTGATCCCGCTGGCCTGGCTCCTTTCCCGTACCGGTGAGGTCACCATGGTATGGTGGGCCTTCCCCATGGCGGAGATCGTCTCCCTGATACTCTCCGTCTTCTTTTTCAGAAGAGTCTATCAGACCATCATCAGCCGTCTCTGAGATTTTCGCGGGAGCGGAAAGACCTGGCTTTACCAGATCTTTCCGTTCCCGTTTTCCGCGCCGCCGTTCCCGCCATCGCTGCCGCCAGACTCTCCGGAAGCCTGTTCCCGGGCCTCTTCCCTTGCCTGCTCTCCTTCTTTCTGCTGCTGTTGCTGCTGGCGTTCTCTCTGAATATCCTTTTCCTGGGACTCCAGCCGGCGTTTGATCTTCTGTTCTTTGGCAGAGCTCCCGTTCTGCTGCTGCTGATTCTGCTGATCCTGCTGGTCCTGCTGATCCTGCTGGTTCTGGTCCTGCTGATCCTGCTGATCATCCTGATCATCCTGATCGCCCTGGTCCTGATCCAGCTTCTCTTTCAACTCCTCGATCTTTTTGTCGATCTCATTTTTAAGCTGCTGGGCTTCCGGGTCATGTCCGTCATTCTCATCCGTGGCGCAGCCCACCTCCAGCAGAACTTCTCTGGCTTCTTCCAGGATACTGATCGCGTACAGAATATCGTCATTGGTCTCCAGCCCTTCAAAATCAATCTGGCCGATCAGGGAAAGGGCCAGATTGACCCTGACATCGCATTCTTTCCCTTCCGGGATGTCCAGGGTCAGGGCATAACGGAAATAGGCCTCTGCCATTTCATAATTTCCGGTCATATAGTATCCGTTCCCCACGTTATAGGCAGCGATATAGCCTTCCGGCCGGTTGATGGTCTGCACCAGGCGCTCTTCAGTCCCGACCTTATATTCACCCTGCGCATACCGGCTCAGATAATACCGGTTGGTCAGATAACGCCAGGACAGGAATATGGCCGCGGCGGCGGTCAGCGCGGCCAGAAAGAGCAGCAGGAAGCTGATCCGGAAGGTTCTGCCGAAGGCAGCCATTTTTTTCCCGGTCTTTTTGAATTTTTCCGTGATTTTATCTGCTTTCATAGTCTGTCCCTGTAAATCAGCATAAATACTTCCATCAGCAGCAGGATCGCTGCCGGGATGGCGAACTTCCACGCGATATCAATGTAAGTGACCCCTTTTTTGTCACTGACGACCGTACTGCTGGACTGTATGATCTTCTGCAGCAGGGGCTTTATGCCGGCGCCGGTGGCCGGATGGATATACTCCACTTTCAGATCTCCGGCAATCTGTTTGAGATTGCCCTCATCCATACAGGACACGGCGTCCTGCATGGTATTGGGATCCCGGAGCGTGTAGCCGACGCTCATTGTCGCGCCTTTTTCGGTTCCGTATCCCAGGACCGCTCCGCCGTCTGTCAGCTCCGCCAGGGGCTGGAAAGATGTCAGCTCCGAACCATCCGTAATCTCCCCGTCGCTCATAAAAAAGACAACCGTCATCCGTCCCTTTTTGGTCCGGGAACGTTTGAGCATTTTCTCCATGTCCCCATAGGCCGTATTGAGGGAACTGCCTTTGGCATAGTCCCTGTCCGGAGGGAAGATCAGGTCCAGGGCATCCTCGACCGCTTCTGTATCCTGGGTATAGGGGGACATGACCATGGAGGTATTGTTAAAACGCACCAGGCCGTAACTGGCGCCCGGCAGTTCTTCCATGATCATACGGCAGTCACTGCGGACCTGGTCGATCCGGGTGCTCCCGTTCCTGCCGTCTTTGGCCCACATGCTGATGGTCCCGTCCACGACGAAAAGGACATCTACGTTTTTCGCCTCTGAGTTATAGAGCTTTTCCTCGGTCTTAAATCGGCAGGCTATGGCAAAGACCAGTCCGAAGATCAGGACCAGCCGGACCGCGGAAAAGATCTTCATGCCGGGATGCTCCGCACGCCGCAGTATATGCAGCAGCAGGAAGGCCAGCGGGATCCCCAGCAGAAACGCCAGGGCTATGATGGGTATAAGAGGTTCTTTGATCATTTTCGCAATATTACTCCTATGATGGATGAAACAAGCAGGCTGACCAGGAGCACGGCGGCAGGAATGACCGGCTGGTCCACCGCCCGGGTCTCCACGATCTCACCGGTGCTTTTAGCCTCTTCCTTCTGGATCGAGGCAACGATCTGGCTGCCCGGGAACGAATCGCTGGCGGAATAGAAGATTCCGCCGATGGATTCCACATCCCTGCGGTAGTTCTCTCCCAGCTGCAGATACTCTTCACGGGTAAAATCATCCTGCTCCAGATCTTCCGGAAAAACCGCGTAGACTCTCACATCATGGGCCGCGCACAGTTCCATGGCGTCGCGAAGCTCGGCAATGGGCGTGGACCGGGCCATCTGACAGTTATCCGTGACCATAATGATGGCGCGGGTCCTTTCCGCCTCCTCCAGTCGGGGAAAACTCATCAGGCAGGCGCATACGCCCTCGCCGATCAGGGAAGAACCCTTCATAAGATTGTTGACCAGGGTCGCGCCCAGCTCATAATCCAGCTTCCGTTCCAGTTCCTCATACAGTTCCTGTTTGTCCGGGGGAATGTCGCTGTAGTATTCGTAGTCGCCGAATTCCTCCATATACTGCTTCTGCATGCGGAAGATCTCTTTCAGATCCTCCAGCTTCTCAATGACATATTCGTAGTCATCTGTCATCGGCACATAAACGACGGACGTCGTATTGTAAATGCAGATGCCGAATCTGTCTCCATCCAGTCCCCGTACCATTTCCTCCAGGGAATCTACGATCTGATAATTGATATCATAGATGGAATAGGATACGTCCAGACACAGGAAAATATCTCTTTTCTTTTCTTCCCCGCGTATGACCTCTGTCCTGAACGGCCTGGCAGCCAGGACCATCGCTGACAGGCAGGCCGTAATCAGGCTTGCTTCCAGCAGGAAGCTCAGCACCGCGTATATAGCACGGATCCTCTTATACTCGGGCAGAGACCGGATCAGTTCCGTATTGGCGGCCCGGGGACCGCCCTGGTAGCTGCTTCCGTTTTTCCTGCGCCGCAGGTGCAGGAGGATCAGGCCGGCGGCCAGAATCAGAGCGCCGGCAATCAATAGGATAGGTCGCATCAATGCCATGTCTGTATTGCCTTTCTTGTCTTTCGAATGGAGGCGCGGGCGTCCACCCTGGTCTTGCGGGCAAATTCCGGCTCATAGAATTCGCTGATCAGCTCCCGGAGTCCTTCCATATGAAGGGCGCGCATTTCGTTCAGGGTCAGCGGGCCGATCTCCCGGCCGCTGATGTCAGACGCGAAGCCCCGGGCAATATCGCTCATTTCACGGTAGGCTTCCCGTACCGTGATGCTGCCGTCCAGCAGACGGTTCTCGGTCTGATCCAGTTTTTCCAGATACCTGACCCGGATACCGGCCAGCGTAACGGGATTCAATTCCCAGGTCCTTTCTTCTTTTGCCACTTCCGGCTTCTGATTCCGCTTCTTCCAGGCAAAGAAGAGCAGGGCGGCGGTCAGCAGCAGCAGGACCGGTACTGCTGCCATCCACCACAGGGAAAAAGCCATGGGCGGCTGCAGCTCAACTGTGAAATCCATATCTGTTCCTTTCAAGCAGCTCGACGATCCCGTCCATAATACGGTCTTCGCTGCTGATGGTTGTCATATTTACACGATATTTCCGGAAGATCCGGTCTGTCTGGTCCATAATCTCCTTCCGGCGGCGGGCCTCCATTTCCTTCAGCCTGCCGAAACGGCTCAGGAAGGGAATTACGTAACGCCGGCCGGCAAGATCATAGGCGCCCGGCGTGAACATGGAAACATCCTCGATCACAATGACCAGCAGGTCATTATTCATGGTGACCCTGCGGATCAGGTTTTCGTTAAGACCTGCCAGGCCGGGCAGGTCCGTGATCAGAAAGATCATCATTTTTTTACGCTGGGTATCCACGGACCGGGACAGAACTTCAAATACGCCGGTCCCGTTCCCCGCCATTTCCTTCCGCCAGCTGTAGAGCTGCTTTTCCAGGTGATCTGTTCCGGACCGGAAATAATTGATCCGGTAGCCGTGATCCCCGGCATAGGCCAGGGAATAATCCGCTCCCTGGCGGTCTCCCAGATAGGCCAGGGTCCCGAAGATCATCAGTGCGACTTCGCTTTTCTGCTCGCCGGAAGGAGTATCTCCTTCCATTTTGCTGCCGCAGTCTCCGACGAAGAGTATGTTATGCTTTTTTTCCGCCACATACCGGCGGATCAGTGTCTTGCCGGTCCGGGAGGAGGATTTCCAGTCAATGTCATGAACATTGTCACCGAAATCATATTCTTTCAGATCATCGAACTCCAGGCTTCTGCCCCGGAATACCGAACGGAAATCACCTTCCAGTATATTGGAGGATTTCCGGCGGGTATAGAGATTGACCTGAGCCTTGATCTTTGCAAGGTAATTGTAATCCATAGTCTTGTCTCCGCTGTTATTTCACTGTCTCTGCCGGCAGACACTCAGGGAAGCTTGATTTTGGACACAATAGCGTCAATGATCTGCTCTGTTTCGACCCCGTCCGCAAAGGCGGAATAGTTGAGGCCGATCCTGTGACGCAGCACCTGGTGGCTCATTTCCTTGACATCATCCGGCGTCACATAAGTACGGCCCCGCATGAGAGCGACCGCCTTGGCGACCCTTAAAAAGGCAATGGAGGCACGGGGGCTGGCGCCGATCCGGATATACTCCGCCATCCGGTCATCCAGCAGTCCTTTGGGGAACCTGGTGGCATTGACAATGGCGGAAATATACTGTTTGACAGACCGGTCCGCATAGACCATTTCCGCAATGTCCTGGACCCGGTCCACATCCTGAATGGTCAGGACCGGCGGGGTCTTCTCAAACTGGCGGGCCTCCATTTTCTCCAGAACGGTGACCTCCTCATCCATGCTGGGATACGTGATCTTTTCCTTGATCATAAAACGGTCCGTCTGGGCTTCCGAAAGCGGGTATGTGCCTTCCTGCTCAATGGGGTTCTGAGTAGCAATGACGATAAAAATATCCTGGGGCATTTTGTAGGTAATACCGCCAATGGTCACCTGCCGCTCCTGCATGGCTTCCAGCATGGCACTCTGGGTCTTGGCGCTGGAACGGTTGACTTCGTCCAGCAGTACAAAATTGGCGAAGACAGGTCCAAAGATGGTCTCGAACTTGCCGGACTCCTGATGATAGATCTGGGTTCCGATGATATCACTGGGCAGCAGGTCGGGCGTGCATTGTACCCGGGAGAATTTGCCGTCCACGGCGTCTGAAATTGCCTTGGCGGCCGTTGTCTTGGCCAGTCCGGGTACCGATTCGATCAGGATATGTCCATCCGCGATGATCGCCGCCGTCAGGGATACCCGGAGTTTGCTCTGTCCGACTACTTTGCTGCTGTAATAGTCCGAAAGCTTACGGATCACCTCCTGGGCATATTCGAAATCTTCTCTTGCTATACTGGGTCTGGTATTCTGAAAGGCCATGCTGCTATTTCCTCCTTCACTGTTTTCATGCGGCCGCATACGGATATATTATAACTATTTTTACATGCTGTATGTGTATATTTTTTTTGAAAAGTGAACCGGAAACTCTGACTTGCCGGTTCACTTTTCAAAAAAAGACAGGGGGCGGCTGCCCCCTGTCTCCCTGTCCGGAAAGCGCGGCCTGTCCCGGCCCTGCCCCGTCTGAAATCAATATCCTTCTGCTTTCTCCGCCTTGACGATCTTGACGATCCTGCTGGTGCCCAGTCTGGACGCGCCCAGCTCCATGAATTTCTCGGCGTCGGCAATGCTGGAGATGCCGCCGGCCGCCTTGATCTTTACATCGGGGCCTACGTGGGCCGCGAAAAGGGCCACGTCGTCAAAAGTGGCGCCTGCTGTGGAGAAGCCGGTGGACGTCTTGATAAAATCGGCGCCCGCTTCCGTGACGATTTTACACATGCGGATCTTCTCTTCCTCTGTCAGCAGGCAGGTCTCGATGATGACCTTGAGGATCCTGCCCCTGCAGGCCTTTTTAATGGCCTCGATCTCCTTGCGGACTTTTTTGTCCTTGCCGGCCCTGAGCAGGCCGATATTGATGACCATGTCGATCTCATCCGCTCCGTTGGCGATGGCGTCCGTCGTTTCAAATACCTTGACAGCCGTGGTCGTATTGCCGTTGGGGAAGCCGATAACGGTACAGATCTTCATCCGGTCCCCGACATATTCCTTTGCCTTGCGCACGTAGCAGGGCGGGATACAGACGGAAGCGGTCCCGTATTTGATGGCGTCGTCGCACAGGGCCCGGATCTCATCCCAGGTCGAGGGCTGCAGCAGCAGGGTATGGTCGCAAATGCTGAGAATCTTCTGAATATCCATATTTCTGTCCTTTCCTGTCTCCTGTCCTTCCGACAGGTCTCTCAATGCCCGGATCAGACCGGTGTTACTGGGGCTTGTTTTCCTCCGCGTCCCTGCGGATCAGGATCCGGATGGCTTCCACCGCGGTCCGGATGGCCAGGTCCGTGTCATGGACCTGCTTGTTGGGCAGGCCCTTTTTGGCCCGCTCCTGATTGGCAACGACCAGGCAGACGGAGCCGGTCCTGGCGCCCAGGAAACCGCCGACGATAAAGATGGCGGCCGATTCCATCTCGGAAGCCTTGCATCCCATCCGCAGCCAGGCCTGCCATTTGTTCTGCAGCTCATAGCTGACCGGCATCACCTCGGGTTCATGCTGGCCGAAGAAGGAGTCCTTGCACTGAACCACGCCCACATGATGACGGTGGCCGCCCTCCCGGGCTGCCTGCGCCAGGGCACAGGTCACATCAAAATCCGGGACAGCCGGATATTCAATGGGGGCAAATTCCCGGCTGGTCCCTTCCATACGGACGGCGCCGCTGGCGATCACCAGATCCCCGCCGCAGACATCCTCCTGCATGCCGCCGCAGGTGCCGACCCGGATAAAGGTGTCCGCGCCGCTCTTATACAGCTCTTCCACCGCGATAGAGGCGGAGGGACCGCCGATTCCGGTCGACATGACACTGACCTTCACCCCGTCCAGGGTGCCCGTATAGGTGACATATTCCCGGTTGACCGCGATCTTTTCGGCATTGTCAAAATAAGCCGCGATCTTGGCGCATCTGCCCGGATCGCCCGGCAGGATCACATAACGGCCCACATCCCCGGGGCCGACGCCGGTATGATACTGCTTGCCGGAACCTTCTGTATAATCAATCATGGATTGTCTCCTTTCTATCCTTTCCTTCCCGAATGTTCTGCCGGTCTCTCGATCCCGAATTCCTCCGGGTGGAATCTGGGGCAGACGTTTTCCCGGGTAGAGATGACAGAACCCGCGAGCCTGGTCCCGATCATACAGGACCGGCGCAGATCCATGCCATAGGTCAGGCCGATCACGACGCCCGAGAAGAAGGCGTCTCCCGCCCCGGTGGTATCGATCACGTCCACATGGAGCGGAGGCACGATCCCCCATTCGCCGGTCAGGCCGTCGGCATATACCGATCCCTGCCCTCCCATGGTCACGACCATGCGGGAGATCCGGGCCTTCTCTGCGCTGCGGCGCAGGACCGGTGCCAGTTCCTCCGGGCTGAAGCGGTCAAAATTCCGGGAAAAGAACATCCCCGCCTCCTGCTGGTTGCAGACAAAGCAGGCCGTGCGCCGGATCAGGTCCCTTCGCTCTACGGCAATGGACATGTTGGAGATCACGGCATACACTTCTTTCCCGTATTTCTCCGCCAGATCCAGGATCTGCCCGAGGATCTCCGGGCTGATATCCACCTCCACGCAGATACTGTCCGCCTCCCGGAAGATCTCATCCCCCTGCTCCTCCAGGATCCTCCCGATCTCCTTCAGGTCGGGACGTTTGGAGATGGAGCCGGCCACATCGCCCGTGTTGTCAAAAATCGCCAGCCAGGTCCCCAGCCCGTCCTCTGTTCTGCGGATATAGTCTACGTTGACGCCGTGCCTTTGCAGCTTGCAGATACAGTCCTCCCCCAGACCGCTGTGGTCCACCAGGCTGACAAAGACCGGCTGCAGCTCCACATTGCCGATGTCCTCCGCGATATTCCGGCAGACACCGCCGTGTACCTGAACGATCCGGCCGGCGTTGCGGCCGGTGGGATTGTACTGGTCATAGGGATATCCTTTGATGTCCACCAGTGTGGCGCCGATCACTACAATACCCATCAGTCATCCTCCTCTGACAGCAGCTGCAGGATCTTGGCCCGGACCATGTCAAAGGCCACATCATTCCTGCCGCTGTTGATGACGATATCCGCTTTGGCCCTGGTCGGTTCCACGTACAGATAGTGCATGGGCTTGACGGTCGTCAAATACTGGTCAATGATCCCCCGGAGGTCTCTGCCCCTTTCCTCCATATCCCGCAGAGCCCTGCGCAGGATCCGTTCATCCGCGTCGGCCTCCACATAGATCTTGATGTCCATCATATCCCGCAGACGTTCATCCTGAAGGACCAGGATTCCCTCCACGAGGATGACTTTGTTGGGCAGGGCTGCCGTTGTCTTGTCGGACCGGTTATGGACCGTGTAGTCATAGACGGGGCACTGGACCGGCCGCCCGTGCTTCAGTTCCCGCAGATGCCGGACCAGCAGGTCTGTCTCCAGTGAATCGGGATGGTCATAATTGACCCTGGTACGCTCCTCGAAGGGAACGCCGTCCTGGCGGCGGTAATAATTATCGTGATAGATCACCGTCACCCGGTCCCCGAATTCCTTTTTGATCCGGTTGGTAAAGGTTGATTTGCCTGAGCCTGTTCCTCCCGCCACGCCGATGATAATGCATTTGGGGTCAGGCCTGCTCTCTACTGCTGTAACTTCATCAATCATATGTCTCTTCCGCCCTTCCTGATCAGAACAGTCATCCGCTTCCTATATTATAGCACGAACAGGCGGATGCTTTTATCTATAAAACACACAGAAACGCCTAAATACAGTGCATTTTTTGTTCAACCTGTAGTATAATATGTTTTGTATCCGGGAGCATCCACATGCTCTAATATATTTTTTTATATTTAAGGAGAAAAACTATGAAAAAGAAAATCACAGCATTGGCACTCGCGGCAGTCATGGTCCTGGGCCTGACCGCATGCGGCGGCGGCGCTGCCTCCAGCGGAACCGCATCCACCGGCGCTGCTTCCAGCAGCACGACAGATGTCGCCTTCGTTACTGACGTCGGCAACATCGATGACCAGTCCTTCAACCAGTATACCTGGGCCGGTGTCCAGCAGTTCTGCGACGCCAACGGACTGAACGCCAACTATTACAAGCCCTCCGAAGACTCCGACGCGGCCCGCGTAGAGCAGATGGACAACGCCGTCAAGGATGGCGCCAAGGTCATCGTCATGGCCGGCTACCTGTTCGCGCCCGCTCTGGAAGAAGCACAGGCCAAGTATCCTGATATCTCCTTCCTGGCACTGGATGTCTCCACCGGCGATCTGGCAGAACCCGCTGCCAATACAGCCCTGATCACCTATAAGGAAGAGCAGGCCGGCTATCTGGCAGGCTACGCGGCAGTCACCGACGGCTATAAGAAGCTGGGCTTCCTGGGCGGCATGGCGGTTCCCGCTGTTATCCGCTACGGCTACGGTTTCGTACAGGGCGCCAACCAGGCAGCTGCTGACCTGGGCGTTTCCGACGTCACCATCAAGTACTGGTATTCCGGATCCTTCCAGGCCAACGATGATATCAAGGCCAAGATGGACAGCTGGTATTCCGACGGCACGGAAGTCGTCTTCGCATGCGGCGGCTCCATCTGCAACTCCTGCGTAGCGGCAGCCCAGGCCAACAACGGCAAGATGATCGGCGTCGACGTCGACCAGTCCCCTCTGGATGCCTGTGTCATTACTTCCGCCATGAAGGCTCTGTCCAACTCTGTCGTCGTATGTCTGACAGACGCCCAGGGCAACGGCTGGAAGTTCACAGACGCTTATGCCGGCAAAGAGACCACACTGGGCGCTGCTGAGGACTGCGTAGGCCTGCCTATGGAAACCTCTCAGTTCACCACCTTCACACAGGAGCAGTATGACGACCTGTATTCCAAGATGGCAAGCGGCGAGCTGGTCATCGACAACAGCAGTGACGCAGCCGTCAAGCCCGCTGTTACCAATGTGACAGTTGATTATCAGGACTAATTCCCTGCGTCCTGAAGGCGGCCCGGCCGGTTCCGCATGACCTGCGGCGGCAGGCCCGGTAAACAGAAAATCTGTCTGAAAGGAAGGCATCCGGAAAACGTTCCGGATGCCTTTTTTTTGTTTGAAAATACCATATCTATGGTACAATATACATAATTGAAATGAACGTACACGAAAAAAGTACAGCAGTTTTCCCATATAACAGGGGCGGACAGCAGACTTTTCTTCCTGTACGGCAGGCAGTTCAGGCACTTACGGCAACATTCAAATTTTCAAAAGGGGGATACCATTGTGGCACAGGATTATGTAATCGAAATGCTCCACATCACAAAGGAATTTCCCGGCATCAAGGCAAATGATGACATTACGCTTCAGTTAAAGCGCGGGGAGATCCACGCGCTGCTGGGCGAAAACGGTGCCGGAAAAAGTACCCTGATGAGTGTCCTGTTCGGATTGTATCAGGCGGAGCAGGGAACCATCAAAAAGGACGGTAAGGAAGTACAGATCAAAGATCCCAATGACGCCAACCGGCTGGGCATCGGCATGGTCCACCAGCATTTCAAGCTGGTCGAATGCTTCTCTGTCCTGGACAACATCATTCTGGGCGTGGAAGATACCAAAAACGGTTTTCTGCAGTATGCTTCCGCCCGCAAAAAGGTCATGGATCTGTCCGAGCGCTACGGCCTCAAGGTCGATCCCGACGCCATTGTCTCCGACATTTCCGTCGGTATGCAGCAGCGTGTCGAGATCCTCAAGATGCTCTATCGTGACAATGAGGTCCTGATCTTTGACGAGCCTACCGCTGTTCTGACGCCCCAGGAGATCGACGAGCTGATGGAGATCATGCGGGGCTTCCGCAAAGAGGGCAAGAGTATCCTCTTTATCACCCATAAGCTGGCCGAGATCATGGCTGTCGCGGACCGCTGCAGCGTTCTGCGCAAGGGCAAATATATCGGCACCGTTGACATCGCCAATACCACCAAGGAAGAGCTCTCCCGCATGATGGTCGGCAGAGATGTCCAGCTGGAGGTCCAGAAAAAGGAAAGCAAGCCCGGTGAGACCATTCTGGCCGTCCGCGATCTGACGGTTCCCAGCCGGACCCACAATAACAACGCCGTCAAGAATGTCAGCTTTGATGTCCGGGCCGGCGAGATCGTCTGCATAGCCGGTATCGAAGGCAACGGCCAGACGGAGCTGATCTACGGCATAACCGGTCTGGAGAAGATCACCGGCGGGACTGTCACCCTGAACGGCAAGGATATTACCCATGCCAGCATCCGGGAAAGAAGCAAAGCCGGCATGAGCCATATCCCCGAAGACCGTCATAAACACGGCCTGGTCCTGGATTATCCGCTGGAAGCCAATATGGTCCTGCAGCGTTACTGGGATCCCAAGTTCCAGAATAAGGGCATCATCAAATACGGTGAAGTGCGTAAATACGCCAACCGGCTGATTGAGCAGTTCGATGTCCGTTCCGGCCAGGGCCCGATTACCATCGCCCGTTCCATGTCGGGCGGCAACCAGCAGAAAGCCATCATCGCCCGTGAGATCGACAAGGATCCCCAGCTGCTGGTCGCGGTCCAGCCCACACGAGGCCTGGACGTCGGCGCCATCGAATATATCCACAGCCAGCTGGTCGCCCAGCGGGATGCCGGCAAGGCTGTTCTCCTGGTCTCTCTGGAACTGGACGAGGTCATGAAGCTGCCCGACAGGATCCTGGTCATGTACGAGGGAGAGATCGTCGGCGAATTCAATCCCAAGGAAACCACTGTTGAAGAACTCGGTCTCTATATGGCCGGTGCCAAGAAGCAAAGCTGAAAGGAGGAATACGCATAATGAAACAGAAAAAGCCGCTTGCAGAGAACGGAATGCTGATCGCCATCCTTTCCTCTGTGCTTTCTATTATCGTCGGCCTTGTCTTCGGCGCCATCCTGCTGCTGATCCTGAATCCTGCCAAGGCGGGCATCGGCATCTCGGCCATGCTGACCACCGGTATTTCCAGCCTGGATCAGTTCGGCAAGGTCCTCTACCAGTCCGCGCCCCTGATGCTCTGCGGCCTGTCTGTCGGCTTCGCCTTTAAGACCGGCCTGTTCAACATCGGCGCGTCCGGACAGTATACCATGGGCGCTTTCTTCGCCCTGGTGGGCGCCATCCAGTTCCAGCTGCCCTGGTTCCTCTGCCTGCTGATGGCCTGTATCGGCGGCGCCATCTGGGGCATTTTCCCCGGACTGTTCAAGGCCCTCTTCAATGTCAACGAGGTCATTACCTCCATCATGTTCAACTGGATCTGCATGTTCCTGGTCAACCTGCTGTTCGCCAACATGCCCACCATGCTGGCTTCCGCCTGGGGCGCCAGCAACTCCGACCGTTCGGCGGCCCTTGCCAAGGCCAACCCCGGCGCCATTATCCCCAAGGCCGGCCTGGACAAGATGTTCGGCAACTCCAGCTGGATCAATATCAGTTTCTTTATCGCCATCCTGGTGGCCATCCTGGTCTGGTTCATCCTGAACAAGACCATCTTCGGCTACGAGCTGAAAGCCTGCGGCCTGAACAAGGACGCTTCCATTTACGCCGGCATCAACGCCAACCGCAATATCGTTCTTTCCATGATCATCGCCGGTGCCTTATCCGGACTGGGCGGCGGCCTCTATTATCTGGCCGGTACCATTCAGTACGTCATGGAGAAATCCATCCTGAGCATGGGCTTCAACGGTATCCCGGTCGCCCTGCTGGCCAACTCCAATCCGATCGGAACCATTTTCAGCTCCCTCTTTATCAGCTATATTCAGGTAGGCGGTTCGGCCATGCAGCCCAACTTCTCCTCTGAATCCATTGATATCATCATCGCGGTCATCATTTATCTGGCAGCCTTCTCACTGCTGATCAGAGGTATCCTGACCAAGATTCTTTCCGGCAATAAAAAGAAGGAGGTAAAGGCATGAACATATTGGCGAATATCATCAGTCTGACCATTGTTTTTGCGGTGCCCCTGATGCTGGTCGCCCTGGGCGGTATGTACTCCGAACATTCCGGCGTTATCAACCTGGCCCTTGAAGGTATCATGGTCATCGGTGCCCTCTGCGCCTGCTTTACGCTCCAGGGATTTGACCGCAGCGGCTTTGGACCGGCCCATCCCCAGCTGGCCATGCTGTGCGCCATCCTGGTCGCCGGCTTATCCGGCATGGTCTTCTCGCTGCTGCTGGCCTTCGCGGCCATCAACCTCAAGGCGGACCAGACCATCGGCGGTACTGCCCTGAACACCTTTGCCCCGGCCTTCGCCGTCGTTGTGACCTGGGCTGTACAGGGACAGGGCCTGACCACCATCCAGATTCCCAACTGGATCCGGATCACCCAGGCCACCTTTGGTATGGAAGCGGGCAACGGCTTCCTGGATTCCCTGATCTTTAAATATTTCTACCTGACAACCCCCATCGCCGTCCTGCTCTTCTTTGTGGCATGGATCCTCATGTACCGGACCCGTTTCGGCCTGCGCCTGCGGGCCTGCGGTGAGCATCCCCAGGCGGCGGACTCGGTCGGTATCAATGTTTACAAAATGCGTTACGCCGGCGTCCTGATCTCCGGATTCCTGGGCGGCATCGGCGGTCTGGCCTACACCATCGCGGTCGGCTCCGGCTTCAACTCCAGCGTCGGCGGCTACGGTTTCCTGGCTCTGGCGGTTATGATCTTCGGTAACTGGAAACCGGTCCAGATCATGGGGGCTTCCATTTTCTTCGCACTGTTCAAGGTCATCGCGGCTTACAATTCCTCCATCCCCTTCCTGCCCAAGCTGGAAGGCCTGAAGGATAAGTCCTCCCTGTATCAGATGCTTCCTTATGTCGTCACCATGATCGTCCTGATCTTTACTTCCAAACACTCTCAGGCGCCCAAAGCCGAGGGTATCCCTTACGACAAAGGCACCAGGTGATCGGCCCTGTATTTCAGATCCTGTGTTTTTCTTAACCGCAGGTACAAATATCACAACAACGCAAAAAGGCCGGCAGCTTACGCTGCCGGTCTTTTATTTGTGTAACAATCTGAAACACTTCTTTTCATGATACACCCGGACCGCTCCGGGAGGAGCCGTCCGGCAGTCTGCTGTCAATTACAGCTGAGGGCCTGCCGCGACCAGAGCCTTGCCGGCTTCGTTGGTGGTGTACTTGTCGAAGTTTTTGATGAATCTGCCTGCCAGATCTTTGGCCTTGGCATCCCATTCGGAAGGATCCGCGTAGGTATCGCGGGGATCCAGGATACCGGTGTCAACGCCTTCCAGCTCTGTGGGAACTTCAAAGTTGAAGTAAGGGATGGTCTTGGTGGGTGCCTTCTTGATGGCGCCGCCCAGGATGGCATCGATGATACCGCGGGTATCCTTAATGGAGATACGCTTGCCGGTGCCGTTCCATCCGGTGTTGACCAGATATGCCTTGGCGCCGCTCTTCTCCATTCTCTTGACCAGCTCTTCCGCGTACTTGGTGGGATGCAGCTCCAGGAAAGCCTGGCCGAAGCATGCGGAGAAGGTAGGTGTGGGCTCGGTGATGCCGCGCTCTGTACCTGCCAGCTTGGCTGTGAAGCCGCTCAGGAAGTAGTACTGGGTCTGCTCAGGTGTCAGGATGGAAACGGGAGGCAGTACACCGAAGGCATCCGCGGACAGGAAGATCACGTTGTCAGCCGCAGGGCCGGCGGAAACGGGCGCTACGTTCTTGACGATCTTCTCAATGTGCTCGATGGGATAGGAAACACGGGTGTTCTCGGTCACGCTCTTATCTGCGAAATCGATCTTGCCTTCCGCGTCAACGGTAACGTTCTCCAGAAGAGCGTTTCTCTTGATGGCATTGTAGATGTCGGGCTCGGATTCCTTATCCAGGTTGATGACCTTGGCATAGCAGCCGCCTTCAAAGTTGAATACGCCGTTGTCGTCCCAGCCGTGCTCGTCATCGCCGATCAGCAGACGCTTGGGATCTGTGGACAGGGTGGTCTTGCCGGTGCCGGACAGCCCGAAGAAGATGGCAGTGTTCTTGCCTTCCATATCGGTGTTGGCGGAGCAGTGCATGGCGGCAATGCCCTTGAGCGGCAGGTAATAGTTCATCATGGAGAACATACCCTTCTTCATTTCGCCGCCGTACCATGTGTTCAGGATGACCTGCTCACGGCTGGAAACGTTGAAGGCTACACATGTCTCGGAATTGAGGCCCAGCTCTTTGTAGTTCTCTACCTTTGCCTTGGAAGCGGTGTAAACTACGAAATCAGGCTCGAAGGTCTTTTCTTCTTCCGCTGTGGGCTTGATGAACATGTTTCTTACGAAATGTGCCTGCCAGGCAACTTCCATAATGAAACGGACGGCCATACGGGTATCCTTGTTGGCGCCGCAGAAAGCGTCGACTACATACAGCTTCTTGCCGGACAGTTCCTTTTTGGCAAGCGCTCTGACGGTTTCCCATACTTCCTCACTCATGGGGTGGTTGTCGTTGGGATAACCTTCTGTGGTCCACCATACGGTATCCTTGGAATTCTCATCCATGACAATATATTTGTCCTTGGGAGAACGGCCGGTGTAGATACCGGTCATAACGTTAACAGCGCCCAGCTCGGTGTTGACGCCCTTATCATAACCTTCCAGAGAAGGATCCATCTCGTCTTTGTAAAGATCCTCATAGGAGGGGTTATAGATAATCTCTGCTGTGTCAGTGATGCCATATTTGGTTAAATCGATAGCCATTCAATAACCTCTTTCTTTATCTGTAAAATTTTTGCAGTTACCTTGCTTCCGGCGGAAACCGCCGGCCAGCCGGCATTTTCCCGCTTGTTAAAAAAATATTTAACCGTTTCCTTATTATACATAAAACGCCGAATAAATCAATACAGGAAGGCGCCGCCGGTCCCAAAATCGGAAAAATTGCTAAATTTATATCCTATCATCCTATGTTATTAGGAATTTTACAGCTACTCAGTCCTCCAGGAAACGGGGACGGATATATCTGTCCACCGCCTGCAGGATAATGTAGTAGAGCAGGGTATCCACCGGCAGCATGACCGCGTTGGAAACGATCCTGCCCGGCAGGATCGCCATGAAGCCCTGTCCGTACAGCATCTGCAGCCAGAGGGTATTGAGGCCGCAGTTGAGCAGGACCTTGACCAGCAGCTGGGCCGCGAAGACCCGGGCCAGGGTGGGCCTGCGCCGGTAAAGGATATAGCCGTGGATGACGCCGCCCAGCATGGCCGTCAGAGTAAACCCGGGGAAGAAGCCGCCCGTGGGCGTCAGGAAATACTTGATGATATCCAGAGCGCCCCCGAAGACAGCGCCGACAAAAGGCCCGAAGAGAAAGTCCACGACCCGGTTGGGGATCCCGGAAAAACCGATCCGGATATAATCGCCGATGCGGATGGTCGAAGTATAATTCAGGACAATGGCGAGGGCGCACATCATGCCGCAGAATACCACGACCCGGGTACTGCGAAATTCCCGGACGGAACTGATCCATTTGCTTTTGGAAACAACAGGTTTCGCGTTATTTTGTGTCATAAAAAATCCTCCTTTCTGCAGTCCATACTACATAAGGAGGCCTGACCCCGGATATGCAGCAGCGGGATGCGGAGCCGGCACCGCAAATCCGGAGATTTTTCGTCCGGCTGACAACTCCCTGTTCAGCCGGCACTTTACGCGCCAGTTCCTACTCTGCTATCAAAAACGGTTCATTGATGCAATCATTATAGCAAACATTGTCAGGATTACAATAAGAAATCTCAGCGGACATGGGTCGTTGAGAACCGGGCCGGAAAGTAAGCGTCGACGGCTTCTTCGTCCAGGTCCTCGCCGATCACGATCAGAATCTCCTGTCCCCGGGGAATCGGGGTGACCCGGGTCCCCCCGGCTGTGGCGTTGACCTCGATCCATGTCTCCCGGTCCGGATCATCGATCAGAAAGCCCTTGATCCGGAAGATCCTGCCCACGTCAGGATCCTGCCAGATCCTGCGGATATTGGCAAGGACCTGGTCTTTGGGAATGGAAATACGCATGAAGAAAAGGGCCTGAAAGCCGGTCTCATCCATGGAAAACCGCTTCTCAAAACCGGTCTCGGCATAACCGGCTGTCATGATCTCCTGCCAGTCCTCTTCTGTCATCCGGTCCCAGTCCCGGACGGTTATATTTTCCCCGGGAGAAAATGTCCTGGAGCATTTGATCGCGGCCAGGGCCCGGTTGACATGGGCTGTCACGGCCTCTATGGCCCGGGCGTCCGCTTCCTGGACACGGCTGTAAATCAGCCGGCCCGCCTGGGCAGCCTGGCTGGCCAGCAGATAGTCGGCCTCTTCGGACAGGTCCTCCTCCAGATCCGCGCTGACAATGGTCAGGACATTGGCGATCTCATAGCGTCTGTCCAGGGGATCCTCATGCAGAATGTCGAAAAACTCATCCACATCAAAAATGCCCGAAGGTTCGATCAGCACCCGGTCATAGCCCAGCATGGCCATGGTGATCAGTTTGGTCCGGAAACGGCGCCGGTGGCAGTCATAATCGCAGCCGCCCGCCACCATCTCGATGCCCAGCCGGTCACTGCGCAGGTCGGACAGCAGCATCATATCCACGTTGATGGCGCCGTGATCATTTTCCAGAATGCAGATCTTTTCTCCCTGATCCAGCAGATAAGAGACATATTTTCTTATAAAGGTGGTCTTGCCCGCGCCCAGGAAGCCCGTGATCAGATCGACTTTTACCATAAATAACTGACCTCTCAAAAACTCCCGGTCCGAAACTGTTTCCGGACCGGGAGTGTACATTCTTTTACGGCGGGGAACCGCCTCTATCGCCCGGGCTCAGAAAGCGGGGGCTGTCTCCTGTTTCTTATTTTTTGATCAGGAGGGATTCTCCGGTCATCTCCGCGGGCTGTTCCATGCCCATGACCTCCAGCAGCGTAGGCACGATATCGCAGAGGCGGCCGCCTTCTTTGATCGTGTAAGCGGGGTCATAGTTGACCAGAATGAAAGGAACCGGATTGGTCGTGTGGGCTGTATGAGGCGCGCCGGTCTCATAGTTGATCATCTGCTCAGCGTTGCCGTGGTCCGCGCAGATAAAGAGAACGCCGCCGACTTCCTTAACGGCTTCCACAGCGGAACCGACACATTCATCGACCTTCTCTACCGCCTGGATGGCTGCCTCAAGGACGCCGGTGTGGCCGACCATGTCAGGGTTGGCGAAGTTGATGACAATGACATCATATTCGCCGCCGCGGATGGCCGCGTTCAGCTTCTCGCTGACTTCGGGCGCGCTCATTTCGGGCTTGAGGTCATAGGTCGCTACCGCGGGAGACGGAACCAGGATCCTGTCCTCATCCTTGTTGGGCTCTTCAATACCGCCATTGAAGAAGAAGGTTACATGGGCATATTTCTCGGTCTCTGCCAGACGCAGCTGCTTGAGTCCGTTGGCTGCCAGATACTCACCGAAGGTATTTTTGATGGCGACCTTCTTGAAAGCAACATATTTGTTGGGAATGGTCTCATCATAATCCTTGAAGCAGACATATGTCAGGGGCATATAGCCGTTGGCTCTTGTCAGGTACTTGATGCACTTGGTGTTAGAAGCTTTGCCGGGCTGTTTGGCGATATCTTCATCCGTGAAGCAGAATGCCTTGGTGATCTCTCTGGCGCGGTCAGGACGGAAGTTGAAGAAAATGACGGAGTCATTGGGTTTTACGACGGTCAGGGGCTTGCCTTCTTCATCGGTAATGACAGTGGGCAGAATGAACTCGTCCGTCACGCCCTTGTCATAGGAGTCCTGCATAGCCTGGATGCAGTCGGTCGCCTGGTCGCCTACGCCCAGTACCAGGGCGTTATATGACTTCTGGATACGGTCCCAGTTGTTATCCCTGTCCATAGCATAGTAACGGCCGTGGAGGGAAGCCACCTTGCCTACGCCGATCTCCGCTGCCTTGTCGACCAGCTGCTGCAGATAGCCCTTGCCGGACGCGGGCGGTGTATCTCTGCCGTCGAAGAAAGGATGCAGATATACTCTGTCCAGGCCCTGTCTCTTGCAGAGCTCCAGGAGCGCGTACAGGTGGGTGTTGTGGCTGTGTACGCCGCCGTCGGAGAGCAGGCCCCAGATGTGCAGATCGGAATTGTTCTCTTTACAGTTGTTGATGGCGCGGAGCAGTTCTTCGTTCTCGAAGAATACGCCGTCCTCGATATATTTGGTGATCAGTGTCAGGTCCTGATATATGATGCGGCCGCCGCCCATGTTCATATGACCGACCTCGGAGTTGCCCATCTGCCCATCCGGAAGACCTACGAACAGTCCGGAGGCATTGCCCTTCTGGAACGGATACTCTTTCATCAGCTGATCCATCACAGGGGTCTTTGCCATATAGACCGCATTGGCCTCCTGGTGCTCAGACAGGCCATAACCGTCCAGTATCATAAGTACTACGGGTTTTCTTTTCATTGATTTTGTCTCCTTTTTATATTTAACTAATTACCTTTTCCCAAATCTGTTGAACTCTTCCAGATACTCATAGCCGGCTTTCTGCAGCCTGTCCCTGATCTCATCTGCGGAAATGTCAAGATCTGAGGCCAGCTCCTCCAGCGAGCTGTAATGGTCACGCAGCTGCGTGTTGATATAACTCAGTAGCATATTCGGATCCTTAGGAATCATGTACCACCTCCAACTCTTATGCCTGTTAAAATCGCATATATTCCCTTCTAAATAATAGCATTTTCTGTTGTCTTTGTCATCTGATTCGGCTTTCTTATTATCAGGGAAAAGCGGAAAGATCTCCGGACAGACGCGCGATTCCGCAGTTTTTCCTTGTATCCTTCTTTGAAATGTATTAAGGTGAAAAAGCAGCCGCCATGGCAGAGCTGCCGCAATTACAGAAAAGAAAAGGAATTACGTAAAATGAAAACAAAAGTATATATTGACGGTCAGGCCGGTACCACAGGCCTGCAGATTTATGAACGGATCGGCAGCAGGGAAGACCTGACCCTCCTGCGCATCGATGAAGACAAACGGCACGACCTGGCGGAAAGAAAGAAATTCCTCAACAGCGCGGATATCGTATTCCTCTGTCTGCCCGACGCCGGCGCCGTCGAAGCCGTCTCCCTGATCGACAATCCGGACGTCCGCGTCATTGACGCCTCGACAGCCCACAGGACCAGTGATGACTGGACCTACGGCTATCCGGAGCTGTCCGCGGACCAGCGCCGGGCCATCGCTTCCAGCAAACGGGTCGCCAATCCCGGCTGCCATGCCACCGGCCTGATTTCTTCCGCCGCACCGCTGATCCGGATGGGCATCCTGCCGGCGGATTATCCCCTGACCTGCTATTCCCTGACCGGTTACTCCGGCGGCGGCAAGAAGATGATCGCCCAGTATGAATCGGCAGCAAAGCCGGAGGCCCTCTGCGCGCCCGGCATCTACGGCCTGACCCTGCGCCATAAGCATATTCCGGAAATGCAGAAGGTCACAGGTCTGACCTTCGCTCCTGTATTTATGCCGGTCGTAGATGATTACTACAAGGGCATGGCCACCTCCATTATGCTGCAGAACCGTCTGCTGCCGGGACAGCCCACAGCGGAAGAAATCTGCGCCCGTCTGCAGGATTATTATAAGAACGAACATTTCGTGACGGTCCTGCCGTATAATCCCGCGCAGCCTACCCTTTACGCCAACGCCCTGGCAGGCACCAACCACCTGCAGCTGGTCGTCTGCGGCCATGAAGATCAGACCAGTGTCACGGCCCTGTTCGACAATCTGGGCAAGGGGGCTTCCGGCGCCGCTGTCCAGAACATGAACATCATGCTGGGCCTGGATGAGGCCATCGGGCTGGAGTGATTGTTTTTCCTGTTTACAAAAATATAATTTTCAATATAATTTTCAAATATAGATTTTCAAATATAGATTTTCCAAAAGAATTCCTGATTCAAAATATTCGTAAAGGCGTTCCGTTCCGGGCGTTCACTTCCATGTGAACTGCCCCGGAGGAGCGCCTTTTCATTTTCCAGGCTATTTCCAGGCTATTGTTCGAGGAAATATTTCTCCAGTCCGGCCTTTCCGGACAGGGCCAGCAGCTGTTCGGTCGCGAACTTCAGGACCACTGACACAGCAAAGGTAATGGCAAAATAGCTGGTGACCTTGAGGCGGTCAGACCCGGCCGGAATCAGGATATTGACCAGGGTCGCGGCCCCCTTCTGCCAGATGTACATGATAAAACAGAGATCACAGGCGTATTGGATGAGGCCGCGCAGGGCGGCGGGCAGGCGGATATCTCCGTGATACAGCAGCAGTGTAATGCCGCCTGTAAAAGCCAGAATAATCGTTTCCCTTCCGTGTCCGGTACTGTACTGAGACGAGTAGGTGGACAGCACTGTATACAGCAGCATGGCCTCACCGAAGAACAGGGCCAGGGTCTTTTTGAATTGCAGCCGGTCCAGCTCCTCCAGCATACAGAAAATGGCAGCGCCCAGCATCATGCAGATCAGGCCTCTGACAAAATCATGGGGGGCGGCCCTGTCTCCGGATACCTGGGTGACGCCGTAATAGACCAGGGCCGTGATTACGGACAGGATTGCCATCAGATATTTGGGAATGTACTGGAAGCACATGCCCAGCAGGGGCGTCGCCATGATCATGGCGGATAAGTACCACAGGGGTCCTACCTTGGCAGTTCCGGACGCTGCCGTCAGCAGGAACAGGTCCCGGGGCATCTCCTCCAGCGTATGCAGAAAGTCGATTCTGTTCAGGGGCGTCAGAATCTGGTCCAGAATGTACTGGGCAATGACCGCCGGTATCACATAGGGAAGAAAACGCAGCCATTTCTTCCATGTGTAACGGATCGACGCCCCGGCCATCTCATTGATGTCCGCACAGGCGCGCCGGCTGAAATGGGCATAGGTAAAATACCCGCTCAGCAGGAAAAAGAATTCCACATACATGCGGGCCTGACGGAAATGATAATAATGGACCTCCAGATTCATGTAATAGGTATGGTGTTTTAAGATCAGGATCGTGGCGATGATCCGCCAGATATCAATCAGGATGTTTCTGTTTACGGGCCTCTTTTTCACAATCATTGTCCTTTTCAAGATTTTTTCTTAATTTATCATACCCGTTCTGCAGGCTGTTGTCATTGCTTCCGGAAAAACAAATTTAAAATCACAGGGTATTCACCACCCCGGGGGTAGTTTGCCGCCTCAAGGGTAGTGTACAATAGTACAAAGGAACAAATGACCGCAGTCCCGGGTACCCGGGCGGAAAGGAAACAATGACTAAGATACCCCTGATTTTCCGCAGGACGAAGACCGTCCGCAATCTGAAAGCGTACATGAACTTCACCTTCAGTGAAGTGCTGCATACCACTTTGAATCCCGAAGGCCCCGGCGTCATCCGGATCCATCTGATTCCGCCGAAGCCGGAAGAGGACGCCCTGAATCCCAGTGTCGCCATCATCAACGGTACGGATATTATACCGGTCAATTTCATCTGGGCTGTCATGCTGGCGGAACTCATACGGGAAACCAACCGCTATGACGGCAGAGAGATCAGTGAAAAAGACATCCAGAGCATCCTGAACCGGGCTGCTGACAATGTGAAACAGATCCTTCCCTTCTTTGTCCGGGGGCGTATTTCCGAGGACATGCAGACCATTTATACAACGATCCGTCAGATCGCCTATCGGGAAGAGGTGACCACGGACGTGAATTATATGAGCATCGGCGCCTATGAGCCTTTTATGCAGGCGCCTCACCGCATGGATCTGATGGTCAGCGCCATGACAAAGGAAGGCAAATGGCACTGCAACCAGAAATGTGTCCACTGCTACGCGGCCGGACAGGCGCTGTCCGATGAAACGGAACTGTCCACCTCAGAATGGAAGAAGATTCTGGATATCTGCCGCAAGGCCGGTATCCCCCAGGTGACCTTCACGGGCGGCGAACCCACCCTGCGGGAAGACCTGCCCGATCTGATCCGTCATGCCCGCTGGTTCATCTCCCGCCTCAATACAAACGGGATCCGCCTTACGCCGGAATACTGCAGGAAACTCCGGGAAGCCGACCTGGACAGCGTCCAGATCACTTTCTATTCGGCGGATCCGGAAGTCCACAACCGCCTGGTCGGCGCCCCCCGCTATGAAGAAACACTGGCCGGCATCAAAAACGCGCTGGCAGCGGGTCTGTCCGTCAGTATCAATACGCCCCTGTGCACCCTGAACCGGGATTATGAAAAGACACTGGAACTCCTGCACGGGCTCCTGTGCCTCCAGCTGCGCCTGCGCCTCCTCCTGCGCCTGTGCCTGTGCCTGTGCCTCCTCCGGCCGGGCCGGCTGCTCCGTCAAGGAATTCTTCCTGGACCGTATCCATCAGGGCAGGGTCCGGATCGAAAGCAGGGAAGATCAGCAGAAAGAAAAACCCCGCCCGGAGGCGCGTGATTTTTGATGAAAAAACAGATATACAACCCCTGCCTTCCTTTGGATGAATATGTTCCGGACGCGGAACCCCATGTTTTTGACGGCAGAGTCTATGTATACGGTTCCCATGACCGGGAGGACGGAGAGACCTTCTGCATGCTGGAAATCGCGTTTTTTGCAGATTCAGCAGAACTAAAGGAGATGATTCCATGAGCAGACATAATACCGATTCTGAAACAATGATCATGAACAGAGACCAGGTCATCATCCGGACCAGCGTCATTGGAATCCTGGCCAACGTTTTTCTGGCGGCTTTCAAAGCGGCTGTCGGAATCGCGTCCCATTCCATCGCGGTCATTCTGGACGCGGTGAATAATCTTTCGGACGCCCTTTCGTCAATCATTACCATTGTAGGGACAAAGCTGGCCGGAAAGCAGCCGGACAAAAAGCACCCCTTCGGACATGGCAGGGTCGAGTATCTCAGCGCCATGATCGTATCCGGAATCGTCCTTTATGCCGGTCTTACCTCCGCTGTGGAATCCGTGAAAAAGATCATTCACCCGGAGAAACCGGATTACAGTATACTTTCTCTGGTGATCATCGCGGTGGCTGTGGCCGTCAAGATCATTCTCGGGCGTTATGTCAGGGCAAAGGGAGAGCAGGTAAATTCCGGCTCGCTTGTGGCGTCGGGATCCGACGCCATGTTTGACGCGATTCTTTCCGCGTCGGTACTGGCTTCCGCTATCATCTTCATGGTCACCGGCATTTCTCTGGAAGCCCTGGTAGGCGTGTTTATCTCCGTGATCATTATTAAATCCGGTATTGAAATGATGATGGAAACGCTGAATGAGATCCTGGGCGCGCGGGCGGACAAGGAAACCACCGACCAGATCAAACAGCTGCTGACAGAGGATCCGGAAGTACATGGCGCCTATGACCTGATTCTGCATAACTACGGCCCTGATAAGAATCTGGCATCCGTACATCTGGAGCTGCCGGACACCATGACGGTCAGGGAAGTCGACCGCCTGTCCAGAAAGCTGGAAAAAAGAGTATATAAGGAGACCGGCGTTATTCTGACCGGCGTGGGCGTGTACTCCTATAATACAGGAAATGATGAGGCTGCCGTGATCCAGAATCACATACAGGAGATCGTACTGGCCCATGACTGGGCGGTGCAGATGCACGGCTTTTATGTAGATGTGGAAACGAAGGAACTGACTTTTGATGTGGTCCTGAGTTTTGAGATTTCACAGCAGGAGGCTCTGGCGGTCCTGTATGAAGAGACCCGCAGGGCTTATCCCGAATATAAGATTATGATCGCGCCGGATGTTGACATCTCGGTTACGGAATGACCATGCAGATACCTGTTCGGAACGGCATACTGCGGACAGTGGGAACATGCGGCGGTCACAATGAAAATGGAGGAGCAGACAGTTCAAAACTGTCTGTATTTCCATATTTCCTTTTTGCGGTTACTCTTCACCAAGTTTTGTCTTTACCGCGTCCTCTTTATAGATCGTCTCAAATTCATCGCGCATGGAAATGGTTTCGAAGCCGGATTTACGGCATTCTTCCGCGAATTTAGCCGCCGTTTCCAGGTCACCGTAATCACGGTCGGTATCATCGCAGAGCAGCATATACGCTTTTCCGCCGTTCTGCAGAGCGTATTCAGCCATGGAAGCATCGCCGGAACTGTTTCCGAACACAAGTATCGGCGAAACGCCAATCTCATCGATGATGGAAATGACCTTGTTCATTTTCTGATTCTTCTGGAGAAGATTGCCTTCCAGCAGCACTTTATCATCCGGTCCATAGGAATACTTGCGGCCCTCTGTATCGCCCTGGCCGGACGCGGCAAGTGAAAACGTGCTTCCCACCACATGGTAGGGCGGGATCCATTCGCCAAGAGCATCTTCTATAAGTTCACGCTCCAGTGAACGCTCCGTCCCCGTGCAGATGAATATGGTAAACCCGTGCTCTGAAAGATACCTGACCAGCTCCACCATGGGAAGATAAAATCCTTCGCCGTATGTCATATTATCAAAACCCGCTACGGGTTCTCCCATGAATTCACGTACATATGCCCTGTATTCCTCTACTGTAAATCCGCGGAAGACTTCCGCCGCCATCTGCGCTGAAGAGCGGGGGGAATCCGGTTCCGGCTGGCCGTTCAGCAGAGCCTTCTCCGCCTCCTCCGCATAAGCCCTGTCCTCTTCGGACGGCTGATAATTCTCATCATGCAGCAGACGGTGCAGCAGCAGAGATTCATCAAAGTATGTGGGATACAGTTCCCCATAAAGAGTACCGTCAACATCAAAAACAGCTATACGGCGGTCTTCGGGGACAAAGTCCTCTGATTTTTCATCTGTGACCGCGGAAACATAGGAAATGATCGATGCCATTGCCGGCGAATCGCTGTTCCAGTAGGCAATGGTTTCATCCTGTTTTCTGCCGCACGATGCCAATGCGCAGACAAGTATAAAACACATGAGCATCAGCGCTGTAAATCTTTTTGTTTTGCTGATCATATAAGACCCTCCTCAAATTCGTAGTGTCGCGCTGACATCTAAACCACAGCCTCAACCTGCCGTTATCCAAACCACTAACTCAACCCTACCGCAAAAACATCCAAGCCGGCCACTCAACCCTATGACATCTAAACAGCCTACTCAACCCTCCGACCATAGTGATTGATATGTTCTGATAGAGCGATTTTCGAGGCCTGATCCGGTTCCTGCCGCTGACGGCCAGATGCCCGAAAAGCTCGGAAATGATATGCTCCCCATATGGTAGACATTGGAAAAAACCAAAATCTATCATATGAGGAGCATATCAAAATAAGGCGTTTTTGGGATTTAGAGGAGGAAGTGAGGAAGAAAATTGCAAAAATGGCAAAAATGCAATCGAGACCGAATTATGGGACAGATACATATGTATGATAGTGCCAAAGGAATCGTAGTCCTACTGGACATTTTTTCGGTTTTGAAGAAAAGTGTCCAGCAGCACCATAAGACAGCAAAACTCCCAGGACGTTAAAAACGGCAGTTAAACCGTCATCTTCTATTATTTTTTCAAAAGTTACCGCTTTAACTTGCGATTAACGCATGGTTGTGCTATGATGGCGTCGCAGAACATCATAAAGACGAAATGACATGGAGGCTGATTCGGATGA
>CADAOZ010000006.1 GCA_902789735.1 uncultured Lachnospiraceae bacterium
GCGTCCAGCACTTCATAGGTGAGCATCCTGTTTTCCCTTGACGGATATCGGACAGGCTCCGACCGCTTAAGCGCCTTCCGCACTGCAGTGTGTCCCTCAAGGCCGCCTGTCAGGCGGGCCTTCCGGATGTCCTTTTTAAAAAGCAGCAGCTTATGCTCGTTATACATCTTTATGCCGGTGATCACGTTATGCAGCACTTCGTTCTCGTTATCCGTGCGCTCTTCCGGGGACTTCATGATCCCGGTATACGTGTTGCGGATGTAGAAGTTCGTGGTATTGCGCAGCGCCTTCGACTTACAGCATATGTCACTGAAATAACGCCCGGCCTTTGAGTCCTTCCTGATGATGCATGCGCGCGTCCTCATCCGCCGCCTCCTTCCCTTCAGGCTGCTGTCCGAAAGTACGTTCCTGTCAGATAGCGAACTAATGTTCTTTTTATTTTAGTGTCCTTTTAGTCAGGAACTCATGGAATACATCCGGGTTTCATTTCAAAATGTCCAGAGAGATAGAAGAAAGGAGCGCCCTTATGTGTAATCTCAGTGCTCTCGTTTTAGAGAAAGGTATTCAGCAGGAGAAGGAAAATTCATTATATAGGATTGCAAAAATTAGCCGGGAATACGGTATCCCGATGGAAACCACTCTGTCCAAATTAAAATCTGAAAAGGAATGGGATGATTCGGAAGTAGACAGGGTTGTACAGATTGTCTATAGCAGCTAAGCGTGTTCCTTTCTATTATAGGACGAGATGGAAACATAAATCAGCTGCCTGATCCTCAGTCTGAACTGAGCGGTCAGGCAGCTGATTTTTTTAGCAAAAGGCATCCCTTTCATAGAATCCGACTTCGCTTTTGGATCATTCAGAACCCCTTTACTCATGTCAATGAACAGGATGCCGATCCCAGCTCCGTATAGACCATCCTGCCGTCTTTCTGATCAGACCGGTAGAGACATACCCTTTCCAGAGGGCAGTCCTGTCCTGTAAATACCACTGGGGAGACCAGGCTGCATCTGCGGACCAGGGTCACATGCGGTTTGAAGGGCTTGCGGTCAAAGGAGATGTTTTTGTTCCCCAGAGCACTGCGCAGGTCTTCCACATATTTCATGAAAGAACCTTCTTCCGAAAAGAGGATTCCTGCGTAAAGGGTATCTCCGAAAAAACCGCTCCTCCAGGGTGAGATCATGGTAGAGGGAATCTGAATGGACCGGAGTATCTCCAGCACATCCGGGATTCTTTCGGGAGTCGTCTCGCCCAGAAAAGCCAGAGTCATATGGAGGTTTTCGGGAGGCTGAAAGGTGCCCGTGGCTCCAGCTTTTTGAAGCTGTTCCATATCCCTGACAAGGCTTTCCCTGATTGCGCCTTCCATAGGGACGGCAATAAAAAGCCGTACGGGCTTGTCGGCAGAATCCGCCGTCTCTCCAGCCTCCCGGATACTGATCTGTCTGATGGCAAAGTTCAGCCTCTTTTTCAACTGGCCCTGGGCTTCCTGCTCCCAGGCCTGCAGGCCTGCTAAGTCCTTTTCCGTCCCTTCCTCTGCGATCCAGCGGAGGACTTCCAGAGCAACCTGGGGATTGACTGTTTTCAGTTTCCGGATTGACCGGTTTTTCCCCCTGGTCCTGTCCTTTTTATACAGGGCATAGCATTCCCTGGCATAAGTAAGCTTCTCAATTTCCCACCCTTCCTTTGTATAGACCAGGAGGGGGAGTCTGTAATCATAGCGGATCTCCAGATAGGCTCTGCGGATCATCCAGTCCACCCGGTGGCCAATCTCTTCCAGCTTCAGATCCCTGTAGAAGCCATAAGCAGGATTGTCCTGCATGCCGTGACTAAGCAGCTTCTTATCTCTGGATCCTTTGAGGGTCTTGACCAGCATATTCCTGCCGCCCTTCATGATCAGGTCATCCGCTGCCCGGAGGATCATTTCGATTTCCTGTCTGGACAGATCTTTAACACCACCGCTGTCCAGGCTGACTTTTTGCCTTTTCACTTTTCTGGACATACTCTCTCCTCTCCTTTCTGAAGAGTTTGTATCTGGGCTTCCCTCCGGCATTTGCGTCTGCCACGACCCGAACAATGGATTTCATCAGGCAGGAGATGAACTGCTGCTCTGCCCTTTTTCTCATACGCCGGAAACATATTTATAATATTGCATTGTTTATTTTCGGCGCGATCTTCATAATCCCAGGGCCGAAGGGTGGATCAGCATCCTTACTTCAATTTCCCGCAGAACCCGCTTATTTTCTTTTCATTGATTGGATCCGGCTTTGTTTTCGGATCAATCAGTACCAGTTCTGCATCCAGTTCCCGGATGCCAAGCGCTGTCTTCAGCTTTTCAAAAGCCTTTTCCGCTCCAGCCCCGCTCTGACATGCAAATGCAGCGAAGCGCTTTCCGGAAAGATCATTTTCTTTGATGAACGTACGGAGCGGCGGTGTCACATTGCCTGCCCACACAGGGAAACCAAACACGATCCGGTCGTAAGCGGATGCGTCAAATGTGTAGGGCTCAAGTTCGGGTGTTTCAGCCATGACAGCGCTCTTCCCTCCCCAGAGAAATTTTCGAAATCCCTTCCTGGGATATGTCTTGACTGGCTTAATACGAAGCATGTCAGCATCCAGCAGAGACGCTATTTTCTTTGCTGCATAATGCGTATTGCCTTCCAATGTGTAATAGACAATCAATGTTTTCATTTCAGCCTCCTTTGTAAACCGGACGTCATTTCATGGCCCAGAAGCCTGCCTGCGTATTTGAAAACCACAGCATTTCTACAACCCGGAAACCGCTTTCCCGCAGCAGACGCAGATGCTCCTCTATTGTAATCGGGAAATAATCTTTTCCGTAACGGGAAATATGTCCTTCGGTCTCCTCCCGGCTTTTGCCCTGTTCCATCTGGAATCGTCTCCATTTTTCCAGGCAAACTGTTTTCCCGGTCTCTGTAAAGGGCGCAATGTTCTCAAAACTGACAAGTATCCCATTTTCTTTTAAGGCTGCATGGCATTGCCTGAGGACAGTTCTTCTCTCCTCCGCCTGCAGGAAATGGAACACCTGGATTGCTGTGATCACATCGAATTCATTTTCATATTGCAGGTCCCGGACATCGCTGACAGAGAACTCTGCGTTTGGAAAGCGGAAGCGTTCCTTCGCTCTGCCGATCATCCCTTCCGACGAATCCATGAAAACAAATCTTTCCAGCGGTATGTTTCCGAAGGCAGCCGATCCCATCATTCCTGTTCCGCAGCCAACATCCAGCCAGCAGACCGGCCCGGCGTGAACGGTCCTGACCAGTTCAACCACCTGCGCGAAGAAGTCCTCGTAATAGGGAAATGTCTGTCTGATCTTTCTGTCATATTCACTTGAATGAAAGGCGGATGTGTTATCGACCATTTTTGTATCCCTCCATAGTCATGACGCGTGGGAACCGCGTTTCCGATTGGATATGTCTTCCGGCTCATAGTCTTCGTTTCATCACTGTTATCATCATACCATCAATTCTATCTAAATCTGCATATTATATATTTCATCTCCGGATTTCTTTCTATCCGGGTTCTCTTTGTCTCATCTCTTTGCGTGAAATATGCAAAACGCTATTGTTTCGTATTTTCCGAGCCTGCCGCCATTTCCATTTCTTTTTTTTCAAGTTACGATTCATCCATACATATCAACTGGCCTGCTACGGTTCTGTGGGTTCTGCGGCATTCCCGCCAGTCAAATATACTTATCACTCATTGTCTGATATAATAACAAAGGAGTTCCCGTGGATCATTCTGCTCTTACATCCCGACTTACTTTGGAAACATGATCAGCGCTGCTGATATATCCACCAAATTGAACGCAGAAGAGAAAAAGCACAGGTTAGAAAATGATTTTCATTTTAAAATGTCCAGAGAGATTGAAGAAAGGAGCGCCCTTATGTGTAATCTCAGTGCTCTCGTTTTAGAGGAAGGTATCCAGCAGGGCCGCCAGGAAGGTATTCAGCAGGGCCGCCAGGAAGGTATTCAGCAGGAGAAGGAAAATTCATTATTTAGGATTGCAAAATTCAGCCGGGAATATGGTATCCCGATGGAAACAACTCTGGCCAAATTGAAATCTGACAAAGAATGGGAGGACTCGGATGTAGACAGGGTTGTGCAGATTGTCTATGGCAGCTAATGGTGTTCCTTTCCAATATATAGAGCAAGATATGGCAACGTAAATCAGCTGCCTGATCCTCAGTCTGAACTGAGCGGTCAGGCAGCTTTTTTTCCGCTGCGTTATTCTCATCTACGGGTATCTTTCAATAAACAGTATGTTCCGACTGTTTATACATTTCAAACAATTCCAGGCAGGCTTCACGGTCTATGCAGGTCATATAATCGGACAGTCCCTCCCTGCCGCCGGCAAGCGCATCAAAATCCTCATCCCGAAAGCCGATCTCTGCGTTGTCCTCAATGGTACAGCCATAGTAGACAGCGTCAATATTGGCCCAGAGAATCGCGTACAGACACATGGGACATGGTTCTCCTGTGGTATACAGGGTGCATCCGGACAAATCGTAGCTTTTTAGTGCCTTCTCTGCGTTTCGGATCGCTATGATCTCTCCATGCGCGGTAGAGTCATTATTTTTCAGAACCATATTATGGCCCCGGCCAATGATCTCATCGTCTTTGACGATCACACAGCCGAAAGGCCCGCCGTGTCCATTGTGAATTCCATCCAGAGCTTCGCTGATTGCCTCCGTCATATAAGGATTTTCAGCTTCAATATCCGGTTTTGTCGGGTCTGCTTCCGCACAGCCGGCAGACAATATCATTAACAGAACAGACAGGAAAACTATAAAGGCTTTTCTCGTTCCTGTGATCATGATTGCTTTCCTTCCTGATCGTATACCAATTTCATTTTCATAAACCACCCCGTAATGACATACCATTCTACTCTACTCTTTGAATGATCATTTCTGACGATCCTTCCTCAAGAGAATTATACACATCGTAGTGAATATGGTCTCCCGGTGCGCCTTCCGCGAGTGCCCGAAGCTGACCGGAAAGGGAAAGCAGACCTTCCCTGTTCGCGGAGATAATAACTTCTTCATCATCAGTATTCACGGAAATTTTGCATCCGTCTAACCATTCTATCTTCATGTCTTTCCCTTGGCGAAAAATACTGCATCCTGAAAGTTTTCCTGTTTGCTGAAAGCAGTGCGGTTCCTTCGCTGATATTGACTTTATACTTACTGTTATCATCATACCATCAATTCTCCTGTAAATCTCTTTCTGCGCGCTTTTTGCTGATGCAGGATGATTCTAATTACTGTAAATCTCACGTCAAATGGTATAATATTCCAAACAGCATGAAATAAAGCACCCGGAAACCGGGCAGAGGCGGAAGAGGGATTATGCGGTATCAGATCTTTATCAGCTACAGAAGAGAAGGCGGAGAGTTTTTCGTCAAGATCCTCCACGATGAACTGACGCGTAGGGGGTACAGGGTCTTCTATGATTTGGAAGGCATGGAATCGGGCGCTTTCGACGCGCAGCTCTATAAGATCATCGATGAGTGCGAGGATTTTATCCTGGTACTTCCCGCGCACGCACTGGACCGGTGTTTCGAGGAGAAGGACTGGGTGGCGGAGGAGGTCCGGTACGCCATCCGGCAGAAAAAGAATATCATCCCGGTGATGATGAAGAACTTTACATGGCCGGAAAAGATGCCGGAGGGCATGGAAGCGCTTCCGTACTATGAGGGAGAGGCTTTTACATCCAATGTCAACGAAGAGTATGTCCGGGCTACCGTCAATATCCTGTGCAGGCGGCTGCTGAAGTCAAAGCCTGATCCGATCAGACGGTATCGGAAATTTTGGATTCCTGCCGCCGCCGCTTTACTGTTACTGGGAATATTCGCGGTCTTGCAGGGGCTGAAAGGTTATAAGGCGGATCCGCCCCCTGCCGTTGAGGAAACAGGCAGTGCTGCAAGTGTTCCGATATCTGAGACGGACCTGTCAGACGAAGCAGAGACATCCGGGACAGAGCGCACGGATGTGGAAGCATCCAGGACAGAGCGCACGGATATGGAAGCATCCGGGACAGAGCGCACGGATATGGAAGCATCCGGGACAGAGCGCACGAATGTGGAAACATCCGGCGATCCGGAAGGCTACAATACGGAATCCTACCTGCACGGGATGTTCAAAGACTATATCGGTAAGCGCCTCGAAAATGAACTCTTCTTTCTGTATGAGGATTATGACCGGGACGGCCGGTTTGAGGCTTTCGGGGCCACAGGGGAGACGGCAGCTTATGAATTCGAAGGAGCCCCTTGTTATACCGATGTAGTACTCTACTACGCCGACAGCAGCGGAAAGATCACGGAAATACTCCGGTCCGGCGGCGGCTACAACGGGTGTGAACCTTACGCGGCAGAAGGGGAAAAGCTTCTGGATACCGGAACAGATCTGTATTTCGTCTGGGAAGATTACACGGGCGGCGTCTCCAGCAGCTCATGGCTGTTCAGTGTCAAAGACGGCGCGGTGTATTCGCCCAAGATCACCAGTTCTTTCATGAACCTGCATGCGGAGACCGATCACTATGAGGCACAGCGGGACTATCCGGAAGACGGCCACGCCAGAGACCGTTTCTGGTTCATGTATGACGGGGATAAACGGGAGTTTTTCACGATCGCGCGGACCTTTAAGGATGACGCGGACGGGCAGGTCCGGTCATTGAATACAGCCCCCGGACTGATGATACAGGACGGCAGCCGGGTCAATATTGACTATGTGGAGCTGGCGGACGGGAAGGAGCTGGAACGGCTGGGGACCTCCGGGGCCGGCGTGGATGTCGTGATCGGAAGCGGTACATCGATCGGGGATTTTGAAGAACAGCTGATCGGCCGCCGTGTCGGCGAGACCTTTACGATTGATGTAGTCGTTCCTGCTGACTATTACCTGAAGGATATCGCCGGAGACACTGTCACATTCCAGATCACTGTCAACGGGATCTATGTATAGTATCTGAGGATTCCCTGCCGTCTGTTGAATATTGCTGTATCTGCAAATAATCCGTACAGTAAAACTGCTGCCGGGCTTTCAATGTTACCGAAAGCCTGACAGCAGTTTTGCTATGCTTCTTTATGCAGATTTTTTTCTATGCTTCTTTATGCAGATTTGTGAGAAAGTCCCGCAGGGATCCTGTTATTCGACTGCCTTCAGCGCCTGTTCAAGCTTCTCACTGTAACCTTCGAAATTTGCTCCTCTTACGGGAACGGTCAGTACTCTGCCTTCACTGTCAACGAAGTAGGTTGTCGGCATACCGAGCGTAGGCAGCATTTCCACCATCTCAGGCGTCTGCGCGATGTTGGTGTATGTAACGCCCTTTGCCTTAAGGATCTTGTTCGCCTGCTCGACAGTGTCGTCTTCTATTTCACAGCAGACTCCGAGTTTCCAGGTCATGCCGGAAACCCAGAACATGCAGCATCTGATCGGTACCTATGATCCTGTCACCCTTCTGGAGGTCCACGGAACGGACCCCAGTTTCCAGGTGGAGCCCGCCATTCCGCCACATCAGCCCAACTTTGAATACGATGTGATCGCCAGACATCAAATGGGCGGCCCTAAAAATATAAGGCTCATGCAGTTATACGCTAACTATTCAAAACCATTCGTAAAAAGATCCCGCCCCGGATTGTAATCGGTCCGGGGCGGGATCTTTCATTAATACTCTATATAAATATCATGCCATCTGCTCCAGGATGACCAGAAGGTCTTACCGGATGTTTTTCTGTATGCCTGAATCCTCACTGAATAATCTGTATTATTCTTCAGGCCTGTGATCGTCTTTGACAGGGTTCCTTCACCACTGACATACACATCTTTTCTCACAAGTTCTTCATCATTTTCGTAGTAATCATACTGAATATGATAGCCGGTCGTACCTGGCGCCTTTTCCCACTCGATTTTCAATTTTGAATCTGATACCTGTGTGAGTTTTTTTATGGAAGATCCGTAGGGAATCTGATCGACCTTGATGGATTTCGTCTTGCTCCAGGAAGACCAGTAGGTTTTTCCGGAGACAGTTTTGTATGTCTGGATCTTGACATAATATGTCTTCCCATTCTTAAGGCCCGTGAGCGTCTTTGTTAATGTACTGTCTCCTTTTACAAAGACATCTTTCACGCCGTCCATATTGCTGTTGTCAGCATATTTAATGTGATAGCCCGACACGCCGGCTGCCTTAGACCAGTCAATTTTGATATGGCTGCCGAGATAAGTTGACAGTTTGGTGACATTTACGGGATAAGGATTCTCTCCTACCGTAACGCTCCTAATACCGCTCCACCTGGACCAGTAGGTATCACTGCCTAACTTCATATAATGCTGAATCTGCACATAATATGTTTTTCCGTTTTCCAGGCCCTTTATGACCAGTGAGGAAGCCTTTTTATCTTTCAGCATGATGGATTTGGCATCCGTCATTTTTTTATTATCGGCATATTTAATCTGATAGCCTGCAACATATTCTTTGTCAGGAATATATTCTACTTTCAGGGCTTCATCTTTCTGATCAAGATGTACTTGTATGTCAGTGCCATTATGTGATGACAATTTGGCAATTGAGGGAGCAGTTTTATCAAAATACGCGTATTCATTTTCTTTACATCGTTTCTTTACATATGAATTGCATGTAAAAATGATAAACCTGTCAGTTTCATCATAATGCCAGGGAAACGCGTCCCAGCCAAGAGTTGTCACGCTGTCGGGAATTGTTAAACTCTCAATGCTGAAACATTCCTCAAAAGCTCCGTCCCCAATATGTTCGACACTATCCGGAATTGTTAAATCGGTCAGACTGTAGCATCCCGAAAACGCGTGGTGCCCAATCTTTGTGACGCTGTCCGGTATGTTTATATCTTCCAGGTTGCTGCATCCCGCGAATGCATTACTCCCGATTGTTTTTACACTGTCCGGAATGGTTACTTTTTCTAAGGATTCATTTAAAGATAACGGGCCGCCGTTTATCTCTGTTATTCCCTTCGGAATCTCTATTTCCGTAAGCAGCTTTCCGTTTAAATAAAGACTGCCCTGAAGACAGGCTTCTTCTGCTATATCCGCTCTCAGCCACGACTCCAGATCATTAATATCAATTCTGTTTAGATTATCGCATTTGTCAAAGACCCAGTGTTCAATATAGACAACGCTGGACGGAATCGTTACACTTTTCAGACTGCTGCATCCTAAAAACAATGAATCCTTTAAGGTCATGACACTATCCGGAATGACTATACTTGTTAGACTGCTGCAATCTGAGAAAGCGCTATATCCAATATATGATACACTATCGGGAATCCTGATACTTTTAAGTGCCTTACAATTTTCAAACGCCTCATTGCTGATCGATTCCAATGAATCCGGCAGCGATACATCTGTCAGCCTGACCATTGCATAAAATACGTAATCTGCGAGATCAGTGATGCCTTTTTTTACAACCACCTTCTTTATCTTGTCTCTATAGGAATCCCAGGGAACATCCTTTGCTTCCTCATAGTACTCCATAGGTCCGCTTCCGCTTAAAATCAGAGTGAGATTATTTCCGGTACCTGTCAGCTTCCATTTGATATGATCACCGCAGCTGCCGGATTGAACTGCATTTCCGGCCGCCATGGTATCTAAAGCATCTTCCTCTTCCACCGGCTCTTCCTCGGAACCTGCCGGGAGCGCTTCCTCTTCTTCTCCGGCTATAGTTTCTTCTTCAGCTGCCCCTTCCTCCTGTCCGGTTGTATCTGCGGCCCGTACCTGGACAATGCCCATACTGCCCGAAGCCAGAATCAGTGAGAGAATTATAGCTATTACTTTTTTCTTCATGTCAATCCTTCCCAAAGTGAAACGTTATTCCGAAAACAACATATATGACTATCACTGCTTTTATTATAGCTTGTTTTTTTTCGGATTGGTCTGCTTTTAGCAGACATTCAGGATTGATTTGCTGCAAATCGTTCCTGGATTTGCTGTACTGCCGGACTCACCGCACTCAGCCGCTCAAACCGCTCAGCCTCGTCAGGAATTATGGAAACTGACAGGGCGATACGGTATAATAAATTAACTGTTTCTGTAACTGTCAAAGTGATTCCGCGAAAGCGATTCCGGTTTCATGCCGGGATACAGAAAGGAATAGTGCTTTGAAAAAACTACTGTCATTTATCCTGTCCGTCATACTGATCCTGACGCTGCCGCCATATCCGGCTGCCGCCGAAGAACGCGTCGTCCTGACGATCGCGGATACGACAGAGCGCTCGGGCAACCGCTACAACGCGGATCTTGGCATGTGGCAGTATCTGGCGGAAAAGGTAGGCGTGGACATCGATTATATGTATATAACACCGGAGGAGTATGAATCCAGACTGGCCAGCGGCGATCTGCCGGACATTGTCGCCACACGCAACAACCTGTCCAAGATCCTGGAGAACGGCGTAGCCCTGGATGCCTCTCCGTATCTGGAGGAATATGTCCCGAATCTGCTCAGGGGGGATGTCCGGGCGACGTATGACGTATTCAAACAGCTCGGGGACGAATACGGGGGATTCTATTTCTTCCCGGCCAAGATCGGATATAACGGTGTCGGATTCAGCAACGTACCCACCCAGCGGGGTTATGTCGTACGCTGGGATTATTATAAGGAACTTGGCTATCCGCCCATCAACAGCGAGGAAGATTATCTGCAGGTACTTCTGCAGATGCATGAAAACCACCCTTATACGGAGGAAGGCTATCCCACTTATCTGTACGGCACAGACAATTTCAGCGGTTATGATACATCCTTCCGCTCCGAACTCAATCTGGATTACTGGGTGGCCTATAAGTATCAGAACAATATTTTCACAAACGAGATCTACGATGGTTATACAGATCCTTCCCATTCCAAGTGGTGGACATCGATGAAATGGGAAAACACGCTTTACCGGGCCGGTAAAGAAGACAGCTCCTACGATCTGGATCTGTTCACCCAGGACCTGGCGCAGTTCAATGCCAAAGTTGCCCGCGGCCAGTATATGGGGCTGCACTCCGAAAAAGGTGCTTTGTATGATGAAAAGATCAAAACGGATCCGGACACTCTGGCCGGATACGCCGTGGTCCCCACTTCCGCCACCAATTTCTATACCAACGTTTACCAGCTGCTGGGCAACGGTCCCGGCTATATGTGGTTCATCTCTGCCAACAGCCCCCATAAGGAAGAAGCCCTGACCTTATTCAACTGCATGTGCGACCCCGATTTTGTGCGTGAACTGACCCTGGGCAGGCGGGGTGAGACCTGGGATTACGATGAGGACGGTGTTCCCCATATGACTGCATTCGGTCAGGAACAGCTGGATGCCTACAAGAAGGGCACCGCCGGTCCCGACAACTATTTTGTCAAATGGGGGAGCTTTGACAAGATGCCCAGCAACTGGCCGGTCCTGCGCGACAATTTTCCCCACCCCGACGGCTATTCCATAGATTTCGCCACGATCACCCGGGAATACCAGAAAGCCACCATGAACAACAACATCTATCAGGACATGTGTGCGCATTATGGAGTGGAACTGCCCACAGACGCCCATTATAAAGCCGGCGGCCTGGATTTCCGCAATGACTGCGGCGAAGCCATCTCGTCCAGTATCAGCAGTCTGGACCGGGAGCAGCTCCGTATCCTGGCAGACGCGGACGCCATCCCGGAAGAGACACAGGTAGATCTGATCCTGGCCGAAACAGACGGGGAATGGGAGGCAATACGGGATCAGACGATCCAGAAGCTCGTTGATCTGGGAGAGCCGGAAGTCTTTAAAGCCTATCAGCCGAAATGGGACGCGGCGGCCTCCGTCATCGTTCCCAAAGTCATGGAGGCACAGATCGCCAACGGCATAGAGCCCTACGCGCCGGAGCAATACGCAGATCGTTTGAAAGAAGGAACGGAGGAGCCGCAGCCATGAAGCAACAGCTGAAATCACTTCAGGTCCGTATGCTCCTGCCGGTAATCGCCATGACCACGCTCGTGGTCACACTGCTGACCGTCCTGTTCTCCAGGGCCTATACAGCCATGATCCTGCAGCAGGAGCAGGGCGTGAACGAAGCCGGTTTCGAGGCGGTCAGCAATTCGCTGCCCCCGCTGATCAACCGCTCCGTCAAGACCGTACAGAGCACCCTGTCTGATGACAGGGTGGCGGCCTACGCCAGGCTGCAGTTCAGCTCAGTGCAGGACCTGATCCACGCCAGGCTCGACTGCAGGGACTATATGCGCAGCGAGGTCGGACGCAATGAAGGCATCTACGGCATCCTGTGCATGCGGGAGGACAAAAGCCTGTTCGGAGCCATGCCGGAAGCCAATATTTTTCTGGACGACCCGGAAGACAATCCTCTCCCGGAGGAAATGACGGAGCAGATCCTGAAAATGCCGATCGGGCAGATGTCCTGGTTCGGCCCGATTTCCGGTTCTGTCCTGCAGGGATTCGAAAATGATAATACGCCGGGGAAAGTGATGATGGCTGTCTGGAAATCCGCGGATGTGCGCTACGGTGACTGCTATGCCATGCTGCTGATGGACGAGTCCATTTTCGCGAAGCAGTTCACCGCCCTGGAGGACGGTTACAGCACCTGGCATATCTTCACCCCCGACAACGCGGAGATTTACCATACCGGCGAATTACCGTGCAGTGACCCCGAAAAGCTCATCCGGGAAAGCAATACCGGAACGGTCTTTCATAATGAGAGCGGAGAACGTGTCTGGGCCTTCTCTACGGTCATGGAATTTCCCAGCTGGACACTGGTCCGGGAAGCCTCCATAGAGAATTATGAGCAGGTGATCCATCGGGTGCGCACCACCGTAGCCCTGATTGCCCTGGTGGTATTCCTGATCGCCCTGGCCCTGTACCGTCTCTGGCTGCGGAAATTCATGCGGCAGTTCAATACGCTGCGGGAAGCCATCGCCCGCATGGGAGAAGGCAAACTGGAACCTGTCGAGGCAGACCCCTACACGATCACGGAATTTGAGACCATGCAGGAGGAAATCGACCGGACCTGCCTGGCCCTGGACCGGCAGATGGATACGATCCGCCGTATGGAGCGGGAGCAGATGGAACAGGAGAATCTCATCAAGGAGCAGGAACGGATCGTACGGGAGCTGGCTACGGCCAGGCAGATCCAGCGGAGCGTGCTGCCCAATATTTTCCCTCCCTATCCGGACCGGAACGAGATTGCCCTGTTCGCCACCATGGATCCGGCCAAGGACGTCGGCGGCGATTTTTACGACTTCTTCTTTATTGATGACGACCATCTGTGCCTGGCCATCGCGGATGTCAGCGGCAAGGGCATACCGGCCGCCCTGTTCATGATGCTGTCCAAAAGGATTCTTGAGGATTTCGCGCGGCTGGAGAACAGCGCGGGCGAGATCCTGGAAAAGACCAACGAACTGCTCTGCGGCAGCAATGAGGCGGATATGTTCGTAACGGTCTGGCTGGGCATCCTGGAGATTTCCACCGGCAGGCTGACCGCCGCCAACGCGGGCCATGAATATCCGGTCATCCGGAAGAAGGACGGCAGTTTTGAGATCTTTAAGGACAAACACGGTTTCGTCATCGGCGGAATGGAAGGGGTCCGTTATAAGACCTACGAACTGCGGCTGGATCCCGGCGACAAGCTGTTCGTCTATACAGACGGCGTCCCGGAAGCCACTGCCGGCAGCGGGGAGATGTTCGGCCTGGACCGCATGACCGCGGCCCTCAACGCCTGCGGGGACGGCAGTCCGGAAGACATTCTGGGCGGCGTCCGGTCCGCTGTAGACGCCTTTGTCGGCGACGCGGAGCAGTTCGATGACCTGACTATGATGTGTATGGAATATAAGGGACCGGACGCGGAATAACATGGAATAATACGTGGAATAATACGCAGAGTAATGTGCGGATCTGCTTATGTTCCCATTAAAAGATCCCCGCTCTGTGCCGAGGAAGCACAGGGCGGGGATCTTTTAATGGGATCATTTATCTTTTTTTCTTTTTGCGGAAACCGGTTTGTGATACATACGTTTTTCTCTTTGCGGAAACCGGTTTGTGATACATAAGTTTTTGCTCTTTGCGGAAACCGGTTTATGATACATAAGTTTTTTTCTCTTTGCGGAAACCGGTTTGTGATACATACGGGCAGCCGCCGAAGTTCAAATGCACGCCGAAAAACAGGCTCACTCATTTCCCGTTCAGTAGGGCCTTGCGTCAATGACCTCCTGAGTCAGGATGGTCACCGGATAAGTCTCTTCATCCACTGTCACGAATTCAACATCCTTGCATGAGCTGTACAGGGTCTCATATACATACTCATACTTTTCCGGCGTTTTCCCCTTCTCCAGGGACTGCAGGATGGCTTCCACCCTGGGCCCGTGCAGGGGATTGCATTCCACGATCAGGGAGATGGTCCCGTCCAGGCAGTACTGTATGGCGTTCTCATTGACTCCGTCAAAGGAGATTACCATGATCTCCCCGTTCATGATATCGCTGCCGCATTTCTGTCCGGCCGCCTCGATGGCTTCAATGGCGCCCAGAGCCTCATTGTCATTCTCGCAGTAGACCACGTTAATGTTGTTATAGGTCTTGAGCATCCGGGCCATGACCTCCCGGCCCTTTGCCTGGGTGAAGTCGCCCGGCGCCTGCTCCCGCAGGTCCCAGCCGTAGGCCCTGGCCGCTTCCTCCAGTCCTCTGGTCCGTCCCAGCTGGGCCGAGGAATCCAGGGTCCCCTGGATATTGACGATGTGGATGTCCTCCGGGCTGATTTCATTGGCTTCGGTAAATTCATGCAGCCATTCGCAGGCTTTCCTGCCTTCTGTCAGGAAGTCCGACCCGACCCAGCAGGTAAAAAGCTCCGGGTCGTCCACCGCCACCATGCGGTCTACGATGATGACCGGAATCTCCGCCTTCCTGGCCTCCGACAGGACAGAGTCCCAGCCGGTCTGGGTCACCGGCGCCAGCACGATATAATCCACATCCTGCTGGATGAAGGACCGGATGGCCGTGATCTGCCTGGACTGCTTCTGCTGCCCGTCTTCGAACAGAAGGGTATAACCGTTTTCTTTGGACAGACTGGACCGCATGGATTCCGAGTTGGCGCTGCGCCAGTCCGATTCGGCGCCCAGCTGGGAGAAACCGACCAGCACGGAGTCTGCCCCTTCCGTGACAGCCTCCGTGCTCTCTTCTGTCTGTGCCCCGCAGGCGGTCAGGAGCGTCAGGGCCACTGCCGCCGCTGTAATGATCTGACAGACTTTACGCATGAAAAACCACCTTTGCTCTGTTATCTGGATTTACGTGAAAGGACGATACTCTGGATGACCAGGAAGAGACAGAGCATGACGGCTACTGTGATACCGCTCCACCAGGCCTGGTCGAAACCGGCGCTGGCAACGATGTTCTTGATGGTGCTGAGGGAAAGCACGCCGAAGAAGGTACCGATGATGTTGCCGACGCCTCCTGTCAGCATTGTACCACCAATGATGGAGGAAGCGATAGCGTTCATTTCCGCGCCGGCCGCGTGGGAGGCGGAGCCGCTTCCTACATGGAGGAAGTAGACATAGCCGCCGATGCCGGCCAGCAGGGAACAGATCAGATGGGACAGGAACTTGGTCCTTTTGACATTGATGCCCAGCATCAGGGCACTCTGTTTGTTGCCGCCCACCGCGTAGAAATTTCGTCCCAGCCTGGTCCAGCGCAGGAAGATGAACATGAGGATGACAACTGCCAGGGCCACCAGGACGCCGATCTCCACATAGGAGTGGACAAAGACCCCTCTCTTGTTGACACTGCCGAAGGGCAGATAGACCCTGGTATTCTTCAGGGCCGCGAAGGCCTTGCTCTGTACGTTGAAGGGGGCCGTGTTGACAATGGTGGTCATGCCTCTGGCGAAGAACATGCCTGCCAGGGACACAATAAAGGGCTGGATCTCCAGATAGGCCACCAGGAAACCCTGGATCAGGCCGTAGGCCAGGCCGATGCCCAGGGCCAGCATCATGGAAGCCGCAAGGCTCCCGCCCTTGCGGTCGATCAGGACCGCGCAGCTCATGCTGATCAGGGCTGCCATGCCGCCGACGGAAATATCGATGCCGCCGGTGATCATGACAAGGCTCATGCCGCAGCTCATGATGATCAGGGCCGCGTTCTCATTGAGGATGTTGCAGAAGGTCTGGGGCTTTAAGAATCCCTTTCCCAGAAAGAGGACCGCCCCGATATACATGAGCACGAATACGACCACCGTGATCAGGAGCAGCAGATTCGTGTCGGACATGCTTTTGATTTTTCCTGTAATTCCGGTAGAATTGTTCTTCATATCAGACAGCCTCCCCTTCCTGCTTGCGGGTCCTGAATTTCTTCGTGACCTCATAGATCTTATTGCGGACAGTCGGCGCGGACAGCACGACCAGGATGATGACAACCACTGCCTTGTAGGCCGGCAGGGCGTCCGACTGTACATTGAATTTGAAAAGGGTCGTGGTCAGGGCCTGGATGACATAGGCGCCCAGGATGGAGGCCCACATATTGAACTTACCGCCGCTGAGGGCATTGCCGCCCAGGGCGACCGCCAGGATGGCGTCCATCTCGATATCCTTGGCGATGACTGAGTAGTTGATGGTGGACAGGCGGCTGGTCTTGATCAGGGCCGCCACGGCAACGCACAGGCCCAGGATCACAAAAGACAGGATCTTGATGAAGACCGGATTGAGACCGTTGAGCCTGGCTGCCCTTTCGTTGATACCGACTGCCTGTACATAGAGGCCCAGGGTCGTGAACCGGAGCACCAGGAAGATGATCAGCACGCACAGGGCGGCGATGAAGAAGGGCACCGGTATGGGAATGCCGGGGATCAGTCCTCCAAAATATTTAAAGGAGGGATCCTTGACGATGGGCAGCTGGTTGTTATTGATCCAGGCAGCGATGGAGCGGCCTGCCGTGTAGAGGATCAGGGTCGCCACCATGGGCTGGATCCGGAAGACCGCGACCAGGATGCCGTTGAAGGCACCAAAGAGAGCTGCGACCAGGCAGGCGACCAGGAAGGCCACAATGATCGGGGCCTGCATCTTGTCCGGCCTGGGGTTGGTCCCGCACAGGACACGCAGGATGACAGATCCCGCAATGGCAATGGCGGCGCCTACGGAAATATCCTGTCCGCCGCTGGCCGCCGTGACCAGGGTCATGCCGATGGCCAGGATGGCCAGCTCTGAGCCGTAGTCCAGGATGGTGATCAGGTAGCCGCTCAATACGGGATTGCCGGCACTGTTATAGCCCAGTGAGATCTTGAAAAAGGAGGGATCCGCGATGAGATTGAAGATCATCAGGAGCAGCAGGGCTGCCAGCGGAATAAACAGCTGATTCCTGAAAAGGCCGGTTCCGGATTTTTTCATTCGCTCTCACCTCCCGCAATGGTACTCATGATCTTTGACTGGTTCAGGTCTTTGCCGGAGAGCTCTCCGACTTTCTTCAGGTCCCGCATGACGATCAGTCTGGAGCAGGTCCTGAGCATCTCATCCGTCTCGGAGGAGATGAAGGTCACACCCATGCCTTCAGAGGCCAGTTTGAGGACCAGCTTCTGAATATCGGTCTTGGTACCGATATCGATGCCCCTGGTGGGCTCGTCCAGGATCAGATATTCCGGATGGGTCAGCAGCCATCTGGCTACAATGACCTTCTGCTGGTTGCCGCCGGACAGGGAGCCGATGGGTGTGTCCTCATCCGCTGTCTTGACGAACAGCATGTCTATGTATTCTTTGGCCAGTTTATATTGTTCCGCTTTCTTATAGGGTTTGAAGAATCCCTTCAGGACCTGAGAGGCCAGGATGATGTTCTCCCGGACGGACAGGTCTCCGATGATACCGTCCGCCTTGCGGTCCTCGGGCAGGTAGCCGATGCCCTGCTTCATGGCGTCGATGGGCTTGCGGATCTTGATGGGCTTTCCGTTCTTCTTTACGGTTCCAGCGACGACCCTGTCCGCGCCGAAAATGGCCCGTACGCATTCACTGCGGCCGGAGCCCAGCAGGCCGGTAAAGCCGTTGACCTCTCCCTTGTTGATATGGAAATCAAAAGGACGGATGCCTGTATTGGACTGGAGACCTTCCGCCTCGAACAGGGGCACCTGGTCTTTTGCGGCTGTCTCTTCGCCTGCCGCTTCTTTGATGGCGGACAGGTCATTCATTTCCTTGCCCAGCATCTTGCTGACCAGCTTGATCCTGGGAAGATTCTCAATCTCATACTCTCCCACCAGTTTGCCGTCCCGCAGGACCGTGATCCTGTCGCTGACCTCGTAGACCTGGTCCAGGAAGTGGGTCACAAAGATGATGCCGACTCCCTTGGCCTTCAGGTTGCGCATCAGGCCGAAGAGCTTCTCCACTTCATTGTCGTCCAGGGAGGAGGTAGGCTCATCCAGGATCAGGACCTTGCATTCCATGTCCACGGCCCTGGCGATGGCGATCATCTGCTGGACCGCGATGGAGCAGCCTGACAGCTGCATATTGGCTCTGGCCGGGATGTCCAGGGATTCCAGGATCTTGTTGGTTTCCCGGTTCATCTGTCCCCAGTTGAGGGTCGCCTTCTGGCTGCGGCCGATGAACATGTTCTCCGCCACGGTCAGGTTGGGGCACAGGGTGATCTCCTGGTACACGGTGCTGATGCCCGCCTTCTGGGCATCCTGGGGCGACCGGATCGAAATGGGTCCTTCATGGCCCTTCAGATAGATCTCCCCGCCGTCTTTGGCATAGACACCGGTCAGGACCTTGATCAGGGTCGATTTGCCGGCCCCGTTCTCGCCCATCAGCGCATGGATCTCTCCTTCCCGCAGGGTGAAATCTACATTCTGAAGTGCCTTTACGCCGGGAAAGACTTTGTCGATGTGATGCATTTCAAGAACAGCGTTTTCTGTCATATATAGTCACCTCGATCCATCCGCCGGTGAAAAACTTCTCCGCCGGACCTGTCAAAACAGCGCGGCAGGGCGCGCGTTTAACGCATACGCTCTGCCGCGCTGTAAAATTTCAAATTACTCTGTCCGCAGACCCGGATCTTTTATCGGATCTGTCTGTGTCAGCCGGTTCCGGATCAGATGCCGTAGTTCTCAACGTCTTCCGCTGTGATGGTGGCAGCGTCAAAGCCCTTCTCTTCCATGATGATGACCTTCGGGTCGACGGTGCCGCCGGACTCCAGGGTCTTGATGACTTCATCGATGTAGGAAGCCTGGAAAGGATTGCACTGGCCGTCATAGTTCCAGTTGCCGTCCAGCAGCTCCTGCAGTGCCCACTTGTTGCAGTCAAAGCCCATGATGATGACATCGCCGTCTACGCCGTGGGAGATGTTGGCAGCGTCCAGAGCAGCGACAGCGCCCTTGGCCATATCGTCGTTCTCCGCGTAGATAACATTGAATTCAACGCCGGCGTCGATCTGGGACTGAACGATCTGCTGGGCTGTCTCCGCGTTCCACTCAGCGGTCTGCTGGGTCACAAGGCTCCAGTTGTCATTGGCTTCTACCATGTCGTTCAGAGCGCCGGTACGTCCCTGCTGGGCAGCGGAACCCATAACGCCCTGGATGTGGATGATCTTGTATTCATCCAGGCCCTGACCTGCCAGCCATTCAACGGCTGTCTGGCCTTCCTTGTCCATGTCGGAAACGATACTTGCTGTATATAGGTCTTCGCTGGCGTCGATGGTACGGTCGAAAAGGATGACACTGATGCCTTCATTCTGAGCATCCTGCAGTACGGAATCCCAGCCGGATGTATCCGCTGCGGAAAGGAGGAGATAGTCAACGCCGTCCTGGATGAACTTCTGGGCGGCTGCGATCTGCTCGTCGTTCTTCAGGGAATAAGCGAAAGAAGCGTCATAACCGTTCTCTTTTGTGAACATGGACTTCAGATCTTTGTCGTTGGCGGTACGATAGCCAGATTCGTTGGGGTCGTTATTGATGATACCGACCTTGATCAGGTCACTGCTGGCTTCCTGCGCTTCTGTGGTGGCTTCCGCCGCCGGCTCGTTTGAGCCGCCGCTTGAGGATCCGCCGCATGCCGCGAGGCTGACGGCCAGTACAGCTGTCATAAGGATTGCGATTGCTTTCTTCTTCATAAAAATAATCCTCCTGTTCTTAAAAATGAAACCCCCTGTGACGCTTCCCGCGTCACCTTTTTGATTTGTTGGCTTCAGTTTATAAGAATACAGAAGGATTATGAATGGAATTGCTTTCGGAAACGGTTAAGCATTTCCCGATTCACTGCCGGCAGGTTGGAAATTCACGGAAAAAAGTTAATTTTCTTTGGGATTTGTGTCCTTGGAATCCGGATTCTTGGGGTCTGGATTCTTGGAATCTGTATCCATGGAATCTTTAAGATACTCTGTGACCAGGGGGAGCCTGACCGTCACCACGGTCCCCTCTTCATAGCGGCTGTCGATCTGCAGCCCGTAGCCCTCTCCGGCCCGCAGGCGGATCCTCTGGTTGACGTTATAGAGGCCGTATATGCCCATATCGGACGCTTCCGGCTCATTGATCCGCTTCCGGATCTGGGAGAGCCGCTCCGGCGGGATCCCGATGCCGTCATCCGAGACCATCAGGCACAGGCAGTCTTCCCGCTTCTCTCCGGTCACCCGGATGGTGCCCTTGCCGCGGCGGTTCTTGATGCCGTGATAGAGGGCGTTCTCCACCAGGGGCTGCAGGGTGATCTTGGGGATCCTGTAGGGATAAAGTTCCGCGGGGACATCGATCTCATAGTCCAGGATATCCTGGTAGCGGACCTGCTGGATCTCCAGATAACTGCGGGCGTGCCGCAGCTCTTCCTCGATGGTAATGTTGTCCTTTCCTTCATTAAGGCTGGTCCGGAAGAAACGGGACAGGGAAGTGACCAGGCCGACGACCTTATCTTTCTCTTCCGCTTCCGCCAGCCAGATGATGGTGTCCAGGGTATTGTAGAGGAAATGGGGATTGATCTGGGCCTGGAGCAGCTCCAGCTCCGCCCGGCGCAGGTTCTCCTGCTCTCTGGTGACCTGGGCGATCAGCTCCTGGAGCTTGTCGATCATTTCATTGACGTCCTCGCCCAGTTCCCGGACCTCCGCGCCGTGTTCGATATGCGTGCGGACATCCAGATCGCCGTCGGTGACCTGCCGGGTGACCCGGGAAATCTCATCGATGGGCCTTGTAATGGACCGGGGGATCACCGCCGAGAAAATGATCGTGATGATCAGCAGAATAAGGGTGCCGATGCCGGTGATTCCGACAAAGGTAATATTGAATCTGCGCAGCTGCCCCACCTGCTGCTGCATATGGCGGATCTCATTGAAGATATATTCGTTGAAGGTCTCCTGAATCAGGGAGGTCACGATCTGCACGTCATTCTCCCAGATCATCATATTCTCTTCATACCTGCTGCCTGTCTCCAGGTTCAGGGCAATGCTGTCAATATAGCTCTGCAGGTTGTCCAGATATTTGTCAACGCTGGAAATTCTATCCAGGTTGTCGCCCGAATCCGTCAGGCCCTTCAGCTCCTCTACGATCCGGTTGGCTTCCGACAGCAGCTCCTCCAGCTCCGACTCCTCCAGGGTCTTGTTCTCCACGACCACCAGATAGGTCTCATAGTCAAAGTCTTCCTTGAATTCCAGGGAGAACTCACTGGCCACGCCGGCCGCCTCCAGGAGGCTCTGATAGCGCATGTTCTCGGTGTACATGCCAAGGACCGACAGGACCAGCAGGATCATCAGGGGCACCAGGATAATCATGTTGGAGACCCGGATCTTAAAAGCCAGGGTGGAATCCCTGTACATGTTTCGCAGTCTCTTCAGCATCGCTTATCCTCTCTGCCGCAGTTCATCGCCTATCCTGCTCTCTCTGTACTGGGCAGACGCCATGCCTGTGGCTTTCTCTCTGGACTGGGCGGGTGCCATGCCTGTGGCTTTCTCTCTGTACTGGGTGGGCGTCATGCCTGTGGCTTTCTCTCTGTACTGGGTGGGCGTCATGCCTGTGACTTTCTTGAACATGTAGGAAAAATAATGCGGATCTTTGTAGCCGGTCTCCTCGGCGATCTGGGAGCTCTTTTTGGAGGTACAGCAGAGGGCCTCTTTTGCTTTCCCGATCCTGTAATTGATCAGATATTTGCTCAGTGTCTCTCCGGTCTGCTGGCTGAAGATCACGCTCAGATGGCTGGGACTGAAATGGACCAGGTCCGCCAGGGTCTGCAGGGACAGATCCTCATCCGCGTAATTGGATTCGATATGGGCAATGACCTGATCGACCACATCCCTGTGGCGGTTGCCGGAGACAGAATTCCTGGCCCGGACCGCTTCCGTGACCAGCAGGCTGCAGTAGTCGCGCATGGCCCCGGTGGTGGTGCTGACCGCGGCATCCGGCGCCGGAATCCCGGTTTCGTCCATGCCGGAATCCAGCCTGGTCATGAATTCCCTGACGATGAAGTAGATATCCATGGTGATATACTGACGGAACATCAGAGACTTGCCGCTCTCCCCTTCCAGGTGATCAAAGGTCTCATCGACAAAATAAGGGATTTCGGATTCCTCGCCGGTCTTGAGGAAATCCTGCAGCCTTGCCCGTTCGAAGGTATTGGGATTGACATGGACAAGGTCCGTATCCTCCCCGGCCGGTCCCCGGGGGCGGTCCTCCGCCCAGACCATGCCGCTGTTGCGGTCGAAGAAGCGGTGGGCATAGGCGGCCCTGGCCGTGTCAAAGCTGCGGGCGATCTCTCCGACCCTGCCAGCGGCAAGGCCCACGCCCAGATAGTATTTGAGGCTTTTATATTTGCCGGCGATCCCGGTAAACCCTTCCGCGATCTGATTGACCCGGTCCCGCAGAGCCTCTTTTGAATCTGCCATGACCAGGATGGCATGGCCTTCCTCCTCCCGGTCAAAGGCGATGATCTTTTCCGCCTCGATCCAGGTCTCCAGCTCCGCCTGGGCCCGTTCCAGGCTGGCCGAGTATTCATCCTTGGATTTGGTCCGGCTCTCCAGGCCGGCCAGAATAATCTGATAGGCGGCCGCCTTCAGTTCGATCTCCAGCTCCGACGCCTGTTCCAGGATCTCCGATACGGATCCGCTGCCGGTCACAAGACGGAGGAAGAAGTCCTTGCGGGCCTTTTTCAGGTCCTCCTCCACATCCTTGCGGTACTGCTCCTGCATGGACCGCTCCCGCTGCTTCTCCTCGATCTGGTCCCGGATCTGGCCGATCTGCTCTATCAGCTCCGCGGGGCTGATGGGTTTGGTCAGGAACCGGGAGACGCCCAGGTTGACGGCTTCCCTTGCGTAGCTGAATTCCGCGTAGCCCGACAGGATGATAATCTCAGTCTCCGGATAGTCCCGGCGCAGCTGCCTGGAAAGCTCCAGGCCGTCCATGAAGGGCATCTTGATATCCGTTATGACAATATCCGGCCGTGTCTTGTCGATCAGCGGCAGGGCCAGCTCCCCGTCGGGGGCCTCCCCAGCGAATTCATAGCCGTGCGCCTGCCAGTTTATTCTTTTGATTCCTTCCCGGACGACGTATTCGTCCTCCACAAGAAATATCTTCAGCAATGCTGTTACCTGCCCTTTCCGGCTGTATCAAAAAGTGTATATGGAAAAATGATTGTCGTATCCGTCAGAAGTCAAAAAAATCCTCGCTGGACTGCCACAGATTTGCCTGGGTCAGGTAAAGGTCATCAATCTCCAGCGCGGCCAGTCTCTTTTCGATCTCACTTAGCTGCTCCTCAAGGGACTGTCTGACGGCGTTCATATAGCGGTCCAGTTCTGCCTTCAGGTCCCGGCGGATCTTTTTGCTGTCCCTGACCAGGACCCTGAAATTGATGATGCTGTCCTTCAGTGTGGATTCCACCCGTTTGTCGCTGAGGATATCATTGAGGAACCGAATCCTCTCCTTGAGCAGATTGAGGTCGGCCGTGACCTGGGCTTCGACCGTCAGCAGGGCGTCAAAGCGGGCGCTCCCGGAGGTCTCGTAATCCTCCTGCCGCAGTTCGAATCCTATGATCGCGTATTTCTTCGACAGCTCCGAATAGTAATCCACCGCGTCTTTATACATGGCATTGATCTGGTTGGCCAGGTCTCTGACGAAGGCGGCGCAGTCCGCGTTAATTTCCCGTTCCAGCCGGTTGATTCTGGCCATCCTGTTGAAGGGGACCATCAGATGTAATTTGTCCGGTTTTTTCAGAAGCTCCACCCGTTTCTGTTCAAACAGTTCTTCGAACTTTTTCCTGGCCTGGAAAGGTACCTTGCTCTTCAGGGAACCCCACATGTTGCGGATGATGGAGACCAGGATCTCCTCCCTGCCGAACTGTTCTACGGTACCGCCGATCAGCTTCTTGCGGACGTTGCTGACGAAGACAAAATTCCTGTCCTCCGGGGGCTCGATGCCCCGCCTGCGCAGCTCATTCTTAATGGTCTCCCGCAGGGTGATTCCGTCCGGGTCCTCCCTGTTCCTGCAGTGGGTCAGGGCGATGGTCAAATGGTTCTTCTCACGCAGCAGCTGACTCATGATGTCCAGCTCAAAATCCTCGATACGGGCGGATTTGGCGTTGAGGCAGAAAATGATGGTGTTGAACCAGTCGCTGATCTGCTTCCTGTCATGGTCCGCGATGGCGGCAAAGATAGTCTTCTTCCACTGATCCGCTTTCTGAGCGCTGGGCTCCAGGCCCCAGGTGTCATAGATATGTATCTCAAAGTGCTCATCGTAGGGATAGACGAACTCTTTGATCTCCACTTTTGTGACCGGGGCGCCCACCCCCACTTCCTGCATTTCCCGGCCGAATATGTAATTGAGCAGGGAGCTTTTGCCGACCCCGGATTTTCCTATGATCAGTACATTGGTCGTCTCTTTATTCATGGATCATCTCACCTTACGTCTGTGGTATCGAACGCGCTTTTAATTTTCAGTTTTTTTGGAATCTTTGAGATTTCTGGAATCTTTGAGATTTTTGGAATCTTTGAGATTTTTGGAATCTTCAGTCTTCAAAATTACTGTTCATTTTTGTCAGAGTAATTGGAATCACTGAGACTTTTGGAATCATTAAGATTTCTGGAATCTTTATTGCGATTCATGGCGTCTTTAGCGACCTGGTCCAGGATTCCCTGGATATTGTAATCCTTTTTATTATCAGTCACATACTGGATGGCTTCCTTCAGCTTTCCGCTGTCCATGAACTGGCCAAAGGGAAGGTTCTCCACCCCGTTATTATCCACGCAGGCCGCCAGGTACTGCTCGCAGACCAGGGCGATGGCAAAGCCCAGAACCGCTGTGACGCTGGCCGCAACAGTAGTGTTGACCGTAGCGTTGACAATGCCGCCGGCTACTGGAATGACCCGGATCAGGTTGGAAGCCAGAGATCTGCCGAATACGCTCACCGCCGAGGTCCCCACCAGGTTGGCAGCGATCTGCTGGCCTTCCGTCCGGATTCCGTATCCTTTGATGATCTCATAGCACATCTTTACCTGCAGGGCCATCAGAGGCACCGAATCCGTAAAGGGAACACTGATGATGGAGGTGGCGGCTACGGCCGCCCAGGCCAGTCCGGCATATTTGGGAATGACTTTCCTGGCTATATAGTTGCGCTTGACCTCCAGAGATTTTTTGACCGCAGGGATAAAGCCCGCCCGCAGAGACTGGTCCAGATGATCCAAAGCCCATTCGATGATCTCATCCTTCTGCACATATTTCTTCCTGGTCTCTTCGTCCCAGTCCGCGGTCTTTTCATCGCAGGCATAGGTGAAGATGGAAATATCCGGGAGCTTTTCCAGGATGGCTTTCTTCAGGTAGATGATGCCGTCCTCGTCCACGCAGTCCACCTTGGTCAGGATGACCATGACCGGGATCTTGTACTTCTGGCGGATCTTCCGGATCATCTTTTCGTCCGCTTCAAAGAAACGGTTGTTGGCCGCCGACACGCAGTACCAGACCTCATGGATATGCTCCTGCATTTCATCCGGATGCATTTTGATTTTGTCATCGATGACCTTGAGCACTTCCTTCATATACTTGTGCTCGTCCGTGCCGATCTCATAGCCCTGACTGTCATAGAGGGTCATGGTGGCGCCCGCCGGACTGTAGGGATGGACGCCGGTCGTTCTGGCTCTTCCCCGGTTACCGATCTCCGGGCCTTCCGCCTCGCTCATGGCGAATATATCCCTGATCAGGGTACTCTTGCCGATTCCCGTCACGCCGCAGATCAGGATATTAGGCTTGCTGACTTCGCTCTGCACCAAACGGAAAGCGTCTTCATAATTGAAATTCTCAAAATCAAACTTATCCATGTCTGTCTCCTTTACTTCCTGCTGCCTGGCTGGTGCAGGCAGTTCCAATCCGCCGTCCTGCCTGTCTGCTGCAGGCGGTTCCAATCTACCATCCTGCTTGTCTACTGCAGGCGGTTCCAATCCGCCGTCTCTGAAATATGGCCCCAACTGGGAAGTCGCGGCCTGTTCGCTGTTATTGATCCATTCCTCTGTCGATTCTTCCGTGATCAGCATGGTGTCTATCAGATGCTTTACGCGGAGGGTCGGATAGACATGGAACAGGACCGTATCGCCCACTGTCTCCACCGTCGGGTCCGTTCTGCCGCGTTCAGACAGATGCACCACGATCAGCTTCCGGTAACCGCTCCTGATCAGGGGCATACAGGGCGTATTATCCCTGCAGCCACCGTCCCGGTATTCAAAATGATGGATCCTTACGGGATCATAGACCAGAGGAAGGGCGCTGGAAGCCAGGACGATCTTGCTGATCTCCTTTACATTCCGGTTGTTCAGGCAGTAATAATCCGCGTTATGAAACGCCTGCAGAGCATTCTCCGCGGGTGGCTCCTTCTGCTGCTGCAGGCTCTGCCTGGCCAGGCAGGAAAAGACCATCCGGTCTCTGGGAAAACGGCTTCTCAGGACCTCGTCAACGATCTCCGACAGCTTTTCCTGGGTAAAGAAAGATTCACCGGTCATCGGCATCATATCCTGCATCAGCAGAGGCGCGCTGATGGAACCGATGGCTGTTCCCGTCAGAGTCTGCAGGAAAATCTCCGCTATCCTCTTCAAAGTCTCTTTATTGACCCGGGTCAGATCCTTCTGACGGACAGACCGCCAGATCCGTTCCGCCTCCTCCAGGGAAGTGCAGGAAAAGAGGATGCTGTTCAGAGCCCCGACCGACGTGCCCGAGATCCCTGTGATCTTTTTATCCAGACCTGTCCTTTGCAGCCATCTCCATACGCCGATCTCAAAGGCTCCTTTAGCGCCGCCGCCGGACAGGACCAGTCCGTATTCTCTGTCATGGACCGTCTCCAGCATCTGCTCCGTCAGGACTATATTCAGGAGCAGGCCGACGATCTCCTTTTTATTTCCTTTCAGGCGGATAATTCCGTCCTCGTCACACAATAAGACCTGTTCATCATATTTGTGGTCAAAAAGGATCCAGCCGTCCGAAAGCAGGAAGGGGCTGTAATAGCCCCTGCGGAAATCCAGGTCGCTGTCGAACCTCCTGCCCCTGCGTTTGGGTTCATTGCCGTCCCGGAAGGGTCCCGAATTCCAGTAGCGGCAGAAATCCTCCAGCTGGGCGGCGGAGAGTTTTTTCAGTTTGGTAATGTCACTTTCATTAGGCATAGTGTGCTTTTACCTCGTCTAATCCTGTAATGTCAGTATACATCGATTCCCCGGATATGTCTTATGCGGAATTTGGGAGATTGGTGCGGTCAATGACCTCTGCGGTCAATGAGCTCTGGGGTCGTTGGCGTGGTCAATGACCTCTGGGGTCGTTGGCGTGTAGCCTTTGACGATTCCATTATATGGATTTATAATGGAATCAAACCGTACATTCGGCATCTATATAATTCCATTTATTTGGGTTTTTATCGGTTTCATTCTTCAGATGCCGGAACTCTCCGCATTCTTCGGCATCCTGCATGAAGGAGGTAACAGCAGCCATGGCAATGACACTCGCAGAAATCAAAAATCTGAAAAAACAGCTCGGTATTACAAACGCTCATCTTGCGGACATATCCGGTGTTCCATTGAGCACCATACAGAAAGTACTGGGCAATACTACCTCCGCTCCCCGTCAGAAGACACTTCGTAAACTGGAAACGGCACTGCTTTCTGAATACAACCATTCGGGAATTCCCACATCGGTTTCTTCGGCTAAGGAAATAAAAGAACAGAACCTGTTGAAAGAGGCCCCTGCGCCTTATCATACAAGTACGGATCCCGGAAGGATCCACACCATACAGGATTATTATGCGTTACCGGCAGACCGCCGCGCGGAACTGATCGACGGTGTTTTTTATGATATGGCCGCTCCTGACGGAATCCATCAGGATATTCTGCTGATCCTGGGATCCATGTTCAGGGATCATATCCGGAAAAACAAAGGTGAATGTAAAGTCTATGTGGCTCCCCGGGATGTACAACTCGACCCCGGGGATGATAAGACCATTGTCCAGCCGGATATTCTGATTGTTTGTGACCGAAACAAAATCACGGACAGGTGTATTATCGGCGCCCCGGACTTTATTGCGGAAATCCTTTCTCCTTCCACACGGGAAAAAGACCTGCATCTTAAGGCCGCGAAATACGCCTGTTCCGGTGTCCGGGAATACTGGATCATTGATCCTGAAAAGAGAATCGTTCTCGTCTACTTTTTCGCTGAGAGCCGCTTTCCCGCATGTTATACCTTCGCGGATACGATTCCTGTGGAAATCTGGGACGGTCAGTTGCGAATCGATTTCGGAGAGATCAGCAAGGAAATCGCCTGGCAGTTTGAATAGATGATTTTCTGTCTATCGTGTAAAAAAGGCCTCTGCGCTCACTTTACTTAGTGAACGCGGAGGCGTTTTAAACTCTTCAGATCTTGTCAATCCATTTTGCTTCACAGGCCGCTGGAGCTTTTCTTCAGTCTATTCCTCAGAAGTTTCATCAGCCGGGGCTGCAGAAGTATCAGCAGACTCAGAGGATTCCGCCGCATCAGTGGTTTCTACTGCAATGACCTCATCCTGCCCGTAAGGTTCTCCGGCCGTATTCAGCATGGGAGCCAGCTGTGTGTACACCTCCTGCGGCTTCATTCCAAGGGAGAACACAACCGCACTGTTGATATTCTGCCCGCCGCCAAGCGCGCGTCTGAATACAAGTGACGCGGATTCGGCAGGCGTCCCGTTGCGGAATCTGGCGGTAACCGTGTAGCCGGCTTCTTCAAAAGGTCTGATTACATCCTCGAGCAGCTCATCAAGGTCTGTGGCGACAAGGGGAAGGATGACATTGGTTCCTTTCATATCCCCTTCCAGGAAGGCTTTCTCCGCTTCCGCCATCAGTTTCATGCCTTCCATATGGATCGCGTCCGCGCCCGCTCCGTGGCTCTCCTTGTACTCCGGCAGCTGTTCCTTGATCATATCCGGATCGAGGATAAAAGCGCCCATCTCCTCGCTGTCAGGATTTGCGACCATCGTGGACTTGTGGACCCCGGGCAGCCCCAGGACAAGCTCCAGCTTATATTCCTTCTTCAGGGGGCCGTCATAGACGTATTTATGCTTGCCGTTCTCATCAACGCTCTCGTTCCTTGCTGACCCCTGGCTCAGGAACCAGTCCAGTACTTCCTGGCGCATTTGTTCGCGCTCCGGCGTATTGATATCTACAGTGCTTCCATAAAGAGCCTTATAATAGGCAGACAGGGCATCCAGTCCCTGTACTACCGGGCTTTCCTTCAGCTCCTCAATGGTATAGTATTCCCCGGCTGTTACCCGGTCATAGAATTCCCTGGCCTCCGGTGTATCGATCATCAGATGCTCCGGCGTTACATCCCAGGTCACCGGAGTCACTCCCTCCGGAAGTTCCGGCAGCTCCTGCGCCGTCTGAGCCTGCGGCGTTATCTCTTTTTCTGTCATAATTTTACAGGGAACAGGGATTACAAATTTCAGGTGCGCTGCGTACAGGGTAAACGCGCTTCTTTATGAGTCAGAAGAAATAAATTAAAACCGTCGGCAGCATCCACAGAATCCATCCGATGATAAAAGTAATCAGGTGCTTCTTCTCCGCATGTACCGCAATAAATTCACGGATCATCGCGCTCGGCCAATAGTAGAAAGCTACATGACTTCCGACGCCCGTGCATTCCAAACCGATTTTCCTGCAGTATCGCAGCGCTCTGTATACATGATAGTTGCTTGTGACAAGCACGGTGTACTTGCTGCCCGGCCGGCTGTCAATGATGGCTTTGGAATTCTGCAGGTTCTCATAAGTGGTGGTCGACCGATCCTCTTTAATGATCATCTCGGCAGGAATCCCTTTCTCCAGCAGATATTTTTCCATGGCTTCTGCCTCGGAGATTGCTTCATCCGCACCTTTTCCCCCGGAAGGAATCATGATCGGAGGCGTCGGATCCTTGCGATACACATCGATTGCTTTATCCAGTCTGTCCGCCAGAAGTTTGGATACCCGGCCGCCGGAAAGCAGGCCCGCTCCGTGGATGATCACATAGTCGAAGTCCTTTTTCCGCGGAATGATCTGCAGAAAACAGCAGTAAAGCATGAAAACAACAAACGAAATGGATAGATATATAATCGATGAACCCAGGAAAGCACTGACTATGCTGATCTTAAGAAAACGGTCATCTACATCCCATTCCGATCCCGAAAAAAGAGGTAAGACCAAAGCCGCAAAAGTCGACAGCTCTCCGATCCCAACGATCACGCCCAACGCGAAGGAAAGCAGGTTGGACAGACTGTGTCCTTCCCGTTTGAACATGATCAGGCCGTTACTAATCAGGAAAATCGGAACGATCAGCAATAGGATGAAGGTAAGGAACATGACGAACAGGATCAGCCGCACCTGCTGCTCTCCTGCCGCAAACGTCAGGGCAAAAAGCGTATAGACCAGGGCAAAGAAAAGAAAGTAACAGTTTCGATATCTGCTCCTGTCGTTCTTGAAAGATATGGCCAGAATGAACCAGAGGAACAAGGCCACCATAAGATGAACCGCAATTACCATAGTACAAAATTTCCCTTCCGTATCAGCATATCCGCTGATACTCTGCATATTCTATAATACGTTATCCCGTACAAAATGGAAACTGTCATTTCCAAATGAACCGGGAAGTCTGATTTGTGGTTCAAAAATGAACCGGGAGTCTGACTTGTGTTTCAAAAATGAACCGAGAGTCTGACTTGTGTTTCAAAAAAAACAACCGCCTGACCCCTGGAATGAACCGGGGAGTCAGGCAGCTGTCTTGCAATAGAAAGCGATATTACACCCTAATTGCCTTCTTTTGTATCCATAGCTGACCAGGGATTCCGGATCAGCCGGCCGGATCTTTCAGGAATCTGAAGAAGCCGGGGATAACCATATCTTATAAATAAGATCTTATAAATCAGATCTTTATGAATCAGATCTTATATGCTACAGCGGCCGCTTCTTCGGTCGCTTTATTGGCCTGGCCTGCTTCGGTCGCTTTATTGGCCTGGCCTGCTTCGGTGGCGTCGCCGAACATATGGATATTGTCCCAGACTTCCTCAGTCGTCAATTCGTGAGGGGTCTCATCAAAGACGGGACAAGCAAGGGGGGGAAGGGGCAGATGTGTCATGGCCCAGCATTACTTTGGTATACTGACGGCCGGGCTGATGCAGCTGCGGGAAAATATACGCGCCTGCGGCGTGTACTGCATCTGTGACTTTCTTCCAGCCGGGGCTGAACTGGTCCGAACCAAGGGAAGGCTCCAGAGGCGTACAAAATTCCGTATCCTGTACCCTGGTGACCTCCGTAATGATCAGGCCGTATCCGCCTTTGGCGCGGGCTTCATAATAAGCCACGGTGCGGTCTGTCGGATTGCCGCTCAGCTCCGCGAATCCTACGCCCATGGCGCCCATTACAAAACGGTTTTTCAGCTCCAGCTTGCCTATGCGCCGGGTTCGAACAACTTGTCATATCTCATATCCGTTTCCTCCTTCTGATTCCGTTTACTAAGGAAAAATTACTGTTGCTCCTGCATAAATTATAAAAGGAAAAATGATGGCTTTCATTATGGTACAATCCAAATCCATCGTATATAATTGTGCATGGCGCACAACAGTTTTCGGAGCAGTTTTCTTTTGGAACCGATACCATTTCATCTGGTTATTTCACTATATTTTTCCGACTCCGACACATCGTGGAAATCAGCTGTTTTTCCACTCCTTGTCAGTCATTCCAGCTTTTTTCTCATATTTTCTTATTATTTGTACCTAAATATTTGTTTTTAACCACTGTATTTATATTCTGACAGGCGCTGACAACAGGGATGGCAATAGCCGGCGTTCAGTTCTTCCCGGAATATGCGGTTTTATGAGCCTATAAACACAGGGCTGCGCTCTATTAACGCAGGGATTTTACCCGGATCGTACGCCTGCGCCGCAGTCATACCCTGCATGGCATAATGTAATATCGTTTAATAATAAAGAGGTAATTGTGCATGATGACAGAAAAAGACTTTGCCGTTCGCATGTTCTCAGAGCTGGCCCGTGGGACTTCTCTACGGCAGATCCTGGATATCGCCAGAACTGAAGTATTCGACAATCCCATCATGGTCACCAATGAATCCTTCCGGATCCTTGCCCTGTCTTCCGACCAGGCTCTGAAGGAAGACAGGGTCTGGAGAGAAGCGGAGGAATTTGGCGGCTTTTCAGAAGAGACTATTGAAATATTTCGAAAAGACCGTGAATCCATCAAGCTGTTTGAGGAGCGCAGAGCTTTCCTGTATACCACCGGTCTGGCGGAAAAACTGCCCCGGATCCTGATGCCGGTCGATATGGGGCGCCTGACTCTGGGCTATCTGATCATCTTTAGCCTGAAACATGAAATTACCGACCGGGATTTTCTTTATGCGGAGGTTCTTGAACAGGCCCTGAACATCATCCTGTACCAGCAGCCCATCTCCGGAGAGACCAGGCTGGACCTGCTGGATTTTACCCTCAAGCAGCTGCTGGACGGCAACAGGGAAATGATCGCGAATATGCCTGCTTTTCATATGAAACGGAACTTTCAGGCAGTTTCGGTCACGCTGCCGAAGGATGCCAAGAAAAAGCAGTATATTCCATACCTTCAGGAGTCGCTGACCCGCTGCAGTCAGTTCAATCAATGCTTCGTACACGGTAACTCTCTTTTTCTGCTGCTCAATTATGAAAAAGAAGAAGAATGCAGCTATACAGAAAAGGTACTCTCTGATCTGCTGGAGCGTTTTGATCTGGTCGCAGGATACAGTTATCCTTTCCGGGATCTGCGGCAGCTGCGGCTTTATTATCAGCAGGCTATGGATACCCGTCGATACGGCAGTATGTATGTCCCCGGCAGCCATATTTACCGGTATCAGGATATTCAGGTCGACATCCTGGTAGGGCAGCTGCCGGAGGAAATCCTGGGCACCCTGCTGTCTCCGGACTATAAGCTGCTGACGGAATATGATACGGAACATGGCCTGGCGCTGGTAGAAACCGCTGCAGCCTGGTACCGCAATATGCTGAATATTTCCGCCACAGCCGCAGCACTTCATATCCACAGGAATACCGTGACCTATCGCCTCGATCTGATTCGGGATAAGCTCGGAATCGCCATAGATGATATGAAAGTCCTGCAGAGCATCGCTTTGTCGGCACGGGTCGCAGCCAGGATCCATCACAGCTGAAGTGAACCAGAAGTCTGACGACCGGTTCACTTTCCTGTCGGATGAACCACAAGTCTGACGACCGGTTCATCTGAATTTCATGAAAAAAGTATGAATCGTGAATGTTTGGTGGATTCTATGCAATAATGTTCATAGAGAAATAATGATCCGTTTTGGAATCCTTATATGATCGTGATGAGGCATCACTTGCTGTGCCGGCTGTTTTTCTGCCATCTCGCAAAGCCCGTCCACAGGAAAAAGTCTGCTTTCCGGCGGATCTCCATAGCACCAAAAAGAATTTTGGAGGAAACTATGATTTATACAGTGACATTTAATCCCTCTCTGGATTACATTGTAAGAGCCGATCATTTCAGAGCGGATGTCATCAACCGCACCACCTATGAGAACATCCTCCCCGGCGGCAAGGGAATCAATGTATCCATCGTTCTTAAGAATATGGGACATGAGAGCACAGCGCTGGGCTTTATCGCTGGCTTCACCGGCAGGGAAATCTGTGCCCGCCTTGCTACTTTCGGTGTTCTCTCCGATTTCATCGAGATCCCGGAAGGTATGAGCCGGATCAACCTCAAGATGAAATCTGATGAAGAGACCGAAATCAACGGTCAGGGTCCTGTGATCACAACAGAAGCTCTGGATGCTCTGTACGCCAGGCTGGATACCCTGCAGGCCGATGACCTGCTGGTCATCTCCGGCAGCATCCCTTCTACCCTGCCGGATGATGTCTATGAGCGGATCATGGCACGTCTGGACGGACGCGGAATCCGGATCGTCGTAGACGCGGAGCGCGGCCTTCTGGTCAATGTCCTCAAATATCATCCTTATCTGATCAAGCCCAATAACATAGAGCTGGGCGAAATCTACGGCGTCACCCTGAAGACCCAGGATGAGGTCATTCCCTATGCGAAGAAGCTGCAGGAACGGGGCGCACGTAACGTCCTGATCTCCATGGCGGGCGAAGGCGCTGTCTTCATTTCCGAGAAGGGCGATGTCCTGCGCAGTCCCGCGCCCAAAGGCACACTGGTCAATTCCGTCGGCGCCGGAGATTCCATGGTAGCCGGTTTCCTGACCGGCATGATCGAGACCGGAGACTTTGAACAGGCCTTCCGTATGGGCCTCTGCACCGGCTCTGCCAGCGCTTTTTCCGAAAATCTGGCGACCCGGCCCGAGGTGGAAGCCCTGTTAAAAACAATCTGAATGAAAGCAGGTACATGTGATGCTGCCCGATTCCCGCACCTCATCAGCCGGATTCAATAAATCCAATAAATCATCCGCTTCTCATGATGATTTTTCTCTTCTGCGCCTGCGGCCCCATCATTTTCTGTGTATCCAGAATTACCGGGGACATGGCTACAGTCCGGCCTTTGATGAGAAAATGAAATCTGTGATTGCTGCCCTGCGGAGTCCCTCCGGTGCCAGGATCAGGATCGTCCACGGAAGTGATGACCTGTGCGCAGCCTGTCCCCATTGCCGGAACGGGGTCTGTGACTCTGCCTCTCCCGAACGTTTTGACGCTCTGGTGCTTGCGCATACTGAGCTTAAGGAAGGGGATACGATTGTTTGGAGGCTTCCTGCCGGGCAGGATCCTCCTTCCGCGGATGATGAATCTTACGACCAGATTCGTACAGATCCTTATGGTATTCCCATTATGTGCAGGGCGCTTCTGGATGCGTGCTGTCCCGGCTGCTCCTGGAAAGACCTCTGTACGGAGATCGACCTTGCGTGTCTGTGAGCTCTGAGCTCGTGAACGGTGAGGGGTCCGGGAGCTCTGAGCTCGTGAACGTGAAATAAACGCAAAATTGAACAGCTGCCTGATCCTCAGTGGAAACTGAGTGGTCAGACAGCTGTTTTTACGTAGATCTGGTGTCCGTGAGCTGGCAAACGAGCTCTTGTCTATGAGCTCTGAGCGCACAAACCCTGTCCATGAACCCTGAGCTCATGAGCGACAAGAGCTCGTGAACGACTTCATTCAATAGTGAGGTGTTCTTCCAGGAAGCTCTCCGGATCAAAGTTGTCCGGATCAAACTCATCCGCAAATGTTCCCTTATATTCCAGGGCCAGGACGATTTCCCCTCCTTGTCCATCCTCAATTACAAACCAGAAGAACTTAACAGGCAGAGGCTCATCTTGTTCGGTTTCTGTCGTGTCAAAAACGTAACTTTGCGATTCTTGTGTGGTTTCAGTCTTTGTCACGTCATACACGTAATAATGCACTGTCCGCCCGTCAAAAGAGAATAGTTTGTGATCCGTGTTCTCTAAGTTATATTCTTTGTTAAAATCCCCTAAATATGGGAATTCCAGGAAATGATAATCATAATTCTCTAAAGGTCCATCACTGTGACTATAGATGATAGTGTCTTTGTACTCAGTCGCCACACATATATGATCCAAAGAGTAATCGCCCGAGTAAAATGTCGCCTGATCCGGACCATCTAAATATGATTCGGTGATTTCCATATCAGAAAAATCCAATTCGGCACTGTGGCCGTTTTGAAGGTTGTAAAGCCTTGTCTGGCAAAAGAGCTCCCCTCCGGCTTCTATGCTTTCAAAATCATCAGTGTAAAATTCCAGATGTTCGTAAACCTTTAATAACGCCTGCTCAGGGTCGGAATATTCATCTGCTCTGAACCTGTATCCTGTTATGAAAGCATATCCCAGAGGTTTTTCCTCAAAGGAAATCACATCCCTGTATGCAGGGCCAGAAGGATCATCGAAATCTGTAACTATATAGTAGACCGGATTGCCGTTTATTTCTGTTTCAAGAATGTCCCCTGTCCGGAATTCAGTATCATCTGGCCCCCCGTACTGTGCAGGATACTTATAGTCGTTCTTCACAGCCTTAAAAAACCTATCCCTGTCCGAAATCGCAGGAGGATACACATAATTAATAAACAAATGCCACGGTTCTTCATCAGGGCGGGCATAACTGACCGTAAATCCTGAACATCTATACCAAAGTGAAAAATCTTCGTCATCTTCAAATCTGTTGTAGCACCCATATCCTGTAACAGAGGATATGGATGCTAAACTTTGATTCTCTTCCGGTACGATGGGATTCTCAGCAGAGCCTATAATCCAAGTTGGATCAATTACACAGATTTCAGGATAGTGAACTCCCCATTCTCCTTCATAGGAAGCAATATACTTTTTGGTATAGATATCTTTGTATCTGCTGCCAAGCATCGAAAGATCCCTGTAGTCTGAATCTTCCCCTGTTTCTGTCTGACTGGCAGAATGCATCCCGGGAACTGTTCCTAAACCAATGAAAAAACGTCCTGCGAATATAATACCGGCAGCTATAAAAAAAGCGGCAGATAACAGGAACAGCGACCTGCCCCTGCTTTTCGTACTTATGATAGCGGAACTGTCTCTATCTATGTCGGAGGCAGAAATTTTCCGCATCTCGTCTTTCTTCGGACCTTTCTTCGAACTGCTGTCCGAAGCGCGTTCCTCCTGTGTTTCCGCCTTTTCGTCATTGCCGCCGGCAGTATACGATCCCCCGGCAGGTTCCTGTGCACTCCTGCTGTCTTCGTACTTCGGTGTATCTGAATCTGAGCGGAGAATCTCCTCCACCAGGCTTTCCAGATCATCTTCCTGCTGCCGGTCGGAAACGGGTGGCGGAACCTCTTCCAGAATCTCATTCTGACTGTGATACTTCTCATGGTCCTGTATGCCCTGATTCGTTCCAGTATTGGTTCCGTCATATATGTCCTGCAGAAACGAGGACTGTCCAAGATCTTCTGAAAACAGACTGTCCAATTCCTTATTAAGATCAATCCCAAACGACGTATTCTTGTCTTCTGCCGAAGTATCTTCAAAAGAGATGCCGGAAAAAAGATCATTATCATTCACTGACCCGTCGTCACTTTGTCTGTGATTATCATTCATCCTCGTTATAGTCTCCCTAACAATAATCCTGTTGTTACATGGCCTCTACTGGCAAGCGAGCTCTGAGGTCGTGCACCTATTGGCAAGCGAGCTCTTGGCAAGCGAGCTCTGAGGTCGTGCACCTGTTGGCAAGCGAGCTCTGAGGTCGTGAGCCTGCAGCACGCACTTCAAGTATATAGTATTTTTCAGGAAAAAACATCTAAAGGAACCAATAAGTCTGACGCCTGGTTCACATAAACCGGGAAGTCTGACGCCCGGTTCATGCCGGAGTGAACCAGTAGCCTGACGCCCGGTTCAGGGATAATGGCAACTTTTGACTATATATTTTAATTTTTGTTGAAATAATGGCAAAAAGTGGTTGATTTTTATCGCTTTTGTGGTATTATTTAAATCAATAAGTCATTATCAATCATTTTCAATCATTTCTGCGCACCCCGTTAACAGGATGAGCCTGCGGAGGCTGATCCCACAGCATATTGGAGGAAGCAATGATTTACACAGTTACATTTAATCCCTCTCTGGATTACATTGTGAGAGCCGACCATTTCAGGGCGGGCGTCATCAACCGTACCACCTATGAGAACATCCTCCCCGGCGGCAAAGGAATCAATGTATCCATCGTTCTTAAAAATATGGGACATGAGAGCACGGCACTGGGATTCATCGCCGGTTTCACAGGACGGGAAATCTGTGCCCGCCTTGCTACTTTCGGCGTTCTCTCCGATTTCATCGAGATCCCGGAAGGCATGAGCCGCATCAATCTCAAGATGAAATCCGATGAAGAGACCGAAATCAACGGTCAGGGTCCAGTGATCACAACGGAAGCTCTGGAAGCCCTGTACGCCAAACTGGATACTCTGCAGGCTGATGACCTGCTGGTCATTTCCGGCAGCATCCCTTCTACGCTCCCGGATGATGTCTATGAGCGGATCATGGCACGTCTGGACGGGCGCGGAATCCGGATCGTCGTAGACGCGGAGCGCGGCCTTCTGGTCAATGTCCTCAAATATCATCCTTATCTGATCAAGCCCAATAACATTGAGCTGGGCGAGATCTACGGCGTCACCCTGAAGACCCAGGATGAGGTCATTCCGTACGCGAAGAAGCTGCAGGAACGGGGCGCGCGCAACGTTCTGATTTCCATGGCGGGTGAAGGCGCGGTCTTCATTTCCGAAAAAGGTGATGTCCTGCGCAGTCCCGCACCCAAAGGCACACTGGTCAATTCCGTTGGTGCCGGCGATTCCATGGTGGCAGGCTTCCTGACCGGCATGATCGAGACAAACGACTTTGAACAGGCCTTCCGTATGGGCCTCTGCACCGGCTCTGCCAGCGCGTTCTCCGAGAATCTGGCGACCCGGCCTGAGGTAGAAGCCCTGTTAAAGACCATCTGAAAATGACCTAAAAAAATCACTTGATAAAAATAACTTGATAAATATGACCGCGATGAGATTCAAATAAATTCAAATAAATTCAAATAGATTCAAATAAGTTCCGGTAAGGGATTTAAAAAAAGGTTTTGTAAAAGCATCTCACGCGCGTCAGCAGAAACAGTACAGTACGCTTTTAAGAAGCGACATCCGGGTATCGGACATCGAAAGCGGACAAGATATAATTATTCAAAATACAGGAGGAATGTATGAGAATCAGAGATTTGCTCAAGCCGGAAGGCATCAAGCTGGGCGGCCGCCCCGCAAACAAGAAGGACACCATCAACCAGATGGTCGACCTGATGTACAACGAGGGCAACATCAACGACAAAGAACGCTACAGAGCAGGCGTCTTTGCACGTGAAGCAGAGGATACCACCGGTATCGGCGACGGTATCGCCATCCCCCACGCCAAGACAGACGCGGTCACAGCCCCCGGCCTGGCAGCCATGACCATTCCCAATGGTGTCGAATATGAATCCCTGGACGGTGAACCGGTCGACCTGGTATTCCTGATTGCCGCTCCCAACACCAAAGACAACGTACATCTGGAAGTTCTCTCCCGTCTGTCCATCCTGCTGATGGATGATGATTTCACAAAGTCTCTCCGTGCCGCGAAGACCAAAGAGGAATTTCTGGATATCGTTGACAAATTTGAAGTAGCCAAGCTGGCGGAAGAAGTCACCAAGATGGAACAGGCCGCTGAGTCCGGCGGATATGAAGTCCTGGCCATTACAGCCTGCCCGACAGGTATCGCCCATACTTACATGGCAGCGGAAGCTCTGGAAAAGGCAGCCAACGCCAAAGGCATCAAGATCAAAGTCGAGACCCAGGGTTCCGTCGGTGCCAAGAATGTTCTGTCTGCTGATGAGATCCGCAACGCAAAGGGCATTATCATCGCAGCTGACAAAAAGATCGATCTGGACCGTTTCGGCGGCAAACAGGTTCTGCAGACCAACGTAACCGCCGGTATCAACAAGCCTGATGAACTGATCAACAAAATCCTGAACAATGAAGCGCCCGTTCTGGACGGCAGCGCGGCTCCGGCTTCCGGCGGATCCACGGAGAAAGAAAGCACCGCCCATGTATTCTACAAGAACCTGATGAACGGTGTCTCCCATATGCTTCCCTTCGTCGTAGGCGGCGGTATCCTGATCGCCATCGCCTTCCTGCTTGACCAGCCCGGCATGGGAACCTCTGCATACGGTTCCTCCACACCGCTGGCTCATTTCTTCAAGCAGATTGGTGATACAGCCTTCGGCTTCATGCTTCCGATCCTGGCCGGCTTCATCGCCCAGTCCATCGCGGACCGTCCCGGTCTGGCTGTCGGTTTCGTCGGCGGCGCGCTTGCAAGCGCAGGTTACTCCTTCGCATGGCTGGCTAACCCGGATGCCCCGCTCGTAGGCGGCGGTTTCCTCGGCGCCCTGCTGGCTGGTTTTGTCGGCGGTTATCTGACTCTGTTTCTGGAAAAAGCCTGTGACAAGCTTCCCGACTCCCTGGAAGGCATCAAGCCCGTCCTGATTTACCCTCTGGTCGGCATCTTCATGATCGGTCTGGTCATGTTCGCGGTCAACCCGCTGATGGCAGCCATCAACGTAGGCATCTCCAACTTCCTGAACGGCATGGGCACCACCAACCTGGTTCTTCTGGGCGCGGTCGTCGGCGGCATGATGTCCATCGATATGGGCGGCCCGATCAACAAAGCAGCCTATGTATTTGGTACTGCCATGCTGGCAGAAGGAACAGACGCCGGCAAGATGATCATGGCGGCCGTCATGGTCGGCGGTATGGTTCCTCCGATCGCAGTCGCTCTGTCCACCACAATCTTTAAGAACCGCTGGACCGAAGCTGACCGTAAAGCAGGAATTGTCAACTACATCATGGGTCTCTCCTTCATCTCTGAAGGCGCTATCCCTTACGCAGCTGCGGATCCCGCCCGCGTCATTCCTTCTTGTATCGCAGGTTCCGCTGTCGCAGGTGCACTGAGCTGCATGTTCGGCTGCCAGTCTCCCGCTCCGCACGGCGGCGCATGGGTCATCGCGGTCATCACCAACCCGGTCATGTACCTGGTAGCTCTGATCGTCGGCTCCGTCGTTGGCTGCCTCGTCCTGTCCTTCCTGAAAAAGCCTCTTTCTCCCGAAGAGAGCGGCCTGAAGTAAGAAAACGGTTCGGACTTTCAACCAGGGCAGTACAAGGATCCCCGGATCCTGTACGGATCATCCGGGATCAGCCCCAGACCAAATCTTTAACATAACTTAAGTTGAATTTGAACATAACTTAAATATAACTTAAGCAAAATCAGAAACCGGCCGGAAACGCACATCCGGCCGGTTTTTATCATATTGCTTTTACGTTCATTTTACTTTTCATATCTGCCATAAGCCGTTTTTTGCGGTATACTTTTTACATATCAGACAAAACTACAAAAATATGAAATCAGAAAGCCTTAAAACCATGCTGACAGAAGAACGCTGGAAAACCATCCTTTCCCTGTTGGAACAGAGGGAGACCATTACCATTACAGAGCTGGAGGACGAAATCGGGGCTTCCGCCTCGACGCTCCGCAGGGATCTGACAAAACTGGCACAGGCCGGAAAACTGCGAAAGATCCACGGAGGGGCGGCCGCCCTGGAAAGCGGCATGCTGGTCCGCGAACTGACCATGGATGAAAAGTCCTCGATCAACTCCCTGGAGAAAGAGCGCATCGGCAGATACGCAGCCCTGCTGATCGAACCGGATGATTTCGTCTATATTGACGCCGGTACCACAACAGCCATGCTGGTGGAATATATTGAGGAGAAGGATGCCACCTACGTGACCAATTCTGTCATGCACGCCAGAAAGCTGGCCCGTAAGGGATGCCGTGTTTTCATGCCGGGCGGAGAACTCAAAGCCTCCACTGAAGCACTGGTAGGTCCGCTGGCCATCGACAGCCTGCGCAAATATCATTTCACTAAGTGTTTTCTGGGTACCAACGGAGTATCTCTGCGGGCAGGCTTCACGACGCCGGATCCCAATGAAGCGCTGATCAAGCAGTGCGCCTTCGAACAGAGCCTCCAGTGCTGGTGCCTGTGCGACAGCAGCAAGTTCGACCGGGTCACCCCGATCACGTTCGCCCCTTTCTCCGCAATCCAGATCATTACTGACAAAATCGAGAACCCGGCCTATGCCCGTTCCGGCAGCGTAGAGATTGCGGAAGCGGATTGAGAAGGAATGAACCGGAAGTCTGACGCCCGGTTCACAACAGATGAACCGGAAGTCTGACGCCTGGTTCACAACAGATGAACCGGGTAGTCTGACGCCTGGTTCATAATGAACCGGGAAGTCTAATGAACCATGTCTATTCCGCTCCGTTAGAAACCCGGCAGACCGGTAGAACTCCGTAATACCGATAGAATCCCGGCAGACCGATAGAACCCCGGCAGACCGAAGGAAGCCCGGCATGGGCTTACCATTCTATCCAAAAAGGATATACAAAGCAATTATGATGAAAACGAATACTTTTATAAAGAAACTAAAATCTCTCTCTGTCTTATTCGAGGCCGGATCCGGTGAATGTCCTGTACTTCCTTTCCGGGGATCAGGCGTGGTGTAGGTATAACTGATATCCTGATCCGGCGCGATTTCCTCTTCCCGGATCTCCTGATCTGTGGCATAGACTTCGTCTTCGGCTACTCTGTCATCTGTAGCATAAATATTGTCCTCAGATACTCTGTCGTCCGAAGCGATCACCTCATCTTCCGTTACACTCTCATCTGTGGCATAGACTTCGTCTTCCGAGACCCTGTCGTCAGTGGCAGCTATATCGTCTTCGGCCACTTTATCATCTGTGGCATAGACATCATATTCCGAAACCCTCTCGTCTGAAGCAATCACGTCGTCCTCTGTCACCCTGTCATCTGTGGCATAGACATCGTCCTCCGATACTTTGTCGTCCGGGGCGATCACATCGTCTTCGGTTACTCTGTCATCTGTGGCATAGACATCATATTCCGATACCCTGGCATCCTGTACCCGGGTGATGGCCTGATCTTTCACGACGCTTTCCTGAATAAATTCACTTATAAGGTCCCGGTCAGCGGTCAATCCGGCTTCTCTCCCCCAGAAGGAATCCATTGCTGCTTTGCCGGTATTCTCACCGTCATCCAGGACGCTGTGGCTTTCCTTCAGACCCTGCGCCTCATGAAAACCTGCGTAACCGTCCGCATGCTCGTCATTTTTGAAAAAATCAGATATATCTCCAAAACCGTCTGCAGCAGCAGCAAAGTCCGTTTCCTTCTTCCACGCGTCTGAATCCAGTTTCTGCAAATCCTGTTTCCAGGACCTGATCTCGTCTTCTGTCAGAAAAGAAGACATAATATCGTCCGAATATCCTTTGGCATGACCGGTGTCAAACTGATCTGCGTTATTTAAATCTGTCATGACCATGTTCCTCCTGTTATTATCATTTCCTGATATACTTCCGCCACTTTCGCCGGCTCTAAGAAGCAGGGGCTTCGTGCTATGCCCGGAGCAGGGACTTACTGCTATGACCGACCGGAAGCAGAAACTTACTGTTATCCCTGTTTCGTGGTGCGATCGGTCTTCTATGGTCGGCCACCTGATAATCGCGCAAGTAAAACCTGCCCCGGAAAAATGGGGCGTATTATTTTTCCAGGCCTCATAAAGCATACCACACTTACGCGTAATCTTTTTTAGAGCCCCTCCGGCAGGGCCGGTCAGCTGCCGGCCAGAACAGCTGCCTCAGGCAGAGCCGGTCAGCTGCCGGCTGGAACAGATGCCTCAGGCAGAGCCGGTCAGCTGCCGGCTGGAACAGATGCCTCAGGCAGAGCCGGTCAGCTGCCGGCTGGAACAGATGCCTCCGGCAGTGATTCAGCTGCATGGAAATCCCGGCTGAGGCTCTCCGGGATTCCACGCGGCCCCCGGACCGCGTAGATTCCGTATTCCCTGCCCAGGACATCAAATGTGAACCGGTCACGGGCGAACCTTTTGATCAGCCGGATCTTCATCAGGGTCTTAATCCGCACATTTCCGTCATCATAGCGGTAGGGAATATCCGTGTCTGTCACCAGACACTGATACAAGACTGCCGATACGGGCGCTGCCACGTACATGAAAACGGTATCGCCTGTTTTAATTCCTTTGCCCTGTTTCCAGTCGATTTCATCCGCCCGGGCAAAAGCCGCTTCCACATCATAATATTTGGGATTGGCGGGAATGATCCATTCTTTGGGCGGCCGCAGCCTGTGTTTTGTTTCTTTGGAGGCTGTGACCATGTAGCTTTCCTCCAGCCACCTGCATATCTCCGCAAAGTCCACAGTCCCGTCCAGTAATATGGAAATCCAGTTCCCCCTGCTGATATGATATCCTTTCAGGAAGCCCTCCTGGCGGATCAGCATGTCCCGCAGGATCGGATCTCCCAGTTTCACATTCAGAATATCCACAGTCTCTTCACCGGCCAGCCCCAGCTTTGTCCCGGGAACATCCATAATCAGACCGAACCATTTCTGATTGTCTTCATGGCGCAAAATCACATAATCAGGAAAACGTCTCCACAGGTGTTCCTCCGATACCTGCCATGTCTCCTTTACATAAGTGACGATTCTGTCTCTGTAAGATGCCATTCGCTATACCTCTTCCGCGCAATTCTTTTTCTGCGAAGTTTTTCTTCCGTGCAATTCCACTTCTGCGTAATTCCTCTTCCAGGAAATTCCTCTTCCAAAAAATTCCTCTCCTGCGTAATTCCTCTTCTGCCAGTCTTTGATTCGTCAGATTCTCTCCAGCACTTTGCCGATGCTGTCATGGAAGACCAGATCCGCCGCGCCTTCCATTTTGGTCCTGCCTTTATTGATGATCACCAGATGGCTGCCGTGGAACATGTGGACCAGCTGGGCAGCGGATCCTACTTCCAGGGATGTCCCCCCTACGATCAGGCAGTCCGCCCGGCCGATCAGGTTGATGGCGTTGGTATAGGCAGGCTGGGGGAGGAATTCCCCGTACAGGGTCACATCCGGCCGGACTGTCTTGCCGCAGACCGGACAGCGGGGCACCGGATCCGGATTGTCAAATATAAAGTTTACATCGTACTCCGCCCCGCAGGATACGCAGTGATTCTTCCAGATGGTGCCGTGGATCTCCTGCACATTCTTACTGCCTGCCTTCTGGTGCAGTCCGTCTATGTTCTGGGTGATCACGCCCCGCAGCCTGCCCGAGGCTTCCATCTCCGCAAGCTTTCTGTGGGCCGCATTGGGTTCCACTGTTCTGGCATCCAGGTTCTTTCTGTAGTAGTCAAAAAACAGCTCCGGCTTCTTACGCAGGCATTCACTGCTGAGCAGATATTCCGGTTTATAGCGGGCAAAACGCCTGTCCTTTTTCTTATAGAGTCCGTTTTTACTCCTGAAATCCGGAATGCCGCTTTCTGTCGAAACGCCGGCTCCGCCTAAAAACACGACACTTTCCGACTCGAACAGGATCTCCGAGAAGGCATCATATTTCTGCTCTTCACTGAGGCTGTTATAATATCTATGTTTTTCACGTTCTGAATGGAATATTCTCATACTGTCACCATATTGTCATTTTTGGGCTGTCATAGGCTGTCATTGTTCCCTGCTGCTCCGCTACGGATAAGATTTCCAAATGTATTACTATGGTCTCGATCCTGTATCCATTGTACCAGACAAGCTGGGGCTTCGGCTGTAATACCGCGATCGCGGAAAAGATTTTTTGACCCGGAGAATATACCATATATCCCGCCTCTAAAAAACAGATCCCCGCAGCCGGATATACCGGTTACGGGGATCTTTCTTTCTGGTTTTCATTTCACTGCAGTGTTCTTCGCCTGCATGTAAACAGGCACTTTCAGGCTGCCGGTTTCGTCCCATTTCGTCCCATTTAATCCCATTTAGTACCATTTAGTCCCATTTAATCAGGATGATGGCGGTCCGGGTTACAGAAAACATAAAATACTCATCATAATATACTCATGTCATCCGAATCAGGCCGCAGCGGGACGAAGTTGAGAATGATGGAAATGCATCTGTCTGATCAGAATGGAAAACAGAATCAATACCATACCCATCATGAATTTCATACTGCAGTCCTCGCCGAGAAACAGGATGCCCATTGCCATGGAAGTCAGGGGCTGGAAAGGATAAAAGGCAGCGCACCTGGTCGCGTCTTCTTCTGAAAGCGCTTTATTCCAGAGAAGATGGGCAAATGCTGTACATACCACGCATACATATCCAAGAGGAAGCAGCAGACCGGGAGAAATCACTGCCGTCTCACCGGTAACATGCATCCAGACCAGCGCGCTGGGAAGCGCGGGGACAGCCGCCAGCGCCATGCTGGCTCCTGTCACAACGATTGGATCATATTTGTCTGTGAGCCTCTTGATCCGGATTACGATAAAGGACCAGAGAACCAGGGATGCCGTACAGAGAGCCACTCCAGTGAGGGTTACGCTTTCTCCGGGGTTTCCTATGATCATAAAGGCACCTGCCACTGCAATCAGCAGAGCAATGAGCTGCCGCCGGTTCATTCTTTCTTTGAGAAGAAAGAATGCAAATACCGAAATCAAAATGGGGCTCAGCGCGTTAAGCAGGGAGGAAAAAGACGCGTTTGAATACTGGATCCCGAGGAGCAGCGCACCGTTGGAGATGAAATATCCGAAGAAAGCGATGACCAGCAATTCTTTAAAGTCTTCTTTCCTGATCATACGCAGGCCTTTCATCTTCCCGATCCCCAGCAGAAGCGCGCCGGAGATGGAAAAGCGTAAGAACAGAAGGAGCAGGGCCGGCATACTCTGCAGTACGACTCTGCTGGCTACATACATACTTCCCCAGATCATCATTGTAATTAAAGGTATCATCTTCATGACTCTGCTTCTCATTACTTTAGCATTCATAATTGACTCCATTCCCAAACCCGTCAGGGTTAAATACGTTTTCTTCCGTTCAGAAGGTCAACAGCTCCGGATTTTACGGTCCGCAAGTCTGTTTTGTTTCTGTCCGTATATAAGTACGATAGTCAATACATACGTGTACAAATTTTGTCTAAATTTTTTCTAACCTATTTTCTAACCTTTTTTCTAACTTTTTCTAAACATCTGAATTGCCGTTTAACTGCCTCTGAATTGCCAAAGTAAACACAGTCCCTGGTTCTCTGAATGATATCGTTCTGCTTTCCCTTTTTTTCCCCTCTGTTTTATATATCCTGTTCCCTTTTAGCTGAAAAAAAGCCGCACATTTGCATCGAAATGTGCAGCTCTCTTCTGACCTCTCTTCCAACCTTTCTTCTGACCGGTCGGTCAGGCGGCCTGGACCGTCTTTTCTTTCTTTTTGGACTCGCGGGCGCTGCGTTTGCAGTAGCGGTCCATCTGTACCTGGTTATACCAGGCCAGTGTTTCCGCTTCTTTACCGCGGAGCGCGTCGATCCCGTTTCTGGTAGGAAGGATACTTGCGGTACGCAGAGCAACAAGGTCCAGCCCCAGAGAATCCAAGACCGCGCAGATGTCACTGATCATGGCAACTTCAACAGTCTCTTTCAATTCCTGTAATTCCACAATACTGAGCCCGGATTCTGATTTGTACCGGTTCACTGTCTCTTCTGTAATATCATGCAGCCGCTTCGTCAGGATGTTCTGCAGCCAGTTCTTATCCAATACCGGAGCAAGATCACGGGATTTCCTGTCATACAGGTAGCTGAGGAGTTTCTCCCGGTCTTCTATGCATATCGTTATATCTGTCCGGACGCGGACATCGACCGGATAAAACAGTCTTAATTCCGGGTCTACCGATTTGAGCATCTGTTCCATTACCTGTATTGTGTCATCCAGCTGCAGCTCGATCTGATCACTCAAATTGAACCAGAAGAGGTCGACCATTTGCGTTATTCCGGACGCAGAACTTCCGCGGTTCATCCGGATCGAATAATCTCCAGGCTCGAAAAAGGCGCTCTTTCCGCTGTCCAGCCTGAGATAAACACACTGGTTTTCAGACACACGCAGATCAAAGCAGTCTCTGCATTTGCCTCTGCGATAATCCACCAGCATGCTGTTCCTGCCGGATGCCCCGTACTCTACCATGTATCCCTTCATGAAAGATCAGCCTCCTTCCCTTCCTTCCCATTTCGCTGTCATTCCGTTCCGTCATGCAAATCAGAAATGTTCGTCAAAACCCGTCAAAACCGTCAGAAGCATCCAAAAAGCAGAACGTACGTTTCTATACGTCATAGTATAAAACGTACGTTCTGCTTTGTCAATACAAAATACGAACATCTATTCGCTATCTTCAACTTATGGTCAAGCGCTGATCTTATCTTCAACTTATCTTCAAGTCAACAATATTGCAAATGAAGAAAAACAGCTGCACGGTCCTCAGGGTAAACTGAGCGGTCAGGAAGCTGCTTCGTGAATTTATAAATCTCAACTATAAAGTGATAAATAGCCAAAGCTCTTCTTATACTATCTTTTTACTATCTTTTCCGGCTACAGCAGTCCTCCCATCCGCATAAAAAATACGATAAAGAACAGGGAGACCATGCCCAGTATGCTGGTCCAGACAACAATCTGTCCGGCAAGGTGGCCGTCTCCGCCCATCTCTGAAGACATGACAATGGAGGAAACTGCAGCCGGTGAGCCGAACACGGCGATCAGAACTGCTATTTCTACCGGTCCAACTTCCAGATATCCCATCCTTGCAGCTGCCAGGATCAGGCCGAATCCAATCGCCGGCGCGACAATCAAACGCATGATGATAGCCGCGATCAGCTCTGTGCGGAATCCTCTGATCTCTTTCATCTCCAGCTGACCTCCCAAAACCACAAGAGCCAGAGGGGTCGCCATTCTGGCGAGGGAGCTTACAGCGGAATAGAACCAGGGGATATCTCTCTGCAGGCTGAATGCGAGAGCACCATCCGGACTGACAGGAATGACCTCCCGCAGCACCAGGACAGCAAAACCTGCCGTCAAACCCTGGATCAGAGGATTGGCGGCAATTCCTTTCAGGATTGCCGCAATATCCATGCCGGCAGAGGGAGCGGGCATTTTCTCCCTTTCTTCCGGCCGCATATCTGCCAGAGGACCTTCGTTGTACATCCGGTATTGTGCCTCATAATCAGCAAAGATCATCAGAACGATTACGCTCATGAAATTATAGAACATGATGGTGGGAAACTGCAGGAAGGAAGCCATCTGGGCACCTGCGTTCCCGGCCAGAGCTGTCACGACCGGAAGTCCAATAACGGCGTAATTGGACCGGAACTGGGCCTGCACGAGGACACCGCGGCGAAAACGCTCCCGCGCAAAAACGCCTGATAATAACAGGCCAAGCAGAAACAGAACTGTCAGGACCAGCAAAACGAAAAGGCCCATGCGGATCGGAATATGCCGGATGGAATCCACTTCATAAATGTTCACGAACATGAGGGCGCACAGATTGAAGCGGAAATTGAATTTATTGACTTTTCGCAATGTCACAGAATCCAGAAATCCAGCGCGCCGGGCCAGTACCCCAGCCAGGATCATCAGAATGATCGGCATGACAGCGTTAAAAGAGTATTGGATCACGGAAAGCATGTGCGTTCTCCCTGATTATGCTGCGGATATATCACTTTTGAAGGCTCACCACTGTTCTTATCAGGTAATTATACCACGCAAATATAGAAAAATGTCTCATGACAACATTCCTCTGATGAGTTCTCTGATGAGTTGATAAGTTTGCCATGAAATGAGTATCCTGCTGCAAAATCGGCAAAACTGAACGCAGGAGCCAAAAATTTCCTCAAAAATCTCTCCACGATCTATTTTACACAGAGCTGAAAAAAGTCTGTTTTAGCGCTGCCGGGTTCCAGTTTCTTAGTTCGTTAATCATGAATCCAGTACTCATTTTTGGCTCATCAGGAAATCCACGCATTTGTATTCTTTTTTCGTTTTACCATGATATACTAATTTTTGATTCTGTTATTTCTCTGAGGAAACACTTTTATATGAACGAACTATTCATACAGGCGATCGGCTTTGTCGGCGTAGCGCTTTTCATCATCTCCTATCAGATCCGGTCCAACCGTGCCCTGTTTCTGTGCCAGCTGATGGGATGTCTGGTATTCTGTGTCCAGTTCTTCCTGATGGGAGCATATACCGGCGCTCTGAGCCTGATCGTTAATATTGTCAGAAATATACTTCTGCTGAAGGCTGATAAATGGAAATGGGCCGGCAGCAAAATAACACTTGCAGGGGTCATAGGACTGCTGGCGGTTATCACTGTATATACGTGGGCCGGATGGCCCAGCCTTCTTCCCTTTGCTTCTGTCGCGGTCACCAGCATCGGCTACTGGACCAGAAATGCCCAGAAAATCCGGCTGACCCAGCTGCTTGGCTCTCCCTGCACCCTGCTGTATGATCTGATCATCCATTCCTGGGGCGGGGCTCTCAATGAGTCGATCACCATTATTTCCATCCTTGTCTCCATCTTCCGGTTCGGATGGAAAAATCTCGGAGAGGATTCTTTTGAGACTGCCGGCCAATCCTGAGCATTTATACGAGTTCAGTTACATTGTCACATTATCATGGAGGTTAGTTATGAAACAGTCTTATACTTTGCAGTTCGCCCGCCTGCGGGCCGCTTCCGAAGCAGAATTCATGGAGCGTGATTCTTACGGGATAGAGTTCTGGTTCCTGGGCCTTCTCAAACTCTCGGAGCTGCGGGCAAAAGATACTTTCCGTCTGCCGGAAGCTGAACTGGAAAAGGCCGACGCGGATATTGAGATTCTGCGGGAAATGTTCAAAAGCAGAAAGATCGATACAGAATATCTGCGGGCCAGGCTCCGCCATGCTCTCAATCACGGAGCAGAAAGCAATCCGAATAACGTTGATGTCTACTTATCCCGTGCCATGGAAAAAGCCCGGGAACGGGGAGATGACGTAATCCTGGCAGGAGATCTGCTGCAGGTCCTCCTGGCGGAACCTACAGATACGCTGCGCCGGTTCCTGGAGGAATGAGACCGGCCTGAAAATCAAGACTGTTTCAGGGTTTGTGTAAACCCCAAAAACCGGGATAAGACGGGATAAGATTTGAAATAAGCTGCTGCCTGAAAATTGGTCCTGCTCCGGGGCTGAAGAAATTACAGTTCTTTACAGCAAATTTACAGCAAAGTAGGATACTCTCCCGGTCATTAATACAGCTCCCGGTCAACGGTATAGAAACCGATGACCAGGAGCTTTTTCATATCCAATGATTGCAGCAGTATCAGGAGCAGCATCAGGAACCATCATGAGCCAACATCAGGAGCAGCATCAGGAGTATCAGGAGTATCAGGAGTATCAGCTTTATACTTGATGCATCTTTATGCATTCTTTATGCACAATATATCTATGCATAATGTATTTATGCATAATGTCTTTATACATAAGGTCGCTATTTCAATTGACAACCAGTCAAAAATATGATAATTTTTTCATCAATCAAGCCAAACTGTTGAAGCGGAGATAACGGCGGGAAATGCCTTTCCAGAGAATCCGGGGTGCTGAGATCCGGGTAAGAAACAGCCTGTCAAATGGACCGCTGAGGGCGCAGTCAAAGGCTCGGGCCGAGTATTCTGCGACGTGAAGGCATACGTCAGTTGCCGGGGATATGCTGGTATCCCGCCAAGAGCACGGAACCTTTCCGTGAAGCAAGGTGGCACCGCGGATAAGCGAACTTATTCGTCCTTGACAGAAAATGATTCTGCCAGGGGCGTTTTTTATTGTCTTTGGCTGGGAAAGGAGCCGTTATGAACGTAAGACCAAGCCTGGAAGAGGTCATGGCCATCGCGGAGACCGGGAGCTGCAAGGTCCTGCCGGTGAGCTGCGAGCTGCTCTCCGACCTGTGCACCCCGATTCAGGCCCTCAAAAAACTGAAGAACGTATCTACCCACTGTTATATCCTGGAATCCGTGGACGGGCGGGAAAAGTGGGGGCGGTACACCTTCCTGGGCTATGACCCCAAGCTGGAAATCACCTGTCTGGACGGAGAAATGAAGGTGGGAAGCCTGACTTTTCACACTGACGATCCATCCTCCTATCTGCGGCAGATTCTGAGAGATCACAAAAGTCCGCGATTCGATTATCTGCCGTCCTTCACAGGAGGTCTGGTAGGGTATTTTTCCTATGATTACCTGACTTACCGGGAGCCTGCGGCCAAAAGGAAGACCGAAGACGCGGAGCGGTTCAAGGATGTGGACCTGATGCTCTTCGACAAGGTCATCGCCTTTGACAACTTCCGCCAGAAAATCGTGCTGATTGTGAACATGGACCTGGAGCATCCGGAAACCGGCTACAATAAGGCGGTCCGGGAACTGGAAGACATGGCGGATCTTCTGAAAAACGGCCGGCAGAAACACGAACCCGGCGGACAGCTTCTGGGAGAAGTCACGCCCCTGTTCGACAAGGCCGCCTATTGTGCCATGGTGGAAAAAGCCAAACACTATATCCGGGAGGGAGACATCTTCCAGATCGTCCTGTCCAACCGGCTCTCCGCTCCATTTGAGGGAAGTCTGCTGAACACCTATCGTATTCTGCGGACTCTGAATCCTTCTCCTTATATGTTCTACTTCTCGGGAACTGACGTAGAAGTAGCAGGGGCCTCCCCGGAAACCCTGGTGAAGCTGGAGAACGGCGTTCTCTACACCTTCCCCCTGGCAGGTACCAGACCCAGAGGACGGACCGAAGAAGAGGATAAAGCCCTGGAAGCCGACCTTCTCTCCGACGAGAAGGAACTGGCGGAACACAACATGCTGGTGGACCTGGGACGTAATGATCTGGGCAAGATCAGCCGGTTCGGCTCGGTACAGGTAGAAAAGCTCCACTCCATCGAGCGGTATTCCCATGTGATGCATATCGGCTCTACTGTCCGGGGCGAAATCCGGGACGACTGTGACGCTCTGGACGCCGTAGAAGCGGTACTCCCCGCCGGGACTCTGTCAGGCGCCCCCAAGATCCGGGCCTGTCAGCTCATCGGGGAGCTGGAGAACAACAAGCGGGGCATCTACGGCGGCGCCATCGGCTATCTGGACTTCACCGGGAACATGGACACCTGCATCGCCATCCGCATTGCCTACAAGAAAAGCGGCAGGGTCTTCATCCGGTCCGGAGCAGGCATCGTAGCAGACTCGGTTCCGGAGAAAGAATACGTTGAATGCATCAACAAGGCCAGGGCTGTAGTCAACGCCCTGGAACAGGCCGGGGAGGTGGAACCATGATCCTGCTCATTGATAACTATGACAGTTTTTCCTATAACCTGTTCCAGATGGTGGGAGAACTGAATCCCGATATAAAGGTGATCCGCAATGATGAACTGTCCCTGGATGAGATCCGGGCTTTGCACCCTGACCGTGTGATCCTCTCTCCCGGTCCCGGGCGGCCGGAAGACGCCGGGGTGACCATGGAAGCTGCCCGGGAGCTGGGGAAAGATTGTCCTGTTCTGGGCGTCTGCCTGGGTCACCAGGCCATCTGCGCTGCTTTCGGGGCTACGATTACCTACGCGAAACAGTTGATGCACGGCAAACAGTCCATCGCCGCTCTGGACGCGGATTGTCCCCTGTTCCTGGGGTGTCAGGCGGAGACGAAAGTGGCCAGATATCACTCTTTGGCGGCAGATCCGGCCTCTCTTCCGGACGCGCTGAAGATCACCGCCCAAACGGCGGACGGGGAGATTATGGCGGTGGCGCACCGGGAGCTGCCCGTCTATGGCGTTCAGTTCCATCCGGAATCGATCCTGACCCCTGAAGGGCGTACCATACTGAAAAATTTTCTCGACATTAGAAAAGGAGACACCAAATGATCCAACAGATCTCTGTATATACAGAAAATAAAAAAGGCGCCCTGATGACGCTTGTCCGGACCGTATCCGGGGCCGGCGTCGACATGAGAGCCTTTGTTACCAATGAGAACGGAGAGTTCGGCACCGTGCGGATGCTCACCGACAATGACAAGCTTGCCTGCGCTGCTCTGTCTGAAGCAGGCTACCTGACCAAACAGACCCGCGTGCTGGCAGTGGAGGTCAGTGACCGTGTCGGCGGACTGGCCGGACTGCTGTCAGTGGTGGAAGCGGCAAACCTGAACATTGATTATCTCTATGCCGCCTGGGACAGGACCACCGGCCAGCCGATCATCGTCCTCCACACCGAGGATCTTTCAGAGCTGGAGAGCCTTCTGGAATCCAGGGGGTATCGGTCTTTGAAATGAACCGAGAAGTCAGACTTCGTGGTTCATCCAAGTGAACCAGGGAGTCAGACTTCGTGGTTCCAGTTTATTCAGTTTTCGTTCAAATTGACAAACTTTTCAGATTGACAGATACTTACAGTAAAAGCTGCAAGTAGTAACACTCATAAGAAAGGGTATATCATGCATCTGTTGATCAACTTAATCCTGGCCCTGATCCTGGACTCCGCCGGCTTTGTCATGTATGTTTATTTCTTTTCCATCGGCTACGGCCTCTCTGTTGCCGGCCTGGCGGCGGCCATGCTGTTCATGTTCCGCGGCAGTCTCCTGCCGGCGCATGTAATCATGTGCCTGCTGCTGATTGTCTACGGTCTGCGGCTGGCGGGATATCTGCTGGTACGCGAGCTGAAGAATGCCAATTATAAGAAGCTGCTCAAGGCGGAATCCAAATCCAATGTGCCTGTCGGCGTAAAATTCTGCATCTGGATCGCCTGCGCGCTTTTGTTCCTGGGACAGACCTCTCCGGTCCTCTTCCGGATGGAAGCAGGTAAGGGTTTTGATATTTTCTCTGTAATCGGCATCGTTCTCATGGCTACAGGAATCCTTCTGGAGATAGGCGCCGACTGGCAGAAGAATGAAGCCAAAAAGAAGGACGCCCACATGTTCGTCTCCACAGGCCTTTACAGCTTTGTCAGATGCCCCAATTACCTGGGCGAACTCCTGCTCTGGACCGGTGTCTTTATTTCCGGCCTGAATGTTTACCATACAGCTCTGGAATGGGCCGTCGCCCTCTTAGGTTATATCGGTATCATTTATGTCATGTTCAGCGGTGCCAGGCGGCTGGAGATCCGCCAGGACAAGAATTACGGACATATGCCGGCTTATCAGAATTATGTGAAGACTACACCGATCCTGCTGCCCTTTGTACCGATCTACAGTGTCAAGAAACATACCTGGCTGGTAGCCTGACAAGAGGAATCCCTGATGGTTAAGAAAAAGAAAGGGGCTTTGACCGCCAAAGAACAGGAACGCAAACGCCTGCTGTCCCTGGGCCGATGGATGCCCCGCGGCGCCGTCCACAAGTCCCGGAAAAAGTATGACCGTAAGAACAGCAAAAAGGAGCTCCGTCAGGAAGAAGATTCCTGAACAAAGCTCCACCCTTCTGCTCTGACAAAAGTCAGACTGAATGTTTTAGAATAATAACCGCCTCCATGGTCTGCGTTGATTTGCTCCGCAAAGCCATGGCGGCGGTTTTCATTTTCATCACTTTTTTCTGCTTATGTTTTATCTTTATATCATTTCTATCATTCCGGTATCTGTTGCTGCATCAGTTATACAGAAACCAGACCGGAAGCCATACCTTCATGCCTTCATGGTACGGTGCGAATGGCCATCAATTTCCGAGGCTCTTGCGGCCTTCCGCATTGTTCAGAATCCAGGAGAACTGCTCCTCAGAGCACTTCTCTGTCAGGGTTTCATATTTACTCCTGCCGATCTTTGTCCCCTGTTCTGTATAGGTATTGCTGTTCTGCTGGTAATCATCTACGTGGGTCAGGTAAAGGATAATCGTATTGCCTTCAACCTTATAGATATTTTCTTCGCTTCTGAACCCTCCGTTGTAGCAGTTATGGATATGCCCTTCCGGGCAGACGTAGAAGCCATAAGCGCCGTTCGCCTGGTGATTATTATCGAACAGGGCTTCCTGTCCGTCTTCGTACAGGAAAGGCACCACATTGTTTTTATTATCCAGGGTATACACTCTTATTTTTTCATAACGTATATTGACGATTTCAAAGGTGAGCAGATCATCTGTGCCATCCTGATTCAGGTCATAGATGCTGAAATAGTGTATTTCCTCACTGGTACCATACTCTCCGGCCACACGGGAAGATGCTTCCTCAACATCTCCCTCGTACTGCTCCAGAAACGCCTTATACGCCTTATGTTCTTTTCCGGCAGGCGAAGGGGTGGAAGATCCCGTGTCCTCGTAATCATATATATCCGTATCATCATACGTAGCCCCCGCCTTGCGGTCAGCTTTCTGTTCGAAGGCCCCGGCCTTCACCTGCGGCACAAGGATACAGGCAGCCGTCAGTGTAACAGCCATGGCAGCGGTGAGAATTGCATGTGTTTTTTTCATAACGATCATCCCTTTTCACTGTAATAGTGATCAACTCTTTTCATTGAAGTGCCATAATTCGGAAGTGTCATATTCGAAAGGCAGGGGTTCCCACCGGTCTTCGCCGGTCTCGATATACCACTGGTCTTCAGAATAATCGTATTCCATCCAGCCGTAGTCACCGAAATCGGAGGAGATGTCTTCATACCAGTACTGCCAGGCCTTGCTTTTTTCGTTATACCAGAACCAGCAGTTGGTCTCCTCATCATAGTAGCCCATGTCTCCGTCCCGATAGCAGGTACGGCCGATCTCTTCTACATAGATGCTGTCGGGCATACTATCCTGCGACTGGCTGAAATGCCAAAGGTTGTCTGTGCTGTATTTTGCGGGAAGTTCTTCCCATTTGCCCTGGCTGGTCTCGATATACCATTTATGGGAAGTATAATCATATTCCATCCAGCCGTAGTCGCCATAGTCGGAGGAGATTCCCTCGTACCAGTACTGCCAGATGGCGCGTTCCTCATTGTACCAGAACCAGCACTGGGTCTCTTCGTCGTAGTAATTGTCTCCGTCCAGGTAGCAGGTACGGCCAATCTCTTCCACGTAAATGCTGTCATCCATCTGGGTCTGCTCCTGGACGTTCGATACGGACTGGCTGCTGTAACTGTTTCTAACAAAGTTTCCGAGTATCCGTAATACGACCATCACGGCAAATATCAGCAGGATAATTTTTGCGGGACTGATCCCGCGTCTGGCCCGGGTCGTTTCTCCGCCTGTACCGGCAGCGTACACCGGCTCCTGGCCTTTATCCTGAAGATCGATCCGAAGGGGCGCTCCGCAGGCCTCACAGTTGGGAATCATCCCTTCTGTCCAGATGACTTTTGTCTGGGCGCCGCAGTATTCGCAGGTCAGGATGGTCTCCTGATTCTCTACGACCACATTGCCGTAGCGGTTTCCGTTCTCATCATAATAGCCGGCTTCAAATGTCTGGCCCTGATCATTGGTCCAACCGTTGGGATAATAATCATAATCATGGGACTGACCATACAGATGCCGGACCGTACTGTAAGCTATGAGCGGGATAAAGCCGCTGGGCTGGTTGTAGCGGGGCCTTGCTTTGGGCTGCTGGTATGAATTTGACGTATTCCCTGCCCTGTAAGAGGACTGGTTTCCGGTATAGGTGCTGGTCGAATGAGCAGACGGTCCGCTGCCGGATCTCCTGGAAGAAGAGCGGGAGAAGCCAAATCCGCCGGACCTGGAACTGCTGGACCTGGAGCTGGGACCACTGGAGCTGGAGCGGCTCGAACTCGAGCGACTGGAACTGGAGCGGCTGGAGCTGGAGCGGCTGGAGCTGGAGCGGCTTGGTCTTGAATGGCTTGAACTTGAATGACCTCTGGGCGGCATATCTGCACCTCCTTACATATTAGACATTACAAGCGTTCGGGCGGACTGCCTTTGGCGAACCACCTCTGGGGTGGCGAACCAGTTTTGGGGCGAATCACCTCTGGGGTGGCGAACCCTATTACATAGACATTACACGATTTGTATACATTATATCATGATAGATTGCGGCCCGCTCTGTCTTGTTTGTTAAACAGTCAGAATCCGGGAATTTGAAATCCCCGGTTCACATTTCTGTAGCCGGCAGATTTCATCTTTGTTAATCAGTAAGAACCGGGAAACTGGAATTCCCGGCTCACATTTCTATGGCCGGCAGATCTGTTGCCTTTGTTTTGTCAGGAGCAGCTGCCGCGCTGTAAAGGTCCGGGATTCGAAAAAGCGTATTCGGGCTTATCGGATCGGACAGGTCATTTCATGCCAGGGTTCTCCGCCCCAGACGGACGCAGACATGCCTTTGTCTGTAAAGCCCATTCTGGTATACATAGGGACCTTTTCCTCCAGACAGGTCAGGACCGCCATCTCCCGGCGGACGGGTCTGAGACTTTCCCGCTGCAGGTAGGTAGCCATAAGCGTCCGGGCAAGCCCCTGCATTCTGTAGGCCGGTCCGACATTCAGGCCTGTCAGCATGATATTGCGGCCGTTCGGATCATGCAGGCTGCCATCTGTAAAAAAGGCGTCGCGGAAGCGTGTTTCATTGGTCGCGATTCCGCACAGAAAGCCTGCGATGCGGCCGGTCCCGGGATCCTCCGCGACCAGGAAAAGTTCCGGTGCTTTTTCAATCCTGCTTCGAATGTCCTCCGGGGAACATTGTTCGTGGGGCGGAAAACATATTTCTTCCAGCAAAATGGCCTGGTCTGCCTCCTCCGGACGAATATCGCGAAAAATAAAATGTTCGATCATGTATCTTTCCTCTGTCTCAAAAAAATATTCTGCCGGTCCTGCCGGCAGAATGCAGTATTGTCAGGATTTAAATCTGTCTTTCTCCGCCCGGATATAGGAGTACACTGCCACATCTATATCGGCACAGCGCAGGTGTGTCAGGATTTGAATCTGTCTTTCTCCGCCCGGATATAGAAGTACACCGCCACGCCTATGTTGACAAAGCACAGGATCAGGCAGACCAGGGCAAAGAGGCGATTGGGCTGTTCTTCGTTCAGGGGAAGGGAAAGTATGATCATTCCCGCGCCGAAAAACATGACTGCCCGTCCCAGATTTTTGGCATAGAGCTTTTTGTTTTCGCCGGGCTTTTTCTTGTATCCCATCATCAGCTCCGGTTTTCCATGTTTCCACATATACCTTCCGTGCACAATCATGAAGACGCCCACGCCCAGGCAGAACATAGCCACCTGCATATTGGGGTGCATCTGGGAAGCCATCAAAATCGGATATGTCATCTCCTGTTCCTCCTGTTTTTGGGGCCGACATTCCTGCGATCAGGCTTCACGGCCTATTTTAAGGCAACGGTTCCACCTGTGTCCGCACCGTATATCCATATCCTTTGTTCGTCAATGCGATTATATCACAATTACAGCTGTCTCCGGAAACAAATGGAGCTGCCTTTCGGCAGCCCCATATACCGCATTTCAAACAATGACTGTAAAACAGCCAGATGAAATCTTATGAATTTGCGCCGGCGGCAAATCCCCCGGAAATCTGTGACCGGACTCTGCCTGTGCGGGCAGGGATTGTCCGCCAGCGCTCTTTGGGTTCTGATGCCGGATCCCCCGGGGGATCTGTCATCAGGCTTTGACTGTGTAGAGAGGTTCTCCAACCTTGACATCACCCCCGGCCTTGAGGATTTCAACGCTTGCGAAATCATCCGCGTTGGTAACAAGGATAGGTGTGAACATTCTGTACTGTTTCTTGATAGCGTTGATGTCGAACTCCGCGATCAGATCGCCCTTCTTGACCTTCTGGCCTGCGGATACCTTGGGGGTGAAATATTTGCCGCCCAGGTTGACTGTATCAAGACCCATGTGGATCAGCATCTCGGCACCGGCCTCGTTCTCAAATGTGAAGGCGTGCTTGGTATCAAAAATGCTGGCGACTGTGCCGTCGATGGGGCTGTAGAGCTTGCCCTCGGAAGGATCGATGGCTACGCCCTGGCCGAGCAGGCCGGAAGCAAAAGTGTCATCGGGAACCTGGGCCAGCGGAACTGCCTTGCCGTTCATGGGCGCATAGACAGTGGTGTCGGCCAGCTGGGGCTCTTCAGCCGCGGCGGTGCCGGCTGCTGCTGTATCATCTTCGTCCTCTTCCGGAATTTCCGGCGGATCATCAAAACCGACGACCTGTACGAAGATAAAGGCAAGTACACAGGCAACGGCTGTACCGATCAAAGCACCCCAGATACCTCTGCTGAAGTCAGGGTTGGCTGAGCCGAGACGTGTGCAGTTGTCAATCGCTTTCTGATCATAGATAGCGTCCGGAATTGTCAGGAAACCGACCATGCCGGGATATACGAAATAACGGGTTCCGAAGAAGGAGGCAATCACGCCGCCGATTGCTGCAGCTGCAGCGCCGCAGAAGAAGGGCTTCTTGTCGTCGGAAATCCGAAAAATAACATTGATTCCTTGACAAATATTAAGAAAATTGCATATTTGTATATCTGGCGGTTAAACGTTTTAGTATATATTGCCGGAACAGTCTCCGGGAAGTTTTCCAATACATTCCTGCAGTACTTTTTGCCAGCAGGCAATCTCATTCACGGACCGTAAAATAGTCAAATCTTGCTTTTTAACGAAGAGTTTCGGATAAAAACGGGTGATCTTCATAAAAACCAGCAGTTTATTCTTTACAAATTCTTTGCATAGTTGTAATATCTCTCCCGAGCTGAACCGGAAGCCTGTTTTCCGGGCAGCAAGGGAGTTTGGCAGGTTTTCTGCCGTGTTATGTACGGCATGAACATTCTGGAAAACTGTGGTTTGTATCATTATTTTTTTCCTTATTCAGTCATTGATTAATAATTAGTTAACATTTATTTAATATCTGCATAATTGCAAACATTCAGGAATTAAGTAAAGATAATTGAAACCGCAGTGCTTTCTAAGAAATGGAGTGCTTATGAAAATGTCGATTCGTAAACTTTGCAGACGCGGCTGCGCGTTACTCGCAGCTTTATTTATCTTTTTCAATGTAACAGTTGTTCCTGTACAGGCATCCGACGATTGGGACGGTCCCGTCCTCAACCGGGTCATCGGAACTGTAGAAGGCCCCTCCGGCAAGGAGACGTATTATAACCTGAACATGACCTGGATCATCGAGTATATGCATGAGCAGGGTTATGAAGGAGAATTCTGGGTCCGGGACGACGGTGTGAAGATGCTGGGCGATTACGTAATGTGCGCCGCATGCTTCGATGTCCATCCGCTGGGTTCCCTGGTCGAGACCAGTCTGGGAACAGCAATTGTGTGTGACACAGGTACTTTTATCTATGACAACCCTTACCAGATCGATATCGCAGTTCGCTGGTAAAACATACTTTAAGAAAATCGTTTCGAAAAGTATCCGGAAAAGGCCGGAGCACGGGATTATGGTTCCCGGCTCCGGCCTTTCTTCTTTGCATTTATGTATTTATGTATTTATGCGGTACGTTCTTTTGTAATTCTTTCTTATGTAATTCTTTTTTTGTAATTCTTTCTTTTGTAATTTTTTCTTTTGTAATTCTTTCTTTTGAAAAACTACCTTTATGTAATACTCCCTTTTGTAACACTTTCCTATATAAAACGTTCCGCCGTCCTGCTATTCTGCGCTTTTTCAAACGGAAGTTTGTTGCACCCGCTCTCTCCTGAAATGATATGATATATATGTGAGGATGACGGCGCCACAGGATGAACCGGCAGATACCAGATATGGTGTCATGCGCAGCAGCCGCATGCAGTGACGCGGCAGGGACAGTATGATCCCTGTGCCGGACGTTATCTCACGGGGGTATGGAATGAGCGCAAACAATAAAAATGATTTACAGCCCTGGCATCTGCCGGAGCGTCCCAAGGTCCTGATGATCGGAAACGGTTTTAACCGGACCTTCAACATGAAATCATGGAAGAATCTGATCGATTCTGTCCGGACCCGCAAAGATCTGGATGACGGCCTGTTGGGACGAATCCCCCTGACCATGCAGGTGGTCCTGGCTACAGACGACAAGGTCTATGACAGTATGAAGGAAGTCGCTGAGTACATGCGGAATTTCCATCTGACGCCGGAGCATACCGCTCTGCTGGAAAAGATCACGGAGATTCCGACCGAGACAATCCTGACTTCCAATTATTCCTATGAGCTGGAAAAGGTCCTGACCGGCAGATGCGGCTACTGGGCCAGAAATCCCTACCGCCGCTACGCGGTCCCGTATTACAGCAATAACGCGGTCCGTTTCCTGCACCGCTATTCCCATGTGCAGGCCGCGAAAAGCCGGCCGGTGCAGCCCGGAGACCCGGGTTATCGGAATATCTGGCATATCCACGGGGAAGTGGACCAGCCCCGCCATATTATCATGGGCCATTATTTCTACGGCAAGATGGAATATGAGATCCAGACTTATCTGCCATATCTGGAGCACCGTGTGGAAAGTGCCAAAAAAGCGGGCGGTATCTTCTATCCCAGAAGCTGGGTGGATTACTATCTGATCGGAGATTTGTATATAGCGGGATTCGGTCAGGACTTCTCAGAATCTGATATCTGGTATCTGTCCTGTACCAAAAAGCGGCATTTCCCGACGGCTAAGACCTACTATTATACGCCTGTCTCTCCGTCCGGCCGGAAGGACCTGCGTGACGAGGAAAAAGCCATGCTGGAAGCCTACGGCATCGAGGTCCGGGAACGGCCCATTGACGAGGACAGTCCCGACAGGTATGTCCGCTATTATGAAAATGTGATTGCGGAGCTGCGAGATATTTTTAAGACCTGAGTGAGTTTCCCGGGATCATCCAATCCCGCCCAATGCAGCGCCCGCAATCAGGGCGATCAGGGCCGCGGCGCAGTAGATATATCTGCCCAGGGGGTAGAACCAGCCTCCGACAGGCTTATCCCTTCCCTGTGAGACACTTTCGAGGACGAACTGTTTTCCGGCGATCCAGAAGAACATGATGCCGGCCAGCAAAGCGCCCAGCGGGCATATGTAAATAGAAACAACGTCCATCCACTGGGATACGATGGCCTGGATAAAAATGGCTGTCAGGCCGCCGAATACGTGGATAATGACCGCGGCGGGTTTTCGGCGGACGCCGAAGCTGTCCTGCAGGAAGGCCGTTGCCACCTCATACATGTTGATGATGGAGCTGCAGCCAGCGAAAAGGATACAGATATAGAATACGATTTCGATGATTCTGCCGCCTTTCATACCGTTCATGATCTGGATCAGATAGATGAACATAAGGCCGGGACCGCCTTCTGTCAGGGCTGCGCCCCCGACGGCCATGGCAGGTATGATGACAAAGGAGGCCAGCAGAGCCGCCACTGTGTCAAAGAAGGCAACGATGGCGGCGGATCTGGGGATGTCCTCCTCCTTTTTCAGGTAGGAGCCGTAGATTACGGTACCGTTACCGGCCACGGACAGGGAGAAAAAGGCCTGTCCAAAGGCAAAGATCCAGAGCCTGGGATCCTTAAATCCGGCCGGATTGATGCCCAGAATATACTTATAACCGTTGACAGCGCCATCCAGTGTCATGATGTAGAGTCCCAGACCTACAAAAAGGAAGAAAAGGACCGGCATCATGATCTTGTTGGCTTTCTCAATACCGTCCGCAACGCCGAAGATCATGATCAGACAGCTGACAGATACCGCCAGGATGACCCACAGGGTGGCCCCGTGGGCGGAGGCGGTCGCTCCGAAAGCGGCGCCAATGGTCTCTATATCCGTTCCCATGGCCATCATGCCCCCGGAAAGAGCCAGAAAGGTGTATTTGAAGATCCATCCCATGACACAGGAGTAACCGATCGCCAGGGCCAGAGAGCCCAATACCGGGATCATACCCACCGCCTGGCCTATGGAAGCGTTTCCCCATCTTTTTTGTGTGCAGACGCCGAAAGATTTGACGGGACCGCCGTGTCCGGCCCTGCCCAGGGCCATTTCTCCGGTCACACCGGATGAACCGATCAGGATCACGAACAGAAAATAGGGTATCAGGAATGTCATACCGCCCCAGGCTGAGACCAGGGTCGGAAAACGCCAGATATTCCCCATACCGACAGCGGATCCTACGCAGGCCATAATAAAGCCCAGGCCGCTGGTAAAAGTCTCCCGTTTTGCAGTTTTGTGATGATGGCTGCTCATTCTGGTTCCCTCCGAAATAGAAACAATACTGTTCCCTACTATATCACAGATTCCGGATTTTTCTTAAGATTTTCGTAAAGATTAATATCAGGATTTTTTTCAGTTTTTTTCAGAATTCTTTTCAGGATCTTTTTACAGGGGATCTTCTTTTTGCTTTTTTTCAATGACAGAGACTGCTGAAAAAGGTAGACTTAGTTTAGATGTTAAGCGCCGGACACAGCTGCTCCGGCTATAAATTTAAGCGATCATTCCGATGATATTTCCGGTGATGATTCCGGCAGTTATTCCGGCAATGATTCCGGCTGGATTTCCAGTGGTGATTCCGGCAGTTATTCCGGCTGGATTTCCAGTGATGATACCGGGTGGAATTCCCGACAGGAATCAACTCTTTACGGAGGTTAGACAAATGGCTGATGCCGCATCCAAATGGTATAAAATTGATAACGCCGCCAAGATCGTTCCTTCCACCGCGGTCGGCACCGACACCAGGGTCTTCCGTCTGACCTGTGAATTATATGAAGACATTGACGAACGTACCCTGCAGAAAGCGCTGGATCTGGCAATCCCGGAATTTCCCTATTTCGGCAGTGTCCTGCGCAAGGGTGTCTTCTGGTATTATCTGGAGGCTTCCCGGACGCCGGCTATCGTCCATATCGAGAACAAACCTCCCTGCAGTGCCATTTATCATGAAGGCCGCAGAAACCTGCTTTACCGGGTCGTTTATTATAAGAAACGGATCAATCTGGAGATGTTCCATGTCCTGACGGACGGGACCGGCGCCTTTGAGTTTCTCAAACAGATCGTGACCAACTATCTGAAAATCCGCCATGAACTGGATGATGATCTGGCGCTGCCGGAACGGGCCTCGGTCCAGGGGCGCAATGACGACGCCTTCCAGAAATTTTATGAGAAACAGAGCGGCAAGCCCAGAGAAAGCAGGTTTGCCCCGAAAAAAGCCTATCATATCAAAGGGGAGCGGGATGAGAACCTTCAGTGCCATCTGCTGGAAGGCACAGTCTCCACATCCGCTTTTCTGAAGGCGGCCAAAGAGCACAATTCGACCATGGCGGTCTTTACGACATCTCTGTATATCGAAGCCCTGCTGCAGGAGATGTCTGTCCGGGACCGCAAGCTGCCCATTGTCCTCAGTGTCCCCGTCAACCTGCGCAACTATTTCCATTCGGATACTGCCCGGAACTTTTTCGGCGTCATCAATGTGGCTTTTTATCCGGAGCAATATGACGGTTCCCTTGACAGCATCATCACAGTGGTCAATGATTCCTTCAAACGGCAGCTGGCAGGCGATCAGATCTCCCTGACCATGAACAATTTTGCTGCCCTGGAGCACAATTTCTTTATCAAGATCGTTCCCCTGGCCCTGAAAAATCTTGTCATTTCCATGGCCAATGCCAAAGCCCAGCGGGGCATCACCGGAACGGTCTCCAATGTCGGCAAAGTGACCATGCCGGAGCCGCTGGTCCCTTATATCCATAAATTCAGCTGCTTTATGGCGGCGCCGGACGCCCAGATCTGTATCAGTTCCTTCGGGGATGTACTTTGCTTTGGGATCGCCAGCGCTTTTTCCGAGCATGCGGTCATGATGAATTTCTTCCGCAAAATCACGGAAATGGGCATCGATGTAGAACTGGCTACCACTGACTATAACAAAGACATTGAAGATGAGGAGGCGTAAGTATGCAGTACTGTCAGAAATGCAGGATCAGTATCCGCGGCAATAAGCGCTGCTGCCCTCTGTGCCAGAGTAATCTGAGCGGACAGCCGGAAGAGGAAGTCTTCCCCGATCTGGGACAAAAAAAGGTCAGTTCGGTCATGCTGACCCGGATCTGTACCTTCCTGCTGATCTGTTTTGAGATCGTCCTGCTGGCTGCCCAGCTGATCAGCGGGTTCAAGCTGGAATTCGTGCCGGGATGGGCCTTTATCGGTCTTCTGGTCTGGGTCAATTTCATGATCTTTATGTATTATCACAATGATATCCTGAAGGCTTTGAATGTCCAGGGATATCTGATCATTATCGGTTCTGTCGCCGCGGACTGGTTCACCGGTATGCGGGGCTGGTCCCTGGCCTGGGTCATCCCGCTCACTTTCTTCTGCATGGTCATCCTTTCCATTCTGGTGGCCAAGGGCCTTGGGATGACGCTGAATGAATATCTGGTCATCATAGCGGGCGATATGCTGATGTCCATGCTGCAGATCATTCCGGTCCTGCTGGGCTGGAACCCTTACCGGGGCCCTGCTGTCATATGCGTCGCCTTTATGCTGATTCTGACCGCCTTTATGCTGATCTTCCGCTACCGGGCCCTGCAGACGGCGCTGGAGAAGCTTTTCAATATGTAGAAGATAATTTTGACGTTACTGTGATATGAATTCAGCATTTGTAAGACTATGGAGGTCTTTATTTGAATAAGAGTAAAGAAGAGCATCTGAGGCCGGATCTGAAGGCCGCTGTCCAGCTGGGCGATTTTGTAGAACAGGCCATCGGCAAGGGAATCGAAGTCGCAGGCCTGGAGCCCCCGCTTCTGCCCGAGCCGGAAGAGGGAGCAGCCGCTGTCCTGGCCGAAAAAGTCTGGTATAAAAAGGAACTGGCCGGGGGCATGTCAGGAGACGGCTCCAGCTTCCACGTTTATGTCAAGGCAGGACAGTCCGGCAATCTGTGTATTTTCCTGTCCGGAGGGGGCATTGCCTGGAATACCTATACAGCCGCCCGGCCTGTGACCGGCGGCAAAGTGGCGGCATGGCTCCCCAATTATTACTGGAATAATCTGCGGACTTTTACCCAGATCATGAATATCGATACAGGAATCACCCGGACGGAGGATCCGTCTAATCCTTTCGATGACTGGAATTTCCTGGTCATCCCCTATTCCACCGGTGATATGCATCTGGGCAGGCAGGATTTCGATTATATATCCGAAAAGGGGAATCCCGAAACGCTCCATTTCCACGGCCATACGAATTTCCGTCTGGCCATGGACACCTGCAAGTCCCTGTTCCCGGAGGCGGATAAGCTTCTGATCGCGGGCGAAAGCGCCGGCGCCTTTGCGGTTCCTGCGCTGGCTGAAGAGATCGCGGACGATTATTATCCGGACTGCAGGGACATTACCCTTTTTTCTGACAGCGCCCAGCTGCTCAGTCCCCACTGGCGCCATACCGTGCGGGATGTCTGGAACGCTCCGGAACACGCCTGGAAAGACATTCACGGGCAGAACCTTACCCTGGAATGGTACAGGGCTCTGTATGAGCGCAATCCGGGCCGTTTCCGCTGTCTCTATGCCGGTTCTACCCGTGACTACCTTCTCAGCGCCTTTTACAGCGATATGAAGTACAAAGAGTATACGACGGATTACGGGCTGCAGAAGACCTATTTCAAGCAGATGCGGGTCATGCTGAAGCATTTGCAGGAACTGGATCCGGATTTCGGTATCTTTGTCTACAACTTCTTCAATCCAATCGCAGCCGGCGGCGGTACCATCCATACGGCGGTCCGTACGCCGCGCTTTACCATGAAAGCGGAGGAAGGGACCAGCATGGCCCAGTGGCTGGCGGAATGTGTCAGCGGCCATGTCCGCAGCGTCGGACTGGGGCTGATGAAGCTTTGAAGCTCATTTTGCGAAACGCATTTATTGAAGATCCGGAAGGTTCCGTACCCCCTGTTGCTGCATGCTGATGAAGTTTTGAAATCATTTATAGAATCCGGAAGGCCCTTACCGCCTGCTGCTGCATGCTGATGAAGTTTTGAAGTCATTCATAGATAATCGCAACAAAACTCTGCCTGCCGTGTCCTGATTACACACGGCAGGCAGAGTTTTTATGTCTGCTGCTTTTTTTATACTGCTTTTTTGATAGCTGCTGTTTTTTATGACTGCTTTTTATGACTGCGGAATAGCTGCGAAGATTCTGTTTTGATCGGGATTGTTCTTACTGGGGATTGGCCCGGAGCCATTCAACGATGTCTTTGCTTTCATAAAGGGGCTTGCCATCAATGAACAGGCAGGGAATCTGTCTTTTACCGCCCACTTCCACCAGGCGCTGCAGTTCCGCCTCGCTCCGGTCGATATTGCAGTAGGCAACATCTGTACGGCCCTGCTTCTCAATCTCCTTTTTGACCAGACGGCAGTAAGGGCATGTATCTCCCATAAAAAGTTCCAATTTCATGCTGTTTCCTCCTTTTCCCGAACCGTTGACGTTTTCTTCTGTACGCGTCCCGGCTCCGTCAACTGTATCCTGCTGTTTCTCACTGTATTGCCTGTATTGCCTGTATTACTGTTACTATCATATAACAAAAATCCGCCGCACGGAACTCCTCTTTATCCAGGAGTCTGTGTGACGGATTCTCTTAAGCAGTCTCTCAGGGCTGCCTTTCTGTCAGCGTGTAATTATATGTAATTATGTGTAATCAGTGGTGATCAAAGATCGATGTCGCCTGTGATCTCGCCGTTAACAACATAGTAAGCCTTGTTCTCTTCGGGCTTTACATAAACATTAACAGTCTTGATTACTGTATCAGCGGGAACTGCTGCCTTGACCTGATCTACCAGAGATGCAGCGGTCATTTCCTTGCCTGCGTACTGAATGGTAACGACAGACTTAACTGCGGGCTTTCTGGTTGTCTTACGAGTGGTTGTCTTTGCAGGTGTTGCAGTTTCAGCTGCTTTTTTCTTTGCGGGCATGTTGTTTTCCTCCTATTTTTTTAATTAACTAAATAGTTTTTCACTTCAAAATATTTAGAAAATGTTTAGTCTTTTCTAAATCACATTTCAAAGAATAGTCTCTTTATTCGTAAAATGTCAATCACTAAATGACTTTTTCAGTCTCTTCCACAAAAACAGGCAATATTCTGCCATTGATTTTGAGGAATTTGGCCAATGAAATCACGGAATGTCTGCCTGCTGCAGACTTTTTGCGCAGACTTTGGTCCACGACCCCAGAGGTCCATGACCCCACATGGTCCACGACCCCAGAGGTCGTGGACCACCCCAGAGGTCGTGGACCACCCAGAGGTCGTGGACCACCGTTGGAATAACAGAAAGAAAGGTCCATGACCCCAGAGGTCGTGGACCACTCGTTCGGTCAGCCGCCCCCAGGCCGTTGGACCGGGGCCGGGACTATTCAGTCGGAATAAGGATTTCTGCTTCTGAGGATAAACATGATCACAATGCTGTAGACCGTTACCGCAAATCCAAGTAAAGCGGTAAAAACTACCATGGGACCAGTCTTGGGAAGCAGGGCCTGTATGATGCGCATTATGTATTCCATTTCCGAATAACCGCCATAACCATAGCCATAACCATAACTGCCATAGCTCATAAGAGAATACAGCTCATCATACAGGGCGCTGTAGACACTTTGTAATGAGAGCGTAAGAATCAGTCCAAAGAACTGGAAAACGCCGCCAATAATCAGCATGATAATGGAAAACAGGGATGTCCGATAGGACGTTTCTCTCCCCTGCAGGACATGGGAGATCGTTTCCGGAAGGATCCGCAGGCCCATCCAGTAGAACCAGTTCCATACACATACGACAATACCTGTCAATAATGTGATGACGCCCAGAACAGTGATTGATCCATCATCCGCTGCACTGCCTGCAATGAAAAAGAGTACAGCTACTCCGCCAAACCCGACGATCGCAGACAGTATGGCTCCGACCAGTTCAATGATCAGCGTTATACTGATCAGCCGGAATCCCCCATCCGTCAGATTGCGCTGATAACTCGAGTAGAAAATAAGCCATACAGCGATCACAAACATAACAAGGGGAATGGATGCAAAAAATGTGCCAATACCAAAGTTGAAGATCAGATTCAGCAGCACATAAAGGGAGAAAATAATATAAAAGACCAATGCGGGAATACTTCTGCAGAATTCCGTGATTTCTTCTATTACACCGCCCTGCCCGAATGCCGTCTTCGCCCCAAATCCGGGTTCCGGCCCTGCATGAAAGAAATTTCCGGGTCCTTCATGCATGAAATTTCCAGGTCCTTCATGCACGAAATTTCCGGGGCCTCTGTTCATGGAATTTCCGGGTCCTTCCTCCTTGGGATTTCCAGGTTCTTCCTCCATAGGATTCCCGCAGTAGATACAGAACCGGTTATCCGCCTTGTTCTGCCGCCCGCAGCGGGAACAGTATATTACGCCGTTTTTATGATAATTCTGTTCCTGATAATAATCCGCCATACTAATACTCCTCCTTTCCATACTCTCCATACCCGGCAAAATCCCTTTTTTTACTGCCTGATCAGCAGCCGGCCGGCTGCTTTTGTTCATTGCAGTCTTCCTGCCGTTCACCGTGTAATAAGCAGTGTATTCTTCCGCCGGTATCTTTTCCTGTGCCTGCCCTTCTGTTATCTGTAATTATAGGCACTAAATCCTCTGGTCGTGTAATTCTGTCTTCCCATGGCTTCAAAAGCCTGCCTGTTGCCGGTGACAAAACTGATGATCGTCAGATCATAGACAGCACCAGCGACGCCCAGAAGTCCGCCGAATAATACATTCAGGATCAGAAAGACGATAACAAGGGTCTGGCTGCTTTCCATCGCCGCAACGATTCCTGTAGGATCCCGATAATACTGTTCCGCCATTTTTTTCTTCTTCATGCTCTGGATAATATTCCAGATTCCCAGGCCAATGGTCGTAAGGCCATAGCCAAAGAACATAATCAAAGGAAGTCCGATGACGCACTGATAAATACCAAGGATCAGCCAGATGGTCGAACTTATTTTCATTTTTGAGGCAAACTTGTCCAGAAGCGCAGACGCTGTACCCCCTTGATAAGCCTGATAAGAATCCCTGCCGCCATAGCCCTGGTCTCCGCCGAAAGGCTGCGCATTCCGGTCGGCGCGGCTTTCATTCAGCGGCTTTCCGCAGTATTCACAAAAAGCGGCAACACTTTCATTCATCGTCCCGCAGAAGCGGCATCTTTTACCGGCGTTCTGACTGCCATCCTGCATGCCATAGTGATTCTGCGGTCCTTGTCCGGGTCTTGCCTGGCCGGAATAGCTGCCTGCAGCATCCTGATTTCTGGTATCCCGTACCTGGGTATAGAATTCGGAAGGATCCACTTCCTGAAAACCATTGCTGCCGCCCATTCCCTGCAGGTTGCCGTTTCCATCGTGCCGGCTGTTCGAACCGTTTATAGCTGCCGGATAATTGTACTGATCCGCAGCCCGAAAAGGCTGATTGCATTTCAAACAAATATGTGCCCAATCTGTATTGGAAGCACCACAGTTACTGCAAATTTTCATATGATTTCCACCTCTCTACATCCTATTACAATTTTAAAGTCTTTTTTTCCAACCATCTTATCTTGTAAATCAAGTATATCACCTGCGGATCTTTTTATTTTTTTACAAAATGCGTCAGCGACCCCAGAGGTGGTTAACCACCTCTGGGGTCGCTGACGGGGTCGCTGGCGGATGACTCAAATGGGCATGACGCCGATGGTCATTTCCTCCAGGACGTCCAGCAGGACGCGGACTGTGTCCAGGGACGTGAACATGGTGACCCGGTGTTCGCTGGCGCATTTCCGGATGGCCGCGCCATCTTCATAATGAACGCCGGACAGAATGGCCCGGGTGTTGACCACGTAGCTGACATAGCCGGCCCGGATGGAATCCAGAATTTCCGTACTGCCCTCACTCAGTTTGCGGCGCAGTTTTACCCTGACGCCATGCTCCCTCATATACTCGGCTGTCATTGTAGTCGCCTCTAAATTAAAACCCATGTCATAGAAGCGTCTGGCAAGGGGAAGGGCTTCCGCCTTGTCCTCATCCGCGAGAGTGAAGATCACAGTGCCGTAATTCTGGACCCGGATTCCGGAGGCTGTCAGGGCCTTATACATGGCCCGGTGCAGCTTAAAGTCATAGCCGATGGCTTCACCTGTGGATTTCATTTCGGGGGACAGGTAAGCATCCATTCCGGAAAGTTTGGAAAAAGAGAATACCGGAACTTTAACGAACCACTTCTGTCCCGGTTCGGGACAAAGATCTGTAATGCCCTGCTCCTTTAATGAAATCCCCAGGCTTACCCTGGCCGCCATATCAGGCAGGGGCCATCCTGTCGCCTTGGATAGAAAAGGCACCGTCCTGGATGACCGGGGATTGACTTCGATGATGTAGACTTCATCATCCCGGTCGACGATGAACTGGATGTTAAAGAGTCCCCGGATGCCGATTCCCAGGCCCAGGCGCTCTGTATATGTCCGGATGGTCCGGCGGACCTTTTCGGAAACGCTGAAAGTCGGATAGACGCTGATGGAATCTCCGGAGTGGATGCCTGTCCTCTCGACCAGCTCCATGATACCGGGGATAAATACCTGCTCGCCGTCACAGACCGCGTCCACTTCCAGTTCCTTACCGGAAATATAGCGGTCCACCAGGACAGGCCTGTCCTCGTCGATCTCAACGGCCGTCTGCAGGTAGCGGCGCATCTCCTTCTCCCCGGATACGATCTGCATGGCTCTGCCGCCCAGGACAAAGCTGGGCCTTACCAGCACCGGATATCCGATGGATTTGGCAGCCTCTATCCCATCCTCGACGCAGGTCACGGCCATGCCCCGGGGCTCTGGAATACCAAGTTCATGCAGGAGTTTTTCAAAAAGATCCCGGTCCTCCGCCCGGTCGATGGCTTCACAGCCGGTGCCGATCAGGTTTACGCCCCTTTGATGCAGGGGCTCTGCCAGGTTGACGGCAGTCTGGCCGCCCAGAGTGACGATCACGCCCATGGGCTTTTCCAGTTCAATGATATTCATCACGTCTTCCGGACACAGGGGCTCAAAATACAGCTTGTCGGACGTGGTATAGTCCGTCGAGACAGTTTCGGGGTTGTTATTGATAACGATTGCTTCATATCCTTCTTCTTTAATGGTCCGGACTGCGTGCACGGTGGAATAGTCAAATTCCACGCCCTGACCGATCCGGATGGGTCCGGCTCCCAGCACGATCACACTGGGCCGGTCCGAGATGACAGATTCGTTCTCTCCTTCATAAGTGGAATAAAAGTATGGAACATAGCTTTCAAATTCGGAAGCACATGTATCGATCATCTTGTATACCGGGAATATCCCTTCCTGTTTGCGCAGAGCGAAGACCTGCTCCTCCGGCATCTGCCAGAAGGATGCGATGGCGGCGTCTGAGAATCCCATCCGCTTGGCTTCCCGCAATATTCCCACGTCTCCCCTGTTTTCCCGCAGGATCTCCTCTTCTTCCATGATGTTTGCGATCTTATCCAGGAAGAAGCGGTCAATACAAGTCCTTTCGGCAATCTGTCCGGCTGATACCTGTCGGCGCAGCAGTTCTGCAACAGCATAGATTCTGTCGCCGGATCCCTGCAAGACTCTGTCCCAGAGCGTTTCCAAAGAAGCGCTTTCATATTTGGCGAGCCGCAGGTGCGGCGTTCCGCACTCCAGAGACCGGACCGCTTTGAGCAGGCTCTCCTCAAAGGTCCTGCCCACGCTCATGGTCTCTCCCGTCGCTTTCATCTGGGTGCCCAGGTTCTGGTCGGCATCGGTAAATTTGTCGAAGGGAAAACGGGGCATCTTGGTGACGATATAGTCCAAAGCCGGTTCGAAGCAGGCAGGCGTATTGGCCAGCTGTATTTCATCCAGGGTCAGGCCGACGCTGATCCTTGCCGAGACCGCGGCGATCGGATAGCCGGAAGCTTTGGAGGCCAGGGCGGAGGACCGGGAGACTCTGGGGTTGACTTCGATCAGGTAGTACTGGAAAGAGGCGGGATCCAGCGCGAACTGGACGTTGCAACCGCCTTCCACCCGCAGGGCCCGGATCAGCTTCAGGGCGCTGTCCCGGAGCATATGGTATTCCCGGTCTGTCAGGGTCTGAGAGGGACATACGACGATGGAGTCGCCGGTATGGATGCCGACCGGATCCAGGTTCTCCATGTTGCAGACCGTGACCGCGTTGTCCGCAGCGTCCCGGATCACTTCATATTCAATCTCTTTAAAGCCTTTGACGCTCTTTTCGACCAGTACCTCGCTGACAGGTGAAAGGTCCAGGCCCGCCTGCAGCAGCTCCTCCAGCTGGGCCGGGTTGTCCGCGAAGCCGCCGCCGGTCCCGCCCAGGGTAAAAGCAGGCCGCAGGACCACCGGATAGCCGATCTGATCTGCTGCTTTCCGGCCTTCCTCCAGGCTGTGGACCACGATGGAAGGCAGGACCGGTTCCCCCAGGCGGACGCAGAGATCCCGAAAGGATTCCCGGTCCTCTGCCATTTCTATGGAAGCGGAATCGGTTCCCAGCAGCTCGCAGCCGCACTCCGACAGGACGCCTTTTTTCTCCAGCTGCATGGCCAGGTTCAGGCCGGTCTGGCCGCCGATCCCGGGCAGGATGGCGTCCGGCCGTTCCCGCCGGATGATCCTGGCTACGTATTCCAGGTTCAGGGGTTCCATATAGACCCGGTCCGCCACGGATTTATCTGTCATGATGGTGGCCGGATTGGAATTACAAAGAATGACTTCATAGCCTTCCTCCTTCAGGGCCAGGCAGGCCTGGGTCCCCGCATAGTCGAATTCCGCCGCCTGCCCTATGATAATGGGGCCGGAGCCGATCACCAGTATTTTTTTCAGGTCAGTTCTTTTGGGCATGCTTTTTTCCTTTCGCCTTCACTCCACGGCTGATCCGGAAAGAACAATGGTACACTGCATTTGCTGCAGAAATATCTCATTCATTGCTGCAGGAATATCTCATTCATTGCTGCAGGAATATCTCATTCGTTATAGCAGCTCCTCTAAATCCGCATCGGTTTCAGAAACTCTTTGTTTGGCTTCAGGAACTTTCCATCAGTTTCAGAAATTCATCAAATAAGTAAGCGCTGTCATGAGGACCGGGAGAGCTTTCGGGATGATACTGAACGCTGAAGATCCGGTCCGCTTCACAGCTTACTCCTTCTACTGTCCCATCCAGCAGGTTCCTGTGGGTGACGGTCAGGCCTGTTCCCGCAAGACTGTCTTCTTCCACGGCATAGGAGTGATTCTGGGAGGTGATCTCAATCCTGCCGGTCAGCAGATTCCTGACCGGATGGTTGCCTCCCCGGTGGCCGAACTTCAGCTTGTAGGTGGAGGCGCCGCAGGCCAGGGAAATGATCTGATGGCCCAGGCAGATGCCGAAGACGGGATATTTCCCGCGCAGGGTCCGGACCAGCTCAATGGCTTCTTTCACATCTGTCGGGTCTCCCGGCCCATTGGAAAGGAAGACGCCGTCAGGCCTGCAGGCGGCCACTTCTTCTGCTGTGGCATTCCAGGGAAAAACAGTCAGGCTGCATCCCCGACGCAGCAGAGACCTGAGGATATTTTCCTTCATGCCCAGATCAATGGCCGCGATATGATATCTGGCCCCGACGTTGTAATAGTTCTCCCGGTACTTTCGGCTGACTCTGGATACCGCGTCGGTCGGAAGTTCTGTTTCTCTGAGGATCTTCATGGCTTCTTCCGAAGGTGTATCTGCGTCTGTAAGCAGAGCCTTTGACGTGCCTTCCTTACGGATCCGGCGGACCAGCTCCCTTGTGTCCGCCCCGGTCATGCCCGGAATCTCAAAGGCCTGCATCACACGGGAAAGGCTGTACCTGCTGCGGAAATTGGAAGGGCTGTCATTATAATCCCGGACGATCAGGCCGCCGATGGTGGGGCGGGCTGTTTCAAAATCGTCCTGATTGATGCCGTAATTGCCAATCAGGGGATAAGCCATGACAACGAACTGGTCCGTATAGGAAGGGTCTGACAGAATTTCCTGATAGCCGACAGGGGAAGTATTGAACACCAGCTCGCAGACCCTGCTGCCGGTCTCTCTGCCGAAACTTTGTCCGAAGTATTGGCTGCCGTCCGGCAGGACCAGTTTTCTTGCTTTTGCCTGATAGATCATGAATATGCTCCTGTATGCTTCTGTATGCTTTTGTATGCCGGCTGTTTCTGCCGGACTGAATTTCAATCATTAACAGTCATAAAATATGCAAGCCATTGCATAACAGGAACCAGTTGAAAGTTCCCGGATATACCGGCTGTTTATTTCCGGGCTTAATTCCTGGGCCTAATTCCCGAGCTTAATTCCCGGGCTTAAAATACTGCAATGACACGGCTTATTTTTTGAGGGAATGCCGGACCAGTTCCCGGAACAGGGGATGGGCCTTATCCGGCCTGGATTTGAATTCGGGATGGAACTGGACGCCCACATGGAAACGGCAGCCGGCGGCTTCCACTGCCTCGACCAGGGTCCCGTCCGGAGAAGTGCCGCTGACGGTCAGTCCCGCCTTCTCCAGCTGCTGCCGATATGTATTGTTGAATTCAAAACGATGTCTGTGGCGTTCGGAAATCTCCGGTGCGCTGTAAGCCCTCTCCAGAACGGTTCCCGGAAACACCTTACAGGGATAGGCACCCAGACGCATGGTCCCGCCTTTTCGCAGAATCGCCACCTGCTCTTCCATCAGATCTATGACGCAGTGTTCTCCCTGGGGATCAAACTCCCGGCTGTTCGCGTCCGCGATGCCGAGTACGTTTCTGGCATACTCAATGACGGAGACCTGCATGCCCAGACATATGCCAAGATAGGGGATATCATGCTGCCTGGCATAGCCGCAGGCCAGGATCATGCCTTCAATGCCCCGGTCTCCGAAGCCGCCCGGGACCAGAATGCCGTCGGCCGCCTGCAGCTGTTCCTCCAGGTTCTGCTCCGTCAGGTGTTCGGAATCGATCCAGAGGACTTCAACTTCTGTATCATTCTCATAACCGCCGTGATAAAGGGCTTCCCGCACGGACAGGTAGGAATCGTGCAGTCCCACATATTTCCCTACAATGGCAATCCTGGTATGCCGGCTGGGATGATGGATTCGCTGTACCATTTCCTCCCAGGCAGACAGGCCGGTCATTTCTCCGGACAGCCCAAGTTCCCGGCAGACCACAGTGTCCAGGCCGTGCCGGTGCAGCATCAGAGGCGCCTCATAGAGACAGTCCATGGTATTGTTTTCGATGACGCAGTCCTTTTTCACGTTGCAGAACAGGGCGATTTTATCTTTGATGCTCTGTTCCAGCGGACGGTCCACCCGGGTCACGATCAGATCCGGATGAATACCCAGGGCCTGCAGTTCCTTGACGGAATGCTGGGTAGGCTTGGATTTGTGTTCATTGGATCCGCTCAGCCAGGGTACCAGGGTCACATGGATGAAGAGGCAGTTCTCATGCCCCTGCTCCAGGGAGACCTGACGGATGGCTTCGATGAACGGCTGTCCTTCAATATCTCCGATCGTGCCGCCGATCTCTGTGATCAGGACGTCGGCGCCGGAATCCTGGGCACCCATGTATATGAAATGCTTGATCTCATCTGTTATGTGGGGAATCACCTGCACTGTCTGTCCCAGATATTCCCCTTTGCGCTCCCGGTTCAGTACATTCCAGTAGACTCTGCCGCTGGTCAGATTCGAGTAGCGGGTCAGGTTTTCATCCGTGAAACGCTCATAATGGCCCAGATCCAAGTCCGTTTCCGCCCCGTCGTCTGTGACAAAGACTTCGCCGTGCTGAAAAGGGCTCATGGTCCCGGGATCCACATTCATATAGGGGTCCAGCTTCTGGGAGGCTACGCGCAGGCCGCGCATTTTGAGCAGCCGCCCCAGAGACGCAGCTGTGATTCCTTTGCCAAGTCCGGAGACAACGCCTCCTGTTACAAAAATATACTTAGACACTTTTTTCCCTCCAATTCCCGGCATGCTTGTTTGCCACCTCTGTGTTTGCCACCTCTGGGGTCGTTTGCCGGTCTCCTTGTTTGCCACCTCTGGGGTCGTTTGCCGTTCTGGGGTCGTTTGCCGTTGTTTGCCACCTCTGGTTTGCCACCTCTGGGGTCGTTTGCCGTTGTTTGCCACCTCTGGGGTCGTTTGCCGGTTTCGCACAATAAAAAAGACAAAGACCCCTTTTCTGTAATGTTACAGAAAAGACGCCTTTGCCTTTTCAACCGATATCTTACTACTACCGGTGGCAGGTGTCAAGAATATGATTTTAGTGCGTCAGTGCACAATCGCGTCAGAGTGCCAGTGTGTCGGTCAACGACCCCAGAGGTGATTGGCCGGGGTGATTGGCCAGGGGTGATTGACTCAGCAACGGCCGTGCAGGATATTTTCCGCCGTCTCCCGCTTGCTGAGGCACATGTCCATGGACAGTTTCTGGATGTATCTGTGGGCTTCTTCTTCACTCATGCCGCGGGATTCAATGAGGGCCCATTTGGCTCTGTTCACCAGGCGGATCTCTTCCATCTTTTCCTCCAGGGTCATGGTCTTTTTCTGCATGCCCCGCAGTCTCTCCCGGACGCTGCACATGGAATCCAGAAGCTGCTTGAAGACGGACCGTTCCATGGGTCTTCTGGTGACCAGGACCCCGTGGACGGACATGGCGGACCGGATCTCGTCATACATGTCGCTTCTGACCAGCAGGAGAGCCACGCGCTCACTGTCTATACAGACATCCACAGCAAGCTTCCTGCCGAACTCGTCCGGCAGAGGCGCGTTGATGATGACGAGATCGTAATCTCTGTCGGCCAGGATACGCCGGGCTCTGGCCGCGGAGTCTGCCACTGTGACCGGCTCAAACCGTTCCGGAGGGAAGTAGGGCATGAGCGCGGTATTTATTTTTTTGGCTGCCGATACCAGCAGTACACTGTAGATTGGCCTTGCCCCTGTCATGTCAGTTTCCTTCCGCTGCGTCTTCCAGGCCGGCTCCAAAGCTGCGCAGCAATACGCTGCCGAGCGTCCGGTCTTAAAGGTTTTGACTGCCTTCTTTCCGACAGCCTTTTCAGAAGTTGTATTTGTTCAGTCCTGTTCTTTCCAGGTATGCCGTCAGAATCTCTTCCGGCAGGTACTTCCTGATAAAGCTGCTTTCAGCTGCCTTTTCGGCGGCTTCTTCCAGAGTGGCGGGAAGCCGTTCCAGATCATGCAGTGTTTTCCGGTCAGCCCGGAACAGGTTGATGTTTACGGCCGGCGGCGGTACAAGTTCCTGCCGCAGTCCTTCCAGCCCTGCATAGATCAAAAGTCCGAACGCCAGATACGGATTGGCCATGGTATCCGGAGACCTGAGCTCGCCTCTTTCATACTTGCCGAAGGCGGCGGGGACACGGATCAGGGTCGAGCGGTTCTCTCTGGACCAGGAAATATAGCCGGGCGCCATCAGGGTCCCCAGACGCCGGTAGGATTCCGGCAGAGGATTGAGGAAAAGTGTCATATCACTGATATTGGCAAGGATTCCGGCTATGACCGGTTCCAGTCCGGTCTCATTGTCTCCCGACTTTACCGAGAAGTTGATATGCATACCGTTGCCGGGCTGGTCCTGCATGGGTTTTGGGGAAAAGTCCGCCCCCGCTCCGTTGCGGTCGGCAATGGCATAGACCACGTTCCGGAAGGTCATGGCGTCATCCGCGGATTTCAGTGCCTCACAGTAACGGAAATCGATCTCATTCTGGCCGCGTCCCTCTTCATGATGGGAGCTTTCCGGATAGATTCCCATCTCTTCCAGGGTCATGCAGATTTCCCTGCGGATGTTCTCTCCGCGGTCTGCCGGTCCTACATCCATGTATCCCGCGTTGTCATAAGGGATCCGGGTGCTCTCTCCTTCCGAATCATTGCGGAAAAGGTAGAATTCCTGTTCCGTTCCAAACCGGAAAGTATAGCCCTCCCGGGCGGCGTCTTCCACGGCCCTGCGCAGGAATCCTCTGGTATCACAGGCAAAAGGAGTCCCGTCCGGCCATGTAATATCACAATACATGCGGACGACTCTGCCATGTTCCGGCCTCCAGGGGAGGATGGCAAGGGTTCCGGGATCGGGATGCAGGAAAATATCAGATGTACTGAAATTCTCAAACCCGGCGACGGCCCAGGCGTCTATGGCAATGCCTTCGCTGAAGGCCCTGTCAAGTTCGGTGGGCATGATCGATATGTTTTTGGATTTTCCGAAAATATCGCTGAAGGCAAGCCGGATAAATTTTACATCCTCTTCTTCCACAAACTGCTTTACTTCCTGGCTGGTGTATTTCATAAATCCTCCTGCAAATAAGCGTCCGTTCTATACTGCTTGTTTTCCTGAACTCAGACGCCGACGGTCAATTTCGATAATTATGCAGTAAGTCATTGTGTATGTCAAATGTCCGGATCTGCCGGAAATCCGTCCCCAAAAACTGTTTCTGAACTGTTCCCGGAACCGGGTCTCTGGCATCGCGGCCGTGATTGCCGGCTGCAGCTATATTTTTCAGCTGTTCCTGCTGCCATCAGGCAAGGCTGGCATCTCAGCCGCCTTTGCCGGCTGCGGCTGCAGCTGTTTTCAGCTGTTCCTGTAGCCCATCAGGCTGGCGTCGACCTCGGCTGCGCAGGCCCTGCCTTCCGCCAGGGCCCAGACCACCAGGCTCTGTCCCCGCCGCATATCACCGGCCGCGAATACGCCGGGTATATTGGTGGCATAGCTGCCCTCCGGCGTAGATACAACGCCCCTGCCTGTCATTTCCAGCCCCAGAGACGCGGGAATCTGTTTTTCCGCTCCGATGAAACCGGCCGCGATCAGAAGGAGGTCACAGGGCAGTTTCTGTTCTGAGCCTTTGATTTCGACCAGCTTCCCTTTCTCAAATGTGACCTGCACTGTCTCAATCGCTTTGATGCGTCCTTTCTCCGAAAAGACTTTCCGGACTGTGGTACTGAACACTCTGGGATCCCTGCCGAAGACCTGTATGGCTTCGGTATGTCCGTAATCGGTCCGCAGGGTTTTGGGCCATTCGGGCCAGGGATTGTCCGCTTTCCGCTCCGCCGGGGGCTTGGGCATCATTTCCAGGGCGGTGACCGACTTGCAGCCCATGCGGATCACAGTGCCGATGCAGTCATTGCCGGTATCTCCGCCGCCGACCACTACGACATGCTTACCCTTGGCCTGCATGGCTGCCGGAAGGTGGCTGCTGCCCAGCAGGTTTTTCGTGGCGGCGGTCAGAAAATCGACTGCGTAGAAGATGCCTTTCGTTCCCTCCATGCCTTCCGCCTGCAGGGGCCGGGGCTGTTTGGAACCGCAGCAAAGAATGACCGCGTCGTATTCTTCACGCAGATTGGAAATCTGCAGGTCTTTTCCGACATTGACGCCGGTCCGAAAAACGATGCCTTCCGCCTCCATCAGCTGCTGCCTGCGCGCGATCACGCTCTTGTCCAGCTTCATGTTGGGAATACCGTACATGAGCAGACCGCCGATCCTGTCTTCCCTTTCATAAACGGTAATGGCATGCCCCCTCTTGCGAAGGGCATCCGCCGCAGACAGGCCGGAAGGGCCGCTGCCGATCACCGCGATTTTTCTACCGCTTTCCCGGACAGGCGGCTTTCCTTCCATCCATCCCTGCCGGTATCCGGTCTCAATCAGATACAGCTCATTATCCCGAACTGTTACAGGTTCATCGTACTGACCGCAGATACATGCCTTCTCGCAGAGAGCGGGACAGACCCTTCCGGTAAATTCCGGAAAACGGTTGGTCTTCAGGAGCCTGGCCAGGGCGTGCCGGTCCTGCCCCTTGTAAATGGCGTCATTCCATTCGGGGATCAGATTGTGTAAAGGACAGCCCACCACCATGCCGCTCAGTTTCATGGCGGACTGGCAGAAGGGCACCCCGCAGTTCATGCACCTGGCCCCCTGTTGCCGCCTTATCTCCGCGGAATACGGGGTATGGAATTCCTGAAAGTTCCTGATCCTCGCGGCGGCCGGAATCTCTCTGTTTTCACATCGTTCATATTCTAAAAAACCTGTCTGTTTTCCCATCGTTTCACCTGCTGTTTCTGTCTGCTGTACCGGTTCTATATGCCTGTATGCCTGTTCACGGAGCCTGTATCAGTTTGCTACCTGCCCGCGAGCTCTGAGCTGGTTGTTCCTGCCTGCCCGCGAGCTCTGAGCTGGTTGTTCTGCTGCCTGCCCGCGAGCTCTGGCTAACGAGCTCTGAGCTGGTGTGCCCCTGAGCCGGTGTGCCCTGCCCGCGAGCTCTGAGCTGCTTGTTCATGCCGTTGTCCCTGTCAGTTCCCGGAAGGCTTCCAGTTCCGCGTGTTCCCTGGAAATGCCCTGCTCCTCATAGCGGCCGATGGTCCGGATCATCTTCTGGTAATCCCTGGCGATGACCTTCTTGAAGTTCCGGACTTCCCGGTCAAAATTGTCCAGGATCTCCTGTCCCCGTTCGGAACCGGTGGCCTGTACATAATCGGTCAGGATCTCTTTCAGTTCTCCAATATCGTATTTGTCCCTGAGCTGCTCCAGCTCGACCATGTCTTTGTTGATCCTGCGGTAGAGGCTGTGGTCCCTGTCCAGGACATAGGCGATGCCGCCGCTCATGCCGGCCGCAAAGTTCTTGCCCGTGCTGCCAAGAAGCACCGCTCTGCCGCCTGTCATATATTCCAGGCCATGGTCGCCGCAGCCTTCCGCCACAGCGGTGGCGCCGGAGTTCCTGACGCAGAAACGCTCACCGGCCACGCCGCAAATATAGGCTGTGCCGGAAGTCGCCCCGTACAGGGCCACGTTGCCGACGATACAGTTTTCAGCGGCTTTGAACCTGCTGCCTTCCGGCGGGCTCACGATCAGTCTGCCTCCCGAGAGCCCCTTGCCGAAGCCATCGTTGGCGTCTCCCCTGAGCTGGATGGTCAGGCCGTGGGGAATGAAAGCCCCGAAGGACTGGCCGCCGCCGCCTTCACAATGAATCAGGAAGCGGTCCGCGGGCAGGTCTTTGCAGGCACTGCCGTATCTGCGGACGATTTCCGAACCCAGGATGGTCCCGAAAGTCCGGTCTGTCGAGCTGACGTCCACGTGAATGGAAGCACTGCTTTCCCCTTTCTTCACGGACTGTTCGAACCAGGGCAGGAGGAACCGTTCGTCCGCTGTCTTTTCCAGGCCGAAATCATAGCTGCGGCCGGGGTCAAAACGATTGTCCTTTTCATGGGCAAATCCGGCTGTCAGAATCTGGTCAAAAGCGATGGTTCCCGCGTGGGGCTGTCCGAATTTTTCCCGTTTCCGCAGGCAGTCTGTCCTGCCGATCATTTCGTCTACGGTCCGGAATCCCAGGCCGGCCATGATTTCGCGCAGCTGCATGGCCGCGAAGGTCATAAAGTTCATCAGGTGCTCGGGCTTTCCGGCAAAACGGGCGCGCAGGCGCTCATTCTGGGTGGCTATGCCGACGGGGCAGGTATCTTTGGAACATACCCGCATCATCATGCAGCCCAGAGAGACCAGGGGAGCGGTGGCAAAACCATACTCTTCCGCTCCCAGGAGGGCCGCGATGGCCACATCCCTGCCTGTCATCAGCTTGCCGTCTGTCTCGATCCGGACCCGGGAACGCAGGCCGCTGCGGATCAGGGCCTGGTGGGTCTCGGCGACGCCCAGCTCCCAGGGAAGTCCGGCGCTGTGGACCGAGCTGTAAGGGGCCGCGCCTGTGCCGCCGTCATAACCGGAGATCAGGACCACCTGGGCGCCGGCTTTGGCAACGCCGGAGGCAATGGTACCTACGCCTGCTTCCGAAACCAGCTTGACGGATATGCGGGCCCTGCGGTTGGCGTTCTTCAGATCATAGATCAGCTGGGCCAGATCTTCGATGGAGTAGATGTCATGGTGGGGCGGCGGGGAAATCAGCTGGACGCCGGGCGTCGAGCACCTGGTGGCCGCCACCCAGGGATAGACCTTGGCCGCCGGGAGGTTTCCGCCTTCACCGGGCTTTGCCCCCTGGGCCATTTTAATCTGGATCTCTTCCGCGCTCAGCAGGTACTCCTCCGTGACACCGAAACGACCGGAAGCCACCTGCTTGACCGCGCTGTTCCGGTCTGTCCCCAGCCGGTCGGCGGCTTCTCCGCCTTCACCCGTATTGGAACGGCCGCCCAGGCGGTTCATGGCCAGGGCAATGGTCTCATGGGCCTCCCGGGACAGGGAGCCGTAGCTCATGGCGCCGGTCTGGAAACGGCGGACAATCTTTTCGACCGGTTCCACCTGGTCAAGATCGACCGGCTCTCCCGCGGGTACAAATTCCAGCAGGCCCCGCAGGGTGTGGGGGTGGGCGGCGTCATCGACAAGAGAGGCGTACTGACGGAATTTTTCATAATTTCCGGTCCGGACTGCCTGCTGCAGGAGGACGATGATCTCCGGACTGTAGAGGTGGTCCTCTTTGCCGGGGCCGCTGCGCAGGTTATGGAAGCCCAGGCTGTCCAGGACCGGATCCACCGGCAGGCCCATAGGATCGAAGGCCCGGTCATGCCGGTAGGCAATGCCTTCCTCCAGTTCCCGGATGCCGACCCCGCCGACTCTGCTGGCGATACCGGCAAAGTATTTGTCGATCACTTCATCCGCCAGGCCTATGGCCTCGAAGATCCTTGCGGACTGGTAGGATTGTATGGTGGAAATGCCCATCTTGGCGGCGATCTTGACGACGCCTCCCAGCAGAGCTCTGTCATAATCGTAGATGGCTGTGTGCAGGTCTTTGTCCAGCAGGCCCAGGGAAATCAGTTCTTCGATACATTCGTGGGCCAGATAAGGATTGACGGCCCTGACGCCGAAGCCCAGGACACAGGCTGTCTGATGGACATTCCTGACCTCCCCGCTCTCCAGGATCAGGGAGACTGCCGTCCGTTTTCTGGTATGGACAAGATGCTGCTCTACGGCGGAAACCGCCAGCAGGGCCGGAATGGGGACATGGTTCTCATCGACGCCCCTGTCGGAGAGGATGATGATATTGGTCCCTTCGGATACCGCCCGGTCGACCGACAGGTACAGGTGGTCGACGGCTTTGGAAAGGGAGGTATGTTTGTAATAGAGGAGGGATATGGTCGCTGTCCGGAAGCCTCTGTGCTTCATGGCTTTGATCTTCATCAGATCCACGCCTGTCAGGATGGGGTTGTTGACTTCCAGGACCGCGCAGTTTTCACCCTGTTCCTGAAGCAGATCGCCGTCCGAGCCAATGTAAACGGTGGTATCCGTCACGATCTTTTCCCGCAGGGAATCGATGGGCGGGTTGGTGACCTGGGCGAACTGCTGCTGGAAGAACCGGTCCAGCAGGGGATAGTTATCGGAAAGAGCCGCCAGGGGAACATCATGGCCCATGGATACCGTGGGCTCCGCGCCGCCGGCCGCGGCTTCCAGGATGTAAGACCTGACCTCTTCATAGCTGTAGCCGAAAACTTTGTAAAGTCTGTCCCGTTCTGCCTGGCTGTGGACCGGCACCTGGCGGTTGGGGATGGTCAGCTCCCGGAGATGAATCAGGTAGGCGTCCAGCCATTCCCCGTAAGGATTGGCGGAGGCGTAGAATTCTTTGGCTTCCTCATCGGATATGATCCGTTTTCTCTGGGTATCGACCAGGAGCATCCGGCCGGGCGTGAGTCTTGCTTTTTTTATGATCCGGGCGGGATCGATATCCAGCACGCCGACCTCAGAGGCAAGGATCAGCCGGTGGTCGTCCGTGATGTAATATCTTGAAGGGCGCAGACCGTTCCTGTCCAGCGTGGCCCCGAACAGGTCCCCATCCGTGAACATGATGGCGGCAGGCCCGTCCCAGGGCTCCATCATGGTCGCATAATAATGGTAGAAGTCCTTCCGAGACTCGCTCATGAAGCGGTTGTTCTTCCAGGGCTCAGGGATCAGGGTCATCATGGCAAGGGGCAGTTCCATCCCGTTCATATAGAGGAATTCCAGGGTATTGTCCAGCATGGCGGAATCGGAGCCGCTGGCTGTGATGACCGGATAGATCTTGTCCCGCTCGGACGACAGGAGGGGGGAATGCATGGTCTCTTCTCTGGCCAGCATACGGTCCGCGTTGCCCCGGATGGTATTGATCTCACCGTTATGGGCAATGAAACGGTAGGGATGGGCTCTTTCCCAGCTGGGCAGGGTATTGGTGGAGAACCTGGAGTGGACCATGGCAATGGCTGTCTTGTAGGCTTTGCTCTGCAGATCTTCATAGAATCTGCGCAGCTGGCCCACCAGAAACATTCCTTTATAGACAATGGTCCGGGAGGACAGGGAACAGATATAGGTATCTTCCGAGCTCTGCTCAAATTCCCGGCGGACAACGTAGAGTCTGCGGTCAAAGTCGATTCCTCTGGGAATATCCGCAGGTCTTTGCAGGAAACACTGCCAGATGGCCGGCATGCAGTCCCTGGCCGGGGCGCCCAGAATCTCAGGATGGATGGGGACTTCACGCCAGCCGATTACGGTAATCCCTTCTTTTTCAGCGATCACTTCGAACAGCCTTCTGGCGAAGGTCCGCTTCAGGTCATTGCGGGGCAGGAAGAACATGCCGATCCCGTAGTCTCCCGCTTCTCCGATTTCCATATGCATACGGTACGCCGCAGCCGAAAAGAAAGGATGGGAAATCTGCAGCAGGATACCTACGCCGTCTCCGACTGTGCCGCTGGCGTCCTTGCCTGCCCTGTGTTCCAGTTTTTCTACGATTGAGAGCGCGTCATCCATTACGGAATACTCCGGCACGCCGTCGATTTTCACGACCGCGCCGATCCCGCAGGCATCATGTTCTCTGTCATATGAAAGCCCTTTATTCATTTCTTCCGCATCCTTTCGTTTGGTTTCTGAAGCTTTGAAAATAAAAAAGGGCAAAGACGTCTCTAATGTCCGAAAACATCAGAGACGCCTTTGCCTCTTTAACGCATCATAGTATCTCCGTGCGGGTTTGTCAAGGGGCTGGCGTTATGAACCAGGGAGGACTGAACCAGGGAGGTGAACCGGGAAGTCTGACGCCCGGTTCACTTGTGAACCACTAAGTCTGACGCCCGGTCCATTTGTGAACCACTAAGTCTGACGCCCGGTCCATTTGTGAACCACTAAGTCTGACGCCCGGTTCAAAATTGGTGGTTGACAAGGGGGGAACTTTCCTGTAGAATCACGTTCCATAAAGGCAAAGGCGTCTTTGAGTCATCAGGCTCAAAGGCGCCTTTTTCTGTTTCATCAAAAATAAAAGTGAAAAAACAAAAGTGAAAAGGAGACATGAATATGAAAACAGTTACAGAAAAGTTTGGCAGCCTGGTATTTGATGACCGAGTGATGCGGGCCAATCTGTCCGCTGATGTTTACGCCTCCCTCCGCAGGACTATCGATGAAGGAAGCCGGCTTGACAGCAGTGTCGCCGACGCGGTCGCGCAGGCTATGAAGGACTGGGCCGTAGCTCACGGCGCCACCCATTTTACCCACTGGTTCCAGCCGCTGACCGGTATCACTGCCGAGAAGCATGACAGTTTCATCGCGCCTTCTCCGGACGGCAGCGTCATCATGGAGTTCTCCGGTAAAGAGCTGATCAAGGGCGAACCGGACGCTTCCTCCTTCCCCTCAGGAGGTCTCCGCGCCACTTTTGAAGCAAGGGGCTATACCGCCTGGGATCCTACCTCCTATGCCTTCATCAAAGGCAGAACCCTTTGTATCCCCACAGCCTTCTGTTCCTACGGCGGACAGGCCCTTGACAAGAAAACACCCCTGCTCCGTTCCATGGAAGTCCTCAGCAAACAGGCCCTCCGAATCCTCCGCCTGTTCGGAAATGACAGCGCCAGGCGCGTCGTATCCTCCGTCGGACCTGAGCAGGAGTATTTTCTGGTCACCCGTGAAATGTATGAACAGCGCCCCGATCTGCGCTTCACCGGCCGGACCCTGTTCGGCGCCAGGCCGCCCAAGGGCCAGCAGCTGGATGATCACTATTTCGGCGTAATCAAGCCCGGCGTCGCTGCCTTCATGGAAGACCTGAACGAGGAGCTCTGGAAGCTGGGCATTCTGGCCAAGACCGAGCATAACGAAGTGGCGCCGGCCCAGCACGAACTGGCTCCCATCTATACGACCACCAATATCGCGACCGACCACAACCAGCTGACCATGGAGATCATGCAGAAGGTCGCATCCAGGCACGGCCTGGTCTGCCTGCTGCATGAAAAACCCTTCGCGGGCGTCAACGGCAGCGGCAAGCACAACAACTGGTCCATCGCCACAGACAGCGGCCAGAACCTGCTCTCTCCCGGCGCCACTCCTTATGAGAACGCGCAGTTCCTCCTGTTCCTTTGCGCCGTGATCAAAGCGGTCGACGATTATCAGGATCTGCTGCGGCTTTCCGTAGCTACCGCTGGCAATGATCACCGGCTGGGCGCCAACGAGGCCCCGCCTGCAGTCATCTCCATGTTCCTGGGCGATGAACTGAACGCGGTCCTTGAAGCGATTGAGAAAGACATTCCATATGAGGGACCCGGAAGAGTCAAAATGAAACTCGGCGTGGACGTCCTGCCCCGTTTCAACCGGGATACGACGGACCGTAACCGGACCTCACCTTTTGCCTTTACAGGTAACAAGTTCGAGTTCCGTATGCTGGGTTCCTCCAACAGCATCGCCTGCGCCAACATCATGCTCAACAGCGCTGTAGCCGAAAGCCTGCGGATCTACGCGGACCGGCTGGAAAAGGCGGAGGATTTTGAGACCACTCTCCACGAGATGATCAAAAAGACGATCAAGGATCATAAACGGATCATCTTCAACGGCAACGGCTATGACGACGCCTGGATCCGGGAAGCAGTCGAGGAACGGGGCCTGCTCAACTACAGGACCACCGCGGACTGTATGCCCCACCTGCTGGATCAGAAGAATGTTGATATGCTGACTTCCCTGGGCGTCTTCTCCATGGACGAACTGTATTCCCGGCGTGACATCATGCTGGAGAACTACTGCAAGAGCGTTGAGATCGAAGCCTGCACCATGTCGGATATGGCCCGTACTCTGATCATTCCCGCCATGGAAGCTTATGCGGCGGATATGGCCGGGGCGGCAGCCTCCAAGAAAGCCATTGCACCCGCTCTGAAATGCGGCTATGAGGCCGGCATCGTCACCGGACTTTCCGAACTGGCGGATACCATCGCGGTCCGGGCAGATGAACTGGACGCCGCTATGGAAAAGCTCCACGAAGCTGCGGATATTGTGGAAGAATCGGCCATGATCCGCGATACGATCCTGCCTCTGATGGATGCCCTGCGTGCCCCCTGTGACAAGGCGGAGCTGATGACGGCAAAGAGCTACTGGCCTTTCCCGACCTACGGCGACCTGCTGTTCGGTGTCCATTGACGAGCCTCCACTAACCGGACTCCATTGACCGGTGTCCATTGACCGGTGTCCACTAACCGGCCTCCATTGACCGGCCTCCATTGACCGGTGTCCATTGACCGGCCTCCATTGACCGGCACCGCTGGTTCATCAATACGTTAAAAAGCCGGTATTAATATTAAAAAGGCTGATACTGATATAAGAGCTTATATAAGTACTGAATATTATGTGCTGATCGTATGTGCTGGTATTATGTGCTGATATAAGACAGACAGAAAACAGAATGAAAGGTCGTGCACTATGTGTTCCATTATGGTTTATTGCGGCAGCTGCGCCGATCCGGAAAAATTCAACAAAGGATTTGACAGGACTGTTTCCAGAGGACCTGATAAAAGCAGGATCGTCAATACCGGTAACGGCCTGCTGGGTTTCCACCGCCTGGCGATCATGGGACTGACCTGCTCCGGCATGCAGCCCTTCGAAATGGACGGCAGCTATGTGGTCTGCAACGGGGAGCTCTACGGCTTCGCGGCCCAGAGAGAGCTGCTCCGGGAAAAGGGCTACACCTTTCAGAGTGACAGCGACTGTGAGATCATTCTGCCCATGTATAAAGAGTACGGGACAGACATGTTCGCCATGCTGGACGCGGAATTTGCCTGTGTCCTGTATGACGGACAGACAGAAGAATTTATAGCGGCCCGCGATCCCATCGGGATCCGGCCGCTCTACTACGGCTATGATGACCGTGATGTGATCGTATTCGCCAGTGAACCTAAAAACCTGGTCGGGCTGTGTGAAAGGATTATGCCCTTTCCGCCCGGACATTATTATAAGGGCGGTCAGTTTATCCCTTACGCGGACGCGGCCCATGCGGAAACTGTATGCCATGACGATCTGGAGACCGCGTGCGGACAGATCCGTGACCTGCTGGTCCGCGGGGTCCGGAAGCGCCTGGTCGCGGACGCCAAAGTCGGTTTTCTGCTTTCCGGCGGCCTGGATTCCTCACTGGTCTGTGCCATCGCGGCAAAGGAAAGCGATACGCCCATCCGGACTTTTGCCATCGGCATGAGTGAGGATGCCATCGATCTCAAATATGCCAGGCAGGCAGCCGATTATATGGGGGCCGACCATACAGAAGTCTATATGACGCCGGAGGAAGTCATCTCCTCCCTTGAGCGGGTCATAGAACTTCTGGGCACCTATGATATCACCACCATCCGGGCCAGCATGGGCATGTATCTGGTCTGTAAGGCCATCCATGAGCAGACGGATATCCGGGTCCTCCTCACCGGTGAGATCTCAGATGAACTGTTCGGCTACAAATATACGGATTTTGCGCCTTCCGCAGAAGCTTTCCAGCAGGAGGCGGAAAAGCGGATCCGCGAATTGCACATGTATGATGTACTGCGGGCGGACCGCTGCATCTCCGTGAACTCCCTGGAAGCCAGAGTTCCTTTTGGCGACCTGGCCTTTGTCAGCTATGTCATGAGCCTGGATCCGGAAATGAAGGTGAACCGCTATGGCAAAGGCAAATATCTGCTCCGCCATGCCTTTGACGGACAGGAGTATCTGCCGGACAGCATCCTCTGGCGTGAGAAAGCCGCTTTTTCCGACGCCGTCGGTCATTCTATGGTGGATTACCTGAAAGACTATGCCGAAAGCCGTTATACAGACGAGGAATTCGGGGCGCTTTGTGAAAAGTATGCTTACGCGAAGCCCTTTACGAAAGAATCGCTGCTCTACAGGGAAATCTTTGAGAAATACTATCCGGGACAGGCAGAAATGATCACCGATTTCTGGATGCCCAACAAGGATTGGGAGGGCTGCAATGTCAACGATCCGTCGGCCCGCGTTCTGTCCAACTACGGCGCCAGCGGTCTGTGATCAGTGGAGCACCGCTGCCGGTCAATGTCCGGTTTCGGAATCCATGTGCCGGATCAAAAAAGTGTATTGCATTTATGTGAATTGCATCTATGTAGATTATTTATATGAAAAATATACGATTATCGATTGCCATAGCCCTGAGCCGGGCGGTCTCGGCGGCCTCCCGGCTCACAGGGCACGGGGGCACAAGCCTGCCCGGTAAGCTGGCTCTGCAGGTCTGTCCGGATCTTCTGGAAATGCTCTCGCAGGGCCTGGACGTCGTGCTTGTGACCGGCACGAACGGTAAGACGACGACCACCCGCATGCTGGAGCAGATGTGTGTTTCCCAGGGGCTGCGCAGCTTCTCCAATCCCTCCGGCGCCAATCTGAAGGCCGGCCTGGCCGCGGAACTCCTCCGGCACAGTTCCCTGTCCGGAACGCAGCACTTTGACTGCGCCGTACTGGAAGTAGACGAAGCCGTCCTGCATACTGTTACGGCGCAGCTGAACCCCCGGGCTGTGATCGTGACCAACATCTTCCGGGACCAGCTGGACCGGTTCGGGGAAGTGACCGGTACCGCCTCCTGTATCCGGGATGGACTGCGGCTGGCGCCGCATGCCGTCCAATGCCTGAATGCGGACTGTATGCTGACAGTATCCACAGGAGAAGACCTGCCCGGTCCAAAACTGTTTTTCGGAATGAATGAGCCTTTATCCGGGCAGTCCCCGACGGTCAGTGATGTTCCCAGGTGCCTGCACTGCGGCGGTATCTACCGGTACCGCTATCATACGTACGCCCATCTGGGTGATTATTATTGTCCCTCCTGTGGAAGTGAACACCCCCTCCCGCAGGCAGCCGTAAGCCATATCTCCTTTCTCGGAGAGGATTCCTCCGAAGTCACTTTCTGTCTGAAAGGAAATATGGTTTCCGGCGTCATTGGCGTGCCCGGCGTACACAACATTTATAACGCCGCAGCCGCCCTTACAGGCGCCATGGCTTTGGGGCTTGATCTGCAGAGCGCTGTAAAATCCCTTTCACAGACAGGGGCCGGCTTCGGCCGCATGGAAAAGCTTTCCATCGGCAATGTGGATGTCCGCATTATCCTGGTCAAAAACCCGGTCGGGCTGAGCCGGGCCCTGGATTATCTGTGTACAAGAAAAGATACCTTCCGGGCTGTCTTCTGTCTGAACGACCGGATCAATGACGGAACAGATATCTCCTGGATCTGGGACGCGGATTTTGACCGTTTCGCGGAATGCTGCCGGGAAACAGGAAGCAGTGTGTGCGTTGCAGGGACCCGGGCAGCGGATATGGGCCTGCGGCTCAAATACGCCGGTTTCCCGGAGGACTCCATCTCCCTGTTTGAAAATATGGATGACCTGGCCCGGTCTGTCCGGGACGCTGACTGTCCTGTCTGCGTCCTTCCCAACTATACGGCCATGCTGGAGATCCGGGAGCGTCTGGCTGCCCTTTCCGGGAAAGGCCGGTTCTGGGAGGAAGAAAAGTCATGAATCTGAAAATATGTCATCTGTATCCGGATGTACTGAATCTGTACGGGGACCGGGGCAATATCCTCTGCCTGCAAAAGCGTCTGGAATGGAGAGGGATCGACTGCATTATAGATGAGAAAAATATCGGTGATCCCGTGGATTTTGCCGCTTATGATTTCTTCTTCGTCGGCGGCGGACAGGACTTTGAGCAGGCCCTGCTGCTGGAAGACTGCCGGAAGAAAAAAGAAGACTGGAAAGCGGCCATAGAGGACGGGATTCCTTTCCTGTGTGTCTGCGGCGGCTATCAGCTGCTGGGGCATTCTTATGAGACCGCTGACGGCAGGCACTGCGATTATCTGGGCGCGGTTGATTTTTATACCGTCGGATCCCATGACCGTATGATCGGCAATCTGGCTTTCCGCCTGCTGCCCGCTTCCGGCGGTTCCGTGGTCATCGGTTTTGAGAACCATGGCGGCCGGACTTTCCTGGGACCGGGCGTGGAACCGCTTGGAACTGTCCTGGCAGGATACGGGAACGGTGACGGAGCGTCTGGCGGCACCGGGCACAAGCCCGGCAGTAGAACAGTCGCGGAGACTGCGCGCAGGAACGCCGGCAAAGCGTCCCCGGCCTCCAGACACGGGACTTCCGGCAAAGCGTCCACAGCGGCGGGTACTGAAGGCATGCGATATAAAAATGTATTCGGTACCTATTGTCACGGACCTGTCCTTCCCAAGAATCCCGCCTTTTGCGATTTCCTTCTGGAGACAGCTTTGACCAGGAAATACGGCAGTGCAGTCCTGGAACCTTTGCCGGATACACTGGAACAAAAAGCAAGACAGGTAATGCTGCACCGTATGCATCTGGACAAGTATTGCTGAGAAACGTCCACTATATGAAAAAGAATATCTGATCAATATGTCCCTTCCTGAGAACATGCCTTCCCCGGGCATGGACTCTCCCTATATTCTGCGTCTCCTGTTTCCCGACAGGAATGCAGACCGAAACGCCCGAGCCTTCCCCGGCCCGGGCGTTTTTCGGTCAACTACCTCCCGTCAGCCACCCCTGGGGTCGCTGGCACATGAATCAACCACCTCTGGGGTCACTGGCATCTGGGGTCGTCGGCACCTGTGAGTCAACCACCTCTGGGGTCGCCGGCACCTCAGAGGTCCTGAAACACCAGATTCTGATTTATATATTTTTTGGGATGTGCTAAAATACCTTGTATGCATACGGGCAGATGCCCGTTCACTGAATATCAATATCAACCCCGGTATCAGCATCACCGCCGGCACCCCACGCCAGCACCCCAGAGGTCCTGAACCGCCTAACCGATGAACCGGCACCCCAGAGGTCCTGAACCGCCATGCCGGCACCCCAGAGGTCCTGAACCGCGCAGAGGTCCTGAACCGCTGAACCGCGCTGAACCCATCCGGATCATAAGCATCAGCTTAAGGAGAATATAATTATGTCCAGACCTAATACAGTTCAAACGATTATTTCCGTCGCGGCCTGCAAAGCGACACGCGCCATCCTCAGAAAGACCGGCAAAGGAGGTACTGCCGTCCCCGGCAAGGTAGCTATGCGGGTTTCCAAAGAAATCCTGAAACGGACTTCGGAAGGAATGGAAATTATTGTTGTTACCGGCACCAACGGCAAGACGACTACCTGCAACATGATCGAGCATGCCCTGACAGAGACCGGTCATCCCTGCCTGCTCAATAAGTCCGGCGCCAATCTGCTGTCCGGCATCACGGCGGATCTGACCTGCAATTCCACCTGGACCGGAAAGCCCAAAACGCACTACGCGGTTCTGGAATGTGATGAAGCGGCACTGAAGCAGGTCGTTCCCCTGGTACATCCCAAGGCAGTCGTGGTCACCAATCTGTTCAGCGATCAGGTGGACCGCTATGGCGGCGTTGAAAATACCCTGAAGGAGATCCGGATTGGTGCAAGCAGAGTCCCTGAAACTACGCTGGTGCTGAACGCGGAAGAGCCTCTTTCCGCTTCCCTGGCTCTGGGCCTGCCCAATAAAGTCGTTTATTTCGGTCTGGACGCCTCTGTCGGCGTACAGGGCGACATTGACCTGACCGATGCCGGCAAGTGCCCCCGCTGCGGCGGTGAATATGTCTATGATTACAATATTTACGCGCATCTGGGCGGATTCCGCTGCACTTCCTGCGGATATCAGCGGCAGCAGCCCGATGTGGCCGTGACTTCCATTGATAAAGTCAGCGCAGACGGAACCCAGGTCCATATGAAAGCAAAAGGCAAAGATTATGACGCCGCAATCTCACTTCCCGCTGTTTACAACGTCTATAATGCGGCCGCTGCTGTAGCAGCTGTCGGCGTTCTGGGCGTCACTGCGGATGACGCTATCAAAACCCTTTCTTCTGTGCGGTCCTCATTTGGCAGGCTGGAGACCTTTGACCTGAATGGAAACCGGCTGCAGATGATCCTGGTAAAAAATCCGGCCGGATGCAACCAGGCATTCTCTTATCTGACCGGCCTGGAGGAAGATTATACAGCGGTCCTTTATCTGAATAACAGGACCGGAGACGGACACGATATCTCCTGGATCAAAGATACAGATTATGAAAAGCTCTGCGCAGATCCCCATTTGAAGAAGCTGTATGTGGGCGGTGAATGCGCTGCCGAGCTGCGGGAACGGCTGCTGGAGGCAGGGGCTTCCGAAGAAATCATGCAGATGACCAGTGATTATGACGAGCTTCTCTCCCTCTTAAAAGAGGAAGAACGCCCCATCTTTGCCCTGCCCAACTATACGGCCATGATGGATATGCGCAAGGTGCTGAGCCAGGCGACCAATCAGAAGGATTTCTGGGAATAGACCATCCTTTGCCAGAACGCCGCAGATACGGTGCCGTCTGATACATATGGAAATCTGATTCCCGGTTTCCCTGTTGTTTTATCTGATCATTATGGCGACTATTTTGGAAATATAAAATCCCGGATTCCCACCGGCTGATCGGGTCTGTTCCGATCATACCGCGGGAATCCGGGATATTTTTATTTGCTTATCAGGCATTTATCAATTGTTCATCAGGGATGCATTTGCAGATGTTTACTCTGTGGTAACTGTAATAACTGCAAATGTTTACTCTGTGACAGCGGTTATCTCCGCGGGTGCTTCCACGCTCTCATCTGCACTCTCTGCAGGAATTTCGGTAATCTCATCTGCATGCTCTGCAGGTGCTTCTGTCTTCTCATCTGCACTCTTTGCGGGTGCTTCAGAGATTTCTCCGTCTTTCTCCTCAGCGTTATCAGCTTTCTCCAGATCCACAGTGTTTTCCGCAGTCACATCTTTTCCGGAAACTTTCTCAGAATCTGCAGTATTTTCCGCAGTCACATTTTCTCCGGCAGCGTTTTCAGGATCCACAGTGTTTTCCGCAGCCGCATCTTCCCCGGCAGCGTTTTCCGGATCCTCTGTGTTTTCCACAGCCGCATCTTCTCCGGCAGCTCCTGTTCCCTGACCGTCGGTCTCCTGTGCGGAACCATCCTCCTGCGAGTCAGATACGTCAGATACAGGTTCTTCGATAGCAGCTCCTGCGGCCGCCGCGTCATCCGACAGATCATTTTCCGGTGCCCCTGCAGAAGCGTAAGTGGAAGTGGTTCCCGGGTTTGTCTGGGATTCCAGATAGTTCTTTACATTGACATAACCATTGGTCGTTATGCTGTCAATCCCCCACTGATAGAACTTAGCGGCCTGATTGTTGCTGGTCAGCGTCCAGGCGTTGACTTTGATTCCGGACTTATGGGCTTTGTCGATCAGACCCTTGGTAATGGAGTCTGCGAAGGCGCTGATCCAGAATTCACGCCCCGATTTCTTTTTCAGTGATACAGCCAGAGAGATTGTCTTGCCTGTCATAGCCTCGGACAGGATACCGATGGCAGAGGATTTATCTGCCAGACGGTTCATTTTCTCCAGATTGGAGGTGCTGTTCTCCCATACAAGCCAGACCGTATTGGAAGACATCCCGCCGCTCCTGACGATGCTGACGATATTTTTTGCCTGCGCCTCTGAAAGGTGGGTCTTAATCTCCAGGTATTCGGTCAGCCCGTTTTCCTTACAGGTCCTGACTGTCTCCTTCAGGGTCGGGATCTTCTGGTTTCCATAGGAACTGTTGCCGAAATTATATTTTTTCGCCTGGGCCAGGGTCATATCGCTGATCCTGCCTCTGCCGTTGGAGGTACTGTTGATCGTCTCATTGTGCAGGATGACAGGCACATTGTCCTTTGTAAAACGGATATCCGTCTCAACAGCGTCGAATCCCAGCTGGGCAGCCAGTTTGAAAGAAACCAGCGTGTTCTGCGGCGCATACTGAGAAGCGCCTCTGTGGGCCACTTCATAATAACCGGAGGATTTGTGGTAACGTACGGTCTTTCTGAAAGCAGCCAGATTTTTACTGTAGTTCTGGTTCGTCTGAGAAGTCACCTGAATCTGGGACGCTACTGTATTCAGTTCGGAAGAAGAAATGGCTTTACAGTTCGCTTTCCGGACCGTAACAACGGCATACATGCTTTTGGGAACAATCATGCCGGCGCTGTAAGTACACAGGGGCTTTTCAGTATTAATGTCCCACAGGATCAGCTCATATCCCTTCCGCAGGCTGACCAGGTCCCCTTTCCTGAAGTGCATGATCGTCCTTGTGGAAGCCGCGCCATTCTCCAGTTTCCAGTCAGAAGCTTTGCTGACGGCCGCTTTTTCCGAAACGTTACTTCTGTAGACGCCTCTTACATCCAGGTATCTGCCTTCAATATAACGTCCGGCCGCCATGGTTCCCTTATAATGGCCGTCGCTGTTGGATTTATAAAAATAGTACTTTTTCTTATTGATGGTCTGCCAGCCGGTCTGCATGGCGCCTGCAGCGTTCATATGGTATTTATAGCCGTTAATGGTCTGCCAGCCGGTCCGGATCTGGCCGTTGCTGCCGGCATAATAGGTCTGACCGCTTACGGTAAAGAATTTGGTGGCCAGTGTACTTGAATAATGACCGTTTGCGGTAGTGGTCCAGAAATAATACTTCTTCCCGCCAATGGTCTGAAATCCTCTGCGGATCTGGCCGTTGCCGCCCATGTAATACCTATAGCCATTGATGGTCTGCCAGCCGGTCCGGATCTGACCGTTGCCGCCGGCATAATAGCTTTTGCCGTCGACTGTAAAGAATTTGGTGGCCATCGTATTGGAGTAATGGCCGTTTTTGGTGGCTGTCCAGAAATAGTAGTTCTTACCGCCAATGGTCTGGAAACCGGTCCGGATCTGGCCGTTGCCGCCCATGTAATATTTATAGCCATTGATGGCCTGCCAGCCGGTCGTCATGACGCCGTTTTTGTCAAAATAGTACTTTTTACCGGCAATGGAAGCAAATCCTGTTCTCCGGCCTTTTCTGGCATCCACATAGTAGGTCTTTCCACTGACTTTGACCCAGCCGGTCCTGACTTTTCCGGACGTGTAGTAGAACCACTTGCCGGATACCTTTTTCCAGCCGCTGAAAGCCGCTGCCTGAACGACGGCCGGCTGTCCGGCCGACAGAGCCGCTGCTGCCCCTGCGGAGCAGGCCAGAACTGTACACAGAAGCAGTATCATGACTGTTCTGAACAGATTCCTGTAAGGTGGTTTTTCCGGCCTGATGTTTTCGCTGCTGCTGTCAATGATCCATGAACTCATACGATCTCTACTCTCCAATCAAACTGTCTGTTTATCCCCCTGTATCCGCCCCATACAGCCATGCGCCGATGGTCTTCCGGTCTTCTCGCAGCGGATCATCCGAAATCATCCTGAAACGGATTCTGCAGATCATCCGGATGTCATCCTGAAACGGATTCTGCAGATCATCCGGAAGTCCTCCGGAACATAAAGAAAGACCTGTGCGGTCACACAGGTCTCTGGATGCCGGTGGTGGGGCTCGAACCCACACGCCATTTCTGACAACAGATTTTGAGTCTGTCTCGTCTGCCAATTCCGACACACCGGCGCAGGAGCCGCTTACGGCAGCTCCTTATAGACTTTATCATTTAATCTGTTTCCTGTCAAACAGGCGCAGAGCACTGTGCTTTTTCTGTCTTTCCATCAGCTTGTCAAGCGGACGATGTTGACCGGTCTTCAGGATCCGGAACTGATTCCGATAGGCCGGAATATGCCGGTCTTCAGGATCCGGAACTGATTCCGATAGGCCGGAATATACCGGTCTTCCGTCCCTGCTGTGTATTATCATGTGTAATACACGCCGCAGTTCCTACCATATCTTGTGGTCCCGACCGGCCACGTCTATTTTAGCATGCTATCGTGATTTTTGCAGATGCTCTGTCACATAAAACGATTTATGTGTTGTAAAACAGGTTCCAACAGGTTCCGGGCCTGCCGTTCAGCAGCCGGCCGCGTCAAAGTCAATGTTTTCGTAGAAGGGACTGCCCTCGAAGGTTGCGAAATAATCCCTGGCCGTTTCGGCTCTGCGGATCTGATCGACGCTGCCGTCAGTCCGGAGCAGGAGCTCCGCGCTGCGCAGGCGGCCGTTGTAGTTATATCCCATGGCGAAACCGTGGGCGCCGGTATCATGGATATAGAGCAGATCTCCTTTTTCAATCTCCGGGAGCATGCGGTCGATCGCGAACTTGTCATTGTTCTCGCAGAGGCTGCCGACTACATCATACTTATGATCGCAGGGCGCGTCTTCCTTGCCCAGGACCGTGATGTGATGGTAAGCCCCGTACATGGCCGGACGCATGAGGTTGGCCGCGCAGGCGTCTACGCCGATATATTCCTTATAGATGTGCTTCTCATGGATGGCTCTGGTGACCAGGGCGCCGTAAGGAGCCAGCATGAAGCGGCCCATCTCCGTATAAATGGCGACATCATCCATGCCCGCGGGGACCAGGATCTCTTCGTATTTGCGGCGGACGCCTTCTCCGATCGCGTAGATGTCATTGGGTACGCCGTCAGGGGTATAGGGGACGCCAACGCCGCCTGAAAGATTGATAAAGGAGAAGTGGATGTCCAGTTTCCGGCTGATCTCGGCCGCCAGTTCAAAGAGCTGGCCCGCCAGGATAGGATAATAATCGTTGGAAACGGTATTGGAAGCGATAAAGGCATGGATACCGAAATGCTTCACGCCCAGTTCCTTCAGCTGTCTGTAGCCTTCAAAGAGCTGGTCCTTGGTAAAGCCGTATTTTGCATCACCGGGGTTGTCCATGATTCCGTTGCTCATGGTAAAGACACCGCCGGGATTATAGCGGCAGCACATGGTCTCGGGCAGCTTTCCGTCCAGGATCTTCGTGATAAAAGGAATGTGGGTAAGATCATCCAGATTGATGATGGCGCCCAGTTTTGCCGCGTAGGCATACTCTTCCGCCGGTGTCTCATTGGCAGAGAACATGATATGCTCCCCGGACGCGCCGACCGCCCTGGCCAGCATCAGTTCGGTCATGGAAGAGCAGTCAAAACCGAAATCATAATCCTGAAAAAGATCCATAATGGAGGGATTGGGCGTCGCCTTTACCGCAAAGTATTCCCTGAATCCTTTATTCCAGGCGAAGGCTTCCTTGACGGCTTTCGCGTTGGCACGGATTCCTGCCTCATCATAGATGTGCCAGGGGGTCGGATAAACGGATGCGAGTTGTTCGGCTTTTTCTTTGCTGATAAAGGGTACTTTGTTCATAGTATTCCATTTCTGTACTGCCCGGTAATGAACCGCGGCAGCCAGGCAGTACATTGACTGAAGCGGTATCTCATGTTTAAAGACTGAAACAGCCGCGCTGCTTTATGCGGCGCCGGTAATGACAAAAATACGTTGTTAATAATATAAGAAAAGGCGGTATTTTGTCAATCCGCCTTCTCTGATTAACTTCAACACTTTAACAGATTAATTCAAAAAATCAGGCATTTATGCTCAGCTGTAAATATTCCTGATCTGCCAGTCGATGGGATCCACGCCGTGGTCCCGGAGGAACCGGTTGCACTGGCTGAAATGGCGGCATCCGAAGAACCCTCTGTAGGCGGACAGTGGACTGGGATGGGGGGCCCGCAGGATCAGGTGCCCCGGATTGGTCAGCATGGGCGCCTTGGACTGGGCCGGTGAACCCCAGAGCATATATACGATGGGGCGGTCCTGGGCGTTAACAGCCTGCAGGATGGCGTCCGTGAACTGTTCCCAGCCATGGTTCCTGTGGGAATTGGCCTGATGGGCCCTGACGGTCAGGACAGTATTGAGGAGCAGGACGCCCTGCTCCGCCCAGGAAGTCAGGCAGCCGTTATCGGGGATCCTGCAGCCCAGGTCATCATGAAGTTCTTTATAGATATTGACAAGGGACGGGGGAATCTGGGTGCCCGGCTGGACTGAAAAACAAAGTCCATGCGCCTGATGTTCCCCATGATAGGGATCCTGTCCCAGGATGACAGCCTTGACTTTGGACAGGGGGGTCAGATGCAGGGCATTGAAAATATCCTGCGCCGGCGGGTAAACCGTCCCGTTCGCGTACTCTCTGGTCGCAAATTTATAAAGTTCCCTGTAATACGGCTTTCCGAATTCAGCCTGGACCGCCGGAAGCCAGTCATTCGCGATAGCGCCCATTCTGTTACCTCTTTCCTGTTTTTCAGGGGGCATCCCGCTGCTCTGTTCTTTTTCGACGTGTTCTTTTTCGTCAGCGGCACGCAGACAGAATGCATCCGTCCCCTTTCTCCTATCTTCTCACGCAGCCGCTTTTATCCGCCTTTACCGGATTATTCCCTGCCGCAGGCCTCCAGGGCTGCAATGAGGAACTGCCATGTCCTCTGAACAGACGGGATGTTGAGCTTCTCGTCGGGCGTATGAATTCCGGACATCTCAGGGCCGATGGAAACGGCATCCAGTCCGGGCATCTTGGCTGCCAGCAGGCCGCACTCCAGCCCGCCGTGGGTCACGCAGATCGCGGCATCTTTTCCGTAAGTATCTTTGAAGACGCCCTGCAGAAGATCACGGAAGTCAGATTCCGTACGATACTCCCAGGCGGGATATTGTCCCACGATCCTGACGCTGCCCTCGAACTGGGCCGCAATGCAGGACAGACGGTCCATCATCATCTGTTTCTGGGAGTTGACACTGCTTCTGACCAGGAATTCGGCGGAGATTCCGTCCGCCGCCGTAGTCAGGATCCCCAGGTTCAGGGAAGTCTGGGGCATGCCCGCAAGGCCGGGCGTATACTCGATCACGCCGTTGGGAACAGCCATCAGGAAGCGGATAAACTTTCTGGTATCGTTCTTTGTAAATGCGGGACGGAGCTCTGCCGTATTCTCTTTGACCCAGTCTGCCTTGACCGTCAGGCCGGGATCGCATACCGCGTATTCATTTTTCAGGGCTTTACGGATCTCCTTGATCTGCTTTTTGACTTTCTTACGGTCAACTGCGGAAGGGAACAGGAGTGACGCCTCCGCTTCTCTGGGAATGGCGTTATCCTTATTGCCGCCCTGTACGCTGAGCAGACGGAATTCTGTCTTCCGATAGAGCGTATAAAGGATTCTGGCCATGAGCAGGTCCGCGTTCGCCCTGCCGGCCCCGATCATTTCGCCGGAATGGCCGCCCAGCAGACCGCTGACTTTAATCTTCAGGACGCGCCCGCTCTTCTCGGAACGTCTGCCGTGCACGGCAAGGATCATATCCGCGCCGCCCGCGCATCCGACTGTGAAGGCGCCTTCCGACTCGGAATCCATGTTGAGCATCCTGCGTCCCTTCAGTTCCGATACATCCAGAGCCTCAGCACCCAGCAGGCCGACTTCCTCATCTGTTGTAAATACACATTCCAGGGCAGGATGCGCAATCTCGCTGCTGTCCAGGACCGCCAGCATCATGGCGACCGCGATGCCGTCGTCGCCGCCCAGGGTGGTCCCATCTGCCGTCAGCCAGTCGCCTTCTACCAGGGTTTTGAGAGGATCCCTTGTCATATCGGCGTCGCATCCGGGCGCTTTTTCACAGACCATGTCCATATGGCCCTGCAGGATCAGGGCAGGTGCCTTCTCACATCCGGGCGTTGCGGGCGCAAAGATGATTACATTGCCCTTGTCATCTTTGGTACATTTGTAATTGTGGCCGGCCGCGAATTTGACCAGGAAGTTGCTGATCCCTTCGGTGTTGAAAGACCCATGGGGAATATCGCAGATGATCTTGAAATATCTGAATACTTCCTGCGGCTCAATATTCGTGATATCCAGGGTAATTTCCGACGCCGTTTTTACAGGTTCCGGTTCCGCCGCAGGCGCTTCTTCTGCTGCTGCAGAATCTGTTTCGTCCTTTTCCTCTGCCGCAGATTCCGCTTCAGACGCAGGCATGTCTTCCTCTTCTTCTGTCACTAAGGCTTCCTTCGCATTCTGTTCTTCTTCAACTGCTTCTTCCGCTGCAACAGTCTCAGATTCTGCTTCTGTCTCAGCTTCTTCGGCCGTCTCTGTCTCAGCTTCTTCGGCTGCCGCTGCAGCAGGAATCACATCATCGTCTGCAGCAGCTTCTGCCTCTTCAACTACTGCCTCAACAACTTCGGTCTCTTCAACCGCTGCCTCAACTGTTTCTGCCTCCTCAGTTGCTGCCTCAACAACTGTTTCTGCCTCTTCAGCAGCTGCTTCAACAACTGTTTCTGCCTCTTCAGCTGCTGCCTCAACAACTGTTTCTGCCTCTTCAGCAGCTGCTTCAACAACAGCTTCTGCTTCCTCAGCTGCAGGCGCTGCCGCAGCCGCAGGCTCTGCCGCATCTTCTGCGGCGGGCGCATTCTCTTCGGCCGCTTCCGTGGAATCAGTATCCGCCGCGGCTTCCGCTTCCTCGATTTTCTTCAGGTTCTTTTTATTGACCTCAAAGTCTTTCGTAAAGCCGGCGTCCGCTTCATTGGATACCTCCTGAATTTTCTTTCTTCCGAATAATGCTTCCCAAATGCCCATTTTTATGCCTCCTGAATGATGTTGTTCTCTGGTTTCTATATCCTGATTGTTTGTATGACCGGCTTCCTGTGTCATCGGCCTTTTATTTTCTCACAGTCTGACCGGAATTCCTTTGTCCCGCAGGTATTCCTTGACCTCCCGGATCTCCAGTTCCTTGTAGTGGAACAGGGAAGCCGCAAGCGCCGCGTCCGCCCCGCCTTCTGTCAGGGCTTCATAGAAATGTTCCTTTGTGCCCGCCCCGCCGGATGCGATGACAGGAATCGATACCGCGTCCGAGATCGCCCGGGTCAGCTCCAGGTCATAACCGGCTTTTGTTCCGTCTCCGTCCATACTGGTCAGGAGAATCTCACCGGCGCCCAGCTGCTGGGCCCGTACCGCCCATTCCACCGCGTCTATACCGGTATCGATCCTGCCGCCGCTGCGGAAGATGGTCCAGCCTTCACTGCCGTCCCTGCGCCTTCTGGCGTCGATCGCCACGACTACACACTGGCTGCCGAATTTGATGGCTCCTTCCGAGATCAGCTCAGGCCGGTTGATGGCAGCAGAGTTGATGGAGATCTTATCCGCGCCTTCCCTGAGGATGGCTTTCATATCATCGGTGGTCCGGATCCCGCCGCCGACGGTAAAGGGGATAAAGACCCGTTCCGCCACCCGGCGTACCATATCCGCCACCGTATTCCTGGCGTCACTGGTGGCCGTGATATCCAGAAAGACCAGTTCATCCGCCCCTGCTTTGGAGTAGGCCTCGCCGGTCTCTACCGGATCGCCCGCATCCCGCAGCTGTACAAAATTGATGCCCTTAACGACTCGCCCCTGATTGACATCCAGACAGGGGATGATTCTCTTGGTTAACATGTATATCTATTCTCCTTCTCTGCGCAGGATCTGCTGTATCAACGGCCCGGCTGCCGGTCAGGCCTCCAGGAAATTCCGCAGGATCTGCATGCCGACCGCCTCGCTCTTTTCCGGATGGAACTGGCAGGCGAATACGTTGTCTCTCTGGACGGACGCGTCGATCCTGGTCCCGTACCAGGTGGTGGCTGTGACTATGTCTCTGTCCGCGGCGTCCACATAAAAAGAATGGACAAAATAGACAAAGCTGCCTTCCGGAACGCCCTCGAAGAGCCTGCCCTTTACCGGATAGGTCAGGTCATTCCAGCCAATCTGGGGGACTTTCCTGCCTTCCCCGTCGGGGATGCGCAGGACTTTGCCGGGCAGGATGCCCAGTCCTTCCACGCCGGGACTTTCCTGACTGGTCTCGAACAGCAGCTGCTGGCCCAGGCAGATGCCCAGAAAGGGGATTCCTTTATCCGCCACATGGTGGATGACCTCTTCCAGATCGAACTCCCGGATCCTGGACATGGCGTCCCCGAAAGCGCCGACGCCCGGCAGGATGACCCTGTCCGCGCCGGCTATGATATCCCGGTCTCTGGTCAGGACCGCTTCCCGGCCCAGATATTTGATGGCGTTATCAACGCTTTTGATATTGCCGGCTTCATAATCAATGATTGCGATCATATATTCATACCTCGATTTCAGAAGTGTCTGGTTCATCTTTTTGCCGTTCCGCGCCGGAGGTGTCCAGCTCGAACCAGAATTTGACGCCATTATCATAGTTGATGACGCCATACTCCTGTTGGAGCAGGTTCATGATGGCACGGACAATGGACAGCCCCACGCCGGACCCGCCATAAGCCCGGGTCCTGGCCTTGTCGACCTTGTAGAATTTTTCCCACAGATGGGGCAGGGATTCAGACGGGATCGGGCTGCCGGAATTGAATACGGAGACTCTGACCGTATTCTCTTTTTCTTCAAAACGGATATCGATGATTTTATCGCCAGCCGCGTGATTGCAGGCGTTGGAATAATAGTTGGCAAAAACCTCCTCGACCAGGAACTCGTCGGCCCAGACCATGATCGGGCCGGTCTCCTGCATACTGACCGTGATCCCGTTCTGCTCCGCCAGCAGTTCCGCCCGGGACAGGTAATTCCTGACCAGCTCGGTAATATCGAAATGTTCCATGGTCACGGCATTGTTGCCGAATTCCAGCTGGTTCAGGGTCAGGAGCTTCTGGACCATCCGGTTCATCTTGCCGGCTTCATCCACGATGACTTCGCAGTAATAGTCCCGGCTCTCAGGGTCGTCAGAAATGCCTTCCTGCAGGCCCTCCGCGTAGCCCTGGATCAGGGCCAGGGGCGTTTTGAGCTCATGGGTGACACTGGCCAGGAAATCCTGCCGCATGGCCTCGACCTCTTCTTTTCTGCGGATATCCCGGCGCAGTTCATTATTGGCTGCTTTCAGTTCGGAGATGGTCTCTTCCAGTGTTTCAGACAGTTCATTGATATTCTGGCCCAGGTCGGCAATCTCGGTCCGGCTGGTCCCCTCGTATTTGGCGCTGAAATCCAGCTTCTTCATACGTGTGGAGATATCTGTCAGCTCCCGGATGGGCCGGGTAACTGTACCGGCCAGGATCATGGCCATGACCGCGCCGATGGCCGTGATGACCAGACCTACCTGCAGGAAAAAGCGGTTGGCCAGGGAGGAGCTGTTATGTATGCTTTCCAGCGGCGCCCGCATCAGAAAATAGCTGCCGTCCTCCAGGCTGCCCCACATTTCCAGGGACTGCTGGGAGGTCCTGCGGTCCAGAATGACATTGAGCACATAGTTGTCTCTGCGTTCGATCGTTTCGAGAATGCAGAAATCATAGGTGTCCATTCCGTTCTTACGCCAGAATTCCCTTGCTTCATCTTTGCTCGATCCCGCATCGACCTGATCTGCACCTTCGGCAGCGGCTTCCAGTTCCTCTCTGGTCGGCGTCAGGCCCAGCAGGTTGTCCCACATCCTGCGCTCCATGGTCTCGGCATCGGGGCCATAGCTCTTGATTGTCATGGAGTCCTGGTTCATGATGATGATGCCGATATTATCTTTGTTGTTGATCTTGACCAGTTCCACATCAAAATCATCCGAGGTGATCTCGTCCCGGCCGACCGCCCCGACCAGGCTCTCCCGGCACTTTTTCAGGGCCGTGATTTTCTGGGTCCTGTAGAAGTCATCCAGAAAGGTCCGGTTGACCAGCATGGAGACCAGCATCATACCTGCCAGCAGGGCAACGATGATCAGGGTGAACTGGGTCCTGAGGGAGAACCTCATGGTCCTTTTTTTCATGCTTTACGCCTCAAATTTATATCCTACGCCCCAGACGGTACGGATGTTCTCCCCCTTGTCACCCAGTTTGCTCCTGAGCTTTTTGACATGGGTATCGATGGTCCTGGCGTCTCCGTAGTAGTCATAATTCCAGACATTGTTGAGGATCTTTTCCCTGGAGAGGGCGATGCCTTTGTTTTCCATAAAATAACCCAGCAGTTCGAACTCTTTGGAGGAAAGCTCGATCTCTTTGCCGTCCACATAGACCGCATGGGCGGAAAGATCCATTGTGATCCCGCCGGCTTCCAGCTTTTCTTCACTGTCGGTCCCGCCGGTCCTGCGCAGAATGGCGCCGACCCTGGCCACCAGGGTCTTGGGGCTGAAAGGCTTGGTCACATATTCATCCACGCCCAGGTCAAAACCGCGCAGCTCGTCCCTTTCATCAGACCGGGCTGTCAGCATGATAATGGGAACCCTTGAGTATTTGCGGATCTCCTCCAGGACCTGATAGCCGTCCAGACCGGGCATCATAACGTCCAGGATGATCAGAGAAATATCCTTGTCCGCATAAAAAGCGTCCAGGGCCTTTTCTCCGTCTTCCGCTTCCACGACCAGATAACCGCTCCGTATCAGGAAATCCCGGACCAGTTTCCGCATCCTTGCTTCATCATCTACTACCAGTATTTTCTGCTCTTTCATTCTTCCACTCCGCTGCTTCTGTCTCTTTTTGGCTGTTCTGCCTGACTGCTTCTTTCAGACTGTCTCTGCAGCCCGTTCCTTCTATATATATGACATATGGATATATGGACCGCTTCTTTCCCGTGTATTTTCTTACATATTTGTGTTCTTTATGTGATTTTATCCGCATTCTGTCTGATTCAGCGTGCTTTTTGCAGGCCGGCCGTCTCCTGCGCAGCAGGCTCCGGCAGACCGGCCCGAATTATATTTTCTCACATAAAAAGGGACAGGACAACCATATGGCGGCCCTGTCCGCATGTAATTTTCTGATGAGGATTATTCTTCCTCCCTGTAGAGGGTAAATACCGCGACGCTCCTCTCGGCCAGCATGAACAGGGGCCTTGTCAGGAATACAGGCTTTTCATAATAGAACCTGCCGCCGCTGCCTTCTGTATCGATACAGATGCCCCAGGAGAGGCCGGCGCGCAGGGCGGGCAGCCTGATCTCGCAGGGTTCCCAGTGAGCGTTGATGACCATATAGACGACGTCGTCGTATTCCGCGCCTTCTTCCCTGCCCGCGAACAGGATGCCCAGAACGCGGTTGTCCTTGGTGATCATGTGATCATCCGGATTGGCGCCGCAGGTCATGACATCCGGCAGTCCGCATTCAGCCGGCTGCAGCTGGCGGCGGATGGAAGGATGCTTTTTACGGAAGGCGATGGTGCTCTTGTAGAACTCGAAGAAGTCCCGGTTTCGTTTGAGATAGTCCCAGTTGAGCCAGGAAATCTCATTGTCCTGACAGTAGCTGTTGTTGTTGCCGAACTGGGTATTGCCGAATTCATCCCCGGCCAGGATCATGGGCGTTCCCCGGCTGCACATGAGGACGGTGATGGCGTTGCGCATTATTTTGAAGCGCAGGGCCGTAATGACCGGATCCTCGGTGGGGCCTTCCACGCCGCAGTTCCAGCTGCGGTTGTCATCGGCGCCGTCGGCGTTGTTCCAGCCGTTGACCTCATTGTGCTTGCGGCTGTAGGAGAAGAGGTCATACAGGGTGAAACCGTCATGACAGGTGATAAAGTTTACGGAGGATTCATGTCCCTCGTAAACGCCCTGATACAGGTCTGTGGACCCTGCCAGCCGCCTGGCAGTCTCCGGCGCGTTCCAGTAATTTCCCTTAAGGAAATCCCGCAGGGCGTCCCTGTATTTGCCGTTCCACTCGGCCCAGCGGTGATAAGCCGGGAAATTGCCGACCTGGTAAAGGCCGCCGGCGTCCCAGGCCTCGGCGATCAGCTTGGTGGACCGGAGAATGGGATCGTAGGACAGACGCTCCAGCAGGGGCGGATTCTTCATGGGAACACCGTTCTGGTCACGGCCCAGGATACTGGCCAGATCAAAACGGAAACCGTCCACATGATATTCCGTGACCCAGTATTTGAGACAGTTGATGATGAACTGCCTGACAATGGGGTTATTGCAGTTAAAAGTATTGCCGCAGCCGCTGAAGTTGTAATACTCCCCGGTGGGCATCAGCATGTAATAGATGTTATTGTCAAGGCCCTTGAAGGACAGGAAGGGTCCGTTCTCATTGCCTTCGGCCGTATGGTTGAAGACAACGTCCAGGATGACCTCGATCCCGTGCTTTTTCAGGACCTGGATGGTCTGCTTCAGTTCCGTTCCCTCTTCGTTGTATTCCAGCGAAGCCGCGTAGGCGGAATTGGGAGCAAAGAAGGAAACGGTATTGTAGCCCCAGTACTCCAACAGCTGTTTGCCGTTGACGGAACGGGCATTGATGGTCTCATCAAATTCAAAGACCGGCATCAGCTCAACGGCTGTGATCCCCAGTTCCTTCAGATAAGGGATCTTCTCCACGATACCGGCAAAAGTGCCCGGATACTGAACGCCGGAGGAACGATGCCTGGTGAAGCCCCTGACATGCATCTCATAGATGATGGAGTCTTCCATGGGCGTTCTGGGAAAAGCCGTATCGTCCCACTTGAAGTCATTGTGGACGACCCGGGCTTTATAGGTCGTGGCTGTTTTAGCGGCGCCCCAGGGACGCTGTCCGGCCACAGCCCTGGCATAGGGATCCAGGACCAGTTTGGTCTTATCGAACAGAAGGCCCTTTTCAAGATCATAAGGACCGTCAAAACGATAACAGTACTCGAAATCCTCAATGATCAGACCGAATACCATGATGGAATAGACCTTGCCGATCCTGTATTCATCCGGGATCCGGATCACGGCATAGGGATTATCCTGATGTCTTTTGAACAGACACAGTTCGCAGGAGGTCGCTCCAATGGAGGAAATTGTAAAATTTACGCCTCCCTGTACCTCCGTAGCTCCGTTGATTTCAAAATTACCCGGTCTTACCTTGAATCCCGATATTTCAGCCGTGGGTTTGTAGATCTGGCCGATCCTTCCCGGTTTCCTGAATCTTCGACGGCCTTCCGGCTCCTGTCCCGGCTCCCGTCCGGCCGCTTCCGCTTCCATCTGCTGTATGAGTTTTCCTACGACCAAATTCCGCTTCATATACTATCACCTGACTCGCCACACTCAATATATATAGAGAAGAGTATAACACGTATTTAATTTTAACAAAATAAAATCAAACAATAAATCCTTAAATTTAATAACTGTGTTTTTATCCATAATTCGGTTATTTACAGTCAATATTATAGGTGTTTTTACAATCGTTCCGCCATTTTCGCTGTAATGTCCAAATCCTCTAAGCAGTTCCGCAAACAGTTTTTGATGCAAACCGTTTTTGATGCAAACCGTTTTGATGCAAACCGTTTTGATGCAAACCGTTTTGATGCAAACCGTTTCTGAAATGAAAAGAGCCATGCGCGCTGTCTCCAGTACGCATGGCTCTTTGTTTTCTTTTCGCATTTTGAAGCCGCCGCGAACCGGGCTGCCGGTCCGTTTTTCCACATATACGCGGCGGCATTCTCAGGAGTCTCCGGGTACTGCCTTATACAGGGTAAGCTCCGTTCTTGCTGTCCGCCTTGGTGACATCCACCTTGGTCTGCTGGGCGTCACGGTACTTGAAGAAGTCGACCGCTACCTGCGGGAACAGGGCATAGGACAGAACGTCCTCGTCCTGCTGCTTCCAGGGCTTGACGGCCTCTTCGTAAATGGCCAGCTGGGGGGCGATCAGGTCTGCGGGACGGCAGGTAATGGGCTGTGTATCGCCCAGGATCTGCTTGACGACATCCTTGTTGAAAGGCTTGACGGTCTTGCCGTACTTGCCGGCCAGGAAATCCTTGGTCTGGCCTGTCGCCATTTTATAGCGGCCGCCCATCAGAACGTTCATGATGGCCTGTGTGCCGACGATCTGGGACGAAGGTGTTACCAGCGGGGGCTCACCGAAGTCCTTACGGACTCTGGGGATCTCTTCCAGAACTTCCTGGAACTTGTCCTCAGCGCCTTGCTCCTTGAGCTGGCTGATGGTGTTGGACAGCATGCCGCCGGGAACCTGGTACAGCAGGGTCTTGATGTTGACGCCGAGTACCTTGGTGGAAAGCAGGCCGTTCTCAATGCACTCCTCACGGTAAGGACGGAAGTAGTCGGCGATCTCCGCCAGCAGCTTCTGGTCATAACCGGTATCATAGGGAGTTCCCTTGAAAGTCTCTACCATAACTTCGGTAGCGGGCTGGGAAGTACCAAGAGCGAAAGGAGAGATCGCGCAGTCGATGATATCCGCGCCGGCTTCTACGGCCTTGAGGTAGGTCATGCTGGCGACACCGGAGGTGTAATGGGTATGCATCTCAAGCGGAAGGGAGGAACCGGCTTTCAGAGCCTTGACCAGCTTCTCTGCCTTGTAGGGGACCAGCAGGCCGGCCATATCCTTGATGCAGATGGAATCCGCGCCCATGCTCTCGATCTCTCTGGCGATGTTCATCCAGTACTCATCGGTATAAGCGTCACCCAGTGTATAGGAAAGGGCGATCTGGGCGTGGCCGCCTTCCTTCTTGCAGGCCTTTACGGAGGTCTCCAGGTTGCGCAGGTCGTTCAGGCAGTCAAAGATACGGATGATGTCGATGCCGTTGGCGATGGACTTCTGTACGAAGTACTCAACAACATCATCAGCATAGTGGCTGTAGCCAAGCAGGTTCTGGCCGCGCAGCAGCATCTGCAGCTTGGTATTCTTAAAGCCTTTTCTGAGGGCTCTCAGTCTCTCCCAGGGATCTTCCTTGAGGAAACGCAGGCAGGCGTCAAAAGTAGCTCCGCCCCAGCACTCGACCGCGTTGTAGCCGACCTGATCCAGCTTGTCAACGATGGGGAGCATCTTTTCTGTGGGCATTCTGGTCGCGATCAGGGACTGGTGCGCGTCACGCAGAATGGTATCCGTGATTTTTACGGGTTTAGACATAGTAACCTCCTGATATGGACAGGTGCTTCATGATAAAGGAGCACCGTATTTCTTTCTTTGGTGGACCGCAGGGGCTCTGAAAGCCTGCCTGCGGATGCGCCGACCGCTGCAGTCCTGACAGGCTGTCTGCGGATGCGGCAGTCTGTTCCGTGCCCGGTCAGGCCGGAACCCGGAATCTGATTCCTGCAATCTGTCAGCCTACTCCGAAGACGGCCATGAAAGTACCGGCAACGACCGCGGTACCGATAACGCCCGCGACGTTGGGGCCCATGGCATGCATCAGCAAGAAGTTGGTGGGATCTGCTTCCGCGCCGACCTTCTGGGATACACGGGCCGCCATGGGAACTGCGGATACGCCTGCGGAACCGATCAGCGGATTGATGGTGCCGCCGGACAGGGCGCACATGAGCTTGCCGAAGAGGCAGCCGGCTGCGGTACCGAAGGAGAAGGCGATCAGACCCAGTGCTACGATCTTGAGGGTGTCCGCGTTCAGGAACGCTTCCGCGGAGGTGGTCGCACCTACGGAGGTACCCAGCAGGATAACGACGATGTACATCAGGGCGTTGGAAGCTGTATCCGTCAGCTGTCTGACAACGCCGGATTCACGGAAGAGGTTGCCCAGCATCAGCATACCGACCAGGGGTGCTGTGGTAGGCAGGATCATGGATACAACGATGGTAACGACGATGGGGAAAAGGATCCTCTCGAGTTTGGAGACCGGACGAAGCTGGCCCATCTTGATCTTTCTTTCCTTTTCGGTCGTCAGCAGTTTCATGATCGGGGGCTGGATGATCGGAACCAGTGACATATAGGAATATGCCGCGACCGCGATGGGGCCCATGATGGCTGTCTGTCCCAGCTTGGAGCAAAGGAAGATGGAGGTAGGGCCGTCCGCGCCGCCGATGATGGAAATGGCCGCTGCCGCCTTGCCGTTAAAGCCAAGGGCGATGGCGCCGAAGTAGGCGGCGAAGATACCGAACTGGGCAGCCGCGCCCAGCAGGAAGCTCTTGGGGTTGGCGATCAGGGGACCGAAGTCCGTCATGGCGCCGACGCCCATGAAGATCAGAGAAGGCAGGATCGCCCACTCATCCAGAACATAGAAATAGTACAGCAGACCGCCGGCCTTGCCTTCGCTGAAGGGAGCGATAATATCCGGATAGATATTGACAAGCAGCATACCGAAAGCGATCGGAACAAGCAGCAGGGGCTCGAAGTCATGGGCAATAGCCAGATACAGGAAGAAACAGGCTACTGCAATCATGAGGTAGTTGCCCCATGTCAGGTTCATGAACGCGGTCTGGTGTATTAAGTTATTTAACGTATTTGCAATATATGCCATAACGCAGACCTCCTAAAGTCGACCTTTTGATTCTCAGTTGCGGGTTCATTTGAGAGTTGCCAGGACTGTGCCGGCTTCTACAGCGTCACCTACTGAGCAGTCGATGGAAGCAACGGTTCCATCGGAAGGAGCGACCATAGGGATCTCCATCTTCATGGCTTCTACGATAATGACAGCATCACCCTTCTTGACGGCGTCGCCGACCTTTTTCTCGATCTTGAAGACCTTGCCTGCTGCGCCGGCTTCGATCTTGACGGAGCCTGCGCCGGCGGATGTCTTAGGTGCTGCAGCGGGGGCTTTGGGGGCTGCCTTGGGGGCTGCGGCGGGTCTTGCGGGAGCAGCGGGAGCCGCACCCTGGCCGTTCTCTTCTACGGTTACATCATATGCTACGCCGTTTACGGTAATGGTATAGTTTTTCATCTTATATTCCTCCTGAATATAGCTTATATACAGCGGTCTGCCGCCGTGATTATGCAGGCAGCGGTCTGCCGCCGCGATTATCTGATCTGTGCCGCGTTCAAGAGAACGGGTTTATACTCTTTTTCTTCTTGATTTTCTGATCGAGCGGACCACAAAACCGTCGGTGGTCGTCTGTCCTTCGTAGGCTGCGATCGCCGCCGCGATGACTGCGACAAGGGCCATGTCATCACTGAGATCTTCCTCTTCCTCCGCGGGCAGATGATAGGACGTCTCCTCGTCTGCCTCTTTCTGGATGGAACGGCTGACTGCCGCAGCTGCCGCGGCCCTGTTTCTCCTTCTCTCCTCAAACCAGGGAATCAGATTGAACAGGGAGATCACGCCGATCAGGATGATCAGGACGGCGAATGTGATGCCCATGCCGAGCAGGGTATTCAGACCGGCCTGCTGCATCAGTTCCGCGAAACTGTATTTGACGTTGACGGCGATGTTGGTAAAGGCAGACATTTTTTTGTCCACGTCCATGACCGCTTCCGCGTCGTGCACTGTACCGTCGATATTGACGTAGATGGAGTAACCGTCGTCTGTAGCTTCGACATGGTCTCCGGTGATACCTTCAACGGTTCCGATATCTTCCAGGGCGGATTCCCAGCTGTCGATACCGGCTACCATGACTTCATCATCGATCGTGATCTCTTTGCCGCTTTCCACCGCACTCTGGATCGACTGCATCGTATAGACACCGGCGTCAAGCAGCTTCTGCTCCATCTCTTCTGTTACTTCAGACTCTGCTGCATCTTCCCCGGCGGCGGAGCCACAGGCGGTAAAACTGAAGACGCAGAGAATCATCATCAGAGAGAGTAACCATTTTTTCATAAACTGTGTCTCCTTTAATTATTTGGTTCCGTGTTTTTTAGAAGGGCGATCCTCTCTCTTGGTATACAGGATTTCGAGGGCGCCGATCAGGTATTTGCGCAGCTCGGCGGGATCGACGATCTGGTCGATGTAGCCTCTGGCGGCCGCGCTGTCAATGCTGTTCTGCAGAGCGTCATATTCCGCAGCCACTTTGCTGATTTCGGCTGCGTCCGTGCTGTCGCAGATGATTCTGGCTGCCATCTTCGCATCCATAACGCCGATTTTGGCATCCGGGAAGGCAAAGGTCAGATCCGCGCCAAGTCCCTTGGAGTTCATAACAGTATAGGCGGAGCCGACCGCGCTGCCGGTGATCACATTGACTTTGGCAGTTGTGGCGGAAGCGAATGCATGAGCCAGCTTGCCGGCCGCATCGGCGATCTTCTTCTCTTCACCTTCTGTAGCTGCAAAACCGGTGACGTTGGTCAGTGTGATGATCGGAATATTGAAAGCATCGCAGAACTTGACGAAGTCAGCTGCCTTATAGGCGCCGCCGGTCGTCAGAACTGTGTCGAATTTCTCGCTCTCAGCTGCTTCCGCGTCATAGATGACGCTTCTGTTTGCGACTACGCCTGCTGTGATGCCGTTGAGGCTGATCAGAGCGGTGACCATTTCCTTTGCGTAATCTTCTTTGGTCTGGATCACGACGCCGTTATCAGCAATCATGGACAGGACCAGAGCGGGATCGGCCTTGCCGGCATCCACACCGGGCGTGGAGCGGTTCAGATCGTCCATACATTCTTTGGCCGCATCATCTTCATTATTGGAAGGGAGGAGTTCTACGAGCGTACGGATCCTGGCCAGAATCTCTTCTTCAGGTCCGATTCCGTCGACCATGCCTGCTGCTGCTTTGACGGCAGCGGCCGCTGTATCATTCTTGTCCTCATAGTTGCCCGCAATCGCGTTGGGGGAATTCACGAACAGCTTGGCGTCCTCTGCCATAAAGGCAAAATCACCAATAGCCGGAAGAAGTGAAAGTCCGCCGCCGCAGTTACCGAAAACTGCGGTAATCTGGGGAACCACGCCTGACGCCTTGGCCTGGGCCGCGTATACTGTCGCGAACGCGTTCAGGGCATCGGCCGCTTCCTGCAGACGGAATCCGGTAGAATCGATCAGGCCGATGACAGGGGCGCCGGTCTTGATCGCCAGGTCATAAATACCTGCGATCTTGCGGGCATGCATCTCGCCGACGGAACCACCCAGTACTGCAGCATTCTGGCTGTATACATAGACGAGGTTTCCGTCAATGATTCCATAACCGGTGATCACACCGTCAGAGGGAGTCTGGTCCGGTTTCAGATTAAAATCAGTTGCGCGGGCTGTTACCTTAGCGCCGATTTCAACGAAACTGTTGTCATCGAGCAGGGATAGAATCCTCTGCATCGCTTTTGAAGAACTGCTCATATCAAGACCTCCATAAATGAACTTATAATTTTGCAGAGGATTGCTGACAGATTTACATAAAAGAACCTCTGTCCTGAATCCACCGGATAAAACAGGAATCCAAATTCCAGCCTTATCTGGTAAATCCACAAAAACAGAGACCTTTAAGTACGTATCTGAAAACGTTTCCAAATTGTTCCTCTGCTGAAACTGCTAAAAAACAGCAAATTTCCGATTAAAGTATATCATGAGTTGAAAAAAAACCATACCTAAAAACTGTTAAGATTTTTTTCACGAAACGTCCCATCTTTTGTTTATTTAGACTATTCTTCTGCAGATATACATCTTTGTTTTTCACCGGATTGTGAATTTCCGGGATAAACAGGCTGGATTTTTTGTAAAAAGCTACCAGAGTCAGAGGATAAAATGCCGTTATTCGAAGGGCAGACCGGAAGTCACCCGGACGCATAAAAAAACCCTGCCGGGATGATCCCGACAGGGCTTTACAGGTTTCCGCGAACGGTCAGATATCCAGCCTGGTCCCGGCTTCTTCTTCCGCTTCCTGGCGGAATTCCTCCATCTTGACTGCGTCGGTTTCAGGAAGCTCATCCAGGCTTTCGATCCCGAATGTCCGGAGGAACTGTTCCGTCGTCCCGAAAAGCAGAGGCCGGCCGGGCGCCTCCTTTCTGCCTACCTCTTCTACGAGATCATAGGCTACCAGCTTGTTGATCGCGTGATCACTGTTGACACCGCGGACATGCTCCACGTCCATTCGGGTCGCAGGCTGTTTATAGGCGATGATGGACAGGGTCTCCAGAAGGGCATTGGTCAGGACCTGTTTTTTGGGCACCTTGGCAATTTTGATCAGGTATTTGTACTGGTCTGCTCTTGTTGACAGCTGTACCGCGTCATCATAGCGATGGATCTGCAGGCCGCTTCCGTTCTCCCGGTATCTCTGGTTAAGTGATTCCACTGCCTTCCAGGCCCGGTCTTCTTCAATCTCCAGCGCTTCCGCGATCTGGCTGATCTCCACCGAATTGCCCATTGCAAATAAAATCGCCTCAATGGCTGCTGTGATGTCTCTTTCTTCCATAGTTCTTTATCTGAAAGTTCTTTATCTGAAAGTTCTTTATCTGAAAGTTCTTTATCTGAATCGAGTGAATCTTCCGATTCTGCTTCTTTGCTTTCTACGGACTCCGTATCTTTGATTTCCGCAGGTTCTGCTGCTTCGATCTCTTCCGGCTCCGCTGCTTCGATTTCCGCAGGCCCCGATGCTTCGATCTCTTCCGGCTCTGCTGCTTCGATCTCCGCAGGCTCTGCTGCTTCGATTTCTTCAGGTCCCGCCAGATTCAGTTCATCAAAGTCCGCCGGTTCCGGCTCTTCCGGTACTGCATTATGGTCATTTTCTTCTGAACAGGCTGGTTCTGTCAAGAGTCTGTCAATAGGATCCTGCCGAACCATTCGCTGATCCGAAACAGAAGCATCTGATTCCACCTCTTTATTGACTGACTCAGTCGATAACCGGATGTATACTTTATGCGCCAGCCCGGCCGCGGAAGACATCGTCGCGTAAGAATCATATTCTTCAGGAATTTCTGTCACTTCCGAAGAATCCTCTTCAATTATAGATGTCTTAGTTTTCTCTTCTCCTTCAGATATCTCAGATTCCTCTTCTATTATAGGCGCCTCTGGTTCCTCTTCTGCTTCAGGTGTCTCAGATTCCTTTTCTCCTTCTTTTTCTGTATCAGCATCCCCAGCCTTCTGGGGCCGCAGGCCCTGTTGGCGTAGAATCTCCTCCGGTGTGATCATACCGGGCCGGATCAGGATCTCACCGAAGTTATCATCCTGGATCAGGTGGATCTCGCCGCTTTTGGCCATATCGAGGACGACCAGGAAGGTCACGATGATCTCTTCTTTGCCGGGCTGTTCCTCCAGAAGGGCCCGGAAGCTCAGGTTGTCGGCTTTCGCGATTCTTTCACGGATATAGCGTTCACGGCCGACGACATCATATTCTTCCCGTTCAATCTTGCCGAATCCGCTGCGGACGGTATCCACGCGGTTCCTCTGCCGGCGCAGGACCTCCTGGAAGGTCTTTTCCAGGCTTTCAATGGTCGCTTTGCCGATCAGCTTCTCATAATCGATCGGAGGCTCATAGGTCTTAACTTCCTCCGGCAGCTGCTGCTCACGGTAAAGATTACGGGAGGCTTCCACGCTCCTGTCACGCAGTTCATCCGCCTGGTAACGGACCATTTTGTATTCCAGCAGGCGTTTGACCAGTTCCTCGCGGGGATCTGTCTCTTCCTCTTCCTCGTCCGGTTTTTCTTCTTTGGGAAGCAGCATCCCGCTCTTCAGCTCCAGAAGGGTCGCTGCCATGACCAGGAACTCACTGGCAATCTCCATCTTCTGTTCCCGCATCTGCTGGATATATTCCAGATACTGGTCTGTGATCAGGGAAACAGGGATATCATATATATCAATTTTGTGTTTATCGATCAGGTGTAAAAGCAGGTCCAGAGGTCCTTCAAAGGCCTGCAGCTTGACTGGGATGCCCATGTACTTCCCCGTCCTTTCAATTTCATACGACGCTCTCTGTCCGGCGTAAGCGCGTCTGAACTCAGTCGGAACTCATATGAAAAAATCCCCTGGTGGCATGCATCAGGGGATTTAACCAGTTCGTATTAGTTATACTTCCGCTTTCTGGCGGCTTCGGACTTTTTCTTGCGCTTTACGCTAGGCTTCTCGTAATGTTCTCTTTTACGAATTTCCTGCTGGATGCCTGCCTTTGCGCAGCTTCTTTTGAAGCGGCGAAGAGCGCTGTCCAAAGTTTCATTCTCTTTTAAGATTACGCTAGACACTTTTTCTACCCTCCCTTCAGTCCCTTCAGATTATGACTGATCGGGTTTTTTTATTATGTTTTTTTCAAACACACTTGTAAAGTATACCACAATCTGCCTTTAAGTCAACAGTTTCTTTATGGTATTTTCAGGCGGTGAACCAGAAAGTCTGACGCCTGGTTCAGTTAGTGAACCGGCAAGTCTGACGCCTGGTTCATCTGACGCCCGGTTCATCAGGCTGTCTGGCTGTTCAGTACCTCTTCCGCCTTCTTCAGTGCGTTCTCAATACCTGCGGGGTTCTTGCCGCCGGCCTGGGCCATGGCGGGACGTCCGCCGCCGCCGCCGCCGACTTCTTTGGCAATGGCTTTGATCAGGTTGCCTGCGTGGGCACCCTTCTTGATGACATCGTCGGTCGCCATGGTCATCAGGCTGACCTTGCCGTCCTTTTCGGAGATGAGCAGGATCACGCCGCTGCCCAGTTTCTCCTTGAGCTGGTCGCCCAGGTTCCTGAGCTCGTTCATGTCGATGTCTTTGACTGCAGTCGCCAGGAACTTGATGCCGTTGATCGTTTTGACCTTGTTCATGACATCGCCCAGGGCGCCCTGTGCTTCTTTGTTCCTGAGAGCTTCGTTCTCGCTCTTGAGGGCCTTCAGCTCTTCCTGCAGTTTTTTGATATGGTCTGCCAGGGAAGCGGGGTTGGTCTTGAGCAGGGCCGCCGCGCTGTTGAGCTCCTCCTCCAGGTTGTCATAGTAGGCCTTTACATTAGTGCCTGTGATGGCCTCGATACGTCTGACGCCGGCAGCGATGCCGTTCTCGGAGATGATCTTGAACTGGCCGATCTGGCTGGTATTGCCTACGTGGGTACCGCCGCAGAGCTCTACGGAATCCGCCATTTTGACCACGCGGACTTCTTCGCCGTATTTCTCGCCGAACAGAGCCATGGCGCCGGACTTTCTGGCTTCTTCAATGCTCATGACCTGGGTCTCCACCGGATAAGCGCCGGAGATCCGTTCATTGACTTCATTCTCGACAGCCCTGATCTCTTCGCTGGTCATGGCCTGGAAGTGGCTGAAGTCGAATCTGGTCCTGTCAGCATCCTGATAGGAACCCTTCTGCTCGACATGGGTGCCCAGAACGTCTCTGAGGGCCTTCTGCAGCAGGTGGGTCGAGCTGTGGTTGCGGCAGGTCTTCATACGGTTGGCTTCGTCGACCTTGAGGGTGACGGTATCGCCGACCCTGAACATGCCCTTTGTTACAGTGCCGATATGGGCGATCTTGGAGCCGGCCACATGCTCGGTCTCTTTAACAGTGAATTCGCCCTCGTCGGAAATGATCACGCCGATATCTCCGACCTGGCCGCCCTTGGTGCCGTAGAAAGGTGTGTTATCAGTAATAATCGCGCCTTCCTGACCGTCTGTCAGGGCATCGCGGATCTCGCCGTCCGCAGCCATGTAGGTAATCTTCGCCTGCTCTTCCAGCCTGTCATAACCGTCGAAGCAGGAGTTGACGGAAGCGTCCATATCATCATATACGGTAGCGTCAGCGCCGCTCATGCTGGTCTTCTTCCAGGAGCCCTGAGACTTTTTACGCTGCTCCTTCTGGGCCGCGTAGAAGCCGTCCAGATCGACTTCGAATCCCTTCTCCTCCAGCATTTCCTGGGTGGACTCGATGGGGAAGCCGTAGGTATCGTACAGGCGGAAAGCATTGGCACCGTCCAGGACGGTCTTACCCTCAGCCTTCATCTGCTCTTCCAGGTCAGCCAGGATGGAAAGGCCCTGGTCGATGGTCCTGGCGAATTTCTCTTCCTCACCGGCGAGGTTCTTCAGGATGAATTCGCGCTTGGTCTCCAGTTCGGGATAGCCGCCCTTGGAGCCTTCGATGACAGCTTCGGCCAGTTTGGTCATGAAGTTGCCTTTGATGCCCAGTTTTCTGCCGTGGCGGATGGCCCGGCGGATAATTCTGCGCAGGACATAGCCCCTGCCTTCATTGGTGGGCATAATGCCGTCGGAAATCATGAAGGTAGCGGAACGGATATGGTCGGTCACGATACGCATGGAAACGTCGGTATCGTAATCTTCGCCGTATTCCTTGCCTGCCATCTGGCCGATCTCGTCGCGCAGGGCGCGGATGGTATCTACGTCAAAAATGGAATCAACGTCCTGTACCGCAACCGCCAGACGCTCCAGGCCCATACCGGTATCGATATTCTTCTGGACCAGCTCCGTGTAGTTGCCGTGGCCGTCGTTATTGAACTGGGAGAATACGACGTTCCATACTTCCATGTATCTGTCGCAGTCGCAGCCTACTGTACAGCCGGGCTTGCCGCAGCCATATTTCTCGCCGCGGTCAAAATAGATCTCGGTACAGGGACCGCAGGGGCCTGAACCGTGCTCCCAGAAGTTGTCTTCCTTGCCGAATTTAAAGATGCGGTCTTTGGGGATCATCATCTTTTTGTTCCAGATTTCATAGGCCTCGTCATCGCCTTCATATACAGAAGGATACAGACGCTCGGGATCCAGGCCGACGACCTCGGTCAGGAACTCCCACGCCCACGGAATGGACTCATTCTTGAAATAATCGCCGAAAGAGAAGTTGCCAAGCATTTCAAAGAAGGTGCCGTGCCGCGCGGTCTTGCCGACGTTCTCCAGGTCGCCTGTACGGATGCACTTCTGGCATGTGGTCACGCGCTTCCGGGGCGGAACTTCCTGGCCTGTGAAATAGGGCTTGAGGGGGGCCATACCGGAGTTGATGATCAGAAGGCTCTTGTCGTTATGAGGGACCAGTGAAAAACTGTTCATACGGAGATGTCCCTTGCTCTCAAAGAAGGAAAGGAACATTTCGCGGAGTTCATTTACGCCATATTTTTTCATATTCTACTATCTCCATGCCGGGATCCGGGGCTTTCAGGGCGCTCCGGATCCCGCTGTTTTTCTTTTTTAATCCGTAACTGATTTCTTTTACGGACCCTCGGCTGTCTTACAGCAGACGCCGGATATCATGAACCAACACAGAGCGCCAGGACTTTTAAGCCGGAGCTCTATAAGTCAGAACTTTGTGTCAGAATCAGAAATCGAACTTATCCGCGAACCATGCATCCAGCTGGTCGATCGGAACACGGACCTGTTCCATGCTGTCACGGAAACGGATGGTGACGGCCTTGTCTTCCTCGGACTCAAAGTCATAGGTCACGCAGAAAGGAGTACCGATCTCGTCTTCTCTTCTGTAGCGCTTGCCGATGTTTCCTCTGTCGTCATAATCGACATTGTATTTCTTAGCCAGCTTCGCGTAGATCTCCTTTGCGGGCTCTGCCAGCTTCTTGGAAAGAGGCAGTACCGCGATCTTGACGGGTGCCAGCGCGGGATGGAAGTGCATGACGTTTCTTACATCGCCGCCTTCAAGGGTCTCTTCGTCATAAGCCGCGCACAGGAAGGCCAGGACGACACGGTCGGCGCCCAGGGAAGGCTCGATGACGTAAGGGATGTATCTTTCTTTCTTCTGATCGTCAAAGTAGGTCATGTCCTCGCCGGACTCATTCTGGTGCTGGGTCAGATCGTAATCGGTACGGTCCGCGATGCCCCAGAGCTCGCCCCAGCCGAAGGGGAAGAGGAACTCGATATCCGTGGTCGCTCTGGAATAGAAGGAAAGCTCTTCCTTGTCGTGGTCACGCAGACGCATCTCTTCCGGCTTCATGCCCAGGGAAATCAGCCAGTTCTTGCAGAAATCCTTCCAGTAAGCGAACCATTCAAGGTCTGTGTCGGGCTCGCAGAAGAATTCCATTTCCATCTGTTCAAATTCTCTGGTACGGAAGGTAAAGTTGCCGGGGGTGATCTCGTTACGGAAGGACTTACCGATCTGGCAGATACCGAAAGGCAGTTTCTTACGGGAGGTCCTCTGTACGTTCTTGAAGTTTACAAAGATACCCTGGGCGGTCTCGGGACGCAGATATACAGTGGCGCTGGAATCCTCGGTAACGCCCTGGAAGGTCTTGAACATCAGGTTGAACTGACGGATGTCGGTCCAGTGGAACTTGCCGCAGGAAGGGCAGGGAACGCTGAACTTGTTGATGAAGCCCATCATCTCGTCCGCGGTCCAGCCGTCAACGGAGCCGTCCAGTGTCATTTCATGCGCACCGGCGTAATCCTCGATCAGCTTGTCGGCACGGAAACGCTCGCCGCAGGCCTTGCAGTCCATCAGAGGATCGGAAAAGCTGGCCAGATGTCCGCTGGCAACCCATGTGCGGGGATTCATCAGGATGGCGCAGTCTACGCCGACGTTCTCAGGACTTTCCTGAACGAACTTCTGCCACCATGCTTTTTTTACGTTGTTCTTGAGCTCTACGCCAAGCCAGCCGTAATCCCATGTGTTGGCAAGTCCGCCGTAAATCTGGGAACCGGGATGAATAAAGCCTCTGCTGTTACACAGCGCAACAATCTTGTCCATTGTCTTTTCCATATATACTGCTCCTTTATATAAATGTTATGTATGAACTGTCTGTGATCTACTTTCCGGTCTTTCCTGTATCGAGCAGGATATAGACCGGATCGTCTTCGTCAATCTCCTCTCCTGTCACGCAGGAATGGGGATCTGTTACTGTAACAGGACCGGAAACATATACGATCGGATCCTCTGTTTCCACGTGCAGGGATTCTGTCAGCATGATAAAGCGCATGGCGGACAGATCCATGGAAGACGTTCCTGCTGCCACGGCGCCTGTTCCGGCTCCTCCGGCATTCTCCGTGCTCCCGGCTCCGGCCGCTCCGGCACCCGCCTCTTTGTCCGGTTCCGCAGGTACGGCAGCCGTTTTGCCGGTATCCGCCGCTCCTTCCGGTTCCGCAGGGGCAGCCGCAGTCCTGCCGGCGTCTCCCGTTTCTTCCGCTTTTTCCGTTTCTTCCGCTTTTTCCGTTTCTTCCGCTTTTTCCGCTGCAGCAGTTATTCCGGCCTCTGCCGTTTCTTCCGCGGCGGCCGCAGTGGACGCTGCTGCCGTTTCCGCCCGGGCCGCCTTTTCTATGGCGGTATCGGCAGAGATCCATTCGACGCCGTCCATCTGTCCCTTTTCCATAGCTTCCCGGGCGGGACAGTACACGACCGGCTGCTCATTGAAAGCGGTACAGTGGTCCGCGTTCTGATAGGTCAGGATCAGAGTGGCCGTCTCTCCCTCTACATGGTAGTAGTCAATGGAGATGGCGTCCGGATTCTTTTCATTATATTGATTGACCGAATCCAGGATCACTGTTTCCAGCTGGTCCAGATCATAATACTCTCTGTCCATGGACTCGGCACTGATCATGGTCAGGCGCAGATCCGAGCGGAATCTGGCCGTATTGACCTGTGGATATGTCTTTATGATGCCGCAGGCCGTCAGCAGGAAGGCTCCTGTCAGGGCCGCAGCCAAAGCAGTGCTTCGTCTCTTGCGCATTCGCCGGCACCTCAGATTACAGTTTTGTAGCATCAGCCTATAATTATATACGAACAAAAACGGATTTTCAACATAATCAGCATTATGTACAGGCCCGCCGTCAGGCCAGTGGGCTGCGCAGGAGCTCCAGCATCTCCAGGCTGGAGAAGGTATGTCCGGTCATCCGCTGCATCAGGGCATGGCCGGCCTGCTCCAGCTGGACCAGGACTTCATCGCTGACCCGGAAGGTGTAGAGTCTGGCAGGCGGGTTCTCTACGATAAAGCGCATGGCAAAGAGACTGGCCTCCAGGAATCCGTCTTCCGGCCCGGGCGGGAAATATTCTCCCTCCAGAGCCACTGTCTTGATCTCAAACACGCTCCTGACCAGGCGGTTGGGAATGTTCTCTGCCTGCAGGGCCCGCAGGGACTGGTATAACAGGAGCAGCAGCTGGGATTCATCGTTATTTTCCCGGGTCACATAGTCCATGACCTCCAGAAAGTAGGATCCGTAACAGACCGCTTCTATATCCTGTCTGACTTCCGTGAAGCGGGCGGTGATCCGGGCCTCCTGGACCGCGTAGGCGCTGCGGCCTGTCCGCAGGCTGAATGTACCGAAGCAGAAGCTGTCCACCGAAGCCAGCGGACTGTTCAGCCTCCTGGCCCCGTTGGCAAAGCAGGAGATTCGTCCCAGTTCCCGGGTCAGCAGGACGATCCGCCTGTCAAATTCCCCGGCGGGCCGGCTGGACAGGACCAGTCCGGTCACGGTCAGCGGGTCAGACCGGCTCATAAGGGACCTCCTCCGGATTCACCATACTCATTTTAAACATCAGATCCTCCCCTTCCAGCCGGTCACTTATATTTTCTGGGATCGTAGCCGAAGTTCTTCATCTGCAGCTCGTTGTCCTTCCAGTCCCTGCGGACTTTGACGAACAGTTTCAGGTTGACCCTGCTCTGCAGCATATTTTCGATATCTGTCCTGGCCGCGGTGCCGATCTTACGCAGCATGGCGCCGCCTTTGCCGATGATGATGCCCTTGTGGGAATCCTTCTCACAGATGATGGAAGCTTCAATGTCACAGATCCGTTCCTTACTGCGGCTTTTCCTGTATTTCATGCTTTCGATGGTGACCGCGATCCCGTGAGGGACCTCTTCCTGCAGCAGGCGCAGGGCCTTCTCACGGACAATCTCACAGGCGATTTCCCTTTCCGTCTCCGTAGTCACCATATCCTCATCATAGAAAGGCTGACCTTCCGGCAACAGATTGAAGATATTCTGCATCAGGTCTTCCACGCCGTCGCCGGTTCTGGCGCTGACAGGAATGACCGCTGCATACTCTATGTCCTCTGTATAGACGGAAATGACCGGCAGGATCTGCTCCTTTTTGACCGTATCTGTTTTGTTGACGACCAGGATGACCGGCGTTTTGGTTGCTTTGACCAGTTCCAGGATGGACAGGTCCTCTTCTGTGGGTTTGGCTTTGGGCTCGACCAGCCACAGGACGACATCGACCTCCCGCAGGGTGCTCTCGGCCGCTTTGACCATGTATTCCCCAAGTCTGGTCTTAGACTGGTGGATACCGGGCGTGTCCAGGAAGACGATCTGGCCGCGGTCGTCTGTATAAATGGTACGGATCTGGGTCCTTGTCGTCTGGGGCTTATAGGATGTGATGGCAATTTTCTGGCCGATCATACGGTTCATCAGAGTGGATTTGCCTACATTGGGCCTGCCGATAATGGTGGCAAAGCCGGCTTTCTTTACATTTTCTCCCATAAATCTGTTTTGATTCCTTCTGATTTGTATCTGCTGTTTATCTGTTCTTTTTTATCTGTTTCTTTTTATCTGTTCTTTTTTTATCTGTTCTTTTTTAACTGTTCTTTTTGCTGTCCCGCATGGCCGTCCGGGATACCGGCCCGGCGGCCATGCGGAATACCGGCTCTGTTCTCAGAACAGGGCCTTTGTGGTCATGAACATATCCTCATGTTCACGGATCTTTTTGTCACTGCCGACAGCACAGAAGCAGTCAGCTGCCAGGATGGCGTCCAGATAAGGCGCCAGGGCCCGGATGGATTCCGTGTCGGCGTCCAGGACCTGCATGCGCTCGGTCAGCATCTTGTCTTCAGTGAGACCGGTCAGGTAGGCGGTCAGCGAATAACGTCCGTAAGCGGAAGGCGTCATGGGCTGGTCCATGGCGCTGACAGCGCCGATGACATATTTGGTCATGGTGCGCTCATCGGCGTCAAAGCTTCTGACAAAGTCACCCAGTCCTTCAAAGACTTCTACCGTCTGTTTCAGATGGGGATCCCTGTAGGAAACAAAATAGGAGGTACCTTCTCTGGCGAAGGCGCTCATACAGCCATAGGCGCCGCCCTTCATGCGGACGTTCGTCCAGAGGTATTCATAGCCCAGGATCACCTTGAGAACGCGAAGGGCGCCGTGGAAGGGCAGACCGGCCTTCTTAAAGCTTCCGGCCCGGCATACATACTGGACAGAGCCGGAGGAGCGGAAGCCTTCGTTCTTCCTGACAGGCTCAATCCTGTAGATCTTTTCCATCCGCTCGCCTGCAGGGGTAAGAACAGAAACGAACTGTTCCAGATCCGGCCTGATCCCGGCCAGCTCTTCTTTGCCCGCTGTATCGTCGATGATCAGGTTTTCTCTGCAGAAAATGCAGGCTGCCATTTCTGTCAGGATCCGGGACAGGTCCGCAGCCGCTTTTTCGCCGGCTTCTCCCTCCTGCATCAGTTCCGTGCATACCCTGTCTATTGTACGATACTCCTCAACACCGCTGACCGTGTCCATAATAGCCGCCGTAACCGAAAAGTAGGAAAGGGCCCGGACAGCCGCCGTCGCGTGACCGGCACCGGCCAGTTCGGCACGCATGCCCGCTCTTTCTTCTTCCAGCATTTCCACAAGGCGGGCCCTGTCGGAATAGTCCGTTCCGCACAGGAGCTCCTCCAGGATCCGGAAAGCGTCTTTTCTGCTGCCGTGCAGGAACCTGGCGCCCACTTCAAAAATGATCCTGTAGCGGTCTTTCCCGTCGGTCCTGGTGTAGGTGTTGACCGCGCCTGTGATGCCGCCTGTATAGATATTGATCTCATTGTTGAGTTCCGCATAGCCGAAGCTCCGGGTATCCATAGCCGCGAAAGCCATCCGGAAGATGCCCAGATAGGGGAAATAGCGGGCCGGCATCCTGCTGATATCAAAGAGCAGGCTCAGGTAATGGATCTTATTGGTAAAGAGGGGATGGGAAATGAACTGCCTGCCGCAGATCTCGCCGAACTCGTTGACGCAGGGCTGCACTTTGCGGGACAGATCCTCTCTGGACAGCATGGGAATGGTGGCCTTGGCTTCTTCTGTATCCGGAGTCTCCTGCCATTCGCGCAGGGACTTTTCCTCCTCGATGATAGCCTGCTTCTCTTCTTCTGTCAGGGAAGCCACGTACGCCTTCATCCTCTCTTTGAGCTGTGCCTCCTTCTCATCGGCCAGGCCGGGATGGGGCTTCAGGACCAGGATGGTGCGGTGGGTATTGTCCAGCAGGTATTTCTGCACCAGACGCTCGAAGTATCCCTCCTCCATCTCTTTGCGGAGCATGTCAAAGTATTTGCCGGTCTCCAGGGACAGCCAGGGCATGTTCTCATCATAGAGCCAGGTATCGAGCAGGCCCAGACCGTAGACCAGGCCCTTGGGATAGCTGCCGAAGTTGGCTTCCCGGTAACGGAATTCAAAATAATTGATGGCGGCTGTCAGAGCCTTGCGGTCAAACCCGTTCTCGACCAGGCCGCGCAGGGTTTCCTCAATGGTGGCCACGAACTCCTCTTTGCGTTCCGGATCTGTATATTTGGAGATTACAGAGAAGGAGGGCTGTTTCATGCCCAGCTCCAGCAGGCTGTAAACGTCCTGGCCAATGCCTTTGTCACGCAGGGCCTTGCGGACAGGCGCTCCTTCCGCGTCGCAGAGGGTATAATCCAGTACTTTAAAGGCTGTGACCAGTTTGCCGTCCAGACCATTCTCCATCAGGGAGGTGTTCCAGGACAGGTAGCTTTTGGCGGCCGTATCCTCGTCCGCCATAACGGAATACTCATCTGTGAATTCCCTGACTTCCGTGAAGGGCTCCTGGACGCCGATGGCGGAATCAATGTCGATCCTGTCGAAATGGGACAGATACGCCCGGTCCAGATAGGTCAGGCGCTCGATCATATCCATGTTTCCGTACATATATATGAAGCTGTTGGACGGATGATAATACCTGCTGTGGAAGTCCAGATACTGCTCATAGGTCAGATCCGGGATCGCGTCCGGGTCGCCGCCGGATTCATGACAGTAAGGCGTATCCGGATACAGGCTGGCGTAGATCTGCTGTCCCAGGACATCATCTCCCTGGGATAAGGCGCCCTTCATTTCATTGTAAACGATGCCGTTGATGATGATCTCCCCGGTATCGGGCTTTGTCTCGTAGTGCCAGCCTTCCTGCTCGAAGATGCGTTTTTCCCTGTAAATGTTGGGATGCAGGACCGCGTCCAGATATACATGCATCAGATTTTTGAAATCTGTATCATTGCAGCTGGCGACCGGGTAGACGGTCTTGTCCGGATAGGTCATGGCGTTAAGGAATGTATTGAGAGAGCCTTTGGCCAGCTCAATAAAGGGATCCTTGACCGGGAAATCCCTGGAGCCGCAAAGGACAGTATGCTCCACAATATGGGCCACGCCGGTGGAATCCTCCGGAGGGGTCCGGAAACCGATATAGAAGACCTTGTTCTCATCTTCCGAGGGCAGGAGGGCGATTCTGGCCCCGGTCTTTACATGGCGGAGCAGGTAGGCGTCCAGATCCGGATCCTCCAGCCATCTGTGTTCGATCAGTTGATATTGATCCAGTTTATCAAGCTGCAGTTTTTCTGTCATATATTCTCCCTTTCATTTGTATCTGTATCGTTACGATGATTTGTATATGTCAGCAAGCCATTCAGGCACTATAATTTCAGTGACTTTTTATTATAACATCTATGAGCGGAAACATCACCCTTTACCTGTGGTTTTTCCGGGGATCCGGGGATTTTAGTGTGTTTTTACAACTATCAACAGGATTATCAACAGGGGTTTTCGTTAACAGCGGCTTCATCGGATGCTTTCTTTTTCAATTCTCATATTCTCAATATGAACAGGCCAATTCATACTGAACCCGGCAGACGTGAAACAGGTTTGGGGCTTTTTTGTCTGCCTGTTGTGGTTGAACTCGGCAGACAAATCCCGGAAATTCTTATATATGTCTGCCTGTACAAACTTTTGACAGCAGACATTTTTAGGAAAATCCTATATTCGTCTGCCTGTTTAAACTTTTGGCGGCAGACATTTCCAGGAAAATCCTATATTCGTCTGCCTGTTCAAACTTTTGGCGGCAGACATTTCCAGGAAAATCCTATATTCGTCTGCCTGTTCAAACTTTTGGCGGCAGATATATGATAAAAATTCAGCAAATTGTCTGCCGCAAAAAGGGCAGCAAAAAAACCGCGGTCGCCCGCGGTTTGATGAGTGGATTAGGCGGGAGTCGAACCCGCGTCCAAAAGCCCTTCCAATGTCCTTCTACTATCATAGACGGTTTTTTCGGGCCGCCCGAAGCGGTCCTGTTCCCCGCAGACCGGGAAAACAGTCAATCCCGGAATGCAGGTAGCTTCATCATACGCCCGCAGAGGCAAAGCTTAGTCTGCGTCGTTTCCTGCCATCATGATGCCGTTACCGGCAAGAGCAGGTGCTCACCGGGCGGCATGGCCTTAAGCGGCCAGTGCTACTCTATTATCGTTAGCGTTTATTTTTAGGTTTGCCGTTTACGTGCGGCGACGGATAGCTTCTCCACCTTCCGAACCCCTGTCGAAACCTTTACTAACCCATGTTTAACAGAGATACAAAAAGTACCCAAAAGTAAATTTAAAAATGTTTTTTAATTTACTTTAAGTTAATTTAAAACAACTTTCAAAATAATTTTTTTGAAAGTTTTACATTCTTATTATTACAATAATGACCGCAAATGTCAAATCAGGCCGGCTGGCCATATATGCCCCATATATGCCACCATATATGTTATATGTGCCACCATATATGCCATATGCGCCCACGCGGAGCCGGTTTACGGCTCCCCTTATCTGACAGAGACCTTGTAGTCCCTTTCCATTTCCCGTTTCATATCCTTCTTCCGGATATCCTGGCGCTTGTCATAGAGCTTTTTGCCCCGTGCCAGGCCGATCTCGATCTTGACCCTTCCGTTTTTGAAGTAGACCTGCAGGGGCATCAGGGTATAGCCCTTGGCCTGGACCTGGCCGGCCAGCTTGAGGATCTCTCTCTTGTGCAGGAGCAGGCGGCGTTTGCGCAGGGGCTCACGGTTGAAGATATTGCCCTTTTCATAGGGGCTGATGTTCATGCCCTCAATGAAAGCTTCTCCGTGATCAATGGATACATAGGCTTCTTTGATGCTGCATTTGCCCATACGGATCGACTTGACCTCGGTTCCGAAAAGCTCGATCCCGCATTCGTATTTTTCTTCTATAAAGTAATCGTGGTAGGCCTTCTTGTTGTTGGCTACCAGCTTCATCGCTTCTCTCGCCATGACAAAACACTCCTGCTTTTAACATGTGTTTCCGGAACTGCCATTATGAAAATCTTTGTCCTGTCAAACGTATAAAGCGCCCCTCTGCAGGGGCGCCTCACATTCAGTCCATACAGCCGCTTTCTTCAGAAAAGCTGTGTATTCATGATGATCGCAAGGAGGAAGAACAAAACTACAAGTCCGATCGTGAACTTGACCAGGAAGCCCTCTGCGGAACGTCCCTTGTTCTTGCCCCAATAAGTATCCTGGGTTCCCTGCAGCGCGCCGAGTCCCTGGGATTTGCCCTCCTGCATAAGAATGACGGTTGTCAAAACTATGCTGACAATAATGACAAGTATGGATAATGCAATACGGATTCCACTCATTTAAATATCACCTTCTGCAAAAATCTGACAGGCATCCTGCCGTTTGTTATTCCATGGTACGTCATCGTACAAACATAGAACATATTAGCACAGTCCCTGTCGTTACGCAAGGAGAATTTTCAGGACCTGATGAACCGGAAGTCTGACGCCCGGTTCATTTTTGAAGTGAACCGGCAAGTCTGACGTCCGGTTCACTTTTGAACCGGGAAGTCTGACGCCCGGTTCATTTGACGCCCGGTTCATTCCAGGAAATATGCGTCGAAGATCCTGCGGGCTACAGGTACGGCCACGCTGCCGGTGCCTTCCTCTTCCAGGACGACGGTCAGGCAGATCCTGCGGGAGTCGTCCCAGGCAAAGGCCGTGAACCAGGCGTGGGAATCATAATATGTCTGGGAGGATTCCAGGTTGGAACCGAATTCCGCAGAACCGGTCTTTCCGGCCACGTAATAAGGGGTATCCTTCATCCTGTAGGCTGTACCGGTCCGGCAGACTTCCTGCATCATGGCGGTCAGGTTGGCGGCCACGTCGGCAGACATCAGGCTGCCATAAGCGGTGGGCTTATAGGACTTGATGGCTGTATTGCTGCTGTCTGTGACGGAATCGATAATGTATGGCTCCATCAGGACCCCGCCGTTGGCAATGGCGCAGGTCAGCATGTTCATATGCAGGGGCGTCATGACCGTAGTACCCTGGCCGATGGAAATCTGGATCATGCTCTCCGTGCCGGTATTCTCATCCAGTCCCACATAGCTGGTCTCACAGGGCAGGTCGTAGGGAAGCTTCCGGTTGAACATCAGCTTATCCAGGGTCGACATAAAGCGGCTGCGGTCGATCTGCTGGACGCCGATCTGGGAAAAGGCCGAGTTGCAGGAATCCGCGAAGGCTTCTGTCAGGTCCACTTCTCCGTGGGTCTCCCCGTGATAGCATTTGACGGTCTCCCCGTCATAAGTCCAGCTGCCTTCACAGTCAAAGGAATAGCTGTTGATCGCGTTGGGATCCTCCTGCAGCAGTTCAACAGCGTCCACGATCTTGAAGGTGGAGCCGGGCGGATAACGTCCCTGGGTCACACGGTTGAGCAGGATACCGGTGTCTTCCCCTTCCTCCTCATCTGCGTTGACAAATCTGTCCCAGTCCTCCTCGATGTTGTTGGGGTCATAGTCCGGTCTGGAGACCATGGCCAGGATCTTGCCCGTGGCCGGATCTGTGACAATGACGGCCGCTTTCTCATAGCCGTAATAATCCAGGGCCTCCACGACAGCGTCCTGCAGGGCGGGATCCAGGGTCGTAATGACATTGTTGCCCGGATAGCGTTCCAGACGCTGGTCCAGTTCCATCTGCTCGGGAACGGAAATGCCTGTATGGAGCAGGTCATACTTGCAGGCGCTCTCTACGCCCGCGCCGCCCAGGACCGAGTAGCCGACGGCGTGGGCATATTCCCGGCCATAGGGATAATAGCGGTAGGTATGGCCGCCCTCTTCCATGGTCTGCGCCAGTATGGTCCTGCCGTCATTGGCATAGATGGTGCCTCTGGTGACCCTTTCCTCCTGCAGCGTGTCTCTTCCGTTATGCTGTTCGTTAAACAGGAACTCCCTCCTGTCCCAGGAATACCATGCGGTCCATGTAAGCATGACTGCGAACAGAGCCACAAAAATGATCGTCACAAAAACGATCTGCCCTCTGGCCTTTCTGGGATCATTGGAAAGATTTCTGTCCCTGTCTTCGGTATCAGATATCTTCATCAGTATTCCTCCCGTTATCTGTAATACTGGATTTGATTCGATCCGCCGGAATCTTTCTCTTTTTCGTAGCGGGAAATATCATCCGCGGGCTTAAAACCTCGGTAGTAGCCGTCATCCTGGTCATCCTGACGGTCCGGGACCTTTTCATAGGCCGCTCTCTCACTTTCATAGCGGTGGCGGAACTTATCCTCCCGTTCCGAGTGCAGGATAAAGATGGCGCCGGTAACGGCAAACATGATCAGGCTGGACAGAACGGAGCTGCCGCCGTAGCTGACAAAGGGAAGGGTGACGCCTGTCAGCGGGATGAATTTGACCTCTCCGCCTACGGTCACAAAGGTCTGGAAAACATAGCAGACGCCCGCGCCAAAGGTATAGAGGCGGAAAAAGCGGTTGGAGTAAGTCTCCGACAGCAGCAGTACATCCAGGAAACAGTTGATGCAGAGGGCGATCATACAGCAGGCAAAGATCAGGCCCAGTTCCTCCGCCACCGCGGAGAAAATAAAGTCGGATACTACGAAGGGGATCCTTTCCGGCATGCCTCTGCCCAGGCCCGCGCCCCAGGGACCGCCATAGCTGATGGCGAACAGAGACTGGGTGATCTGGTAGGACATGTTGTCAATATAATTGCTGTTCCAGGGATTCATGAATACATCTACCCTGACCCGGACATGGCTGAACAGGAAATAGCAGACCACAGAACCGGCCGCTCCCGCCAGGATGCCCCCAATCACATATCTCCATCTGCCGGTCGCCAGGAACAGCATCATGATAAAGATGACATAAAAGATCATGGCAGAACCCAGATCCCTGGACAGGACCAGGATCCCGACATGGGCAAGGGCAAAAAAGCCTGTCATGAGCACGTCCCGTTTCCGGATCGTATCGCAGAGGGCGCTGGCCATGAACAGGATGAATACGATCTTCATAAATTCCGAAGGCTGAAAAGCAAAGCCGCCCACCGTAAGGGACAGATTGGCCCCGTTGACCATGGCGCCCAGCAGGAAAACGCCGCCCAGACTGATCAGTCCCAGCAGACCGTAAATATACTTGAAATTCTTCAGACTCTCCAGATGTTTGCGGAAGAGGGGCAGAAGAATAAAAATGATCAGGCCCACCACCGATATGATCAGCTGTTTTACCGCTTTGGTGATATCGATCCTGGAAATAATGACATAGCCTACGCTGAGCAGCATACAGATATTCTGCAGCAGCAGCATATGGCCCCGGTTCCAGGCAGTCCTGTACAACAGCATGAGCATGAGCAGCAGGAACCACTCCGCCAGACCCAGGAACAGATAAGAGGCGTTGGGCGTCCCGTCGCCGGGCACGGTCATCATCAGGGTCAGATTGGCGCTGAAGATAAAAACAGTCCAGGCCAGCATCTGGATGGCTCCCGTCAGCCCCATGTCGGAATCAGACTTTTTCAATATGGAAAGGAAAGCCATGACCGTATAGAGTACCATGGCTCCCGCGTTTACAAAACACGACAGTGTTAAAGCATAAGCATTGAGAAAATTCATACTCTTCCAATCTTTCCGCAGGCTTCCGTATCCCGTCCGGGACTCAGAGGACGCCTTTGCGGAAATGTCCTCCTGTATATCCATTCTGCAGGGGCGGTTCTGTCCCGGCCTGTCTGCCGGTCAGGGCGGCCCCGAACCAGTCCAGGATCCCTGCTGTTTCCGCGCCCGTTTCGGTCGTAAAGGACAGCAGCACCGGTCCTGTCCGTTCAAATATTGGATGTTCCAGATATTGATGCAGGGAGAGCGGCACCGAATTGTACATGATACTGCTGCAGAAGCGGCAGAGGGATCGTACCGGGAACCGGGCCCCTTTCCGGTCTTTCAGGGACCAGAAGCTTTCATCACCGGCAAGTGTAGCACGGGTCATCTCCCCTTTTAAGTGTCCATCTTTGTTAACTGCCCTGCTGCCGGTCTGCAGCAGGCACCGGCCTTCTGTCTTCCGTATACAGCCCGCGCTGACCATCAGCGGCAGACGTCCGTAGACGGTCAGGACAGCCCGTTCCGGATCCGCCAGACCGGGCACCTGCAGGATCTGACCGGCTGTCAGCTCCAGGGAAAGGACGGTCCGGTCTGTCAGCGGCCGGAGCAGGGAGACCGCCCTGCTGTTCCACTGATACAGGGAAGCGTCAGCCGTGATCTCGCCGCGGAAGCCATGCTCCCGCAGCCAGCCCAGCTCCTCCAGATTCCTGACCATAACCCTGTCTGCCTGCAGATAAGGGGCCAGCCGGTCCCGGTATTCCATACGGAGAACAGGCGGCATGGCGTGGCAGATCCGGTCCCTGTACGCGGCAGGCACCTGCAGATGCGGCGCCGCGTCTGTTATGATCCGGTCCGCGCCGGACGCCGCTGCCGCGTCCAGCTGCTCCTGGGTCGTGACCATGACCCAGACAGGATGGGCGCAGGCCCCACGGCGCTGCCGGTCTGCTCCGGGAAGATATTCTGCCCTTTCTGCAGTTTCCGCTGCTGTTTCCGCTGCCGTTCCCGGTCCTGTTTCAGATCTCATTTTCTCCGGTACTGCCGGCGTCATTTCCCGGGCTTTTTCCGGCGCCGGCCCGCTTTCAAGTTGTTGACCGTTCCGGTCATGTTCGGGCATCTGCGCCAGGACCTCGTCCTCCAGCTGCTGCAGGGCCTCTCTGCGCAGGGCGTTGACGGCTCCGTTGGGAATAAATATATCTTCCCCGCAGTCCATCTCCAGACTTTCAAAATAAAAGAGGCTGCCGCCGGTCTTCCGCAGGCGTTCACTGATCTGGGCCGCTGTAGACGGCCGGCTGACAGCCGGCTGTACGGTCTGGCCGGAAACGGTCACCGCCGCGCCGCCGCACAGGAGGGTCAGCTGGGCCGGCTCGCCCGCTGCCATCCGGCAGAAACCGGAAACCGGCCTCTGCGGGGCGTGGTCCAGATAACGGCTGCGGACCTCTTCCAGGACCCGTTCGTCCGATCCGGCATAACCGGGCAGGTCAATGGTGATCAGGCCGCGGCCGTTCTTTGTATGATAATAGCCGGTCCCGATTCCGGTCCGGATGTAGAGGCTGCGCAGCTGTTCCAGATCCCGCTCATCGACCTTCCAGGGCGTCTTTCTGCCGTCCCGGTCCCAGTCTGAAAAATAATCTATATATTTCCTGTAGATCGCCGTTACGCCCGCGGCATATTCCGGCTTTTTCATTCTTCCTTCTATTTTAAATGAGTCGATCCCGGCGTCCATCAGCTCCGGCAGGATGGTCAGGACGCTCATATCCTTCATGGAAAGGGGATAGTATTCCTTCTTCTTCCCATCCGGCAGGGCCGGCTTTCCATCTTCATCCAGAATCCTGAAGGGGAGCCGGCAGGTCCCGGCGCATCTCCCCCGGTTGCCGCTGCGGCCGCCCAGAAATCCGGACAGCAGGCATCTGCCGGAATAGGAATAGCACATGGCGCCATGGATAAACGCCTCAATCTCAATCTCCTCTTCCCGCCGCAGCTGCTCCAGTTCCCGCAGGGACAGCTCTCTGGCCGGAACGACCCTGCAGACGCCCAGTTTTTTCAGGAGACGGACCGATTCCGCGGATGTGACCGACAGCTGGGTGCTGGCATGGAGGAGCAGACCGGGACACGCTTCCCGGATGGCGTCGATCACCCCCAGGTCCTGGACAATGACGCCGTCCAGGCCGGCCAGATACAGCCTGCGGACATAGGCTGTCAGCTCCGCCAGCTCGTCCTCCCGGGTCAGGGTGTTGACGGTCAGGTAGATCTTTCTGCCAAAAATATGGGCTTCCCGGATGGTCCGGACCAGCTCTTCCTCTGTGAAATTGTCTGCGTACGCCCTGGCTCCGAATTTCTGTCCGGCCAGATAAAAAGCATCCGCCCCTGCTGACAGGGCGCCGAGAAAGCTCTCTCTGCTGCCGGCAGGGGCCAGGAGTTCTGTTTTATGCATTGTTTAGGCTCCCGCTCTGTGAACCGCGCCGGCCCGCCGCATGTCCATGATGGCATCCGGTCATTGCACAAGACGCATTATGTCAAAAAAAGACGGCAGCAGTACGCCCCCGCCCTTATGTAAATCAGTTTCTGTTCTTACGGCTGGTCTTCGCAGGCTCTCCTGCCTGTTCCTGACCCGGTCCCACTTCAAATCCGGACCCTCTGCGGCTGCCGGCACGGTCCTGCTGCTCCAGCTGCTCGATTCTGTCCAGGGCCTCCTGCAGCTGCGCTTCCAGACTGCGGTTCTTCTTTTCGGCAGATTCCAACTTCATCTGGGCCGCGACCAGGTCATGCTTGACATCGCTCAGGTTCTGGTCTTTCTCGCCCATGCAGACATGGACCTTGTCCGCTTCGGACCTGGCCTTGAAGTAATCATCCGCGATATTCAGCTGCAGCAGCACATTGCGCATCTCAAAGGGAAGCTTCTGCAGTTCTCTGTCATTACGGATCTCCGCGATCTTGGTATTGAGGTAGGAAGCCACCTCCTGCAGATAGTTCTCGCTCTCATAGCCGCTCAGGGTATAGGTCTTGCCCCCGATGGTAACTGTCGTATCATTCTTGGAAGAATTGGTCTGTAATGCCATGCCCCGCCTTCTTTCTGCCCGGTCCCCATCCGGACTCTGTGCCTGTATCCCTGCGCGTTCTGCCGTTTCCTCCGGCCTGTTGTTCCTGCCGTCTGTATTTCCGGCCGCTTTCCAGGACTTCCGCGTTTTTCACGCCCGTCTGCCTGCCGGCCTGTATCTTACCGTTTCCTCAGGCGTCCAGGTCTGTCCTGCCTACCGCGTTCCGGCTTCCGGATCCGTTAATCCAGATCCAGCCTGCCCTGGAAGAGCCGGCCCAGATGCCTGTAGGCGGTTTCCGTTGCCACTCTCCCCCGGGGCGTCCGGTTGATGAAACCGTTCTGGAGCAGGTAGGGCTCTACCAGATCCTCCAGGGTCCCCGGATCCTCACCTATGGAAGCGGCCAGTGTATCCAGTCCGGCCGGCCCGCCTCCGAAATTGTCGATCAGCATATTCAGATAATTCCTGTCTGCCCGGTCCAGGCCCATGCGGTCGACCTCCATCAGGTTGAGGGCCGTGTCCGCGATCTCCCTGGTGATCACGCCGTCTCCCATGACCTGGGCGTAATCCCGGACCCTTTTCAGGATCCTGTTGGCCAGCCGGGGCGTTCCACGGCTCCTTCTGGCCATTTCCTCCGCGCCCGCTTCCTCAATGGGCACCCGCAAAACCCCGGCCGAATTCATAATGATCTGGCGCAGTTCCTCAATGGAATAGAATTCCATGCGGTGAATCTCGCCGAAGCGGTCCCGCAAAGGGGCCGACAGCAGTCCCGCCCTGGTCGTCGCCCCCACTAGGGTGAACCTGGGGAGATTGAGCCGGATGGATTTGGCGGCCGCGCCCTTGCCGATCAGGATATCGATGGCGAAATCCTCCATGGCCGGGTACAGTACTTCCTCCACCTGTTTGTTCAGGCGGTGGATCTCATCTACAAAAAGGATGTCACCCTCCTTCAGTCCGTTGAGGATAGCGGCCATTTCTCCCGGCTTTTCAATGGCCGGGCCGCTGGTGACCTTGAGGCTGACGCCCATCTCATTGGCGATAATGCCGGACAGGGTCGTCTTGCCCAGCCCGGGTGGTCCGTAGAAAAGGATATGGTCCAGACTGTCTCCCCTTTGCCTGGCGGCTTTGATGGAAATCGCCAGGCTGTCGCGGATCTTCTTCTGGCCTATATAGCCTTCCATCCGTTTCGGGCGCAGGGTCCCTTCTATTTTTTTGTCTTCTTCTGTGATATCGGTCCTGACCGATCTTCTGTCATTGATCAATGTATATTTCTCCGCCCATTTGCGCATGGGCTGCATGGCTTCCGTTACAGATACTTTAGGGCCTGTCGCAGGATCTCCTCCGTGCTGCCCGCGTCCGCGCATTTGCGGACGGCCGCTGCCGCCTCGCTCCGCTGATAGCCCAGGGCTGTCAGGGCTTCCACGGCTTCCTCCGCAGCGCCGCCTGTAAGGGCCGCGGCTGTATCACTGCCGGCATTCCCTTCCGGAACCCCGGCCGCAGGTACAGGCGTACCCACTTTATCCTTCAGGTCCAGGATCACTCTTTCCGCGGTCCGTTTCCCGATCCCGGGCGCCCGGGAAATGGCTTTGACATCGCCGGACGCAATGGCGAAACGGAGCTCATCCGCGGAATGGACGGACAGAAGGGCCAGTCCTCCCTTGGGACCAATCCCGCTGACCGTGATCAGCTGGCGGAACAGGTCCAGCTCATCTCTGGACAGAAAGCCGTAAAGGGCGATCTGATCCTCCCGCAGATAAGTATAGGTATAGACCCGGACCGGCCTGTCCCGTTCTGTCATGGACAGGCGGGAAGCCGTTTCCCCGGTCACCCGGATGTTGTAGCCGATGCCGCCTACATCCAGCACCGCGTTCCCGTCCCCTATCTCTACTACCGTTCCCTGTATATAAGCAAACATACTGTGTTCTCTTCTCCTGTCGGTCTGTACAGGCCCGCGGCGGCCAAAAAAGGGAAGCGGCGGCCGTTAGCTGTACATATACCATAATATCATATATTAACAGGAAGCGACACTCCTGCGCAAGTACGGCCCTTCCCAACCTGTGAAATGATTGTCATCATGGTTTTTATGTTGAAATGAACAGCGGCTTTCCGACTGAAAATATGTCCGGAACAGGCCGTATGATTACTGCGGATCCTGTTTGTTTTTTACCCAAATAAATAAACTTTGCCATAATGGATTGCTAAACTTCTTTTATTAACAAAAATTAATATAAAAGGGAGGCATTATAAAAACAGTAATCGCAAAACTCTTAACTTTCGTTATTTTCTTAATGGCTGTTTTAACAATGGCAGCATGCGGTAGCAAATCAGAGTCCTAACCCAAGGAAGAATCTACTGTAGAAGAAAAGGCAGAGGAGCCTGCTGTGGAAGAAACCGTTGAGTAGAAGCCTGTGAAAGAAGCTCCCGCAGATTATATCGGTTTTTATTCCGGCAAGCTCGAAATCACTGGTTTAGTGATGAGCATTCTGGGCATTGATTACTACGACCCCGTGTAAATGAAATATACCCTGAATCTGAACGAGGATGAATCTTTCACATTAGGCGTTGACTTCGAAAAATATAAAACGGACACGTTTGCTATGGTTACTAATCATTTTGATGATATCCGCACCAAGAAGCTGGAACGGACAGAGCCTCGATAATCTGGAGGATACTGCCAAAGCAAGTGGCTATGAGATGTAGACAATTACAAACAGTACCTGCCCGAAGATATGAAAAAATCCAGATATCTCCTCAAGTATGGATACTGTCAGCGGTATTAACACAACCAACGACAAAACAATAATTTTAAAGTATGAGCCTGAATCCGTGAAGTTTATATTTGATAATCGCTTAGAAGTCCTTCAAATATCGCATTTACCAACGCTTCACATTGGTGTTACCGCTTCACCTGCTGGGTGATGGTTTTTATCTCTATATTCCACGAATTTCTCATCCTGTTTGATACAATAAGACCATGGAAGAGAGGTACATGGAATGAAGAAGATCATCGTTGAATTATCTAATGAACGGCTTATCACTCCCAGTGGTCTTTCCCTTGTTGGAGGCGCACTCGGCAAGAGTGATCTCGTTAAGCGTGCCAACCGTGTGAAGATTGACAACAGGCGTTCCCAGCCGCAGATCAAAAACGGAGATATCCTCCTTACTTATATCGGTCTTCTTTGTCAGGGAAAACCTTCTTTTGAGGCTGTTCGTGAACTGCATGCTGACCCGGATTACTATAAAGCCGCCCTGGGGATCTCCTATGCGATCCCTTCCGCAGAGACTCTTCGACAGAGGATGGATCTTATCGGGAGCACGCTCAGGGATGAGATCCTTGCGGCTAATGTCACGATGTTTAATACGATCGGTGTGGAACCGTCGCCTCTTCCCTGTGACCTTGTTCCCGTTGATATTGATGTCACACCCTGTGATAATTCCAAGACCAATAAGGAAGGTGTATCAAGGACTTATAAAGGTTTTGACGGTTATGCCCCCATCATGGCCTATATCGGTGACGAAGGGTATCTGGTAAATACAGAACCCGGATTTTCTCCGTGAAACCCTCCGTCTCTCGCACCAGATGACCGACCGTCAGCTTTTAATCCGTATGGATTCCGGAAACGATGCGGCCGAAAACCTCGGCATCCTTATCGAGGACGGTTCCTGGTTTGTCATCAAGCGGAACATGCGCCGCGGTGAGACCAAAGAAGGCTGGCTCGAAAAGGTGCAGGACTGCTGTAAGGATGTACGTCATCCACGTGAAGGGAAAACCGTATATATCGGAAGCAGCTGGAAGGACGTTCCTTATACGGCCGCCAGCGGAGAACAAAAGACCATATGCCTTCGTATAGGCTACGAGGTCATCGAACGCACCATTGATAAGCACGGCCAGTACCTGTTTCCTGCCGATATAGAGGTAAATACCTGGTGGACAAACCTTGGCCAGTCTGATGACGATGTGATCCGGCTTTATCATGAACATGGTGAAAGCGAGCAGTATCACAGCGAGATCAAGAAAGATATGGATGTTGAGCGGTTTCCTTCCGGGAAGTTTGGTACTAACGAACTTGTTCTGGAGCTTACCATACTCGCTTATAACGTTCTGCGCATTATCGGTCAGAAATCCCTAAGGAGCGGAAACGCGCCCAGAACGAAGCGAAAGGTAAAGCGCCGCAGGATCCGCACAGTTATCAGTAACCTGATTCTGATCGCCGGTCATGTCAAAGAACATGCAAGAAGACTCATACTCTCACTGGGAAAGAGCAATGTCTGGATCCCGGTGTTTATGGACCTGCACCGTCAGTTGGTGTTATCGTAAAAAAGAGATCCGCCAGTATAAAACATCGCTGGAGCCTTTATTAAGTGCGCTCTTTTATTCTTGAAGAGCCTTTGGCTGACAACAGTTCAATCACATGCAACTCATAAACAGGGATCATCACCACAGGTGCCAT
>CADAOZ010000007.1 GCA_902789735.1 uncultured Lachnospiraceae bacterium
TACCAGCGGGACAAGCTACATTGACGGGGAATACCCGGACAGGGAGCATTACAAAAAATCCAGACGGATAAAACGGGGACTGTTCAGGAGCAATGCCGGAATCTTTATCAATGCAGATGTGAACGCGGCATATCAGATCATGAAAGCCGGCGGGGTCAGGGACCTCCCCATCAAGGCCGGGGAACAGGTCCGCAGGATCAATGCAGCCTGAATTAGATCGGGTAGAGGCATCAGGCTAGTGCCATTAAAAGAGCGGGGCGGGGAAGCTGCTTCGTGAATTTATAAATATCAACTATAAAGTGATAAATAGCCATGCTACTGACCTTCGGAACATATTTTTATCAACAACACTGCCCCTGACAAAGGCTTTCTTAATATATATGTGTTTGCAAGCAGACGTTTTTAGGTTTTCCTGGTATTTGTCTGCCGACAAACCTTGCATCTGGCAGGCATTTCCTGTATTTCCTCGATTTTGTCTGCCGATATACTTCGCCCGGAAGACATATTAGTATAACATCCGACAATTAACTGGACGTTTTTAACGATAGTGTATCTACGATGATTTCCTCAGAGACATCGATGTCATCAAGGTTATACTTCCAATGAAACACTACTGGCTCTGCATTGACTTCTTCAAAATAACGGTAGATCCGATCAGCCAGTTCTGCCTTAGATTTGACCCGAATACCACGCAGCATCTGCCTTGTCATTTTACTGAAGAATCCTTCAACCATATTGAGCCATGATCCATGTTTTGGCGTGAATACGAATTCGAACCGCCCGGGAACCGTTGCAAGGTACTGCTTCGTCTCCTCCGAAGTATGAACTCTGAGGTTATCAAGTACCATTCGGATCTTATCGCCTTTTGGATACTTATCGTCAAGTACTTTCAGAAACTTTATATAGTCCTTACTATTGTGAGTTTCCGTGACTAACGGAATGGCTTCGCCGGTCTGCAGGTCAATTCCCGCAAGGAGAGACAGTGTGCCAAGCCTTTTATATTCATAATCACGACTGATCGTACTATGGTTCTCATCAGGGAGAAGGTCTTCTGAAGTAGTTGCAATCGCCTGGATACCCGGCTTTTCGTCATAGGAAAGCACATGGACGATTTCTTCATCTTCCTTCCATGGGAGTAACTGACCATTCTCATCGAACTGAAAGGACAGTTGCTTGTACACAAGAAGGACGTTATGCATCTTGCTGTCAAAGTCCGGATCACGCTTTTCGCAATAATATCTAATCCGGAACGGTTTGATCTCCGCGTCGTCAAGAATCTTATGTACTGTGCTCTTATGGATTGTTGAAAGCCTTATGAATCCTGCCGCTTCTGCACTCTTATTGATGTGAGATGTCAGCCTGGCATAGGTCCAGGTCTCAGCAGAGTACCCGAGATCCTTTGGTTTCTGGCATGCGATGTTGATAATCCAGGCTTTTTCTTCGTCAGTGATCTCTGCATTACGACCGCGGCCAGGCGCATCGAATAAAGCATTTTCTACACCGCCGTCTGCATATTTTTTCAGGCAGAGCATGACGCTCTTGCGGTTAATACCGACTTTATCAGCTATATCGTCAATGGAACATCCGTCTGCTTTCAGAAGAAGTATCCGGGCTCTATTTACTGTCTGCGCCTGTATTGTACGAGCGCGAGTCTGTGTCTCTAAATAATTACGGTCTTCAGCAGTAAGGGTAATGCTGCTTGCTTTTCTTCCCATGGAACAACGCCTCCATCTCTTGATGGGACTATTGTACCACGGAACAGAGATATCATCCAGTTATTTAAAAATCATTATATTAGGCTTTTCCGCTGTTTTGTCTGCCAACATATCGTCATCTCATAAATCAGATTTGCTCTCTATAGTACTATTACAAGCTTTCCCCAAACCCGCGAAGTTCCTCCAGCTTTTCCTCCGGTACACCGGGATCATAGCCATGAGTAGTGAAGACTCCCATGTCTTCCAGCTGCAGATAATCCAGAAAATCTCCCCGGTAAGAGAACATCGCTCCGTCATACATATCCGGATCACCAGAGCTTAGGAACATGGCCACTTTCTTCAGCTTTGCCGGCTTATTTGGATATGCGGCTGCATAGAAGCGGTCAATGGTACATTTCAGCTGCCCGGAAAAACCATGGTAATAGATTGGTGAGGCGATCACAAGCATCTCTGCTTCCTGAAGCTCATGATATACATCCTGCATATCGTCCTTCTGTACGCACTGCCCATTACCTCTGGTGTGGCAGTATTCACAGGCAAGACATCCGTGAATATTCATCCTGCAGACATCATAAACGCCATACTCGTGCCCAGCGTTTTCCAGGCCTTCACAGAAAGCCTGGATCATCTGTTTTGTATTTCCTTTCAATCTGGGACTGCCGTTTAAAATCATTACTTTCATAATTCACAGCACCTCCTTATCTCTCTCACAGGCAAACATGATTCTTATAGTCTTTTCTGAAATAGTTACACGAATTAATAAAAGTTTTCGTACCAGAGATCTTTCCACGGCTCGTCAGCCCCTCCGGGAAATTGATGCTCCTGAGATTCTGACAATACATGAACGCCTGCTCTCCAACAGACGTCACACCCTCCGGCAGTGTGACCCCTGTCAGGCTGTCACATTCCATAAACGCTTTGGGACCGATGGCTGTCACGCCTGCGGGGACGGACACCTCCCCGCCGGGACCATTGTATTTTTTCAGCACGCCTTCTTCGATCAGAAACGGCGGTTTATTGTTTTTTTCCATGGCGTACCTCCTGCGGAACTTTTCGGATTCCATCTATGCTCTTCCCTGTCCAGCAGTCCACTCTGTAATCTCTTCAAGCAAACAGTACCTTAATCATTCCAAAAATTCAACAGGCATCCCCACTTGTCAAAAAAGCAATCCAAACTACTCTTCCACTATCACCGCTCTTGCGTCAACACTACTGACCCGCTTCTCCTGTATGTCCCTGTATTCCTTCGAAGAAAAGCAATCAGACCGCTCTTTCTTCGAAGGGAACCTGATGATTATGATCCTCTGAGGATTTCTAGCTACGTTAAGCGGTATGATTTTGACCGCTTCCGTTCATCGCCTTTGGAGGCGTAAGATCGTCCTCTCCTCCGTGACAAGTGTTCCCAGCTTAATCTCTTATGTATGACCATCAAACTCAAACCCACAGCGCTTATAAAAACGAAGCGCCCGCCGCCACTTTATTATGGCGATGAGCGCTGTCATTGTTACGTTCAAAACATCTTTCTTTCATAATCCTGCAGCTCATGGAATATACTATCTACTGTTACCTGATTGCCTTCGATTCTGAATAGCATAAAGTACCTGTGTGACAAAAAATTAATCCTTCTATACCCGAGAGCTTTTAGTCTTGGATTGTCGCAAAGCTTGATACTGCCGGCTACTGTCGCCAGACTTTGTTTTGTTGCCTCAAAATCATCCAGCACATTCATTGCTGCCTGTCTGCTTTTCTTTTCGACCAGAAGATAGTATATAAATCCCTCCAGATCTTCTTTGGCATCAAGCGTTACAAAAACATCATAGCTCATATTTTCCCCTCAGTTCGGCAATCATATCATCAGCACTTACGAGCATTCCCTGACCGGCATGACTTCTTGCTGTTTCCAGCTTGTACAATAGCTCTTCTTCATTAAGGCCGACATACGGATTGCGAGGTACTTTTTTTATCTCAAAGGGGAATCCATTGCTTGCAACAGCTTGTGTTAAGAAAATTCTTATCGCAGAAGTTGTATCTGTGCCAAGTTCTTTAAACAGTTCATCTGCTTTTCTTTTAAGATCATCATCGACACGTATCTGTATGGTACTAGACATTCATATCTCCTCCTTTAGCACAATAATACTGCTAAATCATTACGTTTGCAATGATTTGACACCAAACACGCATTAAAATCCCTCTGCAGTATACCGATTATTACGGTATTCCGCAGAGGGATTGTATATTTGTCAGTTCTCTTCTTTCTGTTCGATCTGCAGATAGAGCTCATCCAGCTGCTTCTGCTCGACTACGTCCGGCGCGCCGCTCATCAGGTCAGCCGCGTCCTTGTTCTTGGGGAAGGCAATGACGTCGCGGATGCTGTCTGCCTTTGTCAGCAGCATGACCAGCCGGTCAAGACCATAAGCAAGACCCGCGTGGGGAGGAACGCCGTACTTGAAGGCGGTCAGCAGGAAGCCGAATTTCTCCTGGGCTTCTTCCTTCTCCAAACCGATCACGTCGAACATCTTCTCCTGGATATCATTCTGGTGGATTCTGACAGAACCGCCGCCCAGCTCTACGCCGTTCAGAACGATATCATAGGCTTTTGCACGGACACTGCCGGGATCGGAATCGATCCTGTCCCAGTCCTCTTCCATGGGCATGGTGAAAGGATGGTGCATGGCGACAAAACGCTCTTCCTCTTCGGACCACTCCAGCAGGGGGAATTCCACCACCCAGAGGAAATTGAATTTGTCATGGTCGATCAGGCCCAGCTCTTCGCCCAGACGCAGACGCAGGGCTCCGAGCACATTCCATACGATGGTATTCTTATCCGCCGCGAAGAAGACCAGGTCTCCCTTTTCCGCGCCGACGGCTTCGATCAGGCGCATCTGCTCTTCTTCCGACATGAACTTGCCGAGGGAGCATTTGATGCTGCCGTCTTCCTTATAGGCCAGATAGGGAAGACCTTTGGCGCCGCTTCCTCTTGCAGCCTCGACCTGCTTGTCGATCTTTTTGCGGGCCATGCCGGCCTGGCCTTTAACGACAACGCCGCGGACCGAGCTGTTCTTTGTCTTTGCCGCGTCGGCAAATACAGGGAACGCGCAGTCTTTGACCAGTTCGGTGACATCCTTCAGCTTCATATCGAATCTGGTATCCGGCTTGTCTGAACCGTAATCATTCATAGCGTCGATCCAGCGCATACGGGGCAGGGGAAGCTGTACGTCTACGCCGATGGCCTTTTTGACTACATACTGGATCAGGCGCTCATTGACATCCATGACATCATCGCTGTCAACAAAGGAAAGCTCCATATCCAGCTGGGTAAATTCAGGCTGCCTGTCGGCACGCAGATCTTCATCCCGGAAGCACTTGGCTACCTGGAAATAACGGTCATACCCGGAGACCATCAGCAGCTGCTTGAACAGCTGGGGAGACTGGGGCAGCGCGTAGAAAGAACCGGGCTTAACACGGCTGGGTACCAGATAGTCCCTGGCGCCTTCCGGAGTGGACTTGCAGAGAATGGGCGTCTCAATTTCCAGAAAGCCCTCCGCCGCCATGAATTCCCGTACATACTGGGTGATCTTGCTGCGCAGGATCAGGCGTCTCTGCATATCGGGTCTTCTCAGATCCAGGCATCTGTATTTCAGACGAAGCTCTTCCTTGGTCCGGCTGTTCTCTTCCACCGCGAAGGGAGGTGTCTCCGCTTCGGAAAGGATCCTTGTATCTGTAACACGGATCTCGATCGCGCCGGTCGGGATATTTTTATTGACAGCGCCGGAACGGGCGGTCACCTTACCGGTCGCCGCGACGACAAATTCCGCGCGCATCCTGGCCGCTTTTTCAAAAGCCTCTGTGCCGCAGTCCGCCTCTTCATAGATCAGCTGGATAAGACCGGATCTGTCGCGCAGGTCTACAAAGACAATGCCGCCCTTGTTTCTCTGCTTCTGGACCCAGCCCATAACTGTCACTGTCTGTCCGATATTTGCTTCAGAAAGCTCCGCACATCTGCATGTACGTTTCATTCCTGTCATTGATTCTGCCATTATACTGCCTCTTTCCGCGCCCGCAGGGGCGCAAATCTATTACCTTCTTAATATTGGTTTTATACTCTCATCGTAAAGTGTTCCGCCTATTTATGCAGCGCAGCGGCAATTCGCCTGGCCTCAGCGGTCAATAGGATTTCTGTAGAACTCCACGATTTCTTCGTAGCCGCGGTCATGCAGCTGCTGCTTCTGGAACTTTTTGTTCTTGGCCATACGGGCGATCAGGATCCGGGCGCCTGCCTCCCGCTCGTCACGGGCCTGCTCCAGTACCTGGCAGAGCCTGTCGGCGGGCATGTTCTTTTCAATCAGGTATGCCGCTTTTCTGGGAGAACCGGGAATCTTGAAGCCCTGCTCCATCAGGATCAGAATGATCCGCTCAAAGCCAATTGAGAAACCGCAGGCCGGTACATCACGGCCTGTAAATCTGCCGACCATCTTGTCATAACGGCCGCCGCCGCCGCAGCTGATGCCCAGCTGAGGCATGGAAATCTCGAAAATCGTTCCTGTATAGTAGGACATGCCCCGGACGATGGTAGGGTCGAAGACCATACGGAAGTCCGCTGACCTGGTCCTGTCTACAGACTCGATGACCTCCCGGAGACCGGGGATGACATCTTCCTCGATCACGCCGGCCAGCTTTTCTTCCAGATAGGCAAGCTGATCCGGAGCCGTCTCCAGTCCTTTGAACAGGTCAATATAGGTATCTGTGGATTCCTGGCTGAAGCCGCTCTTTACCAGTTCCTCCGCGGCACCCTCCATGCCGATCTTGTCCATCTTATCCAGAATGATGAACACTTCGTCAAAGCGCTCTGCCGGAAAACCGCTGTAGGCTGCCATGGCCTTGAGCAGGCGGCGCTCATTGATCCGGATCTCGAAGCCCTTAAATCCCAGACGTCCCAGGGTGGTTGTGGTCGCCAGAATCAGCTCAATCTCGGCAAGGTTGGTGGGCTCGCCGATGATATCGATATCACACTGCATGAACTGGCGGTAGCGTCCTCTCTGGGGACGGTCCGCTCTCCAGACGTTGCCCATCTGAATGGCCTTGAAAGGAGCCGGCAGATCATTGGCGTGGTTGGAATAATATCTGACAAGGGGTACAGTCAGGTCATAACGAAGGCCGCCGTCCACCAGGTCCGCTTCTGTCTCAGCGGTCTCAAGGCGGAGCTTCTCTCCCCTTTTTAAAATCTTAAAGATCAGCTTCTCATTGTCGCCGCCCTGTTTGCTTGTCAGGTTCTGAATGCTTTCTACGCAGGGGGTCTCGATCGACTGGAAACCGAATTCCGCATAGGTCTTTTTAATCACAGAGATCGCGTAATCACGGATCTCCATCTCTTCAGGCATGATGTCCTTCATACCTGTAACAGGCTTTTTGATCAGTGCCATATCTGTTTCCTTTCTGTACCGGCACAGGCCGGCCGGTGATGGTATGTCAACCTATTGATTGTACAATTTTTAATTTTCATTGTAAAGCCTGCAGACAGGATTCCATGTTTCGTTGACTTTCGTAAGCTGCCGTATATATATTGAAAAGAGATTCGCCTGATCCTTTTCAAATCAGACTCTTCTGTTTTCTGTTCATGACCTGTCTTTCAGCTATTCTTTATTTTCTTGGAGATTCTTCTATGTTCAGTACCGTAATATCCGGTGCCCTGCTGGGCATCGACAGCACCCTGATCCGGGTAGAGACCGATATTTCCAGCGGCCTGCCCGGTCTGGATATGGTGGGCTACCTGGGAAGCGAAGTCCGGGAAGCCGGCAAACGGGTCCGGGTCGCCATGCGCAACTGCGGCTTCCAGATTCCGGTCTCCCGGATCACGGTCAGTTTCGCCCCGGCTGACCTGCCCAAGCGGGGCGTTGTGGCGGACCTGCCGGTCGCGATCGGAATCCTGATCTGCATGCAGGTACTCCATCAGTCGGATCTGGAGGATATTCTGGTGGCAGGGGAACTTGGACTGGACGGGGAGGTCCGCTCCATACGGGGAATCCTGCCCTTAGTCCGGCAGGCAAAACAGGAAGGGATCCACACCTGTATCATCCCGGCTGAGAACCTGAACGAAGGAGCCGTGATCCAGGGAATCCGGGTCGTGGGCGTCCAGACACTCAGTCAGGCCGTCGCCTATCTGTCAACTCCCCCGGCAGGACGGGACCGCCTGCTGCCGCCCGGCCATGTGGATCTGGAAGCCCTTTTCCGAAAGGGGCAGGAGGAAATCACCGTTGATTTCTCCGATATCCACGGGCAGGAAACCGCCAAGCGGGTCCTGGAAATCGCGGCCGCCGGCTTTCATAACACCCTGCTCAGCGGACCGCCCGGTTCGGGCAAGAGCATGCTGGCCAGAAGGATGCCCGGCATCCTGCCTCCGCTGACCCAGGAGGAAAGCATGGAGGTCACTTCCATCTACAGCGTGGCCGGCAGGCTTCCGCCAGGCCGGGCCCTGATCACAGAGAGGCCCTTTCTGGCGCCCCATCATACCATCACCCGGCAGGCCCTGGTGGGCGGCGGGACCATTCCCCAGCCGGGGATCATTTCCCTGGCCCACAGAAGCGTTCTCTTTCTGGATGAGCTGCCCGAATTCGGCAGGGAGATCATCGATCTGCTCCGTCAGCCCCTGGAGGACCATCAGGTCACCATCTCACGGAGTTCCGGCAGCGTCACTTATCCGTCCCGCTTTCTTCTTCTGGCTGCGATGAATAACTGCCCCTGCGGCTTTTATCCGGACCTGACCCGCTGTACCTGCAGTCCGGGCAAGATCCGGAAGTATCTGGGCCGGATCTCCGGCCCCATCCTGGACCGGATCGATCTGTGTACGGAGGTACCTGAGATCGATCCCATGCTTATGATTGCTCCGGCAGAGGCGGAGTCCAGCAGGCAGATACGGGAACGGGTCAGCCGGGCCATCGGCATCCAGAAAGAACGTTTCCGGGATACATCCTTTCTGTTCAACGCGGATATGGACGCCCGAGCCGTGGAGCAGTTCTGCCCCCTGGACAGTGAGGAAAGTGCCTTTATTCTGAAGGTCTTTGAAAAGTACCGTTTCAGCGTCAGGACTTATCATCATATTCTGAAAACAGCGAGGACCATCGCGGATCTGGATGAGAGCCCGGAGATCCGGATCCCCCATCTGGCAGAGGCCGTCCGTTACCGGACTGCCGAGCGGGGCTTTCTCCGGGAGCCGGGAAAGACAGAGGGACATATTTATGGCAGACCACAATATTGAATCCGTCAACATCCACGCGGCCTGGCTGCACAGGATCCGGGGACTTGGCCTGAAGACCATCCTGCGTTTGTACCGGGGTCTTTTTTATGAAGACAGCGCGGCAGCTGTACCGGCCCAGGCTTCCCAGCTGGCGGAACTGGAAGGCTCCGGTTTCGCCGCAGCCTTGTACGCCCTGCCGCCTTATCAGATCTACCTGCTGGCAGAAAAAGCCCTGCCCGGTGACGGAGGAAAGACCGCCCAGTCCATCATACACGCCAGATCCCGTACCGCCGAAGAAATCGGCGCCGGACTGGCCGGCGCCGGAATCAGCTTTGTTTCACTCGAGGAAAGCCTTTATCCATCCAGACTGCGGAATATACCGGATCCCCCTTACGGCATCTATTACAAAGGGTATCTCCCTGCGGACAGTCTTCCGGTCACTGCTGTCATTGGAACCCGGAACGCGGACGCTTACGGGAAGGACCAGGCAAGACAGTTCGCTTCCTATCTGTCCGCCCGGGGCATAGGCATCATCAGTGGCCTGGCCAGAGGCATCGACGGAATTGCCGGCCGTGCCGCCCTGCGGGGGAGCGGCCGTTCCTACGCGGTCCTGGGGAGCGGCGTCGATATCTGTTATCCCCGGGAAAACGCGGACTTGTATTATGACCTGATTGAACAGGGCGGGATCATTTCGGAGTATCCGCCCGGAACGCAGCCCAAAACCTCGCATTTTCCCATGCGAAACCGGATTATCAGCGGCCTGTCAGATGTCCTCCTGGTCATAGAGGCCAGATTAAAAAGCGGGACCATGATCACCACCGATCATGCCCTGGCACAGGGGCGGGATGTATTCGCCCTGCCCGGCCGGGTCTGCGACAGCCTCAGCGACGGCTGCAACCTGCTGATCAGTCAGGGAGCCGGCATTGCCTGCTCTCCGGCCGTCATCGAGGAATACCTGCTTGGCATATGCGGCGAAAAAGAGAAGGAGAAACGTCAGATCCCGACCGGCCGGGCTTCCCGGACTGCTGGCAGCCACAAACCTGCCGGCCTGGAATCCACGGCAGACAATGGTTCGTCGGCTGCCTTCCGGCGGGAAAGAGAAGATGCTGTGGACCGGATCTGCGAGGGCCTGACAAGCGAAGAGGCTCTGGTCTACCGGTCTTTGTCCTTTGAAGATCCTATGCCTACAGATATGATCATTGACCGCTGCCGCAGCAGCGCCGGCAGGGCCCTGGGCGCTTCAGAGGTCGTCCGGACCCTGATGCTGCTGCTCATGCGGGGGCTGGCTGTCGAGGACGCCATCGGTCTCTACCGCAGGGCCCCGCAGCCTCTGGATTAGCATTTCTTCTTTCAGCGTCTGAGGACCATCTCCATGCCTTTAAACACAAAAAAGCGCAAACAGGGACCCTGACCGGATCAAAATCGTTCCGGCAGGGTCCCTGTTCTTTTTGATAAATAGCGGCATGCTGTTCCGGTCCATCCGGATCAGTCCAGCAGAAAATCCGACATGACATAATTGGCCAGGTCCAGACCTTTTTCCGTCAGACGGATCCTTTCTCCGGTCCGTTCCAACAGTCCTCCGTCTGTATGACGGGCCAGGACCGGTCCGTAGACCGCATCGACCGGATTACCGAAGCGCCTCCGGAACTCCGCTTCGCTGACGCCTTCTGTCAGGCGCAGTCCCAGGAACATGAATTCCTCCATGCGGTCCCGCAGGGTCAGCTGCTGTATGTCTTCATAATAAGAATCCAGACCGGATAATTCCGGACCATTGGAATCACTGCTATTGGAATCCGGACCGCAGCATCTGCCGGACGCCGCCAGGCGGATCCTTCTGAGGTATTCCGGCATCGAGGCCGTGACTTTAAAGCGCCTGTCTCCAATCAGGGAGGAGGCGCCCAGGCCCAGGCCCAGGTATTCATGGCCGGTCCAGTAGCCGCAGTTGTGGCGGCAGGCGCGGCCCGGTCTGGCATAGTTAGAGATCTCATATCTCTGATAGCCGTATTCTGCCAGGACCGTCTGCGTACGATGGTACATAAGCCGATCCTCTTCTTCCGATGGCAGAGGGGGCAGATTTATTTCCGCGAAGGGCGTCCCTTCCTCAATGATCAGACTGTAGGCCGAGATATGTTCCGGTCCCCATTCGCAGACGGTACGCAGATTCTGTTCCCATCTGTCCGCGGTCTGCCCCGGCAGGGCTGACATCAGATCGATATTGATATTGTCAAAGCCTGCCTGACGGGCTTCCCGGAAGATTTTTTCCGCCTGGCCGGCCCGGTGGATCCTGCCCAGCAGGGCCAGTTCCGCGTCGTCAACAGACTGTACGCCGATGGAGATCCGGTTGATACCCGCCCCGCGGTATGCCTGCAGCCTTTCAAGATCAGCCGTTCCGGGGTTGACTTCCATACTGATCTCGGCTCCGTCCTGCACCCTGTAGCTTTCCCTGACAGTAGTCAGAATCCGTTCCAGCTGGTCCGGGGTCAGCAGGGAAGGGGTGCCGCCGCCCAGAAAGATGGTGTCCACCTGAATCTCCGGATGATCCGGAATCCCCGCTCCGGTCAGACCGTTCAGGTCCGGTGAAAAACGAATCTCGGCCTCCAGGGCACGGACATATTGTTCGATACAGTCCGGTGTGGAAGGCGCTGACAGAAAATCGCAGTACAGGCATTTCCTGATACAGAAAGGAATATGGATATAAATTGAAATCTTCCGCATATACCGTACCTCATTCCTGACAAAACAATCAGGGCACTGCTGTTGCAAGCAGTGCCCTGTCCGATATCAAAATATCAGTTGCCGGAATCCAGCTTCAGGACATTCATGAAGGCTTCCTTGGGAATTTCGACATTGCCGACGATCTGCATCCGCTTCTTGCCTTCCTTCTGTTTCTCCAGCAGCTTCTTCTTACGGGAGATATCACCGCCGTAGCACTTGGCCAGAACGTCCTTGCGCAGCTGGCGGACAGTCTCTCTGGCGATGATCCTGCCGCCGACGGCTGCCTGGATGGGCACGTCGAAGAGCTGGCGGGGGATCTCGTCCTTCAGGCGCTCGCACATCCTGCGGCCCCTGTCATAGGCGTTGGAGGTATGGACAATGAAGGAAAGGGCGTCGACCGGTTCCTTGTTGACCAGAATATCCATCCTGACCAGAGTGGATTCCTCATAGTCCTTGAGTTCGTAGTCAAAGGAGGCGTAGCCTCTGGACCTGGATTTCAGAGCGTCAAAGAAATCGTAGATGATCTCGTTCAGGGGCAGTTCATAATGGAGGACCGCCCTGGTCTGCTCAATATATTCCGTACTGATATAACGGCCCCGCCGCTCCTGGCAGAGCTGCATGATGGAACCGATGAATTCTGTGGTGACCATGATCTCCGCGCTGACGATGGGCTCCTCCATCCGTTCGATCTGGGTGACATCAGGCAGGTTGGAAGGGTTGGTCAGTTCGATCATGGTACCGTCGGTCTTGTAGACTTTGTAGACAACGCCGGGCGCTGTGGAGATCAGGTCCAGATCATATTCCCGCTCCAGGCGCTCCAGGATGACCTCCATATGGAGCAGTCCCAGGAAGCCGCAGCGGAATCCGAAGCCCAGGGCCAGGGATGTCTCCGGTTCGAAGAACAGGGAGGCGTCATTGAGCTGGAGTTTTTCCAATGCATCCCGCAGATCGGGATATCGGGCCGCGTCGGCCGGATACAGGCCGCAGTAGACCATGGGCTGGGCTTTTTTATAGCCGGGCAGGGGTTCGTCACAGGGCCTCTGGTCCTCTGTTACGGTATCGCCGACCCTGGCGTCTCTGATATTTTTGATCGAGGCGGTAAAATAACCGACCATACCGGCAGAAAGCTCGTCGCAGGGAATGAACTGGCCCGCGCCGAAGTAACCGACTTCCACGACCTCCGCCACCGCGCCGGTGGCCATCATGCGCACTTTGGTACCCTTGCGGATCTGGCCGTCCCGGATCCGGCAGAATACGATGACGCCCTTGTAACTGTCATACAGGGAGTCAAAGATCAGGGCCTTTAAGGGACCCTCCGGATCTCCGTCCGGAGCAGGAATCTTTTCCACTACAGCCTCCAGGACCTCCTCAATCCCGATTCCCTGTTTGGCGGAGATCAGCGGCGCGTCTTCCGCCTCTATGCCGATGACATCCTCTATCTCTGTTTTGACCTCTTCCGGCATGGCGCTGGGCAGGTCGATCTTGTTGATGACCGGAAATACCTCCAGGTCCTGTTCCAGGGCCAGATAGACATTGGCCAGGGTCTGGGCCTGGATGCCCTGGGTCGCGTCGACGACCAGGATGGCGCCGTCACAGGCGGCCAGGGAACGGTTGACTTCATAGTTAAAGTCCACATGGCCGGGGGTATCGATCAGGTTAAAGATATATTCCTTACCGTCTCTGGCGTTATAGATCAGGCGGACTGCCTGAGATTTAATGGTAATGCCGCGCTCCCGTTCCAGATCCATATTGTCCAGGACCTGGTCCTGCATCTCACGGTTGGTCAAAAGACCTGTCTTTTCGATCATCCGGTCCGCCAGTGTGGACTTACCGTGATCGATATGGGCTACAATACAGAAATTTCTGATTCTGTCCTGTATGTTTTCTGCCATAAATTACCTCTTCCTTTCAGAAGTATAATTAATTGCTCTCGCTGATATAGATCTGTACCCGGCTCTGGATGATCTGCGCGGTTTCTTCCGCCGTTTTTTCGCCGGCGAAGAAAGCAGACGCTTCTTCTTCCACAATGGCCAGCACATCCTCGTTCTGATAGAGACGGTGGTTGGCGGATGTCAGCAGATCCATGACTCTGCCGGCCTCTTCTTCTGTCATAACGGTGATCCTGACTTCCTGTCCGCCTACATAGTAGATCAGTTCATCAGGTACCTGCTCACCGTTCTCGTCCTCCACATATTTCTGGGTCATGGCATCCTTAGCCATCAGATCCAGGGCTGTACGGCTGACCGGGAAGCTGTAGGTGATGGAGGCCTGATAGTCTTCCAGCAGGAACTGGCGGATGAACTCCCAGGCCCCGTCCTTGACTTTGGAAGCGGAGCTCATGGTAATCTGCAGATCCGGAATCACCGCGGGCCCGACCGCCTTTTCGGACGGGAAGCCCATGACACAGATCTCACTGCCGAAATCACCCTTCTCCGCGTTGTTGAACTCGTCAAAGCTGCTGAAGTAGCGCTCCTGCAGCAGGGACCTGCCGCTGCGGTACCAGTCTGACGTATCCTCCATATCCCCTTCTTCGGAATAATCCATCTCCTCAGGGAACTCGGCCGCCAGCTTCAGGATGGCCTCGAATTCCGGTGAATCAAAACTGGCTTCTCCCGCAGCCACATCTATAAATTCAGGACCGTTCAGCTGCAGGGCTGAGAAAAAGATCGTAGACCGGACGTCCTGACCGAATATATTGGGATACTGGACCCCTTTTTCATCCGCCAGGGCCATAAGCTCCGGTATGGAAATGGTATGGTCCTCTCCCACATCCTCTACCCGGCCGGCGATGCCGATAAGATTAAAGGAAGGAACAATGATGTAGGTCCCGTCCTCCGGATTGCAGGCTTCAAATATATTGGTCAGATATTCGATGCCGCTGATATCTTCATCCTGTTCCATGTAAGGAGCCAGATCTTCAAATACGCCCTTGGAGGTATAGTTCTGGGCGTCCATGGATTCAGGGATCAGCAGGATGTCCGGCACATTGCCGGAAATGATGTCATTGTTCAGGGCTTCTTCGCCGCCTGTCATGCCGCTCGCTTCATCGCCCAGGTCATCATAACTGCTGTAATCGCGGATCGTGATCTTATACTCCGGATTTGTCTTATTGAAATCAATGATCTTATGCCGGACGACCGGATCGACATAATAGCATCCCAGGGTGATCTCTGTCCGGTCTGCCATCACATCCGTATCCGACGGTGTCAGCAGATGAATGTCACAGCCGGCGTCACTGCTGCCGGACATCATCAGGATCGATCCGTCCTCCGTGAAGGTGACTGCGCTGACATAGGCCGCGTCCATATCCATATCCATGAACTGCAGGATCCTGGCAGCTTCCTTATCCCCCAGATTCCAGCTGTACAATCCGACGGAATTGGCCAGGACCAGGTCAGAGGAAGCACCGGGGAAGAGGGTATAGTTGAACAGGTCGACCGTACTGTCTCCTTCCGGCATCTCTTCCAGGACCGGCTTGCTGCCGCCCCGCAGGACGGCCATGGCCGGATCGCCCCCGTCCAGGTAAGACAGGAGGATATCCCCGCCCCGCATCCGGAACATCTGGATCTCCTGCATCTCCTCCGTGCCTTTCACACGGGAGATCAGGCTGCCGTCTTCCACACTGTAAAGACTGACGCCTTTTTCATCCGCCATAAAAAGGCCGGCCCCTTCCACATAGACCATGGACGTAACAATGGCAGCCGCCTTGTCCTCCTCACCGGCAGTTTCCGCACTGCCCAGAGGGACAGAGAACAGGACTTCTCCATTTGCGTTCCGCTTTTCCAGGGTATATTCCATGGCTTCTTCCTCCATGGTCCCCTCCATAGTCTCAAAATCCGCGTCTTCTTCCGCAAATTCCGCCGCGGTTTCAGCTGTGGAAGCGTCTTCCTCCTCTCCTCCGGAGTAGGAAGCCATGACCATGTAAAAGCTGCCGTCGGCGTCAATGGCTGTATAGTCAATACTTGTATCCCCTGTATCCAGTTCCTGCAGCTGGAAATCCGATCCATCCGGCTTGAAACTGCAGAGGAAGCTGGTCAGGTTATAGTCCTCGTCATAAGCGTAACCGTAGGCGCGCACACTGCCATCCACGACCCGCATTTCTCCCAGGCTGAACTCGTCGTAACCGGCGAACTCCGGGGGAGTGATGATCTGGTCTGTATAATAGGCCGCTGTTTCAGGCACGGCCTGTCCGGTATTTCCTTCGACCGCTGTTTCGCTTTGTCCGCATGCCGCGGCGGACACTGCCAGCAGGGCCGCTGTCATTACTGCCGGAATCCTTTTTTTCATATGGTCTTCTTCTCCTGTATCTCCTGTTTTTTCTCAAGGGCCCTGCGGGCCTGCCGGTCATAGTTCCTGTCCATGATCTCCCTGGCAATGGCTGCGGCGGTCCACTTTCTGTGCCGGTACCAGGATACGGTCAGCAGGATGGTCAGAAAGCCTGCCAGGACCCTGGTCACGTTCTCCAGAAAGTACATAAGGGAGAAAATATTCTCCCATGCCCTGGCCCGGTTCTCCCAGAACGGATAGCGCATGGGAACTGTCTGCATGCCCCGCCGGATCCAGCCGGCCAGGATCTGCTGCAGATGCTCTCCGGAAAAGCGCCGGCTGTTGTCGACGACTGTCACCAGAGACGAATCCGTGCCCAGCTGACTGCTGACGATCTTTTCCGCAAATCCGCTTACGGGATCGGGCATCACGACTTCATAACAGTCGATCAGAAGCCCCTCGGGCTCTTTGGCGCTGCTGCCTTCCAGTACAGAGGAACCTCCGGTTTCTACCATTTCCCCGTCTGCCGCAGGCTGCTGTTCCTGACTGTCCTTCTCTCCCGGCAGATCCGCAGACTCTTCACTGCGGAAGCCGCCGCTGCCATAGGTCTGCAGGGTCTCCAGGGACACATATACACATCTGCCGTCCAGTCCCGCGGCCCGGGTCACATAGTCCTGGTCGCGCTGGTATACGCCGGCAACATAGTGGGGCATGCCGCCGATCTCTATGATCTGCCCTTCAATGTCAGATGAGCCGAACAGGGCCCAGGCAGTCTCCTCATCCAGCATGACCCGGTCCTTCATGATCTCGCCTGGCCTGTAATAATCACCGGCCAGAAGGCGCAGGGGATGGAACAGAAAATAAGCGCCGCCTGTTCCTACCGCGCCGCAGGAAACGGTCGTCCCGTTATGGGAGATCTCGATCTTTCCGGAAGCGCTCCAGCAGTCCTCCAGCAGAGGCACTGCCTCCGGGAGGCCCAGAGAGGCGCTCGTGACCGATGCCGCTTCGAGTCCATGGAGAAGATTATACTCCAATTCGGGTATGCTGTCTTGTGTTAGTCCCGCATCTTCTGAAAAAAAACAGGAAATCTGGGCCGCGCTGCCGTCAGCGGCCCATCTTTTTCCTTCATTCTGATCCACCAGTCTGTTCCCCTGGATCCTTCTGGCCAGGGCCAGACCTCTGGACAGGACCATCAGAATCAGTATGGCGGCAAGCGCCCTTTTTTTCCAGGGTCTCAGCCGGCTCCACCCGGCAGCAATTTTACGAAGCATCCGAATCCTCCGTCAGCCTGACCTGTTTGCCCGCCGCCACCGGTTTGGAGGCAGTCGTAATGACATACTCACTGCCGGACATGGAACCGTTGATCGCGCACATACTCTCATCCGAGGCCTCTACAGTCACAGGGACCTTTCTGGCGATATAACGGTTGCCCAGAGGGCTCTGTCTGGCTTCCACAATATAAATGAACTTTCCGCTGTTGTCCTCATGGACTGCGGATACAGGGACGACCATATCATAATGCTGGGCATTCTGGCTGATCATCAGGGCCACGGAATCCCCCGCTTCCACTTCAGAGGATTCCACCACAAAGGTCAGGATCCTCTTGCCGGCGTCATCCTTGTCTTTGGATATACTCTTCAGCTTCGCGCTGAAATCCGTATAATTCCAGGCATACTGGGCTTTGGCTTCCGTACCTGGAGTCAGGGCTGCGGCCTGTTCCTTGCCGGTGGAGAAGCTGACGATCAGATCCCGGCCTTCGACCTGGATCACGGCCGCGTCTGTCTCCTCATTGGTCGTCTCTCCGGCCGTATAAGCGACCGTGACCACCTTGCCGGCCACCGGCGCCTTGACCTCCCCGCCGTCCGTACTGCCGGAAAGCCTGTCTACTTTGGCCTGGGCCGCGTCGATGGCGGCCTTCTTCTGCTTCAGCTCAATCTCAGCGGCAATGCTTTTCTCCAGGGCTTCCTTTTCCGCCGTCACATTGGCAAGGACCGTGTCCGCGTAGCTTTTCTCATAGTTGGCCCGGTCCAGCTCGGAGCTGCCGCTGCCGGAATCCTCTGCCATGATACCAGGCGGACGGTACCCGGCTGCCCCCATGGCCGGGGTGCCGCCGGAGGAAGGCATACGAAGGGGAGCCGTCCCCAGTCCTACAGAATCTCCATCGTCATCGTCACCTGAAGAATCCGAAGAAGAGGAGGAAGAACCTCCGCTCAGGGCGTTGACCCTTCTTTCCCAGTACTCGGCGTCACTCTTGGCGGCCTTGTAGCGCTCATTGACGTCCGCCAGCTGGGCCTGCATGGTATCCTCATCGCGCCACTCTCCGTTACGGATCCTTGTGATATCACTGTCCGACAGATCGCCGCCGAACAGGGTCTTCTGGTAATCCGCCTTGGCAGTGGCCAGTTCCTGTTTCGCGGTCTTGAGCTCTTCCGACTCGGTATCATCCAGCTTGAAAAGGACATCTCCCTTTTCGACCATGTCGCCGGCCTGCACTTCCACCGAAGTGACGGTCCGCCCGCTGGCAATCGAAACATTATAGGGGTTCTCGACTTCCGCCGTACCGGTTCCCCGGACGACCGGGGCGATATCCCCTTCCTCCACGAACTGCACGGCCACCTCCGGCAGGGAATAATTCATGATCGTATTGGAGAAAAAGGTCAATACAAGCATGATCACCAGGAACAGAATGATCAGGTTCTTGATCCTGTCTCTTCTGCCTGCTGCTTTTACCAGTGCCGCTTCCGCAGGTGTGAGGTTTTCTTTTGATTCGATCTTGTACATAATGCTCCTCCGGATGCTTATGCTGTCAGGATGCAGGCCGCCGCCGCGGCCTGCTCCCGCTTATTCTTTGACGCCGCCCTGATAGGTGATTCCTTCGACCAGATATTCCTCTCCGTACAGGAAGATCAGCATGGGCAGTACCATATATATGACAGCCACGGCAAAGGCCAGGGATATTTCCCCGGCGTTGATCTCTGACAGGAATACGGAAAGGGGATGCATTTCCGAATTGTTCAGCAGGATCAGGGGCTGTTCGACCATGTTCCAGTAGTCAATAAAAAGCAGGATCGCGATGGAGACCAGGCCGCTGCGGCACAGGGGCATGCAGATCTGGGTAAAGATCTGCCATTCACCGGCCCCGTCGATCTCCGCCGCCTCATAGAGGGAAACGGGGATCCGCCGCATATATTTGGTCAGCATATATACGGCAAAAGGAGAAAAGATGCCGGGCAGCAGGATGGCCCATCTGGTATTCAGGATATGCAGCCAGCCGGATACCAGAAAGTTGGGGACCAGGGTGACCTGGTATGGCATCAGCATGACAGCTATATAAATAAAGAACAGGGCAGACCGGACCTTTCCGCTGTATCTGGCAAAGCCGAACGCGGCCAGAGAAGCGACCAGCAGCTGGAAGACCACGATCGGGACTACGTAAAGGACAGAATTCCAGAATTTGAGCAGATATTCCGGACTCCGGAACAGGACGCTGGCATACTGGCTGAAGGTCACCATATCCGGGATGAACTTCAGATTGACCTTATCCGAGATAAAGACCCTGCCGCCGTTGGTGCCGGTCTCAAAGACCTTGCCGTAATTGGCATTGATCTCGGACGGTGCCATAAAGGAATTGGTAAATGTGACCACAATAGGCATCAGGAACAGGACCGCAAAAATACCGGCCAGGACCGTGATCAGGGCCGCCTTTACGAACCGTCTGCGCATGCGCTTCCCATGCAGGATCCGGGCCTGTTCCCGGTCCAGGGCCATTTCCAGACGGCGCTGCTGTTCCGCTTCCTCCTGCTGCCTGCGCCTGTGCTCCAGTATGGCCGCAGCCCGCCTGCGCTGGGAACCGCTCAGATGGACGGCCGGGGCCGGGAGCTTCTTTTCCTCCTTCTCTATGCTGTTGTTCTCCGCAGGAAGCTGCTGTTCTCCGTTTTCGGGAACAGGGCTTTTCCTTTCTTCCTCCATCGATCAGCTCTCCAGATCTCTTCCTGCCCGGTTTTCCGCCAGCAGCAGAAGGGCGATGATACCTACCATCACGACTGACATGATAATGGCAGCCGACGACACTTTCTGGTAGTCCAGGGATGACAGGTTATTGTTGATAAAATGCTGCAGCATATACAGGGAACCGTAAGGATGGTCTCCTGTCAGCAGATATATCTCTCTGAACACCTTGAAGGAGTTGATCAGAGACATAATGGTCACGAACATTATGGACGAGGACAGATAACGGAGCTTGATGCTCCAGAAAATCTGCCAGTCCGTGGCACTTTCCAGCTTTGCCACTTCCAGGATCTCCCGGGGAATGGCGGAAAGGCCGGCCATGAACAGAATCATATTGTAACCCAGATTCTTCCACAGGAACAGGATACAGATGGGGATCATGGCGTAATCCGACTTGGGCCAGTCAATGGGTCCCAGGCCGAAGAATCCGATCATATCATTGGCCAGGCCGTGGGAATGGAACAGTACCTGCCAGACCAGGATCACGGAAGCCACGGGCACCATCATGGGGCTCAGGAAAAAAGAGCGGAAATAGCTCTTAAAAGGGATCCGGCTCTCCAGAACGACCGCCAGGAACAGAGACAGGACGACTGCCAGAGGCACCGAGATCATGGAAAAGACCAGGGTGTTGCGGGCTGCTGTCAGGAAAGCGGGATTCTGCAGGATCCGCATATAGTTATCAGCGCCTACAAATACATGCTGGACCGGATTGTTGACCAGAGAATAATAAACGACCACCAGAAAAGGCACCAGAAAAAAGACACTGACGCCGATCAGGGAAGGAAGGATAAAGCGCCAGGAACTGCGTTTCCGGCGGCTCCTGCGGGTCTCCAGCTCTCCGGCCCTTCGCCGCTGGGCTGTCCGGGCCGCGTTCCAGTGCAGCATCCTGCCAAAAGCTGAAGAACTTCCGGCAGGCGTAACCTCTGCGGGAACCTCCGGGCTGCTCTCCACGGGATCTTCTATGAAATTTTCTGCTGCGGGCTCCTCCCCGGCGGAAAGGGCCATTTTCTGATCCCTGCTCATTGTGCCTGCCTTTTCCTGAAGCCTTCCGCGGCCTGGCGCAGGACCTCTTCCGGATCCAGGCCGATTTCACCGGCTTCCAGAAGGGCCTTTTCAATGACTGTAAGGAGTTCCTTTTGTTTTGTTTCAATCAGGCGGGGGTTTCCGCACACAAAATTCCCCCTGCCGCGGACCGTATAAATAAATCCCTGCCGCTCCAGCTCGGCATAGGCTTTCTGAACCGTATTCGGATTGGCTGTCAGGGCAGCGGCCGTGGATCTGACAGAGGGAATCCTCTGATCGGGCTGCAATACGCCCCTGAAGATCAGCTTCTGATATCCCGATACGATCTGTTCATAGATCGGTCTGCTGTCCTGATAATTGATAGAAATCATTGTGTGCCTTCCTGTTCTCTTTCGTCCGCGGGACAGGGGTCTCCTTCCCTGCCCGATTGTCATGTCTCTCTTATGACTGCTGTACCATAGGATCCCTATGACACTCATATGTATTAACGCTCATAGCACACTTATTGTAGCACAGAGACGCCGCTGTATGCCAGAGGAGGCCGGCAAAAATCGGGCATATAAAAAAGGAAGAAAGGGACTGACCCGTTTCTTCCTTTTTCTTCCTTTTTTCTTTCTGCTTCCTGCCGTATTTTAACTTTGAACCATTATGCGCGGGAACCGCCTCTCATTCATCGGACCGGTCCCAGAAATTGACAGGTTCATAATCCTGGAGCGGCGCCAGGAATCCCCGTTCCTCCAGCGCTTTCTGAATCCTGTCCAGGGTCTCCCGGCTGTCCGCGGAGACCGTATGGTAATGGTAGCCTGCCGTTATATTCTTGAGCAGACTGGATTTCCCGCCCTGCAGGGATTTCATATACTCATGGACATCATGTCTGGACCGGATATTCATCCCGGCCCGGAGGACTCCGTATACTTTATGATAGACAAAGACATCCTCCACACGGCCGCCGTAGTCCACATACAGGCAGAGTTCCTCCTCTGTTTCCTCATCAGAATGGATCACTTTGAAGACCCTCTCTACCGGCTCGGCGTGATGGATAAAATAACCGTATTTGCCCGCCAGGATCTCAGCACCGCCCATTCGCAGCATAGCCACATCCTGTACGATCACCTGTCTGCTGACATGAAATTCCGACGCGAAAACATGGGCCGGGACTGCCTTCTGCTCGCTTTTCAGTCTGCTCAGTATTTCTCTTCTTCTCTCTTCCCCGGTCATTGCACCTACCTCCGGATCTCCGGTCCCGGGCCTGTGTCCAGGCCTTCTGGTTTTGAATCTGGTTCACAACTTTTTGCTTCTAATGATCATGACACATGTCGTCTTTTTCCGTTTACAGTTTACACCAGAATACCGGTCCCCGACCACTGCTTCCCGGATTTTTGACGGCAAATTTCCATCCGGCCGGTCACACCGGCCTGTTCCGGCAGAAAAGCTTGAGAAATACCTCCTCTTTCTGGTATGATTGAAAGCAATATTTGGAGGTATTATGCGCTATCAGGATATCAACGCTTACATTTTCGACCGCTGGGCGGAAGAGGGGTGGCAGAGCAGCCGGCCCCTGAACCATCAGAATTATCAGAATGCCGTTCTGGGCAACTGGCAGATCCGCCTGACGCCGGGCCGTTATGTGCCCCGTGACTGGTTCCCGCCCCTGCAGGGACTGCAGGTTCTGGGGCTTGCCAGCGGCGGCGGACAGCAGATGCCTGTATTCGCTGCCCAGGGCGCTGTGTGTACGGTCCTGGACTATTCCGAAAAACAGCTGGAGAACGACCGTCTGGTCGCACAGCGGGAACATTATGAGATCCGGGCCATCCGGGCGGACATGTCCCTGCCCCTGCCCTTTGATGACGAGACCTTTGACCTGATCTTCCATCCCCTGTCCAACTGCTATATCCGGGATGTGGAACAGGTATGGCAGGAATGCTGGCGGATCCTGAAACCGGGCGGCATTCTGATGAGCGGTCTGGACAACGGCATCAATTTCATTTTCGGTGAAGACCAGCAGACCATCGAGTTCCGTCTCCCCTTTGATCCTCTGTGGAATCCGGAGCAGATGGATTATCTGGAGGCCCATGATCTGGGCATTCAGTTTTCCCACTCCATTGAAGAGCAGATCGGCGGCCAGCTGCGGGCCGGCTTTATCCTGAAAGACATATATGAAGATACCAACGGACACGGTTTTCTGCATGAACACGGCGTTCCCACTTTCTGGGCTTCCCTGTCACAGAAACCTGCGGACCGGAACTGATTTTGGGCCGGGCGGAGCGTATGCTCCGCCCGCTGTCATTTCATCAGGCAGGGTTTTGTCACGCAAGGTTTCTTCACGTAAGTGATGAAACGGTATAAACAGGCGGAAGCGCCTGTCCGTCTTCCCATACCAGAATCACCAGGGCCAGACCTTTGTCCACTGCCGCCAGGGCCTGCCGGTCCGCATGGATCTCATTGCTCTGACCCAGCGGGAAAGTGTTGACCAGAGACCCATTCTCCAGTTCATAATCCATCCCCTTAAGGGTAATTCCCGTTACCTGCTCATCCAGAGCGAACAGGGAGAAAAGGCCTTCAAATCCCCTGTCGATGCGGATCTGCTCATGTTCCAGCACCATGACCAGCTGCCCCCTGCCGGCCAGTGTCCCATGGCCCCCGTGACGCTTCAGATAAGCCAGTGTCTGAATATTGGATAAAGTGTGGTCCAGACGGCCGCCAAGACCGCCGAAGACCCGGAAGCGGCGGTATCCCAGCTGCAGTCCCAGTTTGACAGCGGCCACGGTATCTGTATCGTCCTTGATATGGGGCAGGCGGGTCAGTGCTTCAGGACGCTCCCGCTGCCAGCGGTCCAGAAAGGGGAAATCTTCCCGGCGGAGGGAATCGAAGTCTCCCAGGATATAGTCCGGCATCATTCCCGCGCGGATCAGATGTCCCAGTCCCGCGTCCACAGCTATGACAAAATCCTCCGGTCCTTTTTGGATCCTCTCTCCCCGGTAGTCCCCGGCACAGACCAAGATACATGTACCTTTTTTCAATTCTTCCATCCCCCAGTTCTCCGCATCTATACTTAACACTTAACTTTAAATCTTTTTCCCGGCTTCACGCCCTCTCCTATTATAATTCCGGATTTGAACCGCTTCAATCCACAAAAAAAGACTCTTCCGTACCATAAGTACAGAAGAGCCTGTTCCATTCCATGCCATTATTTGGTCTGGCTGATGACCTGCTTGTTCTTCATGATGTAGTCACAAAGGGAGATGATGGTCAGAGCCAGAGCGACCCACATGATGATATTTGTCAGCAGCTGCAGCTGCGGGATGTTGAGGATCATCAGGATGATCATGATCATCTGGAAAGTGGTCTTGAATTTTCCCCAGTAGCTGGCGGCAATGACGATGCCGTTATCGGCCGCGATCAGACGGAAGCCGCTGATGGCGAACTCTCTGGCAACGATGATGATGACGATCCAGGAAGGGATCCTTCCCATTTCAATCAGGCAGATCATAGCGGAACATACCAGGAGCTTGTCCGCCAGGGGATCCATGAACTTGCCGAAGTCTGTGACCAGGCCGTATTTTCTGGCGATCTTGCCGTCGGCCATATCGGTCAGGGACGCGATAATGAAGATGACCAGGGCTACGTAATCAGAATAGGGAATGATGCCGCCCGGATTCAGCAGGGCAAATACAAAAAACGGAATCAGAATAACGCGCAGCATTGTGAGTTTGTTAGGCAGATTCATTATATTTCCTCCTTTAATAAAAGCGTCCGTCAGCAGAGCGGATCTTCTCTTCCGGCCCGGCGGATGGTAAGCACACCTATTATAGCAGATTTCCTGCTGTTTTCCACCTTTCCGCGAAAATCCGCGGATGCGGCGGTTCAGACCGGCCTGCCGATCAGGTCATACTCCTGAGAACCGGTCACTTTGACCTGAATAAAATCTCCGGTCATCAGTTCTTTACGGGTCTCAATAAAGAGAAGTCCGTCCACGCCGGGCGCGTCCTTGTAAGTACGGGCCGTGTAAACATCTTCATCCACAAGTTTTCCTTCGACCATGGCTGTCAGGACCCTGCCCTTCATTTTACGCGCCTGCCGGAAGGCGATCTGCTGTTGGGCCAGCATCAGTTCTTTCTGCCGTTTGCGTTTGACCGGGGCCGGTACCTGGGGCCTTAACCGCGCGGCAGGCGTCCCTTCCTCTTTGGAATAGGTGAACACGCCCAGCCGGTCGAACTGCATCTTCTTTACAAAAGCGAGCAGCTCTTTATGGTCCTTTTCCAGTTCTCCCGGAAATCCGGTGATCAGGGTCGTCCGCAGGCACATATCAGGGATCTCCTGCCGGATAAAGGCAACGATCTCTTCCAGTTCCTTCCGGTTGGTCCTGCGTCCCATCCTCTTCAGGATAGAATCGGAAGCATGCTGGATGGGCATGTCCAGATAATGAAGGACCTTGGGCTCTTCTTTGATGACTCTGACCAGCTCCGGCGTGATTTCCTCCGGATAGGCATAGAGGATGCGGATCCATTCAATGCCTCCGATCTCTGCCAGCCTGCGCAGCAGGTCCGGCAGCTTTTTCTCTCCGTAGAGGTCGACGCCGTACAGGGTCGTTTCCTGGGCCACCAGGATCAGTTCACGGACGCCTTTGCCGGCCAGGTCTTCGGCCTGGCGGACCAGCGTCTCCATGGGCACGCTCCGGAAGGGGCCCCGTACACTGGGGATGACGCAGTAGGTACAGCATTTGTCGCAGCCCTCCGCGATCCGCAGATAGCCGTAATAGCCGCCGGTCGTCAGGATCCGTCCGGCATCCGCAGCGGGCATTCCATTCAGGGGCTGCAGGCAGATTTTTTTCCGCTCGGGCACCTGTCCCAGGACCTGGTCCAGTACGGGGATCAGCTCTTCCTGGGCCGTTGTGCCGATCACGGCGTCTACCTCAGGGATTTCTTCTATGATCTCCTCTTTGTAGCGCTGTCCCAGGCAGCCGGCTACGATCAGGGCTTTGAGCTGGCCGGAAGTCCTCCGGTCCGCCATTTCCAGTATGGCGTCGATGCTTTCCTTCTTGGCGTCATTGATGAAGCAGCAGGTATTGATGATCACGATCTCCGCCTCTTCTTCATCATCCGTAAAGGTATAGCCGTGGGCCGCCAGGCCTGCCAGCATTTCCTCAGTATCCACCAGATTCTTGTCACAGCCTAATGATACAAATAATATTTTCATATATGATGATTTATTCTACCTCGTCTGTGGCTTCCTCTGCCCCGCCGTCTTCTTCCTCGAAGGCATCTTCTTCCAGGGCCGCGTCTTCCACGGCCTCATCTTCCGCCTCATCCTCGTCAAGGACATCGGTCAGTTCCTCATCTGCGGCGTCTTCCGTGAAAGCCGCTTCCTCTTCTTCCTCAGGCATTTCGCCTTCCGCCAGAATGCTGATCTTGCCTTCGTTCAGCTCCCTGACCGCGATGGAAAGGGGCTTCTCGGCGGGGTCGGTGTCGACCATGGGCTCATCTCCATTGACGATCTGTCTGGCTCTTTTGGCAGTCGCCATAACTATCGAATAACGGCTGTTGATGACGGGGGTTTCGCCCTCTTCCACGCCTTTATTAACAACTTTCATCAGGTCTACATATGAAGGATGAATCATTTATTTACCTTCCCTTTCTCTTCTTTCGTTGATTTCGATCAGTTCCTTAGTAAATGTTTCCATAAATTCCCGGGAAGGCAGGGGCGCCGAGGCGCCTTCACGGATGATCCCGTTGATCATGTCCGCCGCTTCCTCCACCGTATCATTGATCACAAAATGGTCATAGCGCCAGATCTCTCCGGATTCCTCCACCGCCCGTCTCAGACGTTTGGAGACTTTCTCCGGCGGCTCGGATCCCCGGCCCACCAGCCTGTTCTCAAGCTCCGCCGCCGAAGGGGTGGAAACAAAAATCAGGATGGCTTCGGGTATTTTCTTCCGAATCTGCATGGCGCCCTGGACTTCAATATCCAGCAGGACGTCCCGTCCGGCCGCCAGGTTCTCATGCACAAAGGCTGCAGGCGTGCCGTAGTAATTGTCCGTATAGCCGGCATATTCCAGAAAACCGGCCTGGTCGATCATCTTTTCGAAGCGCTCATTGGTCACGAAATGATAGTGGACCCCGTCAATTTCCTGATCCCGGGGATCCCGGGTCGTCATGGATACGGAAAAAGCGTAATTCCCGTATTTATCCATCATCCTTTTGATGACAGTTCCCTTGCCGCAGCCGGAATAGCCGGAAATGATAACGATCTTTGGCTCATTCTGTTTCTGACTGGTCATAGTCACCCTCTGCCCTTCCCCGTATGGTCTCCGGCAGCAGGGCCGACAGGACGATACGGTCATTTTCCATTACGATCACAGCTTTGGTCCTGCGTCCCTGGGTGGCGTCGATGGTCCGGCCGTCCTCCCTGGCCCTGGCGACCAGGCGCTTGACCGGTGCCGAATCGGGACTGACGACGGCGATGATCTTCTCCGCGTTGACGATATTGCCAAAGCCGATATGAATCAGCTTAATTCCCATATTATTCGATGTTCTGGATCTGTTCCCTTACCTTCTCTACTGTGGTCTTCAGATTGATGGCCCGGTCGGAGATATCCAGATCTCCGGATTTGGACAGGATGGTGTTGGATTCCCGGTTCATTTCCTGGGCGATGAAATCCAGCTTGCGGCCGATGCCCTCATTGCCCTCCAGGGCCTTGCGGGTAGCGTCGATATGACTGCGCAGGCGGACCAGTTCCTCATCCACGCTGACCTTGTCGGCATAGATGGTGACTTCCTGTACGATCCTGCCATCATCCAGAGTCGACTCTTCCAGCAGCTCCCGAACCTTGTCCTCCAGCCTGCGGCGGTAATCGGCCACGATCACGGGAGAGCGTTCGGTAATAAATTCCACATCGGCTGTCATTTCATCCAGTTTGGCGGTCAGGTCCTTATAGAGGAATTCGCCTTCCCGGACCCTGGCATGGACAAAGTTCTCCGACGCCTCTGTCAGGGCTTTCTGCAGGGGCTGCCAGATCAGTTCCACATTGGCCGCTTCCTCCTCCAGTTCAAAAACGTCAGGAAAGCGGGACAGGTGGGAGACCCGGATGTCATTTTCGATCCCCAGCTCCTCGGACATCTGCTGCAGATAGCGCAGATACTCCGCGGCGATCCTGCCGTTGTATTTAATAGAGACATTGGCCTGGGTCAGGTCTTCCAGCGTGATAAAAACATCCACCTTGCCGCGCTGGATATACTGCTTCAGCGTCTTGCGGATCCTGGCCTCCAGCTGGCTCAGCTGTCTGGGCATCTTGATGCCGATGTCCAGATAACGGTTGTTGACGGATTTCATTTCCACCGTGACTCTGTAATTCTCATCACTGACCTCGGCCCTGCCGTAACCGGTCATACTCTTGATCATCAGACTGCTCCTTTTCTGTGTCAAAAGGGCATAGTTATCCCCTGAATATCCAATAACATAAATTTCATTATATCTGCCCCCCTGTTTTCCGTCAAGGAACAAATGCGGGGGGAATGCTTCTGTCCGGACCGGATCCCGGCTGTATTTGTCAGGACCGGTTTCCCGGCTTCTCATCGGCCGGGCGCAGCATGGAGATATCCGTGCCGGCCAGAATCGAATAGTTGGTGTAGTAGACCACAAAACCGGGCCTGCCGCCGCCGGGCTTTTTGACATTGCGGCGTTCCAGGTAATCGATCTCTACCTTTTCCTGCTCCCGGCCGCTGGAGTAATAGGCAGCCAGGGCCGCGGCCTCCTCAAAGGCCCGGTCCGGAATGTCGTGCATCTTCTGCCCCCGGCTCTTCAGGATCACATGGGAACCGGGCATGTCGTTGGCATGGAACCAGATATCGGATGGGGCGCCGATCTTGAAAGTCACTTCCTCATTCTGCAGGTTGTTCTTGCCCACGTAGAGATCATAGCCGTCGCTGCTGATATAATGCAGGGGCCTGCTGACCGGGGTCCGGCTCCTGCCCTTTTTGCCGGTGTTATGCTTTTTGACAAAGCCCGCTTCCTCCAGCTCCCGCCGGATCAGGGCCAGATCCCCCTCCGAGGTGGACAGCTCCAGGGAAGTCCGGATGGACTCCAGATGGTCGATCTCAGCCTTCACTTCTACTGTCAGTCTGGAAAGGGCTTCATACGTCCTCTTCAGCTTGGTATATCTGTCAAAATACTTTTTCGCGTTCTGCTGGGGGGTCAGCCGGGGATCCAGGCTGATCCTGGTCCTGCCGCCCGTATAGTAATTGTCCAGTTCGCAGGAGGAAGCGCCCTCCGGGATCTCATAGCCGTATGTGTTGAGCAGTTCTCCATAAATCCGGTATTTGTCCTTCTTCTCCGTATCCCGGATCTGCTTCTGCTGCAGATCATATTTATGGACATCCCGTTCCAGGATGGTCTGGACGATATGGCGCAGGTCGGCCGATTTCTGGCGGATCCGTGTCACTTCGTTCTTACGGGCGTAGAAGTCCTCCAGCAGACGGCTGAAGGAACTGTAAGGACGCGCCCTGTAGTCCCCGTACATGGTCATGGTCATGGCCGAAAAGTCGGCGGGGACCTCCGTACCGGCGTTCTGTTTGAAATAGATGGCAGGGTGGAAGCTGCCCCGGCGGATCTCCTCCATCAGGGCGGCGAACACAGCCCAGAGGACCTGCCGTTCTTCCTCTGTCAGAGCGGACGCGGACCGGTCATGGTCCAGCTGGGCCCGGACGCAGATCTCCTCCGCCGCCTGACGGGAGATACCGGTATAGGTCTTCATCAGCAGAAGGGCCGGATCAAAACTGCTCCCCTGCAGGGTCTCCATAAAGGCCTCCGGGGTCTCGGACAGGGGGTCGCGCTTACCCTGGGTGGAGGGCACAAAATAGTCCCTGCCGGGCAGGACTTCCCGGACCGAGCTGACCATGGCGGACACATGCTTGATGCTGTCCACGATCTTCTCTTCACTGTCCAGGAAGATGATATTGGAGTGCTTGCCCATGATCTCCATGACCAGGGTGTGGCGGCAGAGGTCGCCCATTTCATTGAGATGCTCGATCTCAAAGCGCAGGATCCGTTCCAGGCCGGGCTGGTATATGGCGGTGATCCTGCCGTTCTGCAGGTGCTTGCGCAGCAGCATGCAGAAAGAAGGCGCCTGCAGGGGCGCCTGTCTGTTCTGTTCCGTGATGTAGCACAAGGGGAGAGACGGGTCTGCCGACATATAGACCCTGACCTGGCCGCCGCCCTTTTCCGCCATGGGCCGGACGGTCAGGACCAGTTCATTTCTGTCCGTCTGCGCTATTTTGTATATTCTGCCGCCTGTCAGCAGGTCTGCCAGCTCTTTCGTCAGACAGGCGGCCGCGATTCCGTCGAATGCCATAGAAATTCCTTTTCCATTTAACTGTATCCGATCTCATATCCGGAGATCACATGGGTTCCAGATTCTCGGAAATATCCTCGATCCTGTAAGGAGTCAGCTGATATACGTAATAATTGAGCCAGTTGGAATACAGATTCTGGCTGGCCGCCCGCCATTGCAGCAGGGGCACTTTATTGGGATCGTCGCCCGGGAAATAGTTGACCGGGATCTCCGGCCGGATCCCCTTGTTCAGATCCCTGTAATATTCATCCCGCAGCGTATTGCGGTCGTATTCCGCATGGCCGAAGATGAAGATCCGCCGGCCGTCCAGAGACATGCAGAGCAGGACGCCTGCCTCCTCGGATTCCGCCAGGATCTTGAGCTCCTTACAGGCCCGGATGTCCTCCGCCCGGACCTCCGTATAACGGCTGTGGGGGATGAGGAAGTAATCGTCAAAGCCCCGGACCAGAGGCTCCCGCCGGTGCTGTACTTTGTGGGAGAAAACGCCCGACAGCTTATGGTCCAGCATATATTTCTGAAGCCCGTAGTGATAATAGATCCCTGCCTGGGCACCCCAGCAGATATGGAAAGTCGAGGTCACATGGGATCTGGTCCATTCCATGATCTGGCAAAGCTCCGGCCAGTAATCCACGTCTTCATATTCCAGCTTCTCCACCGGCGCTCCGGTGATGATCATGCCGTCGAACTTCCTGTCCTTTATATCCTCAAATGTGTAATAGAATTTGCGCAGATGGGAATAGGAGGTGTTCTGGCTGTTGTGGGAGGACATGTGCATGAAGGTGATGTTGGTCTGCAGGGGGGAGTTGGACAGCATGCGGAGCAGTTCCAGCTCGGTCGCCTCCTTTTTGGGCATCAGGTTCAGGATACACAGCTCCAGAGGACGGATGTCCTGATGGGTCGCTCTGTTCTCGTCAACGATGAAAAGGTTCTCCCGCTCCAGTATTTCCCGGACCGGGAGGTCATTTTGAATATTAATGGGCATGGTGTTTCTGCTCCTTCCTGTCATCCTGCAGGCCGGGTCTCCCGCCGGTTCCGGACCCTGTCTGGCAGGATTCTGTCCGGTTCAGTCTTCCCCGGCAAGCCTGAGGAAATCCTCCTCCGAAAGGACGGGGATCCCCAGCTGTCTGGCCTTTTTATTTTTGGCGGAATTGGAATTCACGTCGTTGTTGATCAGATAATCGGTTCTGGCGGAGACGCTGCCGGCTGCCTTGCCGCCCCGTTTGATGATGTACTCCTTGAGGGCGTCACGATTGTCGAACCTGTGGACCTTGCCTGTAATGACAAAGGTCTTTCCTTCGAAGATCCTGGGCGTCTCATCCGTTTCGGGCGCCGCTGCCGACAGCTCCTGCATCAGCTTCTCCAGATTGGCGCGGCCTGCGGGGTCTGAAAGTCTGTCCGCGATGGCGCCGGCCAGAACGGGACCGATCCCTTCGATCTCACTGAGTTCTTCCGGCGTCGCGGCCAGGACTGCCTGCAGGTCGTTGTGGAAATAGGCGCTGATCACACGGGCGTTGGCTTCGCCGACCCCGGGAATGCCGATGGCGTAGAGCACCCTGGCCAGGGTGGTCTGCCGGGAACGCTCGATGCTGTCGGCCAGTTTTTCATAGGACCGTTTCCCGAATCCCTCCATCTGCTCGATCTGCTCCCGGTAACGGTCCAGATGGTAGATGTCAGCGAAATCATGGATATAACCGGCGGCGATGAACTTCTCCAGGGTCATCTCTGACAGGCCTTCGATGTTCATGGCGTTGCGGCTGACGAACAGGGAAAAGGCCTTGAGCTTCTTGGCCGCGCAGTCGGGATTGAGGCAGAATAAAGCCTCGGTATCATTGTCTCTGCGGATCTCGGTCCTGCCGCCGCATACAGGGCAGGTCTCCGGAATCTCGATATTCCCGGACCTGGTCAGGTTCTCGGAAATCTGGGGGATGATCATGTTGGCCTTATAGACCCTGATCCTGTCCCCTTTGCCCAGCTGCAGGGCCTTTACGATGGACACATTGTGGACCGATGCCCTTTTGACCGTAGTCCCTTCCAGTTCCACCGGTTCGAAGACAGCCACCGGATTGATCAGACCGGTCCGGGAGGCGCTCCATTCTATATAGGAAAGGGTGGTCTCCTGCTGCTCGTCCGCCCATTTAAAGGCGATGGCGTTGCGGGGGAATTTGGCTGTGGTGCCAAGGGATTCCCCATAGGCGATGTCGTCCATCAGAAGGACCAGGCCGTCTGATGGAATATCATAGGTCCGGATCCTGTCCTCAAAATAAGAAATTTCTTCCAGCAGATTCGCGGCGGTCACCGGCCTGTATTCCACGGTCTCAAAGCCCTGGCCTGTCAGGAATTCCATCTGCTTCTGCCTGGAATTGGCAAAATCCGTATCTCCCGCCTCTACCAGGGCAAAGGCGTAAAAGCGGACATTTCTGGCCGCTGTAATTTCATTGTTGAGCTGGCGGACAGATCCGCTGCAGAGGTTGCGGGGGTTCTTATAGCGTACATCGGCCATAATGCCTTTGGCCGCAGCCTCCTCTTCCAGCTTCTCATTGATCCTGTCAAAATCACTGTAGCGGATGATGGCCTCACCGCGCAGGATCAGTCTTCCCCGGAAAGGAATGGAAACAGGCAGGTTGCGGAACACCCTGGCATTGGGGGTGATGACCTCGCCCACCTGGCCGTTGCCCCGGGTGACCGCCTTCTCCAGCCGGCCGTCCTGATAGGTCAGGACCACCGTCAGGCCGTCCAGCTTCCAGGAAAGCAGGCCCTTCTGATCTCCCAGCCAGTCACGCAGGGCCTCCCGGTCCTTGGTCTTGTCCAGGGACAGCATGGGCCGTTCATGGGCTTCCTTGGGCAGCTCATCCACAGAGGCATAGCCCACGTTGACCGTGGGGGAGTCCGCCAGGACGATCCCGGTCTCTTCTTCCAGGGCCTGCAGCTGGTCGTAAAGGGCGTCATATTCCAGGTTGGACATGATCTCCGTGTCCTGGGCATAGTAAGCCCGGGAGGCCCGGTTGAGCAGGTCCGTCAGTTCCCGGAGGCGGGCAAGTGCGCCGGCCTGTTCCGGATTCGGCTGATTGCTTTCCTTTGTATTGGCTGCCATCGCTGTACCTTTCCTTCTGCGCGGCCGCGTCTGTACGCGGCTCCTTTTGTATATGCAGACGTTCCCGGCTCAGTGCAGGGGAAGGCCCGCTTCCTTATAAAGTTCTGTTTTCTCCCGTCCGGTCACCGGTCTCTGTTCCCCGGGCTTCATGGCGCCCAGGGTCACATTGAGGACCCGGACCCGTTTGAGAAATTTGATCTCATGACCCACCGCTTTGCACATACGGCGGATCTGGCGGTTCAGTCCCTGGGTCAGGATAATGCGGAAGGTATACTCCCCCAGCCGCTCGATCCGGCAGGGCCTGGTCTTCACCTCCAGGTCCGGCAGCCAGATGCCTTTGGCCATACGGGACAAATCGGCGTCGCTGATCCTGCGGCGTACCCGGACTACATATTCCTTTTCATGGCCGTTGCTGGCCTTCATCATGGCATCGATCAGTTTTCCGTCATCGGTCATGAGCAGGAGGCCTTCGGAATCCTTGTCCAGCCGTCCCGCGTAGGTCAGGCGGATGGGATATTTAAAAGCGTCCCGGATGGTCCGCTCGGCATGGGGGTCCCGTTCTGTACAGGTGACCCCGACCGGTTTATACCAGGCCACTACCGTGGTCTCCTGCCTGCCCCGGATCACTTTGCCGTTGACCTCGATCCGCTCCTGGCCGGTGACCCGCATGCCGGGTATGGCAGGAAGGCCGTCCACATAGACACGCACCTCTTCGATCAGCCTGTCCGCTTCCCTTCTGGAACAGATTCCGCAGGAAGCGATGTACTGATTCAGGCGCATGCCCTCTCCACGGCCGGTCACAGCGCCAGCAGCTGCTGGGCTGCTCTTTCCCGGATAATACAGTCGCTGTGTTCGATCAGGCCCGCGATCCTGGCAGGCTCCGTCGCCACAAGACGGCCGAATTCATTGATGCCAAGGACCATCTGGTCAAAGCCGCTGTCAGAAGCGGCGTTTCGATATACTGTCAGACAGTAAGCTCCGTCGGGCGTCCGATACAGGGCGGTATCCGCCTCTGCAGCCGTCAGGACGCTGCGGGCACAGCTGATCACCCTGTCCATGGAAGGAAAGAGATACAGGAAGGTTTCCGGCATACGGACAGGCTCCTCCGCACTGTCTCCGGTTTCCTCCGGAATATCCTGCCCGGTCAGGCCTTTGGCATCCCGGATCATTTTGGACTGGGCCGGGTCTTCCGTTATGGTCAGGGATATGGTATGGTCCGGTAGGACCGCGATCTTCATGGAAGTATATTCACTCTGGATATTGAAGTTCTCCTTCCTGGACGCTTCCGCCAGGACGCCGCGGATGAACTCCACCGCCTCCTTTTTGCGCTCGAACAGGTCGTCCAGATGGATCCCGTGCTCGTTCAGATCCTCTTCCGTAATTATGCAGTTGATCGTCGTATCATTGATTCTTCTAAATACCATTCGACTCCTTTATATCTTCTCAGGTGCTTCTCTCTGAAAATGACGCATAGTATCCGCATCATTGCATTTACCTCATAGTATTTACCATAATACATCCGAACCGGAATTTCGGCAATGCCTGTCCTGCAGGTTTCCACCGGGTCTCAGCTGTAGTAATAATGCTGCAGGATGGTCATCACCGCGCAAAAATACCCGGCATCGGGGGAATGTCCCTGGATGCCGGGTATTGTTTTCGCGTTTTTCAGCTTATTTGCCGTCCTGCTCTTTCAGACAGCGGAATCAGCCCTTGACCTGCGCCATAACTTCTTCCGCGAAGTTGTCCTGTCTCTTTTCGATACCTTCACCGGTCTCGAAACGGACGAACTTCTTGATCTTCAGAGTAGTGCCGTTGGCCTTGCCGACCTGCTCAAGATACTTGCCTACAGACTGCTTGCCGTCCTCAGCCTTTACATAGACCTGGTCGTTCAGGCAGATTTCCTTGAACTCCTTGTTCAGTCTGCCGATGAGCATCTTCTCGATGATGTTCTGGGGTTTTCTCTTGTTCTCAGGAAGCTTGTTGTTCTCTTCGATGGCCTGGGCCAGAAGGATCTCCTTCTCGTGGTCTCTGTAGGACTGCGGGATCTCATCCTGGGAGACATACTTGGGAGACATGGCGGCTACCTGCATGGCGATGTTCTGCAGAGCCTCGGCGATCGCGTCGTTGCAGACTGCTGTCTCGGCATCAATGATAACGCCGATCCTGCCGCCGCCGTGTACATAGGTGGCCAGCATGCCGTTCTCAGCGGTAACCTTCTCGAATCTGCGGATGCTCAGCTTCTCGCTGATGACAGCGATCATATCTACCAGAGCGTCCTTAACGGTCTTGGAAGGATCCTCAGCCCATGCTTCTGCCATGAACGCGTCCATGTCAGCCGCGTCGCTGTTCAGAGCCTGATTGGCTACCTTGGCTACATAAGTCCGGAACTTGTCGTTCTGGGCAACGAAGTCTGTCTCAGAGTTAACTTCGACAACAGCTGCCTTCTGATTGCCGTCGGCAGCGATCATGCAGATACCTTCCGCAGCGATCCTGCTGGCCTTCTTCTCAGCCTTGGCCTGTCCGCGCTTTCTGAGATACTCTACAGCAGCGTCCATATCGCCGTTGGTCTCTGTCAGAGCCTTTTTGCAATCCATCATACCGGAACCGGTCATATCTCTTAACTGTTTAACCTGTTTCGCTGTAATTGCCATAATCCTTACCTCACTCATTATCCTTTATCAAATACAAGCCGGACACACAGCCGTGCATCCGGCTTCATTACGTTGCCTGAAAGCCGCCGTCCTGCGGCCGTCTGATTACAGAGTTCCCTCTGCTGCCTGCTCGGCTTCGCTTGCGGCGGATTCAGCCGCGAGGGCGTCCTGCTGGCTGGCGTCGATGTTCTCTTCACCCTGCTTTGCCTCGATGACAGCGTCTGCCATCTTGCCGCAGATCAGCTTGACCGCGCGGATCGCGTCGTCGTTGCCGGGGATGACATAATCGAGCTCTTCGGGATCACAGTTGGTGTCGCCGATACCGATCAGGGTAATGCCCAGTGTATGCGCTTCAGCTACGCAGATTCTTTCCTTCTTGGGATCTACTACGAAGATCGCGTCGGGAATACGGGTCATCTTACGGATACCGCCCAGATTCCTCTGCAGCTTCTCCTGCTCCTTCTGCAGCTTGGCAACTTCCTTCTTGGGAAGGACTTCGAATGTGCCGTCAGCTTCCATCTGGTCGATCTTGTCAAGACGCTCGATACGGGACTGGATGGTCTTGAAGTTGGTCAGCATGCCGCCCAGCCATCTCTCGTTGACATAGAACATACCGCAGCGCTCTGCTTCCGCCCTGACGGCGTCCTGCGCCTGCTTCTTGGTACCTACGAAAAGGATGGTGCCGCCCTGCTCCGCGATCTGGAATACTGCCTGATAAGCCTCGTCTACTTTGATAACGGACTTCTGCAGATCGATGATGTGGATGCCGTTTCTCTCGGTGAAGATGTAGGGAGCCATCTTGGGGTTCCAACGTCTTGTCTGATGACCGAAATGGACACCTGCCTCCAGTAACTGTTTCATTGTTACAACGCTCATGTTTTTTCCTCCATGTGGTTTTTCTTCCGTATTCCGTCTGCAGAATGATTCCCTTCCGGGTCCTGAAGGATCTTGCCACCTGCCAGGGGCAGGCACCGGCATCTGTACGGAATACGTGTTTTATAGTCACAACTTGGTTATTTTAACATAGCTGACAGCGGTATGCAAGCGGCTGCCGGCTATATTTTCACATTTATACAGCCCTGCGGGACAAGGATCTCAGCGGCCGCGGGACTGTCTGAACGGCGGCCGGTACGTTCTTTTCCGGCCGGTCCGGTCAGAGGCTGACCTGTCTGCGCAGCTCATCCAGCTCGCTGTAGATGGCGTCGTTGAGGACCTTGATATAAGTGCCCTTCATGCCGGAGGATCTGGATTCGATCACGCCCGCGGATTCGAACTTGCGCAGGGCGTTGACGACCACGCTCCTGGTGATCCCGGCCTTATCGGCGATCTTGCTGGCCACCAGGATACCCTCTGTGCCGTTGAGCTCCTCAAAGATGTGGACGATGGCGTGCATCTCGGTGTAGCTGAGGGTGCCGATGGCGGAACGGACGACTGAGATCTTGCGGTTCTCTTCCGCCGTCTCCTCTGTGACCGCCCGGAGCATCTCCAGGCTTACGACTGTGGTGCCGTATTCACAGAGAATGATATCGTCGATATCGTATTTCTCTTCATTCTTGTAAAGGAAGACTGTGCCCAGGCGCTCGCCGGCGATGCCGATGGGCGCTACGATCCCGGTCTTGAGGGCATCGTCCTGCAGGAAGCCAAGGGTGCCCAGCTGAATGTTCTCATTGGTGGAAAGGACACCCAGGAAACGCTCGTTGAGAGCTTCATCTACAAAGGAACCGACCTGATCATTGATGAGCTCGCCGACAGGCATGACATGTTCGTTTTCCCCGTAGCCCAGGACTTTTCCCTTTTTGCTGATCACAAGCATGTTGGAGCGGAGGATATCACTCATCACTTCACATATGTCATTGAAAATGACCTTGCCTGTATTATTATGCAGCAGCTTCTCGATCTTGCGGGTATTGTCGAGAAGCATAACATTGTTCATCATTTGTGATCCGTTCACTTTTTATGATCCTTTCCTATTACGATTTCTGTTTATGAATCCTGTTCCTCAGGTTTTTCCATGACATAGCCGCAGTCCGCCTGGCTGCAGACCAGTTTGCGGCCTTTCTCCAGCATCAGGGAGCCGCAGCGGGGACAGGGCGTCGCGGAAGGCTTCTGCCATACCATGAAATCACATTCCGGTATGGAAATACAGCCGTAGTAACGGCGGCCTTTCTTGGTCTTGCGGACTACGATATCTTTTCCGCATTTGGGACAGCTGACGCCGATCTTTTCAAAATAAGGCTTGGTATTGTGGCACTCGGGGAAACCGGGGCAGGCCAGGAAACGGCCGTGGGGACCGTATTTGATGACCATGGTCCGGCCGCAGTTCTCGCAGATCTCGTCCGACTCCTCATCGGCGATGCTGACCTTTTCCAGTTCCTTTTCCGCCTGGCTGACCGCTTCGTCCAGATCAGGGTAGAAATTCTCTACAACGGTCTTCCATTTGACCGTCCCTTCCGCCACGCCGTCCAGCAGGCTTTCCATGTTGGCGGTGAATTCAGGATTGACGATGGAAGGGAATGAATTCTTCATGATCTTATTGACCGCTTCCCCCAGCTCTGTCATATAGAGGTTCTTGTCCTCCTTGACAATATAGTGTCTGGCCAGAATGGTGGAAATGGTCGGGGCATAGGTACTGGGACGGCCGATGCCCTGCTCTTCCAGAGCCCTTACCAGGGAAGCCTCCGTATAATGGGGGGCCGGCTGGGTGAAATGCTGTTTGGGCAGGAATTCGGTCAGGGTCAGGACGCTGTCCCGGTCCAGGGTCCCGGACAGGACCGGACTTTTGGCCTTGTCCTCATCCAGGGTATATACGCTCTGATAGCCGTCGAACAGCTGCCGCTGGGCCGATACAGTGAACAGCTCCTGCCGGCCTTCACTGCCCCGTGCACAGATCCGGACCTGGGTGGTCTCGAATCTGGCGGCGCTCATACGGCTGGCGGTAAAGCGTTTCCAGATCAGCTGGTAGAGGCGGTACTGGTCTCTGGAGACGGCGTCCTTCATGGAAGCGGGCGTCCGGGAGATGTCCGTAGGCCGGATGGCTTCATGGGCGTCCTGGATCTTGGTCTGCTTTTTGGAGGCGCTTTCCTCGGTGGCCAGATAGTCCTTACCGTAATTCTCCTCAATATAAGCGGCGGCAGACGCCCGGGCCTCGTCCGATACCCTGGTGGAATCGGTACGCAGGTAGGTGATAAAGGCTACCGTGCCCTGCCCCTTGATCTCCACGCCTTCATAGAGCTGCTGGGCGATCCGCATGGTCTTGGAGGTCGAGAAGTTAAGTACTTTGCTGGCCTCCTGCTGCAGGGTCGAGGTCGTAAAAGGAAGGGGGGCCTTGCGGGTCCGCTCTGATTTTCTGACCTCCGTGATCTGCCATTCGGCTTCCTCCATGCCTGCCAGCAGGGCATCCATTTCCCCGCTGTTGCTGATCACGGCCTTCTCCGCCTTGCCGTTGTCGCCGATCCGGCCGTAATAATGGGCCAGGAGGGGCTTCTTCTCTCCCTGAACGGCCAGTTCGGCGTCCAGGCTCCAGTACTCCTCGGGAATAAAGGAGTTGATCTCCTCCTCCCGGTCCCCGATCATACGCAGGGCAACGGACTGGACTCTGCCCGCGGACAGGCCCCGTTTGACTTTTGCCCAGAGCAGGGGGGAGATCCGGTAGCCGACCATACGGTCCAGGACCCGGCGGGCCTGCTGGGCGTCGACCAGGTTCATGTCGATCTCCCGGGCGTTCTTCAGAGATTCCGTAACTGCCTTTTTGGTGATCTCGTTAAAGGTGATCCGGTAGACCTCCTTGTCCTTGAGGTCGCCCAGCTTGAGGGCCGCGATCAGATGCCAGGAAATGGCCTCTCCTTCGCGGTCCGGGTCGGTCGCCAGATAGATCCGGTCGGCCTTTTTGACCATTTTCCGGAGTCCGGCCAGGAGCTCGCCCTTGCCGCGGATGGTGATATATTTGGGTTCATAATCGTTGTCAAAGTCGATTCCCATCTGGCTCTTGGGCATATCGCGCACATGGCCGTTGCTGGCCGCGACTTCATAATTGGAGCCAAGGAATTTCTTGATGGTCTTCACCTTGGCGGGGGACTCCACGATGACAAGATTCTTCTTTTTTTTTCTTACAGCTGCTGCCATAATTTCCTCATGTTATTGTCTGATAATTTGGCCGGTTTTGCCACAAACGCACTCTACGATACCTTATTTCCCCGCAATTTTCAAGCAGTATTTTTATATTTTTTCCGACTTGTTCAAAAAAGCGTCACAGGCCGAACAGACGCCGCTTGCGGGCGATCATTTCCTCGATGGTCTCAATATAAGTAGCCACGTCCTTACAGTTGTCAGCCCGCTCGATCCGGCCGTTTTCGAAGAGGGCCTTGGAGATGCTGCCGGCCCCCAGGGCCAGGATGGACTGGGTCTCCTCCATGATCAGAATGTTGTAGATCCCGTATCTGCCTTCCCTGGCGTATCCCACGTTCTCAAAGTTGCCGGACATATTCTTCTGCCGGTAGAGATAATAGGGGACCATGTCCATGCGGGCGGCTCCCTCCGCGGCGATCCGCATGGATTCGTCGGTATTATTGAGGGCGGAGAAGCCGTTCTGTTCGATCCACTGCTGCAGGCGGGAGGCCCGTTTGACCGCCAGGGAATGGACGGTCAGGGAATCGGGATCCAGTTCTTCGATCCGCCGGAGCGTCTCCGCCACATCCTCCGGCGTCTCTTCCGGCAGTCCCAGGATAATATCCATGTTGATGTTGTCAAAGCCCTCCTGTCTTGCCAGGCGGAAGGCCTGCACAGTCTGGTCCACCGTATGGCGGCGGCCGATGATCTTCAGGGTCTCCTCCTTCATGGTCTGGGGATTGACGCTGATCCTGGTGATCTTATGGCGGCGCAGGGTCCGCAGTTTTTCCGCCGTGATGCTGTCGGGACGGCCGGCTTCCACGGTGAATTCCTGGATCCTGTCCATGGGGAACCAGGTCTCAATGGCCGTCAGCAGCCGGTCCAGCTGGTCCGGTTCCAGGGTGGTGGGGGTCCCGCCGCCGATATAAACGGTATCCAGGATCCTGCCTTTCATCAGGCCGGATGTTTCCCGGATCTCCCGGATCAGGGCGTCCAGATAGGCGTCCACCCGTTCCCGCCAGGCGGCGATGGGGAAGGACGTGAAGGAACAGTAGAGACAGGTGGTCGGACAGAAGGGAACGCCTACGTAAAGGCTGTAGCCATCCTTATAATGAATATCCGACAGGATCCTCCGCTCCCGCTCCGCGATATCCACCGCCAGCAGGGACTTCTCCCGGCTGACCCGGAATTCTTTTTCCATATAGGCAGCCGTCTCCTCCGCCGACGCCCCCGCCGCCATGTGCTGCATGGCGATCTTGGTGGGCCGGATGCCGATCAGCTCGCCCCAGGGCAGGCTCTTTCCGGTACAGGCGCTGAGGAAATCGTAGAGGAGATGCTTCAGGGCCCCCTTGCAGGCAGGTCCTTTGGCAGCGTAGTTGTCCCCTGCCGGTGCCTGCAGAGCGGCGGACCGGTCCTCTTCCGGGATCCTGACGCGGATGCTGCCCTGCGCGTAATCAATATAGATCCAGGGAATTCCCAGATCCTTTTTCTTCCTGGGCTCCTGCCCCGTGACCACGACCCGGACATCTTCTTCCGGATAGAAGGCCTTAAGCAGAGAATGAATCTCATATCTGTATAATTCAATATTTACGGCTGCGATCATAACTGTTATTATCTCCGAATTTTTACACATAGATAAAGCAGGCGGCCGCCTGCTTTATCACGCATTATTACCCTGCGATACAAAAACGCTGTTCATACAATGTCAGAGCGTTGTCAGAACGCTGTCAAAAAACAAGATGCAAACGCTGTTCAAACGCTGCAAGAGCGCTGACCCCCGGGTCATACAAAGGCGTTATGCTGTTTTTCAAACCCGATCGTTGTGGTTCCCCCGTGGCCCGGCAGACATACAGTCTCGTCCGGCAGTGTAAAGAGCTTGTTCCGGATCGAGGAGACCAGGGTGGGGAAGGATCCCGTGGGGAAATCCGTCCTGCCCACGGACATCTCAAATAGGGTATCTCCGCAGACCAGAATGCCTTCGCTCTCAATATAATAGCAGCAGCTGCCCTCGGTGTGGCCCGGGGTCTTGATCATTTTGACCGTAATGCCGCCAACGGTGACCTCTTCTCCCTCGGTCAGCCAGATGTCCGGTTCGATGGTGACCGGCTTTCCGTATTCCGAGGAACTGTTCATGGCAGGAGATTTGCAGAGCCGCTTCTCATCCTCACTGCAGTAGACCGGAGCGCCGGTCCTGGCCTTCAGGGCCTCCACGCCGCCGATATGATCAAAATGGGCGTGGGTCAGAAAGATTGCGCGGACCTCCAGCCCCTGGGCATGCAGGGCTTCCCAGATCCTGTCCCCCAGATCGGCGGGATCGAAGACGATGGTCTCCGCGGAATCCTTCAGATGCATATAGTAGAAATTGGTCTGGACCATGCCGACCACATAGCTGCTTATAACAAGATTTGTTTCCATATTCTCTCCGCGGCTTCAGCCGTTGGTTCTCTTGACTGCCTGTACGTCCTTTACATTGATCAGCCTGCCGACGATATCGGTCAGCTGCTGACGGTTCTCGATTTCAAAGCCGATGGTGATGGTGGCGATCCGCTGTTTGCTGGTCATGGTGTTCAGGCGGAGGATATTGATATCCGCCTCCGCGAACAGGCGGGTGATGTCATTGAGCAGGCCGCTGCGGTCATTGGCGTAGATATTGACCTCCGCCATGAAGCCTTCGCTGCCGGACTGTCCGGAATCCTCCGACCAGGTCGCTTCGATGATCCGGCCCCGGTCCTCCTCGGGCAGGCTGCTGACATTGACACAGTCCCTGCGGTGTATGGAAATACCCCTGCCCCTGGTCACGAAACCGACGATCTCATCCCCGGGTACCGGGTTGCAGCATTTGGAAAAACGCACCGCCACATCGTGGACGCCCTTGACCACAATGGCGTTCTGGGCTTTGGTGCGGGCCTTGGGCACATTCTCCTGGACCTTGCGCAGGACTTCCTCATCGGAAAGCTGCTTCTGGTGGTCCTGCTCATAGAGCTCAGCCAGCTTATTGGCTACCTGACCCTCCTTGAGGCCTCCGTGGCCGATGGCGGCCATCACGGAATCCCAGTCGCGGAAGCCGTACTTCTTCATGACGGTCTCCTGGTAGGCAGGCTTTAACAGGGAAGAAAGCGTCAGGCCCCTGGATTTACAGTGCTGGGCCAGCAGGTCCTTGCCCTTGATGATATTGTCTTCCTTGAGCTCCTTACGGAACCACTGGTTGATCTTGTTCCTGGTGGAGGCGGAGGCCACGATGCCCAGCCAGTCCAGGCTGGGTCCCTTGGAGTTGGGGGAGGTAATGACCTCGACCCGGTCGCCGTTCTTGATCTTATAGTCGATCTTGACCTGCTTGCCGTTGACCTTGGCCCCGACCATGCGGTTGCCGACAGCGGAATGGATGGCATAGGCAAAGTCAATGGGGGTGGAGCCGGCCTTGAGGTTCTTGACCTCGCCTCTGGGCGTGAAGCAGTATACACTGTCCGAGAACAGGTCCAGGTCGCTCTTGAGCAGGTTCATGAATTCCTTGTTGTCGGACATGTCCTGCTGCCATTCCAGGATCTGGCGCAGCCAGACCAGCTTCTCTTCTTCCTGGGTATCCTGTTTTTTGCCGTCGGAGGCTTCCTTATATTTCCAGTGGGCGGCGATACCGTATTCCGCCGCTCTGTGCATTTCAAAGGTCCGGATCTGGATCTCGAAGGGCTCTCCGCCGGGTCCGATCAGGGTGGTATGCAGGGACTGATACATATTGGCCTTGGGCATGGCGATATAGTCCTTGAACCTGCCGGGGACCGGCACATAGAGCTCGTGGATAATGCCCAGGGCCGCGTAGCAGTCCCGGATCGAATTCACGATGATCCGTACCGCGAACAGATCGTAGATCTGGTCCAGGGTCTTGCCCTGATTGACCATCTTTTTATAGATACTGAAGAAATGCTTGACCCTGCCGTCGACCTTGCCTTCTATGCCGGCGCCAGCGATATGCTTTCTGACCTGGGCCGCGATCTCCTGGACGTATCTCTCCCGTTCGTCCTTGCGCCTGGCCACCTTCTCAGCCAGGTCATAGTATACTTCCGGATGCAGATATTTAAGAGCCAGGTCGTCCAGTTCGACCTTGATCCTGGAAATACCCAGCCTGGAAGCAATGGGGCTGTAAATATCCAGGGTCTCCTGGGAAATCCGCAGCTGCTTATCCGGCCGCATATGCCCCAGGGTACGCATGTTATGGAGGCGGTCTGCCAGTTTGATCATGATGATCCGGATATCCTTGGCCATGGCGAGGAACATCTTGCGCAGGTTCCTGGCCTGTTCCTCCTGGGCTTCCATGCCCTTATCCTTGTATTCCTGGTAGTCGCTCGAATATTTGAGTTTCTGCAGCTTGGTGACTCCGTCGACCAGCAGGGCGACGTCGGGTCCGAATTCCCGTTCCAGCTGCTCTTTGGTAAAAAAGGTATCCTCGACCACATCATGGAGAAGTCCGCCGGCTATGGTCTCCTTGTCCATTTCCAGATCGGCCAGGATGATGGCCACCTGCAGGGGATGGATAATATAAGGCTGGCCGGATTTACGCTTCTGCCCTTCATGTGCCTTCTCCGCGACCGCATAGGCCTTCTCGATCAGGGAGATATCATCGGAAGGGTGGTATCTGCGCACACGCTCGATCAGATCCTGGTACAGTTCCTCGGGACCGACGTATTCTCCGACATTTTCAATTTTACCGTAGTCAAATTCGCATCGTTCCTCAGGAGAGGAAAGAGGCGCCGTCTGGGCGGTCTGTTTTCTCTCCGGATCCATCTGCTCTTTACCCGTTTTGATATCAGACATGATCAACCTCAAATAACAAATAATCTGACATTTAAATATGAAAAATTATATGCTTATTTGCCGGATTCGTCAATATTTACAGGATCCATCCGTCAGAATCCGGAAACAGAATCCGCAGGCGGAAAGCAGACCTGCCTGTAAGAAAAAAACCTTCCGCAGGAGGGTTTCCCCCGCGGAAGGTTCCGGAATTCATTATGAATTTGTCTGCTGCAGGATTGCAGATTACATCATGCCGGGCGCGCCGCCTGCAGGCATGGGAGGCATGGGCTCCTTGATATTGCAGACAGCCGCTTCTGTAGTCAGGAAGCTGGAAGCTACGCTGGTCGCGTTCTGCAGGGCGCTTCTGGTGACCTTGGCGGGATCCAGGATGCCTGCTTCGATCATGTCTACATATTCCTCTTTGTAAGCGTCAAAGCCTACGCCTACCTCGGATTCGTGGACCTTGTTCACGATGACCGCGCCGTTCAGGCCTGCGTTCTCCGCGATCTGGTACATGGGAGCTTCCAGAGCCTTCAGAACGATGTAAGCGCCGGTCTTCTCGTCGCCTTCCAGGCTGTCCGCGACCTCTTTGACCTTACGGGAAGCGTGTACATAAGCGCTGCCGCCGCCGAAGATAATGCCTTCCTCGACTGCTGCCCTTGTTGCGTTGAGGGCGTCTTCCATACGGTACTTGGCTTCTTTCATCTCTGTCTCGGTAGCGGCACCGACACGGATGACAGCTACGCCGCCCGCCAGCTTGGCCAGACGCTCCTGGAGCTTCTCCTTGTCAAAGCTGGAAGTGGTCTCTTCGATCTGATTCTTGATCTGGGCGGATCTTGCCGCGATGGCGCTCTTGTCGCCCGCGCCGTCTACGATGACGGTGGTATCCTTGGTGATCTTGACGGATTTGGCACGACCCAGCTGGTTCAGGGTCGCGTCCTTGAGCTCCAGGCCCAGGTCAGCGCTGATGACGGTACCGCCGGTCAGAATGGCGATATCCTCCAGCATGGCTTTCCTTCTGTCGCCATAGCCGGGTGCCTTGACAGCCGCTACATTGAATGTGCCGCGCAGTTTGTTGACGATCAGGGTGGTCAGAGCCTCGCCTTCAACATCCTCGGCGATGATCAGCAGTCTTGCGCCCATCTTGACGATCTGCTCCAGCAGGGGCAGGATGTCCTGGATGGTGGAGATCTTCTTATCCGTGATCAGGATGAAAGGATCTTCCAGATTGGCTTCCATCTTGTCCATATCGGTCGCCATGTAAGCGGAGATATAGCCTCTGTCGAACTGCATGCCTTCTACCAGGTCCAGCTCGGTCAGCATGGTCTTACTCTCTTCGATGGTGATGACGCCGTCCTTGGAGACCTTCTCCATAGCGTCCGCTACCATCTTGCCGACCTCATCATCACCGGAAGAAACCGCAGCGACTCTCTCGATGTGCTTCTTTCCGTTGACAGGGGTAGACATGGCCGCGATCTCGGCAACAGCTGCATCTGTGGCCTTCTTCATGCCCTTGCGCAGGACGATGGGGTTGGCGCCTGCCGCCAGGTTCTTCATGCCTTCATTGATCATGGCCTGAGCCAGAACGGTAGCAGTAGTCGTGCCGTCGCCGGCTACATCGTTGGTCTTGGTGGAAACTTCCTTGACCAGCTGCGCGCCCATGTTCTCAAAGCCGTCTTCCAGCTCGATTTCCTTGGCGATGGTCACGCCGTCATTGGTAACAGTGGGAGCACCGTAGGATTTGTCCAGAACAACGTTTCTGCCCTTGGGGCCCAGTGTGATCTTAACAGTATCAGCGAGTTTATTAATGCCGGCGACCATAGCCTCTCTTGCTTCGGTGCCGTTCTTGATTTCTTTTGCCATCTCAATTTCCTCCGTTTATGAAAATCAGTCTGTGATGAGATCAGTCCTCAATGACCGCGAGAATATCGCTCTGCTTGACAATGATATACTTCTCGGTATCAAGCTTGACTTCGGTTCCCGCGTATTTGGAATAAATGACCTTGTCGCCGGCTTTGACCTGCATGACAACTTCCTTGCCGTCTACAACACCGCCGGGACCGGCCGCAATGACTTCCGCCTGCTGGGGCTTTTCCTTGTCCTGGCCTGGAAGAACGATACCGGATTTGGTGGTGGTCTCCGCCTCAAGCTGCTTTAAAACAACTCTGTCACTTAAAGGTACTAACTTCATTTTTCTGCCTCCTTATGAGAAGATGATGCGTCCACAGGGTATACGGGACGCAGCTTGCTTATTTTTTGAGGTTGTTAGCACTCAACATGATTGAGTGCTAACTCTATGAGGTATAATAGTTTTCAGGCTGTACAGTTGCAAATCGGTTCATGTACAGTTTTTCTCTTATTTTCTCTATAATTCTCACTATATCTCTTTATTTCTCTCTTTTTCTTATTCCAGATATTTTTATCCTGGCGCCGGAAGATATAAACACTGCCAAAAAAACCGGCCGCGGCAGAAGCGCGGCCGGATCCCATAGCAGTCCGGTATTTCCGGGGATTATTTCCATATTATTGAGGCTCCGTCATTGCCGGGGCCTCCGGTCCGCTGCCGGATCAGGTATCCAGCCGCTGGCGGCTGACCAGGTCCGCAAAGAAGCCGTTCTTCTCGATCAGCTCCTCATAGGTGCCGTCCTCAATGATCCTGCCCTGGTCCAGGACCAGGATCCTGTCACAGTGGCGGATGGTCGAAAGACGGTGGGCGATGACGATCCTCGTGCATTTAAGGGCGTCCAGGGCCTCCGTGACCTTCTTCTGGGTATGGTTGTCCAGCGCGGAGGTCGCTTCATCGAACATGAGGATCCTGGGCTTGCCCGCGACGGCTCTGGCGATCATGATCCTCTGCTTCTGGCCGCCGGAGATACCGCCCTGCCCTTCTCCGATGATGGTCATCATGCCCATGGGCATTTCCCGGATATCATCGGCCAGACCGGCCATTTCGGCCGCGTCCCAGGCCCCCTGCATGGTCAGTGACGGGGCCGAGATGGAAATATTTTCATAGATACTGCCCATGAAGAGCTTGCCGTTCTGCATGACGGTGCCGATCTTCTGGCGCAGGGACTTGAGGTCCAGTCTGGCTATGTCCTTCCCGTCATAATAGACCGCGCCTTTGGAAGGGGTCTCGAAACCCAGCAGGAGCCGCATCAGGGTGGATTTGCCGCAGCCGGTCCTGCCGACGATGGCCACATACTGGCCGGGCCGGATCTTCAGGTTCATGCTGTCAATGACAAGGGGCATGCTGTCATTATAGCGGAAGGAGACATTGCTCATCTCAATGCCGCCGCTCAGTCTGGAGATGACCTGTTTGCCTTCTGCCGTTTCCGGCACTGCCTTGAAGAAGGGCTCCACCATCTCCAGGACGGGGCGGATCTCCGCGACTGTAGTCGCAATGCCCGACAGGCTGGAAAAAGCGCCGAAGACCATGCCGTAAGAAGCGGTAAAAGCGTAGTAGTCCGCCGTGGTAATATTACTCTGGATAGCCAGATAGTAAAAGATTACCGTGCTGATCAGGCCCAGGGCCGTGGTGATGGTGCCGTTGATCCGCAGGAACAGAGGCAGGTTATAGGTCAGGGAAGCGGATTTTGAAAAGGTATCCGCCCATTTGGCGAATGCCCTCTTTTCCGCGCCGGCCAGACGGATCTTCTGCACGCCGGAAATCAGGGAATAGCTCAGGCCGTTCTCTTTGGCAGACAGCTCCATCTGCTGCTTGCTGATCCGCATCTGGACCAGGGTCGTTACCATACTGAAGCACACCGTGATCACGATGATGATCAGGGCCGGTACGGCCATGGAAGGCGCGAAAGAACGGATCTGCGCGATGTAAAGGAGCGATGTGACGGAAGTCAGTCCGGTCGAGAAAATGATCATGGACAGGGTATTGCAGAGGGTGCTCACATACTGGGTCCTGGTCTGCAGATCACCGGAACTGTATTGTTTAAAGAAACTGGCCGGCAGGGACAGGACCCGCATCATGACCGCGGATTCGACCTGCATGCTCATCTGGGATTCAATTCTGGAATTGACCATCTGCTTGGCGATGGACAGGAGGTTCTCCGAAATCCTGACGCAGATCATAAAGACCGCAATGGCAATCAGGATCCGGACGCTTTTGCTGTCCACCACATCACTGAACAGGAACTGCTGCAGCCTGGGGGAGATCATACCTACCAGGGTACAGATCAGGGTAACAATGATCATCAGGACGACGTCGGATTTGGTCACAGTCCCCAGGATATAGCTGAACATATCCTTGATGGTCAGCTCCCGCAGGGGAAAGGGCTTGTAAAAACACAGGCCTTCCTCTTCAAAAAGCTGTTCCGTGCTGCTGTCGACCTTACGGCGTTCTCCGGTCTCCGGGTCCAGGAAAGTATATCCCATGATATTGCCGGGGATCAGGGCCGTAACCATGCCTGTGTCTTTACGGACGGCCAGCATGGGACCGCAGGCATCCTTATACCAGCCCTTCTCCAGCTTGACGGTCCGGTGCATCAGGCCGTGGGGACGCATCAGGTAATCCAGCTGATCCGTCCACTCCCGGATATTGTCCGGCACATCCTGCAGCTTGTAGTGATAATACTTCAGGATCTCATCAATGGCGTTCTTGGCACGTGCACGCTCATCCTTGAGGGCGGATTCCGCTTTGGCGCCCATGACCGCGCCGGCCATACGGATAAAAGAATCCTGGAACTGCTCGTCGTCGCTGATCTTTCGTTGTTTTATCTGTTCATCAAACCAACCCATGGTATTCCTCCCGGGCTTCCGAAACAGGTGCTGAAAGCAAATCGTGTTTATTCATTGGTAACAAGAGCCGCGTAGGCGCCGCCCTTCGCATAAAGTTCATCGTGGGTGCCCCGTTCCACGACCTTGCCGTGATCGAGTACGATGATCTCGTCGGAATCACGGATGGTGGAAAGGCGGTGGGCGACCACAATGCAGGTGATGCCCCTGTCACGGATGGCCTTGACGACCTCATACTCGGTCTTGGCGTCCAGGGCCGAGGTGGCCTCATCCAGAATGATGATGGTCGGATCCTGGGCCAGAACACGGGCGATCTCCATCCGCTGGCGCTGGCCGCCGGAAAAGTCCCGTCCGCCTTCTGTGATCCGGTATTCATAACCGCCGTCACGCTGCATGATATCATCATGGATCTGGGCGTCTCTGGCGGCCAGGATGACCTCAAAGTCCTCGATGCTGTTGTCCCACATACGTATATTGTTGGCAATGGTATCTTCGAACAGGATGATATCCTGATCGACGACCGCCAGGGAGCCCGTAAAGACGCCTCTGTCGATCTCCGTGCATTTCTTTCCGTCAAACAGGATCTCGCCGCTCCAGGGATGGTAGAGGCCCGAGATCAGTTTGGAAATGGTGGATTTGCCGCAGCCGGAGGAACCGACCAGAGCGATCCTGCTGCCGGGCTTCATGGTCAGGTTGAAATCCTCGATCAGAGGTTTGGCCAGCCTGGAATAGCCGAAGGTCACATGTTTGAGCTCAACCGTACCGGACAGCTTGTCATATTCCAGTTTTTCATCGTAATCATCATTGGCCAGGACCGGGTCATCCGGATACTGCATGACGTCTTCGATCCGTTCCATGGAGGTCCGCATCTCCTGCAGGGTCTGGCCGGCGGAGGTCAGCCTGGTGGCAGGCGACATAAAGCTGGACAGATAGCCCTGGAACTGGGTGATCAGACCGATGGTGAACTGGCCCTGCATGGTCAGGTAGACGCCCATGATGACGACCAGTACGTTGGTGATCATGGACACCAGGGAAGGGATCATGCCCAGATACTGATTGATCAGGTTATATTTGACGTCCTGGGTGTTGACACTGGCCTGATAGCCGGCCCATCTCTCAAAGTAACCTTCTTCCGCGCCCGTGGATTTGATGGATTCGATCATCTCGATACCGGCCACGGTAGCACCGGCCAGCTTGCCGCTGTCACGCATCTGGACACGGGTGATGTTGATCCTCCGGGCGGATATGATCCTGGACATGAAGATATTGATGACCATGGAAGTCAGGCCCAGAATGGTCAGTACCGCGCTGATCCGCAGCATGACGGCCAGATAAAAGACCATCATGACAGAATCCAGGAACAGAGGCGCGAAGGTATTGATCAGGTTGCCGGCTATGACCGCGTTGGTGCCCTTACGCTGCTGGATATCCCCGGCCATCCGCTGGGAATAGAATTCCATGGGCAGGCGGAGCACCTTCCACATATAGGTGGAATTGCCCACAATGGACATTTTGCCGTTGATCCGCAGGCTGTAGATCTCCCGCATGCCCGCGATCAGGATCTCCAGGGCCGTAAAAGCGGCCAGGGCGATGATAAAGGGCATGGCCCAGTCCGGATTCCTGCCCACCAGCAGCCGGTCGAAGAATACCCTCGAGAAGCCCGGATTGATCAGGTTGAGGAGCGAGGAGATCACTGAGGACATAACAATAAAAGCGGCCGCTGAACCGGCCCCTTTCATCCTTGCTTTGGCGAAATCAAGCACACTCTTCTGTTTGCCGCTGGGTTCAAAGTTCTCTCCCGGCCAGAACATCAGGCAGATTCCCGTAAAGGCTTTGTCAAATTCCTCCATGGTAATCTTTACCTCGCCTCTGGCAGGGTCATTGATCACAGCGTAGTTTCCCCTGAAACCATCCAGCACCACAAAATGGTTGAAATTCCAGTGGATGATACAGGGAAATTCTCCGTTCTCCTTAAGGATCTCCGGCTCGAACCGGTACCCTTTGGCTTCCAGACCGTAATTTCTCGCCGCGATCAGTATATTTTTCGCGTTGGATCCGTCCCTGGAAACGCCGCAGTCCGTCCGGACCTGCTCCAGGGGTATCCATTTCTCATAATATGCCAGGACCATGGCCAGGCAGGCCGCCCCGCATTCCAGGGCTTCCAGCTGCATGACGACCGGAACCTTTGCCACGCCTTTGCTGACCGGGTCCTTGACTTTTACCTTGCTGCTGCTCATCCTTTTCTCCTGCCTGTCAACGTGAAGATATGATAAAGGAAATAGGCCTGATCTTTTCGATCACCAGCACCCCGTTATAGGTGCCGTCGTCCAGACTGAGCTGCGTTGTGACCGGATACAGGACTTCCGCCCCCGTCAGCCCTTCCAGGGACAGGGCTTCTTCCGTTAAAACACTGGCCGCAATGACAGACTGGCTGGTATCCACCTCCACCGGAACGGAGTCATCCCCTACTTCCAGCCTGGTGTCTTCATTGATATCCTCACTGACAACAGCCGTTACGTAGCAGGTGCCTTTTCCTTTTTCCACACTGACCTGCAGATCCGTCTTTGTGACCAGATGGCCAAAGACCCCCCAGAGGATGATTCCCACCAGCAGGATGATGGCCGCTGCAAGAAAGATCCATATCCCGGGACTTGTGACTCTGATATAATCATTGAGCTGCTCCGGCGATTCGATCCGGTCCAGGCTCTTCTTTCTGAAAATACTGTTCTTTTCACTCATAGCTTTTGTCCGTTCTCTGCTCTCCTGGCGGGATCATGCGTTTTTGGTCATGGTCAGGATGTTCTCACCGCCGGTACGGCTGTATTCCAGCTTATCCATGTTCTTTTTGACCATAAAAATGCCCAGTCCCCCTATAGGCCTGTCTTCCGCGCCCAGCGTGATGTCCGGATCTGATTTGCCAAGAGGATCATATGGAATCCCCCTGTCCCTGAATACAATGATAAAGCGTCTGTCCGCGCTGCTGCCGCTGATCTGGATGTCCGCGTGACCGATCCTTCCGGGATAGGCGTATTGGGCAATGTTGACGAAGATTTCTTCTACAGATATATCGATCTGCATCTGCGCCTTCATAGGGCAGCCGGCTTCCTCCAGATATGAATCGATGAACATAAGGACCTGCGGCAGATTGTCGACTTTCGCTTCAATATTTAAATTTTTCATGCTCTTATACCCTGTTTAAATACCGGCGATGCTGCGTCCTTCCTGCTCTTTACTCGATCGTGAGAATATCACTGAAGCCGGTGACTTCGAAAACCTCCATAACAGGGTCACAGACATGGATCAGCTTCATGCTGCCCTGCTTATTCATGACTTTCTGGGCAGAGAGCAGAACTCGAAGGCCTGCGGAAGAAATATACTCCAGATTCGTAAAGTCCAGGGTCAGATCCGTGATCCCGTTCAGAGAACGGCGGAGTTCTGTCTCGAGAGCCGGCGCTGTCATGGTATCCAGCCTGCCTTCTACCTTGATTGTTAATTCTGTTCCGTTCAATGCTTTCCTGATTTCCATTTCTATCCTCCAAAAATATTTATGAACATAGTTGAGATATCCTGAGATTTTATTATAAACCATACATGCCGTAGTAGCAAACAGGAGCCGGTAAAAAATAAAAGCCTTCCGCCTTCCTGTACGCGTTCTGTTATGTGCCGTTATCAGATATGCAAAAACCTTTTATCAGATTTAGAACATCCTGAAATCGTTTTTCCGCAACTTTCTGAAGGGTTTTAAAAATTACTGTTGCATCCGGCAGAATCCGGTGCTATAGTAAATGTAGTTTTGATAACTACATCTTAGCGTTTTCATTATTTTTAACGGCCTGGCACGCCGGAAAGGATGCATGAACATGACTGTAAAAGATTTAAAGAAATTCTTCAAAGAGCACCTGGTCCCCGCCAATGTGTACAGCTTTAAAGGCGGCAACCATAAGAACAGGATCTGCATGGGACGTACCAAAAAAGGCTGGGAGATCTATTTCAGCGACAAAAAGAAGAAGATCGGCCTGATGCAGTTCGCCAGCGAAAGTGAAGCCTGCATGCGCATGAAGGAGGAGGTCCTCAAACTCATGGAGCAGGTCTACGGACTGAGCTGGAGAAATTTTGCCTGATCCGGCAGGAACGCTCTTTTGTTTACTTCCTATAATTATTATTTACTATCCTTCTATTCATCTCTCAGAAAACCGCCGCAGGCCCTGCGGCGGTTTTTGACGCCGCAAAAAAGACCGCCACTCCGAAGAGTGGCGGCCTCGTTTACGTCAGATCTTGTCAGATCCCGGGGGATCCGTCGCTTCTTATGCTTCGCCGTGGGCGATGGCTGCCTGTGCCGCTGCCAGTCTGGCAATCGGTACACGGAAAGGTGAGCAGGATACATAATCCAGGCCGATCTTGTCGCAGAACTCGATGGAGGAAGGATCTCCGCCGTGCTCGCCGCAGATACCCGCGTGCAGGCTGGGACGTACCTTCTTGCCCTTTTCGATGGCGATTTCCATCAGCAGGCCTACGCCGGTCTGGTCCAGCTTGGCGAAGGGATCGCCTTCCAGGATCTTGGCGTCATAGTAGGCGCCAAGGAACTTGGAGGAATCGTCACGGGAGAAGCCATAGGTCATCTGGGTCAGGTCGTTGGTACCGAAGCAGAAGAACTCAGCCTCTGTCGCGATGGCGTCCGCTGTCAGAGCCGCGCGGGGGATCTCGATCATGGTACCGACTTCATACTTGAGGTCGGAGCCTGCCGCCTTGATCTCAGCGTCAGCTGTAGCAACAACGACGTCCTTGACATACTTCAGTTCCTTGACCTCGCCGATCAGGGGGATCATGATCTCGGGAACCAGATCCCAGTCAGGATGCTCTGCCTTGACGGCGATCGCCGCGCGGATAATGGCAGTGGTCTGCATCTTGGCGATTTCAGGATAGGTAACTGCCAGACGGCATCCGCGGTGGCCCATCATGGGGTTGAATTCCTTGAGGCCTTCAATGATTGCCTTGATGGCTTCTACACTCTTATCCTGGGCCTTGGCCAGTTTCTCGATGTCAGCTTCCTCAGTGGGAACGAACTCATGCAGAGGCGGATCCAGGAAACGGATGGTAACGGGATCACCTTCCATGGCCTCAAAGAGACCCTTGAAGTCGCCTTCCTGCAGAGGCTCGATCTTCTCCAGAGCCGCTTCTCTTTCTTCGATGGTATCGGAGCAGATCATCTCACGGAATGCAGCGATCCTGTCCTCATCGAAGAACATATGCTCTGTACGTACAAGGCCGATGCCTTCCGCGCCGAGCTCTCTTGCCTTCTTCGCGTCGCGGGGCGTATCCGCGTTGGTGCGGACTTTCAGTCTGCGATACTTGTCTGCCCATCCCATGATGCGGCCGAATGTACCGGAGATCTGGGCGTCGACAGTAGGGATGGTGCCGTCATAGACACAGCCTGTCGTGCCGTCGAAGGAGATGATATCGCCTTCATGATATACTTTGCCGGCCAGTGTGAACTGCTTGTTGGCTTCATCCATGATGATGTCGCCGCAGCCGGATACGCAGCAGACGCCCATACCGCGGGCAACAACTGCAGCGTGGGAGGTCATGCCGCCGCGGACAGTCAGGATACCCTGGGCTGCCTTCATGCCGGTGATGTCCTCAGGAGAGGTCTCCAGACGTACCAGAACGACCTTCTCGCCTCTGGCTGCCCATTCCTCAGCGTCTTCCGCTGTGAAAACGATCTTACCGCAGGCTGCGCCGGGAGCTGCGCCCAGAGCCTTGGCGATGGGGGTCGCTGCCTTCAGAGCGTTGGCGTCGAATGTAGGATGAAGCAGTGTATCCAGGTTACGGGGATCGATCATGGCGACCGCTTCCTTCTCGGTCCTCATGCCTTCGTCAACGAGGTCACAGGCGATCTGCAGAGCGGCCTGCGCGGTCCTCTTGCCGTTACGTGTCTGCAGCATGTACAGTTTGCCGTGCTCTACGGTGAACTCCATATCCTGCATGTCTCTGTAGTGGTTCTCGAGGATGCTGCATACTTCCTTGAACTGATTGAAAGCTTCAGGGAACTTCTGCTCCATCTCGGTGATGTGCATGGGAGTACGGACGCCTGCGACAACGTCTTCACCCTGGGCGTTGGTCAGGAACTCACCGAAGAGGCCCTTGGCGCCTGTAGCGGGGTCACGTGTGAAAGCAACGCCGGTACCGCAGTCATCACCCATGTTGCCGAATGCCATGGACTGGACGTTAACGGCTGTGCCCCAGCTGTAGGGGATATCATTGTCACGTCTGTAAACATTGGCACGGGGGTTGTCCCAGGAACGGAAAACAGCCTTGATGGCGCCCATCAGCTGCTCCTTGGGATCGGACGGGAAATCTTCTCCCAGTTTCGCCTTATATTCAGCCTTGAACTGGTCTGCCAGCTTGTGCAGATCATCCGCGTCCAGCTCAACGTCAAGCTTGACGCCCTTTTCCTCTTTCATCTGGTCGATCAGGGCCTCAAAATACTTTTTGCCGACTTCCATAACAACGTCGGAATACATCTGGATGAATCTTCTGTAGCAGTCCCATGCCCAGCGGGGATTGCCGGACTGCTCCGCGATGGTGTTGACAACTGTCTCATTCAGACCCAGGTTCAGGATGGTATCCATCATACCGGGCATGGATGCTCTCGCGCCGGAACGAACGGAAACGAGGAGCGGGTTCTTGGCATCGCCGAACTTCTTGCCTGTAATCTCTTCCATCTTGCCGATATACTCGTTGATCTCAGCCATAATGGAAGGATTGATCTCACGGCCGTCCTCATAATACTGGGTGCAGGCTTCGGTTGTGATGGTGAAGCCCTGAGGAACCGGGAGACCGATGTTGGTCATCTCTGCCAGGTTAGCGCCCTTGCCTCCAAGGAGCTCTCTCATGTCTGCGTTGCCTTCGCTGAAAAGGTAACAATACTTTTTGCTCATTCTTTCCTCCTTTTATATACCCCTGAAACTTGATATTACAGGTTGTTAACATTGTTCTTCGCCGCCGGCTCAAAGCCGTCAAAAATAAAGGCGTCGTATTGACCCGCCAGAGCCTTCATCTCCTCCTGACTGTGGACAGTCCAGCAGGCACTGTGTCCCTTGAAATACCTGCGGTAAAAACGAAGGGAAAGATTCCTGTCGAATTTACAGTTAAAGGATATGAAATCCGGCCTGCAGAGAAAGTTGGTGATCAGGAACTGGATCATCAGCAGCAGGGGCCGGTACTCCATTCTGCGGAACTCAGGCGTTTTGGTAAAACGGTCTGAAAGCTGTCCCCTGACGACATCACTGCGGTGCTTTCTGAACCAGTAGAGCACGAGGGGATTGAAAGCCTCTATGCAGTAGGGGCCCTTGTATTCCAGCAGCATGGCGTTGACCTTCTCACAGATCGTCATGTCCGGGTCTTCTGATTTGATCTCCACCAGAAGGGGAACCCTGCCGTCCACCAGATCCAGGAACTCACGGAAGGTCGGGATCTTCTCCTCTGTATCCAGCAGGCGGAACCGGCGAAGCTCCTTCAGGGTATAATCCTCCGGAGCGCCCGGCACGCCGCACATCCGCTGCAGGGTAAAATCATGAAAAACGACAGGGATCTTATCCTTTGTCAGATGAATGTCAAGTTCAATCCCGTAACCGGCTTCCACCGCTTTGCGGAATGCCTTCATGGAGTTTTCAGGCGTGCCGGTATTATTGTCGAACAGGCCCCTGTGGGCAAAGAGGCTGCCGCGCAGGATACTGTAATCAGGTTTTCCGACCATCCTTGGCATGATCGACAGCAGATACAGAAGAAAAAGACAGGGAGGCGCGCCTGCGAACATCACTATTTTTTTCATCAGTACTTTCATCTTCCTTTCCGGAAAGCTGTCCCGCTGCCGCGGTCATGACCGTCCGGTCTGTCCGGGCACTTCATCAAACCGGAAAATCTGATCACTATGTCCTGAACAATAACGGACAGACCCCTTTGGATGCATATGATCCGGTCTGCCGGCAACGAGTTAAGATCGCGTGCAGTTTCTCTCGAAAACGGCCGCACCCGATCCGGTCTTGTTAATTAATGCCGCCCGATAACAGCGGACTATATTTTAAACAGTTTAACACTTATATCATCAAAAAGCCACATGGGTCATACATTTTTCATAAATCTTTATGGAAATTTACCGAAAAACGCGCGTGCGGCCATCCGATAAAAGCCGCAGGATTACAGAAGGCGTTTCTTCTGGGCCGCTTCACTTTTCTCCAGGTTCTCGTACCGCTCCTGTGCTTCGGGATCGGACAGGAAGAAAGCGTCTTTCAGCGCTTCGGTCAGGACCTCCAGTTCCTTTTCCATGCCCATTTTGCGGGGGACCAGGGATGTCATCATCCAGATGTCCCGGGTACACTTCAGCTGTCTGTCTTTGTCGTCCGTGGCAATAAAGCCGAAGAATTTTTTGCCGTAACTGCTGCTCCTGCAGGTCATCAGAAAACGCTCCGCCGTATTGCGGAATTCCCAGTAGAGGGCTGTTTTTCCCTTTTCCCCGTATTTCTCCGCCAGGTCGAAGCCCAGATTGTGCATGGTCCTGTCCATCTGTTTTTTCGCCAGCTTCTTGAACATGGAATCCTTATAGGCGGGGAGTACCACGATCTCCCAGAGGAAAATATCGACCTCATTGGAAGGATCCTTCGGATCTGTGTGCCGGAGGTCGAACAGGTCCTTTCGGAGCTGTCCCAGACCGTCATCTTCCACCTGCTCCAGGATCTCCGGAAACATCTGCCGTCTTTTGGAGGGTTCCAGTTCCGCGTAATAATCATTCCACAAATCACTCTGCATATATTTCATCGCAATGAAGTATCCTTTCCGTGCTTTTCTGTATACGGACGGGTCCTGCCGGCTTCCGTTCCGGCCCGCGTTTTCTTTGCCGCCCCTGACGGGGCATGTATATTGCGGCAGATCTGTCCGCCACATCTATTATGACATATTCCGGCAGGTTATGTCAGCAGGAAATCCGTCCGGACCGGACTCGGGGAGCAGGCGGAAAAAAACAGGGAAAAAGCCTGCCGTGGAGAGATGCCCGCCCTGCCTCAAAAAGCACATATGCGCAGCTGCCGGGCGGATTCCGTCGGCAAAAGCGGAAAAAGCGCAAAAAAGCGGAATTTCCATACTTGAAGCTTACCCGTAAGTCAGCTATTATATATACGTATGTCCTGACGGGGCCGGATTGCCGGCGTGTGGAAAGGGCTGCGGAATACATCCGTATGAAACGGTATGCAAAAGTATTAATAATAAGTAAGAGTTAAAAAGTAAATTTTAAATAAGTAAGAGTACGACATTCATTTCTCTCTGGCTTTTGTAAAGGAGGCTGCATGATTCAGACAAACGGCGTTACACTGCGACTGGGTAAGAAGGCGCTTTTTGAAGACGTTTCCATTAAATTTACGGAAGGCAACTGCTACGGTATTATCGGCGCCAACGGCGCGGGCAAATCCACCTTCCTCAAGATCCTGTCCGGCCAGCTGGATACCACCAACGGTACCGTGACCATGACCCCCGGACAGAGGCTGTCTTTCCTGGAGCAGGACCACAATAAATACGACAGTCAGGTCGTACTGGATACGGTCATCCAGGGCAACAGCCGTCTGTATGAGATCATGCAGGAAAAGGACGCCCTCTACGCCAAAGAGGATTTTTCCGATGAGGACGGCATCCGGGCCAGCGAGCTGGAGACGGAATTTGCCGAAATGAACGGCTGGGAAGCGGAATCCGACGCGGAGTCCCTGCTCAACGGTCTGGGCATCGAGACCGAGCTTCACTCCTATCTGATGCGCGAACTGACCGGCGCCCAGAAGGTCAAGGTCCTGCTGGCCAGGGCCCTGTTCGGCAACCCCGATATCCTGCTGCTGGATGAGCCTACCAACCATCTGGACCTGGACGCCATCGCCTGGCTGGAGGAGTTCCTGATCAACTTCGAAAATACAGTCATCGTTGTCTCCCATGACCGGTATTTCCTGAACAAGGTATGTACCTATATCGCGGACATCGACTACGGTAAGATCCAGCTCTATGCCGGCAACTATGATTTCTGGTATCAGTCCAGCCAGCTGATGATCCGGCAGATGAAGGAAGCCAACAAGAAGAAAGAGGAAAAGATCAAGGAACTCAAGGAGTTCATCTCCCGTTTCTCCGCCAACGCTTCCAAGTCCAAGCAGGCGACCAGCCGTAAACGTGCCCTGGAAAAGATCCAGCTGGAGGAGATCAAGCCTTCCAGCCGTAAATATCCCTATATTGATTTCCGCCCTGACAGAGAGATCGGCAATGAGGTTCTGACCGTTTCCAATCTTTCCAAGACCATCAACGGCGTCAAGGTCCTTGACAATGTTTCCTTTATTATGGGGCATGATGACAAGATCGCTTTCGTGGGCAGCCAGGAACTGGCCAAGACCACCCTGTTCGAGATCCTGATGGGCCGCATGGAGCCGGACGAAGGCACCTATAAATGGGGCATCACCACCTCCCAGGCTTATTTCCGCAAGGACGCCAGCGATGAGTTCTCCTCGGATTATACGATCACGGAATGGCTGACCGGCTATTCTCCCATCAAGGACGCCACCTATGTCAGGGGCTTCCTGGGCCGTATGCTCTTTGCCGGCGATGACGGCATCAAGCGCCTGCGGGTCCTGTCCGGCGGCGAACGTGTCCGCTGCCAGCTGTCCAAGATGATGATCAGCGGCGCCAACTGCCTGATCTTTGATGAGCCCACCAACCATCTGGATATGGAATCCATCTCCGCCCTCAATGAAGGCATGATCAAATTCCCCGGCGTGGAACTCTTTGCCTGCCGTGACCATCAGGTGGTACAGACAACTGCCAACCGCATCATCGAGATCCTGCCCGACGGCAGCATCATCGATAAAGTCACCACCTATGATGACTATCTGGAGAACAACGCGGACGCCAGAAAGCGGACCGTCTATGTCTCTACTGAGGAAGACAACTGATCCGGCTTCTCATTTATACGGCAGAAGCTGCTGGGTAATACGATTAGCTCCGACCGGCAGATATGATTACGATTATCCCAAACTCCGTATGCTACAGCCTTTCTGCGACCACAGAAGGGCTGTATTTTGTTTATCAGACATTCAATCTCTCTTAAAGGATACGCCATGCCTTCTATTGACCTGCATACACATTCCACAAAATCCGACGGAACACTGACGCCGGCACAGCTTGTAGAGATGGCCCGGGAGCTGGGCCTGGCCGCCCTGGCCCTGACCGACCATGATTCGGTCGACGGAATCGCGGAAGCTGAAGAAGCTGCGGAACGCTTTTTCATGGAGTCTCCGGCAGAGGATTCGGCCGGCTGCTCCCCGGAGCCCGCGTCCGGGTATGGGACGGAGCTGGTGCCCGGGGTGGAGGTGTCCACCGAATATAAGGGCCGCAGCGTCCACATCGTGGGCCTGTTCCCGGACTGGCGCAATCCCCGCTTCCGGGAATCTCTGCGCCGCTTTTCCGATGCCCGGGAGGAGCGCAATCGCAAAATGTGCGAGCTTCTGCGCGGGAAAGGCGTAGACATTTACTATGAAGATCTGTGCAGAGCCTTTCCCGGCAACATCATCACCCGGACCCATTTTGCCCGCTATATGCTGCAGAAAGGCTATATATCCAGAACCTGGGAAGCTTTCCAGACTTATATCGGGGATGACCGGCCCTGCTTTGTGCCCAGGATCAAGATCTCGTCCACCGACGCAGTCCGGTTTCTTCTGCGCTTCCATGCCTTTCCGGTCCTGGCGCACCCGATCCAGTACTACAGCGCCTTTTATGATCTGGAGGAACTGCTGGCCGATCTGAAGGCTGCCGGCCTGCAGGGAATCGAATGCTATTACGGCAGCCATACCATGTACGATTTTCAGACCATCAGCCGCTATGCTTCCGAATACGGCCTGCTGCCTTCCGGAGGTTCCGATTTCCATGGAGCCAACAAACCCGGCCTGCGCATGGGGGTCGGCTACGGACACATGTCCATTCCCGCCAGGGTCCTGACCGATATCAAACACGCCCATTACCATACAGGAGACAGCACCCGGATTTTCTTCTGCGACTTTGACGGTACCCTGGCCCGCACAGATAAGAGCGTCAGCCCGTACAGCCGGGAGGTTCTGGACCGCTGGACGGCCGCCGGCCATCGCTTCGTCTTCAGCAGCGGACGGATCATGGCGGATATTAAAGTCCAGATCCGCAGGCTGGGCCTGCATCTGCCGGGCATGCTGCTCAGTGCCTGCAACGGCGCGGAAATCTATGACTGTGACAGCGGAGTAACCCTGTATAAAAGGACCCTGAACCGGGACCAGATCCGGAAGATCCAGGCCATTGCCGATTCCATCGGCCTCTTCTGCCTGACGCATTCGGACAGCCGTTTCTATGTCCCCCGGGAGGGGCCGGAAACCGAATTTTACTTCCGTACGGTCAGAATCCCCTACAATGTCTGTGAGGATCTGGCGGAGGCTGTCGATGAACTGCCCTGCAAGATCCATACCGTCAGTCTGGAGGATCCGGACAAACTGTTGAAGTTCCGTCGGCTCGTCGGGGAAGCGTTCGGGGATGAACTGAATATTTACCGGACCCATCCCTGTTATGTGGAAGTCGTCCCCGGCGGGGTCAGCAAAGGCCATGCCCTGCAGTGGCTGTGCCGCCGGCTGGGCATCCGGCCGGAAAACAGTCTGGCCGCAGGTGATTCCGAGAACGATCTGTCCATGCTGCAGGCGGCGGCCACCGGAATCCTGATGCGCAACGGGGCCGAAATGAACCCCTATCTGAAGGACGGAGCCGATCTGGTCACAGAATATGACAATGACCAGGACGGACTGGCCAGGACCCTTGCGTCTATCCTGGACCGGATAGATGCCTGAGCGATGGCTTCCATCTGTTTTAGTTATAAAAAGGGAATGTACACACGCCCTGCCGGGCGGATATACATTCCCTTTTTTATTTTGTCATGATTCCGTTTTTCTATCCCTGCGCCGTACGGTCATTTTCGGACGGACATTTTCCATATGATCTTTCCGTCCGGCATTTCCGGAAAGCCCTTGTCCGTCTTCCCGCCGGAATCCCTTACTCTCTGCCGTTCCAGCAATAGGTGCAGAGGCAGTCGGGATTGATGCCGATGGAAGCGATCATATCATCCAGGCGCTGGTAGCGCAGGGAGGTGAATTTCAGACGTTCACAGATCTTATCCAGCATCTTATGATAGCGGTCGCTGTCAGGATTGGCGTAATCCTCCAGGATCGTGCGCTCGACCGCCCCTCCTTCTTCCTCGTTGATGATCCGTCTGGCGATCAGTTCCATTTCGGAAGTGGATCTGGAGAAATTGATATATTTGCAGCCGAACAGGATGGGCGGGCAGGCCGGACGGACATGGACCTCTCTGGCCCCGCTGTCGAACAGGTACTCTGTGGTCTCCCGCAGCTGGGTGCCGCGGACGATGGAATCATCGATCAGCAGCAGACTTCTGTCCTGGATCAGTTCCCGGACGGGAATCAGTTTCATCTTGGCGATCAGGTTGCGCTTCTCCTGGATGGTAGGCATAAAGGATCTGGGCCAGGTAGGGGTATATTTGATGAAGGGCCTGGAGAAAGGCACCCCTGACTGATTGGCGTAACCTACCGCATGGGCCGTACCGGAGTCCGGCACACCGGCCACTACATCAATATCCACACTGTGATTATCCCGTTCTGCCAGGGCTTTACCGCAGTCATAACGCATCTGCTCCACCGAAACGCCCTCATAACGGGAGGACGGATAGCCGTAGTAGACCCAGAGGAAAGTACAGATCCGCATTTTCCTGCCGGGATCGGCCAGGGTGGTGACCCCTTCCGGGGTAATGACCACGATCTCACCGGGTCCCAGTTCCTTCAGATCCCGGTAGCCCAGGTTCAGATAGGCAAAGGACTCAAAGGAGGCGCAGCAGCCGTCCTCTTTCTGGCCCAGGATGACAGGGGTCCGGCCGTAGCGGTCCCTGGCACAGTAGATGCCGTCCGGGGTCATCAGCAGGATGGTCATGGAGCCGTCGATCAGCTCCTGGGCATATTGGATGCCCTCTACCAGGTTATCCTTCTGGTTGATGATGGCCGCGGTCAGTTCCGTTGCGTTGATGGTGCCGCCGCTCATCTCCAGGAAATGGGTGCGGCTGCCTTTGAAGACCTGCTCGACCAGCTGGTCCGTATTGTTGATCTTACCGACCGTACTGATGGCGTAAGTGCCATGGTGAGAACGGACGATCAGGGGCTGGGGCTCAAAATCCGAAATACAGCCGATGCCCAGCTGGCCTTCCATACGTCCGACTTCCTTGTCAAATTTCGTTCTGAAGGGGGAATTCTCAATATTGTGAATCGCTCTGTTAAAGCCCAGATTCCTGTCATAGACCGTCATACCGGCACGCCTGGTGCCCAGATGGGAATGATAGTCTGTGCCGAAATAAAGGTCAAACATACAATTCGTCTTGGAAGCTGCTGCAAAAAATCCACCCATAGATGCTCCTTTCTTATGCTTCTGCGTCTGTGGTACTCTTCCCCTTCTAAGATAACTCCCCGGTTCTTCTGTCAAACGGGCTTATTATAGCACTAAACCGTCCGGCATTTCTATAAAAATAATGGTCCGATTTTCACAGCCTGCGCATTTGTTCCCCTTCTGTCAGGCAATGGACCTTTCCCGCGCTTACTCCCTTACTCCTGCTCCCGATGCTCCTGTGGGATAAAGGTACGGCTGTCCGCTTCCTTTTGCAGGATCTTTGCCGCCTGTACCGCCTCCTGGCAGAAGACCTTCTGGGAATCGACCAGTTCCTTCCCGCGGCGGTCGACTCTGTCATAACTGCCGTCTGCCTTCATGATATGGGCCTTGACGGTATCTGCCAGCTGCACCTGCAGGATGTGGACCGCCTTCTCCCGGATCTCCGGATCCAGCAGAGGGAAGAGGATCTCTACCCTGCGGTCCAGGTTCCTGGGCATCCAGTCGGCGCTGGAGCAGTAGATTTCCGGCACGCCGCCGTTTTCAAAGTAATAGATCCGGCCGTGTTCCAGGAAATTGCCGACGATCGAGCGGACCGTGATATTGTCGCTGATGCCGGGAATGCCGGTCTTGAGGCAGCAGATCCCCCGGACGATCAGACGGATGTTGACGCCGGCCGCGCTGGCGGCATAGAGGGCCGCAATGATATCCGGATCGCAGAGGGCGTTCATTTTGGCCACGATCTGGGCGGACTCTCCGGCCAGGGCATGGCCGCGTTCCCGTTCGATCATATACAGGAAGCGGTTCTTGAGCCAAAGAGGCGCCAGGGTCAGCCGGTTCCAGTTCCTGGGTTCGGAATAGCCGGACAGCATGTTGAAGACCGCTGTGGCGTCTTCTCCGATGGCGTCGCTGCAGGTCAGCAGGCCGCAGTCCGTATAGAGCCTGGCTGTGCTGTCATTGTAGTTGCCGGTGCCCAGATGGACATACCGGCGGATGCCGTCTTCCTCCCGGCGGACGACCAGGGTGATCTTGCTGTGAGTCTTGAGGCCCACCAGTCCATATATGACATGGCAGCCGGCCCGCTCCAGCATTCTGGCCCATTCAATATTGTGTTCCTCATCGAACCTGGCCTTCAGTTCGACCAGGACGGTGACCTGCTTGTTATTCTCCGCCGCCCGGGCCAGGGCCGCGATGATGGGCGAATTGCCGCTGACACGGTAGAGGGTCTGTTTAATGGCCAGGACATCCGGATCCTCGGCCGCCTGCCAGACGAAATCCACCACAGGGCGGAAGGTCTGGAAAGGATGGAACATGAAAACATCCCCTTCCCGGATCCGGTCAAAGACATTGCTGCCGGCCGGCAGCTCCGCCACTTCCTGGGGACCGGCATAGCCATGCTCCCGCAGTTCCTCAAAGCCCTTGATTCCGTAGACCTTCATCAGGAAGGTCAGGTCGATGGGGCCGTCAATGGGATAAACCTTGTTCTGGTCCACGGCCAGCTGCTCTTTCAGGAATTCCAGCAGGCGTTCATCGGCGCCCTCTTCGATCTCCAGACGGATGGTCTGTCCGCGCTGCCGCTTGCGCAGCTGCTTTTCGATCTCCTTGAGCAGGTCCTCCGCCTCATCCTCATCCACGGTCAGGTCCGCGTTGCGCGTGATGCGGTAGGGATAACAGGACAGCACGTTGTAATTGAGGAAGAGCTTGTCCATATTGGCGCGGATGATCTCCTCCAGCAGGATGACCCTGACGCCCTTTTCCTTCTTGCCGGGCAGACGGACCACACGCGGCAGGACGCCGGGCACCTGAACGGTGGCGAATTCCACAGCAGGCTTCTCCGTTTTTTCCGTCTTCCGGGGCTTTTTGGTCCGGCCCAGGATACCGGGGCCGGCCTCTTCCTTTCTGGACAGGATGGCGCCCAGGTTCAGGCTCTTATTGCGGATCAGCGGAAAAGGCCTGGTATTGTCGACCGCCATCGGCGTCAGGACCGGAAAGACCTCCGTATCAAAATAATTGTCGATATAAATCTTTTCCTTTCCGGTCAGATCCTCTGAGGACTGCACCAGGGTAAGGGCGTTCTCCCGGAGCCCGGGAAGCAGCTGATGGTTGAGGGTCCAGTACTGCTGGCTGATGAACTTATGGGTATCCTCCAGGATGGCTTCCAGCTGTTCGCCGGCGGTCATGCCCGCGATATCCTTTTTCTTATAGCCGGCGTTGACCTGGTCCTGGATGGAGGCCACACGGACCATGAAGAATTCATCCAGGTTGGAAGCGGTAATGCTCAGGAATTTCAGCCTCTCAAAGAGCGGGTTCTCTTTATTCCTGGCTTCGCTCAGACATCTCCGGTTGAACTGCAGCCAGCTCAGCTCCCGGTTCGTATAGTATGCGGGATCGTAATATTCTTCCCTGCCTGTTAATGCCATGATATCCCCCCTACAGTTTCTTCTGTTTAATGACAGGCCTGATGTTGAAGATCTCTTCGAAGAAATCCGCCTTCTTGTCGAACAGTCCCTTTTCCAGTGTAATGTCCTTCCGGACGTCTACCGTGATGGTCAGCTGATCTCCCTTCATGCGGATCTTGAAATCGCTGAATTTATGCTTATGGGAACGGTCCAGACCGTTAGAGGCCCGCAGGATCGCGGTCAGTCTGGCGATCACGGAATAACGTTCCCGGTCGATGGCGGTCTGGGCTTCAAACGGGATGAAGCGGCTGTGATTGAAACGGACCACGTTGGCCACGATCTCTTTTTCCCGGCCGGACAGGCCGATGATCTCGGTCGCCATGATGATGTGATACGCGCATTCCGAAAAATCGTTCATGCTGATGAATTTACCGCAGTCGTGCAGGATGGCCGCGATCTGCAGCAGGAGCCGTTCCCTGCTGCCCATGCCATGCATCCTGCTGGTGCTGTCAAATATCTTGAGGGCGATCTTTTCCAAGGTCTTACTGCGCTCCCGGGAACCGTTATAGCGGCGGCTGATCTCAATGGCGCTGGAAATGATATCCTTTTCGAAATCATGGGAGGAGACAAAGAATTTCTTTTTCTCCGCGTAATCATAGACGATACCGTCGCAGAGACATACGCCGGGAATCCACAGGAGTTCCGCGCCGGTCATCTCCAGGATCTGCCGCAGGATAATGCCTGAAATAAAGAGCAGGGGTACATTTTCCTCCGGGATCTCAAGTCCCCGGGCCACCTGCGAATAGCTGATGGTCTTGATCCGTTCATAAAAGGCTTCATAGCTCTCCCGGCTGAGGAAACCATCGCCGGCGGGGAGGGCTTCCTCGGTACTTCCCGCGCCCCGGAAGAATTCCCGGACATTGACCTTCTGGGCCACTTCCGAAATATAATCGTCCACCAGAATAAGGCTCCTGATCGTACGCTCTTCCAGATAAAGATGCTTGAAGACCATGAGCCTGGACAGGACCAGCTCTTCGACCAGTCCCTCGAACCTGGAAGCCGAGGCCCGGATCCTGCCGACCTGCTCATGCAGCCGCAGGATGCCCAGGTTCATGTTCTGAGTGGTGACCATCTTGCCGTTGTCGAACAGGGAGATCTGGATACTGCCGCTGCCGATATCCACGATGGCGGTGGGCTCCTCGATCAGCTTGTCGAACTGGGAACTTCTGGAGGCAATGGACTTGAAATCCAGGAATCGCTGCTCCGCGTTGCCCAGGGGCTCGATATGGATCCCTGTCTCCATCTCCAGCCGGTTCAGCACCAGGGCGGAATTCTGCATCTCCCGGATGGCACTGGTCCCATAGGCCCTGTAATCCTCCACGCCGTAGTTCTCCATGATCCTGCGGAATTCCAGCAGGACCCTGCGCAGCTCGGAGGCGTGCTTCATGCTGATCTTGCCGGTATTGTAGGTATCGGTGCCCAGGGCGATCCTGTGAATGATATCGTCGATCTCCCGGATCCCTCTCTTTTTGGAGATCTCATAAATAATGAGCTCCATCTCATAGCTGCCTACGTCAATGGCGCCGAATAAATGTACCGCCATATCTGTTCCCCCTTTTCCCCGCGGCCGCGTCCGCTGCCTGCGCGTCTCCGCGTCATGAATACGATATCTATGCTTTTATCTTTTATGTCTGCTGCTGACCCAGCAGCTGATCGATGAACTGCTGGGCCGTTCTGCCGGACAGGCCGCCGTGGCGCATCTGCCAGCGGGTCGCCTCGCTGCGCAGGGCTTCCCGTTCCATCTCTATGCCGCTGCGCTCTGCCAGAGCGGCAACAATCTCCTGATACTCATCGAACTCGGGCTTTCCAAAATAAATGGACAGGCCGAAACGGGCCGCCAGGGACAGCTTTTCCTGAACGGTATCGCCGCCGTGCTTGTCAAAACTGTTCTCTCTGTCCTTAAAGCTCTCCCGGACCAGATGCCTGCGGTTGCTGGTGGCATAAATCAGGACATTCTCAGGCTTTTTCTCCAGACCGCCTTCGATGACAGCCTTGAGATATTTGTATTCCGTCTCGAATTCCTCAAAACTCAGATCATCCATATAGATGATGAAGCGGTAATTGCGTCCCTTGACCTGGGAGATCACTTCGTTGAGATTGCGGAACTGGTGGCGGTAGATCTCAATGATCCGCAGGCCCCTGTCATAATACTGGTTGGCAATGGCCTTAATGCTGGAAGACTTGCCTGTACCGGCGTCCCCGTACAGCAGGCAGTTGTTGGCAGGCCGGCCGCTGACAAAGGCTTCCGTATTTTCTACCAGCTTCTGCTTGGCGGCTTCATAGCCGATCAGGTCATCCAGATGGACATGGAGGATATTCCGGATGGGCAGGATCATGACCTCCCCGTCCTTTTCATGAACACGGAAGGCTTTATGCAGGCCGAAACGGCCTACGCCGTATTCTCCGTAAAAGCGGGTCACCGCGTCCATCATTTCCTGGGCAGTGGAAGTTTCCGCCAGCTGGCCGGCCAGGGTACAGATCCTGTCCCGGATGCGGCGGTTATAGATCCGGCTCTTTTCGGAACCTGCCGAAAAGGACAGGACCGACTCGAATTCCAGGACGCCCAGGCGTTGTGCCAGGGGACGGAAGTCATAGTCGAACAGGCCGCGGAAGATCTCAAAATCATGTAGGGCGGCCACATTGATACTGGAGCTGACCGCCCCCCGTATTTCCCGGGACCTGCTGTAGCTGTTCTCATGGTTGACCAGCAGGTTGGTCAGATAGCAGTGCCAGAGACTGCCGTAAAAACCGGATTCCTCCGCCAGTTCCACCAGTCCGTGCATGATCCGGTACAGGCGGATCCGGGCCTTGTCCGCTTCCTTCTCCTTCAGCTGATCCTGCCTGCCGGCTTTCATCAGCCGTGCGGCGTCCCGGAGAACAGGTTCCTGCTCCAGGCCACGGTATAAAATCAATTCGTCAATTCTCATTTGCTGCTCCCTCATGAACACGCGGACCGTCGGACGCATGCCCTGGTCTTTGAAAAACATCGGTCAGTCAGTACAGGGTTCTGTCAATCCCCTGCAAAAACGGCAATTGCTGCCGCGGAACATCTGTCCGCGGAAAGGGCTTTCCGGCCCGGTCATATAGTATCATTATAAACGATACAGGCGGTCAGATAACAGCAGTTTGCTCCCGAATCCGGCATTCTTTACACCGCTTCCATCTTCAGCAGCTTGGCTGCCTGATCGGCTGTGGTCAGGGCGTCGATGATCTCGTCCAGATCTCCGTTCAGGATCTCATCGATCTTATAAAGCGTCAGATGGATCCGATGATCCGTGACCCTGCCCTGGGGATAATTATAGGTCCTGATCTTCTCTGACCGGTCCCCCGTGCCGATCTGGCTCCGGCGCAGGTCGGCTTCCTGGTCATGGCGCTTCTGCATCTCCAGGTCATAGAGCTTGGACCGCAGCAGGGCCCAGGCCTTGGCCTTGTTCTGCAGCTGGGACTTCTCTGTCTGGGAATAGATCACGATGCCTGTCGGATAATGAGTCAGGCGGACGGCCGAATCGGTCGTATTGACACACTGGCCGCCGTTTCCGGAAGCCCGCATGACATCGATCCGGACATCCTTGTCAGGGATATCGATATTGATATCATCATCCACTTCCGGCATGACAGCGACGGTGATGGTGGAGGTATGGATCCTGCCGCCGGATTCCGTGGCCGGCACGCGCTGGACCCTGTGGACCCCGCTCTCATATTTAAATCTGGAATAGGCCCCCTGGCCCGAGATCATGAAGTTGACATATTTCATGCCGCCGATCCCGATCTCCTCGAAATCCAGAGTCTCCGCTTTCCAGCGTCTGGACTCGGCGTAGTGGATGTACATCCTGTAGATCTCTGCAGCGAACAGGGCCGCCTCATCGCCGCCAGCTCCGGCCCGGATCTCCACGATGACGTTCTTTTCGTCATTGGGGTCTTTGGGAATCAGCAGGATCCTCAGCTGTTCCTGCAGATCCTCCAGTTCCTTTTTGGAACTGCTGATCTCCTCCCTGGCCAGTTCGCGCATCTCTTCATCATCTTCCTCCTCCAGGAGCATTCTGGATTCCTCCAGATTATCCGAGACGCTGCGGAAACGGGTATAGGTCTCCACCAGGGGGGTCAGGTCACTCTGCTCTTTCATCAGCCTGCGGAAACGGTCCTGATCGGACAGGACGCCGGGGCTGGCCAGTTCTCTGTTGATGTCTTCATATCTTAATACTATTGCATCCAGCTTATCGTACATAGTTCTTCCTTTACATTATATAGCCGGCGCCCTGCTGGTTCAGGGCCCGTACAGCGGCGGCGACTCTGTCGTTGCCTGCGTAATCCCTGAGGATCCGGATATCATGGTAGCCGTACTCTTCCATCAGCTGCCGGACCGCCTCTCCCTGATCATAACCAATCTCCAGCATGACGGCGCCGCTGATACACAGGTGCTTCCAGGCCTCCGCCAGGATCCTCCTGTAAAAATCCAGACCGTCCGGGCCGCCATCCAAGGCCATAAAGGGCTCCCGTTCCTTCACTTCCGGCTCCAGGGTCCCGATCACCTCCGTGGGAATATAGGGCGGATTACTGATGACCAGATCAAACTTCTCCTCCGGCCGGTCTTTCAGTGCTTCGAACAGATCTCCCTGCAGCCAGGTGACACGGTCTGCCAGGCCCAGGCGCTTTCCGTTCTCTTCCGCCACTGCCAGCGCTTCCCGTGACAGGTCCGTCCCGACGCCGCTGTTACTGTTGGAATACTGCAGCAGGCTGAGCAGGATACAGCCGCTGCCGGTACACAGATCCAGGATCCTGCTGCCGTCTGTCAGCTCCCGCATGGCTTCCTCCACCAGATTTTCCGTATCCTGACCGGGAATCAGGACATGGGGCGAGACCCGGAAAGGCAGTCCCATAAATTCCTGCTCTCCCACAATATAGGCCAGCGGCTCACGCTGCTGCCTGCGGGAGATCAGCTCCAGATATTTTTCATATTCTCCCGGGGATACCGGACGGTCCGGATCAGCCAGCAGGGTCTGGACAGTGGTTCCGCAGACATGCTCCAGCAGGCGCCGGGCGTCAATACGGGCATCGGGCAGGAAGTCCAGCATCGCGGTCCCTTCCTGATAAACCTCTCTGTATGTATATGCCATATCTGTTCTCCTGTTCCTTCTCCGGCGGTCCGGATTTCTTGCGGTATTTCTCCTCTTTCCTTCTTCAGGCGGTCCGGATTTCTTGCGGTATTTCTCCTCTTTCCTTCTTTCAGGCGGTCCGGGCTTCTTCAGATGTTTCTGTCTGCGGGCCGAATTCCCTGCGCAGGTAATCCTTCCAGTCAAATACCGCCTCCACAGAGGCAATGCCCACCCGGATCATATCATCATCCGGCTCCCTTGTGGTCAGGTTCTGGAACCAGATCCCGGGTTTTGAGAGCAGGCCGATGACCGGGTTGTCGGAAGAGCCTGCCAGCCGGATCAGCTCAAAAGAGATGCCCGATATCACCGGAATCAGCAGGATCCGCAGCAGGATCCGCAGCATGGGGCTGCTCACCCGGATAAAGAAAAAGAGGACAATGCTGACGATCATAACAAAGATGATAAAGCTGGTCCCGCAGCGTTTATGGAATCTGGTGGACCTGCGTACGTTCTCCACGTTCAGGGGCAGTCCGTGTTCCAGGCAGTTGATACATTTATGTTCTGCCCCATGGTACTGGAAAAGCCTCCTGATATCCTCCATCATGGAGATGGCCAGGATATAGCCCATAAAAATACCGATCCGGAGCAGGCCCTCGATCACTGCTGTCAGAAAGTGATTCTGAATAAAACGGGAGAGCAGGGCGGAAATCAGATAAGGAAGCACAAAGAAAAGGCCGATGGCTATTATGAAGGCAATGACTGTCACTACGCTTTCTATGATCTTATCCATCTTTTCCGCCCGGGCCGCCTGTTCGGGGGTCCGTTCCTTCCCTGTCTCCTCTTCCTCCTCTTCATAAAAAGATGCCGAGTAGGTGGTGATCCGCATCCCCAGGATCAGGGAATCCAGAAACACGAAGACGCCTCTCACAAAGGGCGTCTTTTTCAGGACAGAACCCTCCAGGATCCCGTGATAGGTTTCCTTACTGACCGTCACCGTCTTATCAGGCTTTCGGATGGCGACCGCATAGTCGTCCCCGCAGCGCATCATAACGCCTTCCAGAACGGCCTGACCGCCGATGCCGGAGTTATGCTGTTTACATTGTTCTTTTGCCATTGATATTTCTGCTCCTGCAAAGATTTTTTAACACAACGAAACAAGGCCAGGGTATATCCCGGCCTTGTCAGTTTTGATTTCGTATAGATTCTAGTTATTGGAAGAAAAACCGTATTTTCTGTTGAATCTGTCGATACGGCCCTTGGCTGCAGCAGTCTTCTGTGTGCCGGTATAGAAGGAATGGCACTTGGAGCATACTTCGACGTGAATCTCTTTCCTGGTGGATCCGGTCACGAATGTATTGCCACAGTTACATGTTACGGTTGCCTGATAATACTTAGGATGAATTCCCTGCTTCATATTTGCCTCCTTATTGAGCGTTTCATTACATCACAAAGTGATTAACAACTGTGACGGGGTCTAAGTCTTGTACGCTCTGAAATATTATATACAATATATAACGTAATAAAGCCGTCTGAACAGACAGCGGTGCTATTATAGCATGATGTTTCCGGTTATTGCAAGAGATTTTCAGATAATTTTTACCTGTTTTTTCCTAGCCGCAGGGGCTGCAGAATCAGGCCTCCGGACCCGGCCGGTTTCCTTCTGTTAACAAAACTACAAATATTTATTTTCTTTGTCGATGTTATAGTAATCATGCTATATTACATTAATCATGATATATTACATAAGAAACCATCCGGGCCCGGAAAACCGGTCCCACCTATGAACGGAGATTTATCATGTCTGATCAATATGCTGAAAAGCTGCCTTCCATCATCGCGCCTGCGGACCTGGGCGACTATACCATTGTCCTGCCGGAGCTGATTCCCTTTATTCCTCTGCTGAAGAGATGTTCGCAGCAGGACTTTGAAGCATCCATCAAAAACAGCAGAGAGTTCCGGACCGAATGGAACGGCAGCTCGCTCCTCATGGATGACGGCATCATCCGGGCCCAGGCCGGCAATATGGCGCTGACGGCCTCCGGCGGCGTCCTGCAGCTGGAACAGCCCGGCAGCTGTAATAAATACAGCCTGCGGAAGATGCGTATCCTCTTCAGGATCCTGCACGACCGCCAAAAAGCGGTTCTGGCCAGGAACCTGTATTCCCTGAACTGCTATTTCGCCCTGACCCATACTGTGGATTTCCTGAATATACGTTTCGTATCCCGGGGCGACAGGACCATATTGGAATATTATCACAGACCGTCCGCCAACGCGCAGGGCCATTACCAGTGGCTCACCAACGAACTGACGGTATCCAGGGAGCTGGCCTGGGGCTGGGATGATATCGACAGGTTCTTCCACGGTGATGTCTGCTCTGTCCTGCAGGAAAACGGGATTCAGCTGAACTGGAACAGCACCCATGCTGTCTTTGAAAGGATGTCGTTTCAAAAGAACAGCAACCGGATCATAGAACGGTACATCCGGATCTCCTGATCTCATACTGCAGGAGGATATAGTCCGGGACCTGAAGAAGGCTTCGGAAAACATCCGGAGCCTTCATGGAAGCACTATAAACACAATAATGATTATAATGAATGACTTCACTGAAAAACACCCCGCTGCGGCAGATGCCGCGCGGGGCGTTCTCTTTATCATGTGGCGAACCGGAAGTCTGGCTCCGCGGTTCATTTACCATGTGGTGAACCGGAAGTCTGACGCCGCGGTTCATTTTCCGGGTAAACCATGAAGTCTGACTCCGTGGTTCATTTCACGGTTTTTATGCTTCGACCTCTGTGTACTTGCCATCTTCCACAGGTTTGTCATCGCTGTCTTTTGCGGCAGGCGCACCGGTCAGATTCCGGAGCATGCCGCCCAGATCAATACCGACAGACTGGCCGAGGCCTTCCGAGACCTGGGTCACATTCTGCATGATATCCCTGGTCAGATTGGATGTCTCGCCGCCGTACATGTAGATCTTGTCAACATTGGTATAAGCCTTGCCGGCTGCTTCCGCGATGGCGGGCAGTTTGTCAAAGTAGTATTTGAGGGCTTCGAGCATCATGTCCTGTTTGGCGGCTTCACCGTACTGCTGCATGGCTTCCGCCTTCTTGAGCAGACCTTCCGCTTCCGCTTCCAGTTTGGCCTTGATGGCGGCCGCTTCCGCTTCGCCCTTCACGCGGGCTGCTTCCGCTTCCGCAATGCCTTCGGCCTTGGTCGCTTCTGCAAGGACCCGTTTGGCCTCGGATTCCTTCTCCGCTTCAAACTGCTTCGCTTCCGCTTCCTTCTGCCTCTTGAACAGGTCCGCTTCCGAAGCCTTCTGGATCCGGTACAGGACAGCGTCCGCTTCCTGCTGGGCCGCGTACTTCTTGGCTTCCGCCGTCTTCTTGACTTCCGCGTCCAGGGCTTTTTCACGGATATCGACTTCCTTGGACTTCAGTTCCAGTTCCTTCTCCTGGCGGGCCAGGTTGGCGTTGGCGGTCGAAATCTCGATCGTCTTACGCTGCTCTTCCTTCTGGATCTGGTAAGCGGCGTCCGCTTCCGCCTTCTTGGTATCCTCCGTAATCTTCAGTTCAGATTTGCGGATGGCCAGTACATTCTCTCTCTCCGCGATCTCGGTCTGGGCCTTGACCCTTGCCTCATTGGCTGCCTTCTCGGCGTTCGCCTGGGCGACCGCGATCTCCATCTCGGCCTGGGCCTTGGAAATGGCCGCGTCCTTGGAAATCTGAACGGTATTCTGGATACCCAGATTCTTGATGACGCCGTTGCCGTCCTTGAAGTTCTGGATATTGAATGTCGTCAGCTCAAGACCCATATCCCGCAGGTTGGGCGTCACGTTCTCAATGACCTTCTCCGCGATGATCTTCTTATCGCCCTGGATCAGTTCCTTGAGTGTCATCTGGGAGATGATCTCACGGATATTACCTTCCAGAACAGGACGGATGATCTCCTGGATCTGCTGGGGGGTTTTTCCAAGGAACTTGGCCGCTGCCTTGGGCATGATGTTGGGATCCGTAGATACCGAGAAGTTGGCGACCGCGTCTACAAAGATGTTGATGGCATCTTTAGTGGGAATCTCATCCTTGGATGTAAAATCCGACTGCATGTTCAGCAGGGACAGGGTATCCACCCGCTGCAGACCGGGAATAACAAAACATCCACCCTTGGTGATCGTTCTGGAACCGCCCAGGCCTGTAACGATCATGGCCGTGTTCGGCGGTGCTTTCCTGTACAGCGTCGAGAGCAGGATCACAAAGATGACGATCACAACGACAATACCGGCGATTAGAAATACAAAACTGGGAACCATTTAATTGTACCTCCTTTAGATACTTTTATTTATAGCCTGCTTCAGGACAGGGAATTCAAAAGCCGCTGGCTTTCTTTTCCTGTTCGAGGAGATTCTATCACCGGACGCTGCCGTTTTTTTTTTGCGGCAATCATATACGGCTGTCCCCTGCGGAACGCGCTCTGACCCGGTGTTCCTGTCTGCAGACTGTTCCACTGATGACTATAGCAGTATTCCCTTCAAAAAACAATCTAAATAATCCCCGTTCCATATATGATCATTGTTAAAAACATGCATAAATGCATCTTTTAAGCATTAAGTTTAATGCATTTTTACGAATATCCCCTTTAGAAACATTCTGAATTTTGCTATAATACTGACAGTTTTATAAACTGTTCATTCTTATTGCCGCGATGACATTTTTCCCTTCTGATTCCGGTGAAATGTTTCGCGCAGATCCTCAAGGAGGTCATTATGTTCCTGAAATTTCTGCTTGCACTGATTCCGATCATCTGGCTGATCGTAGCCATGAGCGTCATCAAGCTTCCCGGATACAGAGCATGCTACATCGCCCTGATCATTGCGGCCCTGGAGGCCTGCTTTATCTGGAAGCTGTCTCCTGCCTGCGTTGCGACTGCCGCCCTGCAGGGTATCCTGAACGCCCTCTGGCCCATCTGTCTGGTCATTGTGGCCGCGCTGTTTACCTACAACCTGACCCTGGAAACGGGGGCCATGGAAGATATCAAGCGCATGCTGGGCGGCGTCTCCACGGACAGCCGCATCCTGATGCTGATCATTGCCTGGGGCTTCGGTAACTTCATGGAAGGTATGGCCGGCTTCGGCACCGCGGTCGCGATTCCCGCCGGCATGCTGGTCGGCATCGGTTTCGACCCGATCCAGTCCGTTGTCGCCTGTCTGGTCATCAACTCCACGCCGACCGTCTTCGGCAGCGTCGGCGTTCCCGCCACCACCATGGCGTCCATCACCGGACTGGACATCCTGCAGTTTTCTGCCTACGCTTCCCTGATCCAGATCGTACTGACCTTCCTTTCCCCTTTCCTGGCGGTCATGATCATCGGCGGCGGCGTCAAAGCCCTGCGGGGTCTCTTCCCCTTTACGCTGATCGCGTCCCTTTCCTTCTGTATTCCCCAGGTCGTCTGCTCTGTCTTCATCGGCGCGGAGCTTCCCAATATCCTGGGTGCTGTCATCAGCATGGGCGTCATGGTCGCGGCAGCCCGACTGATTCCCCACAAGAAGATACCGGAGTATGAGGTAAAGCAGACTGCTTCGGACACTCCCATGACAGTACAGTCCGGTTTCGTAGCCTGGGCTCCCTTTATCTTTACCTTTGTTTTCCTGCTGGTGACCTCCAACCTCTGTAAGCCCGTCCATGATCTTCTGGCAGCAGCCAAGACGACCATACAGGTCTATGCCGGGGAAAATCCCGAATCACTGACCTTCTACTGGATCAATACGCCCGGCATTATCATCTTCTTCGCCGCTTTCTGCGGCGGCCTGGTCCAGAAGGCGTCACCCGCAAGGATGTTCAAAGTCCTGAAAAAGACCTTCTTTTCCAACATCAAGGTATTTATCACCGTATGCAGCGTCCTGGCTGTCGCCAAGATCATGGGCTACAGCGGCATGATCAGCGATATCGCCGTTGTCCTGGTCGCGGTGACCGGTTCCTTCTTCCCGCTCTTCTCGCCTCTGATCGGCGTCATCGGCGGTTTCGTAACAGGATCCGGTACTTCCACCGCCGTCCTCTTCGGCAAACTGCAGCAGGATACAGCAGCCGCCATCAGTGAAAATCCCAACTTGCCCGCCTGGCTGTGCGCGGCCAATGAGATGGGCGGCGGCGTCGGCAAGATGATCTGTCCCCAGAGTATCGCCATCGGCTGCGCCGCGGTCGGCCTGACCGGCTCGGAAAGCAAGATCCTGGGCAAAGTATTCATCTACGTTCTCCTGTACGCGGTAATCGGAGGCCTGATCTGCTTCTTCGTCCCTGTGCTCGGACTGATCTGATAAAGAAAGGCAGAACGGAACAGCGCTGACGAATCTTTCCATCATAAGAATACGGCGGACCGCAGACGGTCCCGTGCAAAGAACCCTGGCATACCTGCCGGGGTCCTTTTTCGTTCTTATAAGACGCTGTTATGTTCTAATTTATGGTCTATTCTTATAATTTATTCTTAATAATCTGTATTTATGTTCTGTTTCGGCAATCTATTCCTATACGTCGTTTTTATACTTCTATTTTATGATCTGTTCTTATAAGTCATTCCCTGCTTCCGCTTCCGGAGGATCCAGGCGGACTTCCTCCCCGCCCAGGCCGAAAGCGTACAGAATGATCTCCCGGACCGGTCTGTGATAAACGGAAGCGAGCGTCTGCGCGTAATAGACCATCTGTGTCTTGTAGCGGTCAGCCAGCTGCTGTCCGTTCTCCACATGGTCGGTCTTGTAATCCACCAGGACCAGGCCGTCTTCTTCCGCAAAGAAGGCATCGATGATCCCCTGGATCATGATCGTCTCTCCGGAAGGAAAGTCCTCACGCAGCCGGCTGGCCGGCAGTCCCAGTACGAAGGGCTGCTCCCGGTGCAGCCTGCCTGCCCGGGCGGCCCTTCCCATACGTCTTCCCAGATTTCCCTGCAGGAAGCGCAGGAAGGGACGGGGCCGGAGGACCTGCCTGTATTCCGGCGGGATCTTTCCCTGTTTCTCCAGTTCTTCGATCCACTGCATGACCTGCCCGGGCGTCACACTGTCGGGATCACGGAAGCGGTCATAATCCATCAGCTCCATGATCCGGTGGACAGCTGTACCATAGGCGGCGCCGGAGAGCCGGGGCTTTTTGCCGGCATCCCTGCCGCTGCTTTCTGCTGCCTCCGCTGCTGCCTCTGATCCTGCTTCTTCCGCCGCGGCCGCCTGCTCCTGCGCCTGCTGCCTGCGGATAAAACGGGGCAGGATACTCTCCTCTTCTTCATGGAACAGGGACTGCGCTCCTTCTCCCGCTGCCTCCTGCCCGCTTTCATGCTCCCGCATGGCTGCCATCTTGAGCTCGGACACGGAGGTCTTGGTATAGAGGTCCCGCAGATTGCCGTGGGCATACTGCCAGGACAGGCGCAGATCCAGCCATTCGGCCAGCTTGCGGTCCGGCAGGTCATCCCGGTCCGCCTGCCACAATCCGGACAGCCGGGCCAGCCGTTCTTCCATGCCTGCCTGTTCTTCCAGCGCATGCAGGGTCATTTCATCGACCGGGACCCTGGAGACCGCCACGGAAGCGGCCGGATCGTCTGCCAGGAGATCCGCTTCCCCGCCCCGGCGGGCATAAAGGGCTGCCAGGAGCAGGTCCAGATAGGAGCCTGACTCCATCAGGATCCGGAAGGGCAGATGCGTCTCTTCCCGTACCGGACCGGCCGCTTTTTCCGCCGCTTTGTCCAGCAGATCTTCCACATTTTTATGATAGGCTGTCAGAATCAGCTTCTCTTTGGCCCTTGTCATGGCCACATAGAGGACGCGCAGTTCCTCGCCCAAGCTGTCCCTGCGGATCTTATCGGCGATCATTTCACGCCGGAAGGTGGTGGCTTTCAGCCTGGCGTCAGGGTCCATATAGTTGACGCCGATGCCCCAGTCCGTATCGCAGATCAGGTCGCCGGAAGCGTCATTGCTGTTAAAGCTGTATTTCTTATGCAGGCCGCAGACAAAGCAGACCGGAAATTCCAGTCCCTTGCTCTTATGGATGGTCATGATCCGGACCACGTCCGCGTTCTCATCCAGAATATTGGCCTCCCCGTAATCCACCTCCCGGGAGTGCATCTGGTCTATATAGCGGATGAACTGGAAGAGGCCTGTGTAAGCCGTTTTTTCAAAGGACAGGGCCTGGCGGCTGAACATCTGCAGGTTGGCGCTCCGCTGCGCACCGCCCGGCAGGGCCGCGACAAAGTCTGTATAGCCGGTATCCTGAATCAGACTGCCCAGCAGCTCATGGATGGACATCCACTGACTTCTGTCCCGCCAGCTGTCCAGAAAAGCCAGGAAGTCCCGGCATTTGAGGCCGGCCGGACTGTCCGGCTCCTCCTCCGCCTGCCGCATGACAGCTTCGTACAGGGACAGATCTCTGCGGCCGGCCCGGACCGATACGATCTCGTCGTCAGAAAAACGGCCGAACCAGCTGCGCATGGCCCCGTAAAAAGGGATATCCTGCCTGGGATTGTCAATGATCCGCAGCATCTGCATGATGGTCCTGACTTCAAAGGCGGAGAAATAGCCGGTCCTGGATTCCACATAGGCCGGGATTCCCTCTTTTTCAAATATGTCCCGGAATTCCTCATTCCAGCCCAGACTGGAACGCAGGAGGATCACGATATCACCAAAGGAAGCGGGCCGCATTTCACCGGTCCTGTCATCTCTGACCGGAAGATGCCCGACGATCTGACGGATTCTGTAAGCCACAGCCAGGGCCTCCCGCCGGCGGCTGCTCAGTTCCGCGGCGGAGGGGATCTCATTGTCTGCCGGTCCTTCGTCCGTCTGTCCGCTGTCTGCCGGCCCGCCGGCGTCAGCTGCGGCGTTGGCGGCAGCCCCGTCTACCAGGAGCAGTTCTGTCCGGTAAGGATCATCTCCGCCGGCCGCCTCCGCCTCCGGATACGACGCGCCCGGTTTCAGGGAAACGGTATCGTCATATTGGACGCCGCCGATCTCCCGCCGCATGATCCTTTCAAAAACGTCGTTGACACTGTCCAGGACCTGGCTCCGGCTGCGGAAGTTCTGGTCCAGATCGATCCGCTCGGTGCGGGGATCCAGCGGCCGGTAGGTGTCAAATTTTTCCATAAAAATTTCAGGCCGGGCCAGACGGAATTTATAGATGCTCTGTTTGACGTCGCCCACCATAAAGCGGTTGTTGCGTCCTTCATCCTCCGTGGATATGGTACGCAGCAGCAGTTCCTGGACATCGTTGCTGTCCTGATACTCATCGATCAGGATCTCGGCAAAGTGCCGGCGGTATTCCATGGCAGCCGGCCGGGGCGTACAGGTTCCGTCTTCATGGAAATCCAGCAGGACCTGCAGGGCGTAATGCTCCAGATCCGGGAAGTCCAGCAGGTTCTTTTCCCGCTTGGCCTGGCGGTAGCGTTCCGCGTAGGCCAGGGTCAGATCGACCAGCTCCCGCAGGGGACCGTCCGCCGCCCGCATGGTATGGAAGACCAGATCCGCGGAGCTTTCCGAGTACTTTCCGCAGATGGAAGCGATTTTTGTCTTTATGGCCGCGCGTCTGTCTTTGACCCGGTTCTTCTTGCTTTCACTGACGTTGGGATATCGTTTCTTTCCCAGGGTAGGAAGCCTGCCGAAGGAAGCGCCGCCCAGGCCCGAGATCAGGTCCCAGACTGCCTTTGCCTGTTCCGCGTCCAGACTGCCGGCCATCTGCAGAAGGCTGCCGGAATGTCCCTGCCGGATGGACAGGACCGGTTCCTGCCGCAGTTTTGCAAACAGGCTGTCCTGTTCCAGGGTCAGCAGGGCGGCATAGCCTTCCGGTCCGTCCGGCTCCCCGCAGATCTCCAGCATGTCAGAATACTGCCGGTCCATGTCCTCCAGCTGTTCCAGGGTCTGCAGAATACCGGTCTGCAGCCAGAGGGAGGTAAAGATTTCTTCTTTTGACTCCACATGGTAGTCTTCCCTGCGCTGCTTCAGCCAGAATTCGGGCTGGGGCCGGCTGGAAGACATGGTATAGAGGTCCGCGATCATCTTCTGCAGGCCCCGGTCGTCACTGCCCGGACAGAAATAGGCGGCGCATTCCAGAAAGGCCGGATCCGCCTGCTGATAACATTCCTCCAGAAAGCTGTCCAGGACATCCGCGGACATGAGCTCGCTCTCTGTCTGGTCCATGACCCGGAAATCCGGATCCAGATCGATCTCGCTGAAATTATTCCGCAGCAGATAGCTGCAGAAGCTGTCGATGGTCGTGATCTGGGCGTTGTGGATCAGCGTCTCCTGCCTGCGCAGATGAGCGTTGGACGGATCCTCCCGCAGGCGGTCCGAGACAGCCCTGGCAATACGCTCCCGCATCTGGGCGGCCGCCGCCCTGGTAAAAGTAACGACCAGCAGGCGGTCAATGTCCAGAGGACGCTCTCCTTCGCTGATCATGCGGACGATCCGCTCCACCAGAACGGCCGTCTTGCCGCTGCCGGCTGCCGCGGAGACCAGTATATTATGGTCACGGGCTTCCAGGACCCGTGTCTGTTTTTCAGTAAATTGAATTGCCATGATTTTTCTACTCCCCAGAGACAAGGTTCAATCCCGGTAATCGTATCCCGGAATCCTGGGATCGAAGCCGCAGACATTTTTGTAAGGACAGAATTCGCAGGCCGTTTTGTTCCGGGGCAGTTTTGCCGGAACGGCGCTGACATTACCTTTCAGGATTTCCTCCGCGATCTGGCAGATGACTTTTCTGACCTCTTCCGACAGTTCTTCGAACTCCTGCTGACTGTAAACGGACGATCTGGCATCCGGACTCCCGTCCTGTTTAAACCTCACCGGAATCGCTTCCGAAGTACCGGAACAGCTGTGGTCCAGACGCTGCAGGCTGGCCGGGTCTCCGGATACCATGCCTGTCGGCCGGAGCTTTTTGCGGATGGCTTTCTGCTCTTCCTGGTGAGCCGCCTCCAGCTCTTCCGGCGTCCGCTCTTCTTCGAAATCCTGCTCGGATACAGTCCCTTCCACGACAGGGTCCTGCAGGCGGTAATAGAGCATGGCGGAAGGAACGACCGTATCCCCGGGATGCAGATGCTGCTGCTCCTGCAGGACGGCATTCATATACAGAAGCAGCTGGATCTGCAGGCCCTTCCGCATCTGTTCCGGATCCAGGCTCCTGCTGCCGGATTTATAATCGATGATCTTGACAAAGCGTCTGCCCTCTTCTTCGCATAAATCCACCCGGTCGATCTGTCCGTTCAGCCGCAGCATGCCATGATCCGCAAGTTCAAAGGAAATGGTGTCGCCGCCCCTGCCCCCGAAGCCTTTCTCATAGGCAGCGGGCACAAAGCTGCCCTGCTGCAGCTGGTACTGCAGGGTCTCCACCGTCCGCTCCAGGATCCGCCGCAGCCGGCCGATCTGGTGTGTGCTCCTGGCGGTATCGTAAAGAATCAGGTCCCTGTACTTACGGGCCGTATCCTGCAGGGCCTGATCCGCCATCTCCCTGCCCTGGTCCCGGGAGAACCCGGTCCAGGTAAGGCCCCGTTCCTTCAGACGATGGCTGAATGTATTGAGGCTTTCATGCAGAACCGTGCCTGTGTCTGCGAAATCGATCCGGAATTCTTTCCGTCTGCGCAGGCCCAGGCCATACTGCAGATACTGGCGCAGGTAACACTGGGCCGCCGTCTCCAGCCGGGTCACACTGCCCTCCACAATCCCGCCATACAAGGCTGCCGCCTGCCGCGGCTGCAGATATTCCGGTTTATAACGGAAGAAGGCAGTCCGGGTCAGCCGGATCAGGTTCTGTGCCGTTTCCGGGTCCATGCGGCTGCAATAGCCGTACAGGGTAAGGAAGGCGTCCAGCTGCTGCGGATCTTCCTTTTCCCCGTCTGCATAGCGGCGCAGCTGCTCCGCCAGCAGGGATTCGGCGTCCCCCCGTCCCGTGATCTGCAGGATGGGATCCTGCTCTTCCGGATAACGGGCCCGCAGCCGGGGGAACATTTCCTGCAGGCTGCTGATCAGGATGGAAGGCCTGATGCTCTGGCCGTCCATGGAAACTCTGGCATAGGACAGACAGAGCATGTCCGTAGCTTTGGTCATATTCAGATAGAGGTAGAGCCTCTGTATATACATCTGCTCCCTGGGGGAAGGGGCCAGTTCCAGCCCGCTGGACTCCAGGAATTCCCTGTCCAGATCGGAGATCAGGCCGCCCCCGCCGGTAGATCTGGGAATATTGCCGTCGTTGATGCCCACAAAGAAGAGGACCTTTACCTCGCCGAAACGGGTCCTTTCCACGTCGCCGCACAGGACCCGGTCCACCTTCTGGGGCAGGGTGCCCAGACGGATCTCATCCAGGCCTGTTTCCAGCAGCTCCAGATAATCGGCAGCGGAAATCTTCTCTTCTCCGATCAGCTCATAAATCTCATCCAGCAGTTCTATAATGCCCCGGTAGATCTGGGAATACTCTTTCTCCCTGGCGTAGTCTCCGGCTTCTTTAAAGCGTTCCGCCCTTTCCTTCATGAGGGTTTCCGTACCGCGCCCGGTCAGGAAGGCATACAGCTGTTCTGTCCGTTCTCCGGCGGTCAGGACCCGGCGCCTGCCGGCTGCCTCATCCGGAACCTTGTCCTGCTCTGCCGGTTCGGAACCATATTCCCGCTGCAGGGGGCCTGTGACCGGCTCGATCTCTTTCAGGAAGCGGACCCGCAGGGGTTCCGTCGCGTCATCAAAGGCCAGGGACCATTTCCTGCGTCCCCGGATGCCTTTTTCCAGACAGTAGTTCTCCAGAAGATCGACCTCTTCCGCCGTCAGGGAACTGAGGCCGCTGCGCAGATAGCGGAACACAGACTCATAGTCAAATCCCCGCATGGAAATCTGCAGAACGCTGCGGATAGCTTCTGTCAGCGGATTGTGATAGATTGCCTTTGTCTTATCTATATAGACCGGGATATCATACCGGACGGCTTCGGCCGCCAGAAGATCCCCGTACGTCTCCAGGTCCGGGCAGATGACCGCGAAGTCCCGCCAGCAATAGCCCTTCTCCCTGGATAACTCCTTCATCCGGATACAGACCTGGCGGATTTCTTTGTGCGGATCCGCCGCTTCTGTCAGACTGACGGACTCCGCCCGGTCTCCCTCATAAGGCCGCCTGCCGTATCTGTACAGGTTCTTCTCCAGATGGGCCAGGGCCGGATTGGTCTCAAACCGCCGGGGCACCGGCCTGTCCATATACAGGTCTCTGCCGTGAGGGATTCCCTTCTCCAGGCCGATCCGGACAATATCCCTGACCGTCTTGCGGCTCAGATAGAAAAGGGCCTCCCTGCTGCCCGCGCTGCGGCCGTCCATCAGTTCCTCCGGCCGCAGGCCTCCGTCATCCGCCAGTGTAATACTGAAGATGACTTCCCGGGCACAGGCCATCAGGGCGGCCAGGACCCGGTACTGGATGGGCGTAAAGCCGGTAAAACCGTCAAATACGATGACGCTGCGCCGGATCAGCTCTGACCGGGGAATGGCCCGGGCAAACAGATCCAGGGTCTCCTCCGAGGTGATCATGCGGTCTTCCCTTGCCTGCTCAAAAGCCTGATACAGGACCTGCAGATCGGCCAGCCTGGCCCGCAGGGCCTTCTGCCCGCCTTTGGCGGCGCAGTCGATCAGACGGCCGATCTCCTCCGTACCGATCCCGTACTGCATGAACTCCGACAGGACAGATTTGACCTCGGCGATCATGCCGGTCCGGTGCAGGGATCCGCCCAGGACCTGCATTTCTCCGGCACAGGAAGAAGCCACCCGCCGCAGCAGCAGGCTCTTGCCAATGTCCGTCAGGACCGTGCGCCGGTCCGGTGCGGTCTCCTCAAAGATCCTGTGGGAAAGCCTGCCCAGACTGAGCACATCTATATTCATGATGGCATGGTCCGGATGCTCCATGATCATTTCCTTCTGGGTCTGCATGGAATACTGCTCCGGCACAAGGACCAGATACTGGGTATTGTCCCCCGATTCCATGGACCGCATGGACCTTTGGATGATTTCCTGATGCAGGCAGGTGCTCTTGCCGGAGCCCGAGGCCCCGAAACAGAAGCGGTAAGTCATATGTATGCCCCCTGTAAGTATATATTCTGTGTGTTCTACGTTTGGTTTATGAAGCTTATTCCAGCTTCTGAATTTTTATGATCTAATCTGTCTTTACCTGTCTTTACCATTATACTATGACAGGGTGTGTAATATCTTTGCCTGGAAGGCAGGATATTTACTATGGTACCCCATACATCGGCAGCCTGCCACCCCGGCACTTATGGATTTATGAGATAGGCAGACATTTTCATGTTTTACTTATTTTTGTCTGCTGTGGATGGCTGTTCCCGGCAGACGGACAGATGATTCTGCCCTTCTTGTCTGCCTGCGCGCTTAAAAAGGCAGGGCCCGGTCTCAAAAACCGAGGGCCCTGCCTTCTGTATTGGCTATGATATCCGTGATCTTCCAGGTATCGCCATCCGGCTCCAGCTGAAAGAGCGTGCAATTTGTAATGGAAGGTTTCCAGAAATTGCGCATCTCTCCCGGCTCCAGATACAGGCGCATGGCATGCATCCAGCCGCCGTGGGTGCAAAGGAGGGTGGATTCCGGCAGATCCTGCCCGCGCAGCCATTGCAGGAAACCGCCTGCCCTTTGTACAAGATCCGGAAAGCTCTCGCCGCCCTCCAGGGGCACATATTTGTCCGGATAACGCATGAAGTTCACCATGACTTCCGTATCTTCCAGGGTGCTGCGCCCGGCCAAAGCTCCGACCTCTATTTCCCGCAGCCTTCTGTCGATCACAAAGGTGTCCCGGCTTTGACCTGTTACGATCTCACCTGTCCGGACCGCCCTGACAAGGGGACTGGAATAGATTTTGTCAAATCGCAGGCCATGACGGACCGTGATTCTTTCATGCGCTTCATGCGCCTGACGGATGCCTTCCGGAGATAAGGGGATGTCCGTGGTGCCCTGGATCAGGTTCCCGGCATTATAGGCAGTTTCACCATGTCTGAGTATATACAGCTTCATAGATTCTTACAGCAGGTCCTTTCTGAGTCTGGAACTTACAGTTTTTCACCGGGGCCTGAAGATCATTTTGCGGTTGAACTGTAGGTCAGTGCCCCGATATCAGAAATTCTGTAGGATTACCGGCCGAATGTCAAGGACTCCGGGGATTTTCCGACACTGGCCACGTTCGTTTCACCGTACCTTGCCGCAAGAAGCTTTCCCACATGCCGGGTCTCGAGAAACATATCTTTTTCCAGAATCACAATCATCGCGGCAGCCAGCGTGATCACAACCGTCTCCACGCATTTTATGCGTGTGTCATAAGCGCGCTTTACCTGTACATTTCTACTCTGTTTACAGGGGGCGTTTCGACATGTCCGGCCAGATACAGGCAGTAGCCCACCGCCAGAATGAATACCGCGATATGGATGATCCATTCCAGCAGCGGAGCTTCACCCGATGAGAAAACAGACGTGACGTCGATCAGGCTGTGGGCCAGAATACAGGGCCAGAGGCTGCCGCCCTTGTAGAAGACCATTGTAAAGACAAAACCGACGGCAACCGCGAATACCACCTGCACCAGCGTCTCCACAAAATCCTGTCCGTTCAGCAGATTCAGGATATGTCCCAGCCCAAAGGTGACGGATGAGATGATGACCGCCTTTTTAACGCTGCCGCTCTTCAGAATGGCTTTGAACAGAAAACCGCGGAAGATCAGTTCCTCGGCAAAGCCGACGAAGGCCATCATCACGGCCGCACAGGCCAGTCCGGGCATCGGATAGTCGGGAGATATCCCGTTCCACAGGTTGATGCTGGCAATGATCCACAGAGGGATGAAGCACAGCATGGCTCTGCTGTTTCCGGCCCAGCCGGTCAGACCGTAATATTCCATGGTACCAAGGGCACGGACGCACAGGAACATCAGCGCGCAGATAACGATCAGGCTGATCATCAGGACCGGGCTGTCATCGCCCAGCCTGCGCAGGTTCCCTATACAGACTGTATAGATCACGATCCACAGGATCGCAAAGGTAATCTCGCTCTTTTCATACAGTTTCTTCATCATTCCGTATCCTCCTGTCCGGCCGCAAGGACCGCGCCGTTCCACGCGTATTCCAGGTGCTCCGCGATCAGTTCCTCGTCATACGCCAGGCCATTGCTGGCAATGATGCTGGCATATCCATGGGCGAACATAGCCACCGTCAGGAATACCTGCCTGGTCTTTTCCATGCTTACTCCGGCGCCTTCCCGCATGACCGTAAGCACCGGAAGCAGTTCCTGGGAATCCATCATTTCAAGCAGGCTGTTCCCCGCCGCGTATCCGGATTGAAACAGGAATCGGAACAGCCGCGGTTCTTCCACGGCAAAGCGGATGTAATTAAGACCGATCCCCAGGACCGGATTCTGATCATCCGGGATGTCCATCAGGTATTTAGAGTGCATTTGATCCGCCTGCGCGTAAGCAGCCTGCTTCAGGCTGTCGACGGTCGTAAAATGATACATGACCGGCTGCGTGGAGCAGCCCAGCTGCCCGGCGACCGTCCTGGCGTTGATGCCTTCAAATCCATCCCGTCTTACAATTTCTACGGCCGCGTTTATGATCATGCTCTTCGTAATTTTTGCTTTAGGCGGCATCCCTGTACACTCCATCCCATTCTTATAATTATTGTTATATAACAATTGTTATGTTACCGGGTTATTTCTGTTTTGTCAATGCGAACCGCTCTGCCTGCGCCGGCCGTCAGGAAGCAGGCCTTATCCTCCGGTATTATGCCGGCAGACATCCTGATGAAAAAAAAGAGGTCCTGTCACCCGTCGCAATTGCGCTTCGGTGACAGAACCCCGGTTGTTTTAATGAAATTAATGTTCAGCTTATAATTGATCTTCTTTTGTCAGAACTTTTTTCTGCCAGCTCCAGCAGCCGCACCTGGGGCATTTCATATATCTCGTTCTGCCTATATGCATCGCGAGATTTGTCTGCCAGTAGGTCGGCACATGTCTGTCATGGCATTTCTGACATTCATAATATCCGGCCTTCTGTTCTATGCCTACAGCCATGAAGGCAACTGCCAGAATCATGATAAGCGCAAAAACGATAAGTCCGATTCTCCATCCGGCAGGCATATCAACATAAGAAGCCACAAAGCACAGAAGCAGGCCTGCCACAGTCGCCGGGCCGCCGATCAGATACTCCGTCCTTAACAGCAGCCTGTTCTTTTCCTCTACTTCACGTCTCATTTCCAGAAGATTTTCTTCCGCCCGTTTATCGTAGAATTCTGCCATGATTCTTTCGCCCGACAGGAGTTCGTTGACGTTAATCTGTAACAGACCGCACAGTTCCAGCATGATCCCGGAATCCGGCATGGACTTTCCCGTCTCCCACTTCGATACAGCCCGGTCACTGATCCCGAGTTTCTCAGCCAGATTCGCCTGCGTCATGCCCTGTTCTTTCCTGCAGGCCGCGATGAACTTTCCGATTTTGTTCTGATCCATATCGGGCACCTCCTTTCATGGTTTCAGCATATCCGGAAACAGGGGGATTTTACAGGAACCGGCAGTTGATTTCCGCCCATACAGCCACTCAACTGCTGGTTGAGTTCCTGAAAACCCGGCATTTCAGTCCGTAAATCCTCTGAGTGCCTGTCCGAAGCCGGGATTGCGGTTGAAATGTTAGTTTTTTCTAACTTTTGCGTGTAGGATATAATGATAAAAACAATTAATATTAAGTTCACACGACAAAGGACAGGTGATTGTATGAACAAGCTTGTGAATGATTGTATGAAACTGGGATTCGGCCTGATGCGTCTGCCCCGTCTGGAAGACGGCAGCATCGATATAGAGCAGACCTCCCGTATGACAGACGCTTTTCTGGCGGCCGGCGGCAAATATTTTGATACCGCTTATGTTTACGAAGGCTCCGAAGAAGCCGCCCGTAAGGCACTGGTAGAGCGGCATCCCCGGGACAGCTATTATCTGGCCACAAAACTCAATGCCGGAGAAGGCGTCTGCCAGAACGCCGAAGAAGCAAAGGCAGAACTGCGTACCAGTCTGGAACGGACCGGCGCGGGTTATTTTGATTTCTACCTGCTGCACGCCCTGGGCCAGAAAAATGTGGACAGATACAACAGCTTCGGGCTCTGGGATTTCGTTAAGGAAATCAAGGAGGAAGGCCTGGTCCGCCATTACGGCTTCTCTTTCCATGATTCACCGGAATTCCTGGACCAGCTGCTGACCGAGCATCCTGATGTGGAATTTGTCCAGCTGCAGATCAACTACGCCGACTGGGAGGATCCGGTCGTCCAGTCCAGAGCCTGCTATGAAGTTGCCAAAAAGCACGGCAAGCCCGTCGTTGTCATGGAGCCGGTCAAAGGCGGCACGCTGGCTGATCCGCCCCAGGTCCTCAAAGATATCTTTGAAAAAGAACTGCCGGACGCTTCTCCCGCTTCCTGGGCGATCCGTTTTGTCGCTTCTCTTGACAATGTCATGATGGTCCTGAGCGGCATGTCCAGCATGGAGCAGATGGAGGATAACCTTTCCTATATGAAGGATTTCGCGCCTCTTTCCGCGTCCGAAGCAGCCGCTGTCACCGCAGCCAGGGAAGCCCTGGACCGGATCGACAAGATTGCCTGCACCTCCTGTCATTACTGTACCCCCGGCTGCCCTGTCGGCATCCATATTCCGGAAATCTTCTCCGTTATGAACCTTTACAAGATGTATGGTATGCTGGAAAGGGCCAGAAGGGATTATGGCTGGCGTCCGGGCGGCCCCCGGGCCTCCGAATGTATCCAGTGCGGCCAGTGTGAGGGCATCTGTCCCCAGCACCTTCCTGTCATCTCCTATCTGCAGGAGGTCGCGGAAACACTGGAATGACCGGTATCCTTATTGCGGTCAGCCGGTCATCCTGAGTCCGGATACGCTGAATACCGTTCCATTCAGATTTTTATGATTTTTTTATTATTACTGTAATGAAACAGCCGCGGAGCTTTCCGGAAAGCTTCGCGGCTGCGCCTTTTTATACCAATAATATCTTCGCGATCCTGTCAGAATGTATAGTAGGAACCGCAGTAAGGGCACTGTTCGGTCTCTCCCTTAATGCCGGTCAGCGTGGCGCCGCAGGAAGGGCATTTGCAGGAAACCTGCCGCTCCGATTTGATACCGAACAGACTCTGAATCTTTTCTATAGGCTCTTCAATGGATTCCACAACAGACGCAAACTCGGCCAGTTTTTCCGCCTCACTTTTGATTTTGACCGGCTCACCGGTGACCGCCGCAACGACGTAGGGGATCCACTCATCTATATCGCTTTCCCACTCAAAGCGGAAACTTTCCATGCCGTTTTTGAAATATATATCCAGGGTCCTGTCCATAAAATCCGCTTTTCCCTTCTGGACCTGGGGCACGCCGTTTACGATCCGGACCTCGCTGAGGGGAAAACGGAGCGTCTCTGTAGTTTTCCCGAAAAAATTCTTCTTCAGCAGAATCAGGTTGCGGTTGGTCAGGACCAGGCTGCTTTTATCCATCATGGACGGCATTTTGCTGCCGTAGCCGATCTTATCCTTACGCAGGATCACTGTTTCATCCGGTTGTAATTGCAATTCGTCTGCCATATCTGTCTCCTCTGTATTGCCTGAAGTCCGGGCAGTCCGCGCTTCGCCGCAGACAGCCCGACTGTATCATCATGTCTGTTCCTATCTTATCACTTCGAATCACTGTTACGCAAACCGGGTGTGTCCGCGACCCCAGAGGTCCCGGCCCGCCAGAAGTCCCGGCCCGGAGCTGTCATCTGCCCCCGGGGTCCTTATCTGAGAGGCCCCTGTCTGAAGTCACAGGCCCAGCCTGCGCATGATCCCGTCAATGTCAACGCCGGGATGGGTCAGGTACATGCGGCAGATATTTTCCGCCAGGTCATGGTCCAGACGCAGGCGGACCGCGATCTCCGTGACCGATTTGCCTTTTTTGATCATACGGACGGCTTTTTCGATCCTGTTCCGGATATCCGCCGGAATCTCCTTTTCTATTGCGGCACGGTTCCTGTTGTCAGCGGCGGGGATATAATCCGGCAGATCGATCCTGTCCGCGGACAGGATCTGCCCGTTCTCAATCCTCAGGATGGCCATGGTAATGTTCTGGCGGAACCTGCGGGGCCCGCAGCTGCCGGGATTGAGGAACAGGGTGCCGCCGGTCTGCTCCATGGCAAAACGGTGGGAATGGCCGTAGACAATGACATCATAATCCGCGATCCTGCCGGGGATATCTGTCTTTTTATGGGTCATGAAGAAGCGGACGCCCTCCAGCGTAAAATCCAGAGTATAGGGAATCTGCTCCGCCCAGTCCCGGTCGTTGTTGCCCCGTACCACATAGAGCGGTGCTCTTTCCCGTAGCCTGTCCACGATTTCCTGCCGGCAGATATCCCCGCCATGAAGGATAACATCACAGCCGGCCAGCTGTTCCAGGACCGCGGGGCGCAGCAGGTTATGGGTATCGGAGATGACAGCGGCAGTAATCATTCGGAAGGCCTCATTTCTATTTACGAATCCATACACTAAAAAGCTATAAAAACTACATAACACATAACAACACTACATAACTACATAACACTACATAACAGAGGTCCCTGACCTATTCCTCCTCTGTCAGGCAGGTCAGTACAAAAGCTTTGGTCAAATCCCGGTACGGCTGGACCAGTTCCAGCTTATAACCGTGCATGCGGGCGATCCTGTCGGCTATGGACAGGCCCAGGCCGCTGCCACCTTCCGGGCTTCTGGCCGGGTCACCGCGGGTAAAGGGCTGAAAAAGCTGTTCCGGATCCCCCTCTATAGGGCTGCCGTTATCCGCGATGATCACTGAGGCGATGCCGGGACGCCGGCTGACGGAAACACAGATCCCCGTCCCCGGAGGATTATGCCGGACCGCGTTGATCAGCAGGTTGGCAATGACTCTGCCCAGCTGTTTACGGTCCGCTTCGATCATACAGGCTTCTTCCGGAATATCCGCGTCCACTTCCATGCCTGCCTCCTCGGCCGCCGGATAGAAATCCGCGGTCTCTTCCAGGACCAGCCGGGTCAGGTCCGTCTTTTCTCTCTGCAGGGCGAATCCCTGGCTGTCCAGCTTGACATAGTCCAGCAGCAGGGTGATCAGTTCCCCCATCTTGCCGGACTTGGAAATGATGCCCCTGTAGTACTCCTGTCTGGATTCCGGCGGCACCATATCATCGGCCAGGGCCTGGGCCATGGCGGAAATGGACATGACCGGCGTCCGCAGGTCGTGGGCCATGGCGGAAATCAGCAGGTTCCGCTGTTTCTCATAACTGTCCCGGTCCGCGTCCCTGGCTTCCTGCAGCTGACGGACATAAATCCCGATCCTGCGGGAGAAGATCCAGCCGACCGCCAGGACAGGCAGCAGCAGGAGGACCGACATGGCAAGGGCGATCAGGATGGAAAAATTGCTGGTAAAAACAGAGGTCTCCGCGCCGCCCAGTAAAAGGCTTACGGCCAGCCGGAAGGCCTGGACCAGAAGCTCCGTCAGGCCCACATCGGTAGTCCTTTCACCCAGCATCCGCAGAAGCGGCGGGATAAAGAGCCGGTTCTCCAGCCAGATCACCGGCAGTTCCAGCAGCACTGTCAGGAGCAGGGAAACAATGAACCACCTGGCTATATAGGCGGCCGGATCTTCCTGTCTGACCGGTTTTCGCAAGTTCTCATCCTTTTTCAAGTCTGTACCCCAATCCTCTGACCGTCCTGATATAGGCGGACGGGTCGCTGCTCAGTTTGGCCCGCAGTTTGCTGATGCAGACCATAATGTTATTATCAGATACCGCGTAGGTATCCTCCCAGCCGCATTCATAGATCTGCTGCTTGGTAAATACTTTGCCGGGATGCTCCATGAACAGGCGCATGATCCTGTATTCCACGGAAGTCAGCTCGATCGGGCTGCCGTCCCGGTACAGGCAGCAGGCTTCCGTATCCAGGGTCAGATCTCTGCAGCGAAGACCGGCGGAAGCGGCGGGCGCTCCGGCCGCTGCCGCCCCCAGGCGGTAATAGCGCCGGATCATGGAGTTGGTCCTTGCCACTGCCTCCAGAGGGTTGAAGGGTTTGACCATATAGTCGTCGGCTCCCAGATCCAGCCCCAGGATCTTTTCCGGATCCTGGTCTTTGGCAGTGATCATGATCACGGGAATGTTGCTGACGGCCCGGATGCCGCGCAGGACCTGATACCCGTCTTTACCCGGCATCATAATATCCAGCAGGCACAGATCCACTTTTTCACCGGTAAAAATCTTTTCCGCTTCTACGCCGTCAGCGGCTTCCAGAACTCTATAGCCTGCGTTCTCCAGATACAGGCGGAGAACAGAACGTATCTCTTTTTCATCATCAGCGATCAGGACTGTATATGCCATCTGTGATTTCTCCTAATACCGCGGTCTGCCGTGCTTGACTGCCTTTGCGGGGATGCTTCTTCCTTTGTGTTTCTTCCTAATAATCCGGACTGCCGTAAGCCAGCCGTTCATACAGGGCCGCTTCTGTCATGCTGCGGTAGGGTCTGACATAAAAAACGCCCAGAAGGCCTGCCGTTACGCCGGAGAGGATTTCCCAGCCCAGGAATGACAGATCCAGCAAAAAGGCTTTCCACTTCTGCCCTTCCATCATCAGGGTACTGCGCCGCAGGACTTCCTCCGGCATAAGATCCGGATGCTCAGCCAGTATATAAGGGACCATCTTATATTTGTAATAGCGGACCAGTCCCGGAACCAGGAACAGCAGGCCCCACAAAAAGGTATACAGATCCCGCAGGAACATGGTCGTGACGATATTTTTATATCCGTGGTCAAAAGCGAAAGCCGCCTCTGCCACCCTGGCTTCCCGGTTGAGATTCATCAGCATAAAACGCTGGGCGCCCACCCGCAGCGGGTTGAGCAGGCAGGCCTTTACGATGATCACAAGCAGAAGAGCCAGCATACCCACCGTAAGGCCGATCAGACCGGTCAGGAGCCAGAAAACAGGATTCCCCGCCATCTGTTCCCCCGTCACATGACCGCCGTTATAGGAAAAAGGGCCCAGATGAAAAGAGGCAGTGAAGGTATCTTCCGCCTCTTCTGATCCGGACCCGCCGCGGGAAAACGCGCCGATACCGGTCAGCATGATGAGCATGCTGACCAGTACGGTTTTCCAGTAATTCGCTTTAAATGCTGTTTTTCCTTTTTCTTTCAGTTCCCTGCGCGTCCACATGTCAGGCATTCTCCATAATCAGCTTCCGATAAAGGGCTGCTCTTGTCATATCGTGATAGGGATTGGCGTAAAGCACACCGACGATTCCCATTGTGACCGCACTTAAAATGTACCAGCCGATAAATGAAAGGTCAAGAATGAAGGCATTCCACTTGCTGCCCTGCATCAGGCGCCTGCTTTCCGCGAAAGCTTCCTGACGGGTGATCGACGGATCATCGGCCAGCAGGTAGGGGATCATCAGATATTCATAATATTTGACAATGCCCGGAATCACCAGCAGCATGGTCCATAACAGGGTAAACAGGTCTCTGCAGAAAAGGGTCTTGACTCTTTCCAGATAACTGTCGCCGAATCCGCCGCCGATACTGGATACCTCCGCCGGCCGGGTCAGATTGATCAGGAAGAACCTTTTGCATCCCAGATCCAGGGGATTCAGGATGAAGGCCCTGACCATCAGGCCAATGATTAAGGCCGCGAAGGCGATGGCAGATACCAGCAGACCGATCAGGAAGGTCTCCGGCGTGGCCTGCTGCCCGTATTGACCGGCAGCTTCTCCTGCTTCCTGCATGGCACCGGCACCGGCGCCCGAGGAACCGCCGGCCCCGACGGAGCTGCCGCCCGCGCCGGCGATGACCATGGCGATCAGGGAGACCAGGACGGTCCTCCAGTAATTTGCCTTAAAAGTGTTTCTGCCTGTTTCTTTCAGTTCCGCTCTTGTCCACATAGTTATATCCTCCATGGAATAAATCCTTTTTTCTGATATGTTTTGTTTTTCTGAGTTCCGTTTGTTTTGATGTGACTGATTTACTGCCTTGTTTCTGTTTACATCCTGAGGATAACGCGCGGACCTTTCCGGGAAACACCAAAAACCTTAACCTTTCCTTAAACAGAACAAAAAAGAAACAAATCAAAAAAGAAACAAATCAAAAAAGCGACCGGCCCGGGCTGCGGGATTGCCGCGGCCCAGGCCGGTCAGGGAGGGGATAATATGTTTTTTATCAGAGGATCCTGCTGTTTCAGGACCGCTCCGTCATCCTTTAAGCGAACAGATCATAAATCTCGTCGACGCTCATCTTCAGGATATCTTCCACTGCTTCTTCCGATTCGCAGGCACCGGCGATCTTGCCCAGGGTCTCCACATGGCTGTCGCCTGCGGACGCGACCGCGATGACCAGTTTGACGGTCTCGCCTTCGCCCCAGTCGATGCCGTCGGGGTAGGTAAAGATGGCCAGTCCGGAGTTGCGGATCTCACCGATGACACTTTCAATACCGTGCGGGATGGCAAGGGAGTTGCCGATGGCCGTATTGAAAACATCTTCCTTGGCGATCATGCCGTCTACATACTTCTCGGTTACATAGCCTGTCTCCACCAGGGCATTGCCGATGGCGCGGATGGCTTCTTCCTTTGTCACGGAAGGCAGGTTGGTGCGGATGTTCTTCTTGATCAGGACACCGCCGTGATAGTCGTCGCTCTCTCCTGTCAGGATATTGCTGTTGACTCTGGCCTGGAGGAATTCTTCGGTGATCTGCTTATATTCGGGAGCGTCCATGATGTTATCGATGGCGATGATTCTGGAATCGGGCATGCAGTCCGCGATCTGTACCGCGAATTCCTTGGGACAGACGATGTATCTGCTGTCGGCAGGGATCTCCACGATCTTGCAGTGGGCGACCCGGATATTGGCCAGGCCGTTGGCTTCCAGCATGTTCTGCAGGACCACAGCGCCCATGGCGGAGGAACCCATACCTGCGTCACATACGAACATGATCTTGTCTATGGTCCTGAGGTCTACCATTCTGCCGCCGGCCGTTCTTCTTCTGGCCAGGCTTTCTTCCGGCTGCTGGGGCTGCGGAGCAGGCGCAGGGGCTGCCTTGCGGTTTCCTGCCAGCTCTACTTTGATCAGGGCTTCTGTCAGCTCGTCATATTCAGGGGCTTTCATGTAGTTGCTGATGGAAAGATGCTGCTTGCCGGGCTGGGCCGCTTTGGCGGTACCGGTCAGCTTCTCATGGGTGATGATCAGGTCTACATCATCCGGAATTCTGGCAATGGCGTAGTTAGTGACTTCGATGGGCAGGCCTGCTGCCTTGATCTTCTTCTTCAGGGCCTGGGCGCTCATGGCCGAGGAGCCCATGCCGGCGTCACAGCATACCGCGATCTTTCTTACATTGGTCAGATCCAGACCGGCTACGCCCGCGTCGATATCATTGACGACGTCATTCCTGGCTGCGGAGGAACCCATGGCTTCTGCGGGGATGACGGATTCACCCATGGTCATGTCGCCGCCGCGTCTGACCTGGATCCGTACAAAAATACTGTTCAGGGCCAGGGAGACCGCCGCTGAGAGGACGACTGCCAGCAGGACCGCGATCATGCTGTCCTTGGGCGTCAGGGCGATGACAGAGAAGATACTGCCGGGAGAAGGCGTCGCGACAGTACCCGCGTCAAACAGGGTCAGGGTGCCTGTACCCACGATGCCGGCGGCGATCATGCCGAGGATGGTCACGGGGTTGGACAGTACGTAGGGGAAATATACTTCGTGGATGCCGCCGAAGAAGTGGATGATGATCATACCGGGCGCGGCTTCCTTCATTTCACCCTTGCCGAAGAACCAGTAAGCCAGGAGCAGTCCCAGGCCGGGGCCGGGGTTGGGGACCAGCATGAAGAGGGCGGAATGGCCGAACTGTTTGACCTGGTCATAACCGATGGGTCCGAAAATACCGTGGTCAAGCGCGTTGTTGAGGAAAAGCACCTTGGCGGGCTCTACGAAAATGTGGGAAAGGGGCAGGATGTTGTGGTCCAGCATCCAGTTGACGCCGCCGGTCAGGGCTGTGGATACAGCATGCATGAGGGGACCGAACACCAGGTAGGCAAAGCAGCACAGGATGGCGCCGATGATACCCAGGGAGAAGTTGTTGACGATCATCTCAAAACCGCCCGGCACCTTGCCGTCGATGAATTTATCAAATTTGCTGATGACCAGACCGGAGAAAGGTCCCAGGATCATGGCGGCCAGGAACATGGGGGTTCCTTCCACCGCTACGATGGCGCCCAGTGTTACGAAAGCGCCAAGGACAGCGCCGCGCTGGCCGCCGACCATCTTACCGCCGGTATAGGCGATCAGGATGGGCAGCAGGTTGTTCAGTATGGGTGAGATCAGTTTGGCCAGCTCTTCATTGGGGGTCCAGCCCGTGGAAAGGAAGAAGGCGGTGATCAGGCCAAAGCCGATAAAAGCGCCGATATTGGGGATGACCATACCGGCCAGAAACGCGCCGAATTTCTGCAGTTTCTGCGCAACTGTAGTCTTTTCTTTCATGAATACCTCCATATGATCTGTGTGGATCTATATACTCCTATATCTCTCGACAAAACCTATTTCTTAATTTTTCTTAAGTTTTTCAAGGTAAAAACAGGGAGCCCAGGCGGATCATATCCGACGAGGGCTCCCGTTGTCTCCATCCCGGTACCTCTCAGAATGTATATGCGTTTTTTCCTTTTCCCATACCTGACCGGGATTCCGCTGATGCGGCAAGAAGACTCTTCTTCATCTGCCGGCCGCAGACACTGCCGCGGCGGCGGGTTTATACCGGGAGCCGGGCTCAGCCTTCCACTTTCATTGTGAACTGCTCCCAGGGGATATTGACTTCGGCGCCTTCATTGATGATCGCGTCCACATGCATGAGGAGCGGATAATCCTTCAGAGAAACGACGCCTCTTTCAGCCAGTCTTCTGACGGCTCTGGCCGTACGGGTCGCGATGACGATGGATTCCAGTGTCACGCCCTGGAGCTCATCCATGGCCTCCTGGAAAGTCAGGCCTCTGCCCAGCAGGGTGCCGATCTTGCGGGTACGTCCGCCGAATACAGTGACATAGAGGTCACCGGCGCCGTGAATGATATTCTCGGGGCCGCCGCCGATCAGCGCCAGCAGCTGCATCATTTCCTTGACCCCCTGGCCGAAAAGGGCCGCCTGGGAGTTGTAATGGACCGCGCCGATCTTACCATCCTTTTTCTCAGCCATACCGACCGCCAGGGAAACGCCCAGGGCATAGGCATTCTTCATGGCGACGGCGCACTCGACACCGGTCACGTCCGTGGACAGGCTGATGTGATAATAGTCTGTGGCCAGAAGGGATTTGATATATTCCAGCGTCTTCATGTCTTTGCCGCAGAAGGCCACATGGCTGTTGTCATGGTCTGCCAGCTCATAGCTGGTGCAGGGACCGCCGATGGCGTTGAAGTTGATATTTTTACCTGCGGGCTGACGCTGGGCGAAAATGGTCGGATAGGGGACCAGGGTGCCGTCTTCCAGATCGACCATACCCTTGGTGACAGTCAGAAGCGGGACAGTCTCCGGAAGGACCGGCAGGATCTCATCACAGAACCAGTCCAGGCCGAAGCTGGATACGCCGCCCAGAATCAGGTCCGCGCCCTGCAGAGCCTCTTCCAGCTCTTCAATCTGATAATATTTGATGCCGTCATGGAGGGTCCGCTTCAGTGTGATATGAAAGTTGTCCTCTCTGAGATGATCAATGATCTCCCTGTCCAGAGGCGATCCGACCAGGCGGACTTCATGTCCGTTCTCAAAAGCCGGAAATGTGATTGCTGAGTTCATCTGACCTGCGCATACAAAAGTGATAACTGCCATTTCATTTTTCCTTTCCGCATCGGACTCTGCCGCTGCTGCCGTCGACTGCAGGGGGCCCCTCCTGTGTCTTCGCTGCTGTGTTTTCTGTTCTTGTCTTGTACTATTTTTACTATATTTTTTCGTATCTGTCAAATCAGAAAACCGCGTAAATATGCGGTTTTCCGGCATTATTTAATTAATCACAATAATTGATTAACACCCTCCGGAATCGGCCGGTAAGCGGGAATCAGCTCCTGTCTTCCGGGGTATTCCGCCGCAAACCGCGGTAAATCAGGATTTCTGCCGCCGGCCCCCGGATCCGGCTTGCGCAAGTTGTTGATCAATGCTATGATGATTAATAATCAATTAAAATTCTGATTAGTAATCGGTCGTTAATCAAAATAAATCAAAACGGTCAAAAGGTGAAAACAGGCGGCAGAACAATCCGGAAATCGTTCCGGAAAGTTGCTCCAAAGAAAGGCTGGAAGTCCCGGCAGACGTCCGCAGACAGCGGAACCGCCGGGCCGGACAGGAGGAAAAAGATGGGTAAAAGAAATAAGGTCACCACAAGAGATCTGGCGGAATATACGGGTATCTCCCAGTCCGCCGTTTCCATGATCCTGAGCGGCAGGCCGGGCGTATCCTTCACGGAAGATACCGTCCGTAAAGTGAAAGAAGCCGCGGCGGAGCTGGGCTATCAGAAGCCCCGCAAAAAAGAGGCGCCCAAAGAAAAGGTCCTCAGGAACGTGATCGTAGTCCTGGGGCCTTCCCTGTCCAACGGCTATTATTCCATGATGGTCCATTCCATCACCAAACATGCCGCGGAGTATGGTTATCAGGTCCTGACCGCCATTACTTTCCGGTCCGCGGAAGCGGAGGACCGGTATTTCGAGCTCCTGAACCGGGCGGAGCTGGCCGGGATCATCGCCCTGTATCCTCTCAGCAACACCTCTCCCGCCAACCGCCTGGCCAAAGAAATCCCGGTCATCTCCATTGGTGAGAAACAGGAAGGGATCCGCTACGATTCTGTGGAACTGGACAGCCGCAAGACCGGCTTTCTGGTGGGGGAATACCTGCTGTCTCTGGGCCACCGGAAAGTCCTCTACCTGTCGCCTCCGGTCCTGAAAAAGGAAATCAGCCGGATCAACCGCCTGGAGGGGGTCCGGGACGCCTTCCGGGAGCAGGGTCTGGATCCGTCCATGGTCCGCCTGGTAAGTCCCACCAGCACCGCCTACGCCCTGTATCCGGCGGACGAAGCGGAATACAGGAACGGATATGACCTGACTGTCAAAACCATTCAGGACAAAACGGAGGCAACTGCCCTGATCGGCCATAATGATATGTCCGCCCTGGGCATCCTGGCAGCCCTGACCGATCTAAAATGCCGGGTCCCCAGAGACTATTCGGTGGTAGGCTTTGACAACATCCTGCACGCCTCCATGCCCCAGATCGGCCTGACGACCGTGGAGCATTCCTCTGTCCTGAAAGGACAGGCAGCCGTGGAGATGATCTACCGCAAGAACCAGCGCAGGGAAAAGCAGACCTCCGGCAAATATACCATGCGGGCGGAATATGAACCTCACCTGATCGTCCGCGGCAGCAGCGGCCCGGCCCCGGTCTGAAAAACGGCGGGCATGGACATGGGAAAATACAGGTAATAATTCAAAGAACAGGAAGACACACAAAAAACGCCCTTCCCATACAGGACATCACGCGTTCATTACTGCGGTTCCTCCTGTATACGGGAAGGGCTGTTTTCATTTGGTCTGTTCTATCTGTCCGGACAGATCATCTGTTTTTGGACATTTCGTCCGCCAGGGTCTCGCCGTGGATCATCTCGAAGCTGACACCGGTCCGGTTGGGCTCGTCCTCTTCGAACTTGTAATCCTTGCCGGGCAGGATGGCGTTGAGGATGATACCTACCAGGGAACCTGTGGCCAGTCCTGAGAAAGTGATGGTAATGCTGCCCATGGGGATCACGATGGCGCCTGCTTCGGAGTAGTTAATACCGATGGACAGGACCAGGATCAGAGCGGCGATCAGGACGTTCCGGCTCTTGGAGAAGTCTACATTGGTCTCTACGATATTACGGACACCGACTGCGGAAATCATTCCGTAGAGGATCAGGGAAATACCGCCGACCGTAGCGCTGGGCATGACCTCGATCACAGCCGCGAACTTGGGGAAGAAGGAAAATACGATCGCCAGGACCGCTGCCAGGCGGATGACCATGGGATCAAAAACTCTGGTCAGGGTCAGGACGCCGGTATTCTCACCATAGGTCGTATTGGCAGGCGCGCCGAACAGGGAAGCGATGGTTGTTGCCAGACCGTCGCCTGTCAGCGTGCGGTGCAGGCCGGGATCCTTGATATAGTTGCGGTTGACCGTAGAGGAGATGGCGGAAATATCTCCGATATGCTCCATCATGGTCGCGAAGGCGATGGGGACGATGGTGATCACGGAGGTGATCAGCAGGGATGTATCCAGGTTCCCGCCGGTAAAAATGGAGAATACGGTATGACGGTACACGATCGGGCTGCCGATGACAGGTGCTGTCAGAACAGGCGTCCAGTCTATGATGCCCAGGATCGCCGCGAACAGGTAGGAACCTATCACGCCCAGCAGGATGGGGATGATCTTGATCATGCCCCTGCCCCAGATATTGCAGATAATAACGATGGCAATGGCGACCAGGGCGACCGGCCAGTTGCTGGAGCAGCTGCTGATGGCCGTTACGGACAGGTTCAGGCCGATGGCAATGATGATCGGTCCGGTCACGACCGGCGGGAAGAACTGCATGACCTTACGGGCACCGAAGGTCCTGAACAGAAGGGCCAGGATCAGATAGACCAGGCCGGCTACCGCTACGCCGAAGCAGGCATAGGGAAGCAGCTCTTCCTCTCCGTTAGGCGCGATGGTGAAATAGCCTGCCAGAAAGGCGAAGGAGGAACCCAGAAATGCCGGTACCTTCCTTTTGGTCAGCAGGTGGAAAAGCAGTGTCCCGAGGCCGGCGAACAGCAGGGTCGTAGATACACTCAGTCCGGTCAGCAGAGGAACAAGTACTGTCGCGCCGAACATGGCGAACATATGCTGCAGTCCCAGGACCAGGACGCGTCCCGCGCCCAGCTGTTTCGCGTCATAGATGCCTCTTTCTCCGATGTTGATTCTTTCGTTTTTCACTCTCTACCTCCCATAGAAAAAATAGATTACCGCAGAACGCAGGTCAAAAGAAAAGCACGCCTGCGGAAAAAACTATCCCCAAACGTGCTCCTGAAATTTTATGTGTATTTCGAAATTACAAGTAAGCGCATTACCATGCTATCCTTTCGAACCTGTTCCTGTCAGTTGTCTAATGAGCATTATAGTCTCTCATTTATGATTCATCAAGGAAAAAATCCACAGAAAATATGGCGGCTTACTCTTCGTCCAGCAGATCCACGACTTCATCAGCCTTTTTCTCGAAGGCTTCCTTTGCGGCGCTGACAGCTTCCGCGGCGTCCGCGGCAGCCTCTTCCGCTGCTTCTTTCGCCTCAGCGGCAGCCTCTTCCACCGCTTCCTTCGTGTCGGCGGCCTTGTCTTCCGCAGCCTCAGCAGCTTCTTCTGCAGCTGCTTTCGCGGCCCCGGCAGCATCCTCCGCAGCCTCTTTTACTTCTTCCGCAGCCTCCAGAGCTTCTTCCGCGGTCTCCTCCTCGGGCTCTTCCTCGGGATCGAACTCATCTTCTTCGTCCCTGTCCAGGTAATCCATTACCTTTTCCGCGGAATCCGCAATGAAGCTGACGATGGTCGTGTAGGTCCTTGTCGCCTTGTTAATGAAGTTCTCTTTTTCTTCTGTTTTTGCTTCCGCTTCGGGAGCTTCATCATCTATATCCGCCTCCGGGATCTCGGACGCGGCGCTGCGCTCCATAAAATAATAAGCGGTCGCTGCCGCGACACCGATTGCCGTACATCCGATAAATAACTTAGTCAGTTTACCCATTTTTTTCCTCCATTCTTATATACAGTATTGTAACTGCACTAAAATCCATAATACCTTATTTCTTTGAAAATGAAAAGATGCAGACTGCCTACATTCTCAATCTTTTCCCGGTTTTTGTCATGTTCTTTGACGTATTTTCCACCGGAGGACACTCCCTGCGGCCGGGAGCAAATCCTCACGTCTTTTATTGAAAAGTCAGTCGCCGCATGCTATATTGATTGGTATGAATGAGAAATTTTTTGATCTGAAAAAATCCAAACAGGACCGCATGATCAACGGTTCTCTCAAAATATTTACGGAAAACGGCTACCGCCACGCCAGCACGGACGAGATCGTCAGTGAGGCCGGCATCAGCAAGGGCCTGCTCTTCCACTATTTCATCAATAAGATCGGCCTCTTCTCTTTTCTGTATGAATATTCCACCCGTTTCGTCCTGCTGGAACTCCATGAGGAATTCCGGCGTCCGGAAACGGATTATTTTGAGCTGCAGAAAAGGCTGACGGACGCGGAAGCCAGTGTGATCCGTCTCTACCCCCATATGCTGCTCTTCCTGGAAAAAGCGGACCGGGAGATCATCCCGGAAGTGGCGGAAGCAGTACGGGCCTGCCCGGCCCATGTCAGCGACCGTTATGAAGCCCTGTTCGAAGAAGTCAATTATCCGGCTTTCCTGTCCGCCGCGGACGCCCGCCGGATCACCGATATGCTGCAGATGACCCGGTCCGGAATCCTGCAGCGGTCCATTCCCGGCGCCCTGCCGGACCCGGACGCCTATCGGGAGGAGGTCAGGGCCTGCCTGAATACCCTCCGCCGTATGACTCTCTGACATCTGCCTGTCCCGGAGTCTTTCATCCGGGCATCTCATTTGACCGGCACTGCAGGAAACGGTTCTCTTTCGAGAACCGTTTCTTTTTATGCTTTATTTTATTCTGTATTTTTATTTCTTAGGCAGCTTGAAAGAACTCTTGAGGCCTACGATCCTGTTGAAAACAGGGGCGCCTTCTCTGGAATCCTTGTAATCTACGCAGAAATAGCCGTTGCGGACGAACTGGAAACGCTCGAAGGGCTTCACGTCCTGCAGAGCCGGCTCTGCCCATGCCCGGCATACCGTCAGGGAATGGGGGTTGAGGTTGAGGCTGCCGTCCGCGTTGTAAACGCCCTTTTCCTCATCGATGATGTTCTCATACAGACGGGCTTCCACGGGGACTGCCTGCCCGGCATAGACCCAGTGGATGGTACCCTTGACCTTACGGCCGGTAAAACCGCTGCCGCTCTTCGTTTCAGGATCATATGTGGCATGAACGGCGGTGATATTGCCGTCCTCATCCTTGTCAAAACCGGTGCACCTGACAAAATAGCCGTACATCAGGCGGACTTCATTGCCGGGGAACAGTCTGTAGTATTTCCGGGGCGGCACTTCCATAAAGTCATTGCGCTCAATCCAGAGCTCTCTGCCGAAGGGGATCTTACGCTTGCCCAGCTCGGGATTCTCCAGATTGTTGTCGGCATCCAGATACTCGACCTGGTCCTCGGGATAATTGTCGATGATCAGTTTGATGGGATCCAGAACTGCCAGCATACGCTTGCAGCCGATCTTCAGATCGTCGCGGATGCAGTATTCCAGCATGGCGTAATCCACAGAGGAGTTGCTCTTGGAGACACCGCACAGGTCGACGAACTTGCGGATGGACTCGGGCGTGAAGCCTCTGCGGCGCAGGCCGGAAATAGAGACCAGCCTGGGATCATCCCAGCCGTCCACGATCCCGTCCAGGACCAGCTTCTTGATATAACGCTTGCCGGTAACGACATTGGTCAGGAACATCTTGGCAAATTCGATCTGTCTGGGGGGATGGGGATACTCCGCCTCCCGGACGACCCAGTCATAAAGAGGCCTGTGATCTTCGAATTCCAGGGTACAGATGGAATGGGTAATGCCTTCGATGGCGTCCTCGATCGGATGGGCGAAATCGTACATGGGATAGATGCACCACTTGTCGCCCGTATTGTGATGGGTCATATGAGCCACGCGGTAGATGATCGGATCACGCATATTGATATTGCCGCTGGACATATCGATCCTGGCCCGCAGGGTGCGCTCACCGTCCGCGAACTCACCGTTCTTCATGCGTTCGAACAGGTCCAGGTTCTCCTCGACGGGACGGTCCCGGTTGGGATCGTTCCGGCCCGGCTCGGTCAGGGTGCCGCGGTATTCACGCATCTGCTCCGCCGTCAGCTCAGAGACATAGGCCTTACCCTTTTTGATCAGTTTGACGGCGACCTCATACATTTCCTGGAAATAGTCGGAGGCGAAAAAGATCCTGTCTTCATAATCCGCGCCCAGCCATGTCACATCCTCACGGATGGACTCTACGAATTCCGTATCCTCCTTGGTGGGATTGGTATCATCATAACGCAGATTGAATTTACCGCCGTATTCCTGGGCCAGTCCGTAGTTGAGCAGTATGCTCTTGGCATGGCCTATATGCAGATAGCCATTGGGTTCGGGAGGGAATCTGGTATGTACCGTGGTGTAAACGCCTTCCGCCAGGTCCTTATCGATCTCCTGCTCGATAAAGTTCCTGCTTTCTCTGGTCTCTTCTTCAGCGGCCGCGTCCGCGCCGTTCCTGATCTCTTCGTTGCTCATGAAATGCTGTCTCCTTCTACTTATTACTGCCACTGGCCGGTGCGGTCCGGAAAACGGACACCGCAGCGCGGCCGGTCCGGACAGGGCATGCCCGCGGACCGGGCGTGGATTATTGTATCATTATTTTCCGCTCCTGTCACCGTCCGGCGGATATTCCGGACCGGACCAGCCGCGCGAAGGGACGCTCAGTCCCGGAAGATCTTGCGGGGCATATAGGTACGCAGGCTCCGGAAGATCTCCTCCGCGTACTCACCTTCCAGATCCAGCACCAGAATCTTGTCCGGGAAGCAGACACGGTAACGGATTCCGGGACGGGCCGGCTCCGTATGGCTGGAATAGTCGGTCACCGGCAGGTTCCTGTTGTTATAACTGTCCAGATGATGGGATTTTTCCGGCGCCATGACCTCCATCTCATTCAGATCATAGACTGCCACTTCCTTCCGTTTGGATTTATTGATGATCTTTGCCACCCGCAGTTCCCTGTCCACATAGGCGTATTCATAGTCGATATTGAGATCCTGGCTCAGATACCAGGCAAGGGCGGCGAACAGGACCGTACCGATCAGGGAAAACGCGCCGAAAACCAGCAGCCCCAGGGCACACACCACAGCCAGGGCAGCCGCCACGATCTGCAGGATCTTCTTCAGGGGATTATTCGCTCTTTTCACAACAATTTCAAGACAGCCAGTATCCATAACAGCAGTCCTCCTTACCATATTCCGGACAGGCGTGCCCGTCCGTTCGTCCTTTTCATTATGTCAGAAACAAAACAAAATGCAAGCGCCGGAGCGCCTGCATTCAAACAGACTTCTGTCAGACCGCGGCCGCCCGGGACCGGTCAGATCTGCGTCAGAACAAAAATATCATAAATAGCACGGATGGCCGTCTCAAAGTCTTCATTCTCCACACCGATGATGATATTGAGCTCGCTGGAGCCCTGGTCGATCATCCTGACATTGACATGGGCGTGGGCCAGGGCGGAAAAGATCCGGCCGGCGGTACCCCGCGTGGACTTCATACCGCGGCCGACCACCGCAATCAGAGCCAGGTCGGACTCGATCTCGACGGAATCCGGACCTGCCAGCCTGTGGATAGCGGAAACGACCCGCTGCTCCTTGTCCATGAACTCGTCTTCATGGACCACAATGGTCATGGTGTCAATGCCGGAAGGCATATGCTCGAAGGAAATCTGGTTCTCTTCAAAGGCCTGGAGGACCTTGCGGCCGAAGCCGATCTCCGAGTTCATCATGGCCTTGGAGATCAGGACCGTGCAGAAGCCTTTCTTGCCGGCGATACCGGTCACGACATAACCGGATTTCTGGCAGGTGGACTCCACGATCCAGGTGCCGTCCTCATCAGGGGCGTTGGTATTGCGGATGTTGATCGGAATGCCTTCATGGCGGACCGGGAAGATGGCCTCCTCATGCAGGACGGAAGCGCCCATGTAGGAAAGCTCACGCAGCTCCCGGTAGGTGATGGTCTCGATCCGGACCGGATTGGACACGATCCTGGGATCCGCCACCATAAAACCGGAAACATCGGTCCAGTTCTCATAGACATCGGCCTTGCAGGCGCCCGCCACAATGGACCCGGTGATATCCGAGCCGCCCCGGGAGAAGGTCTTGACCTTCATGTTATAGCCCTGGCCATAGAAACCGGGAATGACCGCCCTGGGCACCTTTTCCAGGCGCCTGCGCAGGGTAAAGGTGGTCTTTTCCAGATTCAGGGAGCCGTCCTCATGGAAGAAGATCACTTCCTGAGCGTCGATAAATTCATATTTGAGATACCTGGCCATGATACGGCCGTTCAGGTATTCCCCTCTGGAAGCTGTATAGTCCTCGTCCGGATCGTCCAGCAGCTCATGCTCGATGATATCGAATTCCTTGTCCAGAGAAAAATTCTTCAGGCCCAGGCCCCGGATGATCTGATCATAACGGTCCTTAATGGTCTGCAGGGTCTTGCTGAAGTCCTTCTTTGCCTTCGCTTCTTCATACATATGATAAAGCAGATCCGTGACCTTGGTATCACCGTCGAAGCGTTTGCCGGGCGCGGAGGGAATGACATAGACTCTGGATTCATCCGCGTGGATGATCTCGGCGACTTTTTGGAACTGGACGGCATCTGCCAGGGAGCTGCCGCCGAACTTTACAACTTTTTTCATATTTACGTATTGCTTCAGATCCGGTCCTCCGACCTGTGACCGGGTCTTCCTTTCTCCGGGCCTCCCCGGTCTGTCCTGTAACATCCTGAGACCTTCCGGTCTCAATACATTTCCCGGCGCCAGACGGCCCCGGGAATGTAGTCCGAAAATTTACTATACTATTAATGCGGCCGTCTTGCAAGACCCGCTTACCTCTATTTGACAAATCCCCGCTTCCGAAGAGGATGAACCGGGCGTCAGACTTCCGGTTCATTTACGAGACCCGCACGCCCGCATCTGGTGAGATATTCCCTTCAGAATAAACGGATCCAGGTCCGGATTCCGGAAATTCCGGCGGCCGCTTCGTCAAATGCCGCTTCCGACATGGCAGCGGTCACAAAGGCACATTCATCCGCCGCGGGGGTATCCGAGGATACTTCTTCCAGATCTGATCCGAAGGCAGAAAGGAGGCTGTCTCTGGCGTCCGCTGCCGCGCGGATAAAGAACCTGCGGACCTCTTTGGAGGAGTCCGCCAGCGGAAGCACTTCATCAGACCAGGCCACATCCACATTGCGTCCCAGATTCACGGCACAGTCGACCACATCCGCCACTACCGCGCTCGCGGTCGGCAGTTTACCGGCGCCGCGGCCGTAGAACATCAGATCGTCCACACAGTTGCCGTGTACGAAGACCGCGTTGAAAACGCCGGTGGCGCTGTAAAGGGGATGGTCTCTGGAGACCAGGAAAGGAGCGGTCCTGACATTGACAGAGCCGTCTTCATTCCTGTGGGCCATACCCAGCAGCTTGATGCCCATCTGCATATTTCTGGCATAGCCGAAATCCGCTTTGGTGATCCTGCTGATGCCTTCGCAGGGGATGTCCTCATAACGGACGGTCTTTCCGGTCATCAGAGAAGACAGGATGGCAATCTTGCGGCATGCATCGTGTCCTTCCACATCGGCCTCGGGATTGCGCTCGGCATAGCCCTTTTCCTGGGCGATCCTGAGCGTCTCCTCGAACGTCATATTCTCCTTTTCCATACGGGTCATGATATAGTTGGTCGTCCCGTTCAGGATACCTACGATTGAAGTGATATATTCCTGGGAAAGGGCATTGAGCAGAGGGCGGATGACAGGAATGCCGCCGCCTACGCTGGCTTCGAACATGTAGCTGCAGTTATGGGCCGCCGCCGTCCGCAGAAGTTCCGGACCGTGGGCCGCCACCAGCTCTTTATTGGAGGTACAGACACTGATGCCCTTCTCCAGAGCGCTTTTGGAAAAGGCGTACGCAGGATTCTTTCCGCCCATGGTCTCGCAGATGATCCTGATTTCGGGGTCATTGAGAATAATATTATAATCATGAATGACCCTGTCATGGTAGGGACTGTCGGGGAATTCCCGCAGGTCCAGTATGTATTTGACATGAATCCCTTCCGGGAATCTGCCGCGGATCGACGCCTGGTTTTTGTCGATCAGCTCCACAACACCGCTTCCAACTGTGCCGAATCCAAGTACTGCGATCTGTACCATAACTGTTTTTCCTTTCTGAATCAGAAGGCCGTCAGGCTCTTCCGGTTATTCTCACTTTACGTACGCCTGCCGTCCTCTCCAGACTGCTGATGATGCCGGCACCTTCCGACATTTCCGAAATCTGCATGCTGACGGACAGTCCCGCGATCCCGTTCATGGGGATGCTCTGATGAATGGTCAGAATATTGGCGCCTGAACCGGCCAGTACCTGCAGGATTTCTGAAAGAACGCCCTTACGGTCCTGAATCTCACAAAACAGGGAAAGCGCCGTTTCCCCGGACGTATCATGGAACTCCTCGATATCGTCCTTGAACTTATAATAGGAGCTCCGGCTGATTCCCACCATTTCCGCCGCCTCATTGACCGTTCTGGCCCGGCCGGAGGCAAGTACCTTATTCACTTCAACAACTTTCCGGAGGATTTCCGGAACCGCCCGCTTACGGACGATATAATATTCGCTGTGATTCCCCATATTGTCTTTTCTGTGCGGACATTTGTACACTGACGAAAGATATGTTATCACTTGCCTGCTGTCTTTGCAAGTGATTTTTTGCCGCCTTTCCCCGCTCTTCCCCGTTCCGCGATGAGACTGGCCAGCAGCAGGACCAAGGCCGCGGCCGATACGCCGCAGGCTGGCAGCAGACCGACAGGAAAATAGACAAATTCAATGGAATGGCTGCCTTCCGGCACACAGACTGCCATCAGTCCGTGATCGACCCTTTCGATCTCCGTTTCCCGTCCGTCTACATAAGCGCTGAATCCTCTGTCATAAGGGACTGAGAAAAAGACCAGATTCTCTCTGTCCATATCGATTTCAGCCCGGAAACCGTCTTTTGTAACGGTATAGCTGCTGCAGGCCGTGGCAGCCCTGGCGTCACATTCCGCGAAGAAATCGGTCAGTTCCATTTCCTCGGAAGGGATCCCTGTCTCCTCTGTCATCAGATGACCGTATTTTTCCTTCTGTTCCTCCGTCAGGACCAGGTCCCGGACCAGCTGCCTGTCAGCGACGACGCCCCTCGGGACTGCTTTATAGGTATCCTCTGTCATAAAATAGTCGAAGGTAAAGCCCATCGGGATAAAGTGGGTATTCTCATAAATGTCGTAGCCGTCATCAAGGGTATTGGTGTCCTCGACCTTGACATAACCGTCGAGCCCGCCCTTATCCTCATAAGTCTCAGAGGGCTTGACCAGTGTATTCTCCAGATAGTAGCGCATGGATACCAGGGCCCGGGCCCCGATCCTCTCAATGGGCAGGGTGGATTCTACCGTACGGATCATGCCGATGCCCCGGTAGAAATCAAAGATCGAAGGGCTGACCGTACTTTCAAAGCAGTGGATGGTGGGAATGCCCCAGACCATCTCGTAGTTGGTACTGGTACCGTCCGTCTCGACCCGCATAAATGTGTCCGGATCCGGAATCTCAGGCACTGACCCCAGCATCTGCTTCTTCCATTTGACACCGCCGGTCCAGGCGATCAGAGAACTGCCGTTGTACAGAACTGTCACTGTACAGAGCAGACAGCAGAGCCCTGTGACCAGAATCTGCTTCAGGCCTGTCCTGCTCCCGCTTTTTTGGGACGTCCTGCCGAATACGATCCAGAGCAGACCGGGTACCATCAGCAGGGTACCGATGATCTGGACCCTGAGGAGTTTCGGGTTCTCACTGATCTTAAAGAATTCCAGCTTGCCGCCGCTCCCTTCGACCGGCAGACAGGCTGTGACCAGAAAGAGGGCCACAAAGCCCAGCGAGACCAGGGCGCCTTTCTTCAGGGCCGCCTGATTCCCTTCCTCAAGAGCTTCCGCCGTCATACAGGCCATGATAAGCAGGGGCATGTAGAACCAGCGGGCGTAATAGTTGGAATTCAACGCGGAGAACAGGGCGTTGAGGACCGGAATAAAGGCCATCAGCGCGCAGATCAGGGTCAGCCGCTTTTTCCAGTCCATGGGATGGGTCAGGAAATAGGCGATGACGCCGGTCAGGGCAAAGCAGGGCAGCAATGCCGCCAGGGAGCCGTTGGCTATATTGGAATTGGTGAATAATGTACCTCTGGCGATCAGATCCGGCACCATGAACAGGGACTTGAGTATGGCAAAGGGGGTCCCCGCGTCCGGATAGATCAGGATATCATATCCCGTCAGCATATTTGACAGGCGGCTGTTTCCGATGACGCCGGTCAGAGACTGGATCAGGAAGAAGGCCGCCAGGGCAATGCCGGCTGTCCCGGCCAGAATGATCCGGAGGATCTCCCGGACCATTTCCCCGGGCCGGAGCCTGCCTGTCCGCCTGACAAGATAATACAGGATCAGGAAGATGACCTCTCCCACAAAGAAATAATAATTGATGATCGACATCAGAGCGGTCATTACCGCAAAGCCTCTCCACTTCCCTTTTTCCATCATGCGGTCCAGGGCCAGCAGGAACAGGGGGAAAAAGGCAGTCACGTCATGGAAATGCTGGAATACGATATTGCAGGCCTGAAAACCCGAGAAGGTATACAGGAGGGCTCCCAGATAAGCGGCACCGGACCGCTTTGTCTGGGTCCGGATCCAGCTGTAGGAAGTGACCATGGCGGTTCCGTATTTCAAGGCCATCAGGAAAGGCAGCATGGCCGGGATCCAGGACTCCGGGAAGGGGATGGTCAGCCAGAAAAAGGGGCTGCCCCATAAATAGAAGGACAGGCTGCCGCCCATGCTGCTGCCCAGGTCAATATAACTGTTCCAGAAAAAGCGTCCTTCCCGCACAGCCCGGTGGGCCATAATATAGAAAGGGACCTGCTGGACATTATAGTCTCCGTAATAAAAGAAGACGCCCTGATGGCGCACTAAAAAAGGAAGGACTGAAAGCAGGTATAAAAGCAGTCCTCCCGCAAAAACCAACCAGTATGGTATTTCCCGCTCCACAGGGACCCTGTCCTCTTCTTCCGTCTCAGGCACTGCCGGTTCTGCCTGTACTGCCGGTTCTGCCTGTGTTTCCGGTTCTGCCGGTTCTGCCGGCTGTGTGAGCGGTTCTTCAATCTGTTCAAGATTCTCCAAGATCAATTCTCCTCTTCGCCGTCTTCTTCCTGCAGGGATTTCATACGGCTGAACACAAGACTGTATCCGTCATCACCGTAATTGAGAGAACGGTTGACACGGCTGATGGTGGCTGTGGAAGCTCCGGTCTTGGCCGCGATCTGCAGGTAGGTCTCATGCCGGCGCAGCATGCAGGCCACTTCAAACCTCTGGGAGATGGAAAGCAGTTCGTTGACCGTGCAGAGATCCTCAAAAAAAGAATAGCATTCCTCCTCTGTTTCGAGTGTAAGGATGGCTTCAAATAAATGACTGACTGCGCTGGTCCTTAATTTCTTATTCATGTATCCTCCCGGGTCTTTTCCCAATGAACAGAGGCAGACAGACAGGCCTGCCCTGTGCTGTACCACAGCGGTTCAACACGTCAAATTTTAACACTTTACTGTCTGATGCGCAACAAAGGGCTCTCTCATCCGGTTCCTGCCGGCGGACCCGGACATAGATCTTACTTTTTCATCCATTCGTTTTAAAATCGTTTACAAAATCGTTTATAAAATCATAATTTTTCTTTACTTTTCACCGGGCTTATGATAAATTTAGCATGTTGTCTTTGGCTTACCGTTATTGCGTTAAGTCAATTTCATCATTACGTTTTTTGAGGCCCGGTTTTGTCAGACCGGACACCAGCTATTTTATTTGGAGGTAGTTTACATGAGCAAGGGAACTGTTAAGTGGTTCAACAACCAGAAGGGTTACGGTTTCATCACAGATGAAAACGGCAACGATGTATTCGTACATTACACCGGACTCAACATGGAAGGCTTTAAGTCACTTGAAGAAGGCCAGGCTGTAGAGTATGACGTAACAGAAGGGCAGAAGGGACCGCAGGCTGTCAATGTCACAAAGCTTTGATTCCAAGCCGGTTAGGTTTAAAAACAGGGATACTTATTCATTTTCGATAGATATGAATTAAAGAACAGGAGCCGCGGACAGTGAACAGGGGTCTGTCAAGTGGACAACTCAAATAAACAAAATTAAGTCAAGAAAAAGGTGATCACGTTCATGTGGTCACCTTTTTTAAGTAGACTATAT
>CADAOZ010000008.1 GCA_902789735.1 uncultured Lachnospiraceae bacterium
TTCTTTCCATCCATGAACAAAACCCTCAAAGCCATTATTTACAAGGCTTCAAGGGCTTTTCGACGACCATCCAGGTTTTGTTCGCGAAAAAAAAGTTTTCGAATCCTTGATGCCATTGGCTCCTCCTTCCCGGGCATAAAGAAAGCACCAGCCGAGTGCGGCTGATGCTTTAAAAACTCAGTATTCTATTCGAAAAAAATATTACGTATGGAAGTTTCAAATATTTTCATAGAAAGATGCTGTTATTCCATCTCCAGATAAGTGTATTCTATGATTTCTTCAGATTCACTTCCATCATTGTTTTTGAAATAAGAATGCACAACTAAAGGATTATTGTTCTCATCAATTTCTTCATATTCCAAGCGGAACTCATACCACGATCCACCATAATCTTTGGTAAATGATTGCTTCTGTGCTACCAGATTTTCTCCTTCATACTCGTATTCTGTTTTACTAACAAAACTTTCTTCAGCTTCCGTTTTGGGATGCTCGTTATCATATTGTATCAATAATGTCGGATGCTGCTTTTTGCCATCAGAAACAAATCCTTCTTCATATTCATCAATGACGTCATTATCATATGTTATGACTTCATAATGATCATCCTTATAGGAGTATTCCTTGACCCTTCCAGTGGGGTTCTTTTCTCCGTCTAATATGGTACTCTTAAGAACGCGGTTCTCTTCGTCCAGTTCGTTTTCATAATACTCTTCGGTTACCATGTCATTGTATATATATTTATAATAAACCGTGTTATCATATTCATCATACGCATACTCTGCTTCTGCAATACTTGTACCATCAGAAGACGTCATATTCATCGATACACAATTTCCTCTTTCATCATATTCATAATCTTCTTGAGAAGAAAGCGTTTTCTCCTCGTCTTCCGTCAGCGAATAATGTGCCCTTGTCTTTACAAGATATTTTTTTCCCTCGGCCGTAGTTTGCGCCGATTCTGTTACGGACTTTTCCGTGGCGCCTTCCTGTGTTTCCGCTGTCTTTTCTTCCGGAACATCCTTTTCTTCAGCGGTCTCGGTCTCATCTGCTGCTTCTGCAGTAGCTGCTGCGCTTGTGTTTCCGGATCCCCCGCATCCCGCCAAAAGCAGGAATGCCATTGACGTCGCCAGCATCATACTGACCATTCTCTTTTCCATAGCTGCCCTCCTAATTTTGTTTAAAATGCACAAAAATGGCTATAAATATTATATATATGTATATATTAGTACAAGAAAAATTTTGCGATTCTCCTATCAAAATCCAAACTTTAGAGCTATAGAATATATATCAGTGTTTTCTTTTATAACTTTATTTGGCGGGTTTAAAGCTCACAACACGGTCTTGCCAAAGTGAAGATAGTGTGTCAGAATTTATCGAAATCCTTCTGCGTCGCGGCCCGGACATCATCGACAGTCATATACTTTCCCCAACTGTCATTCCCCTTCTCCGTCCAGAAGAGCATTCTGTCAATCATGGACAAGAGTATTGTTCTGACAGAACATGAAAAGAAAAGGGCAATGCTGGAAGAACGAACATGTATGACAACAGGAGATGTCAAGAACAATCCAGAAGATTTAAGGTGCCCGAACTGTGGATGCAAATACATCGTGTTTTATAAATTCTTTTCTTATCTTCGTAAAGCCTCAAATCGTACTCCTGCAAAAGGCCAACACCTATCAGCGGTAAGCGATGAGTCTGGCGCAGAATATAATTACTGCTTGGGGTGCGGAAAAAGATTTAATGATCATGGGGATGACATGGAAGTAGAGAGAGATTACCCCCCTACACTTCAGGTCACCTAAAGTCACGATAGGGCACTGGTAGTAAAACGCCCCGATTTCTACTACGATTTTACTACGAATGACGTCCTCAATTTGCCTCATTTTGCCACCATTTGCCATTTTGGCTTATAATTTAAATACTATTAAAAAGAGCTCCGGTTCGCGTGATGAACCGGAGCTCTTTCTGCTATCTGTGATGGGACGGCCGTTTACGGCCGTCTTTTCCTGCTGCTTCTTCCGAAAAGCAGGCGCCTTTCAGACCGATCAGTTGTTGATCAGCTTGGAGCTGTCATCGTTCCAGCTGTACATGGAACGAATCTCAGCGCCGACCTTCTCAGCGGGATGCTCAGCCTGCAGTCTCTTCATGGCCTGGAAATGTACCTGGCCGCCCGCGCTGCTCATCTCAAGCAGGAAGTCCTTGGCGAAGGTGCCGTCCTGGATGTCTGCCAGGATCTTCTTCATGGCCTTCTTGGTCTCGTCTGTGATGATCTTGGGACCGGTGATATAATCGCCGTACTCAGCAGTATTGGAGATGGAATATCTCATGCCTGCGAAACCGGACTGATAGATCAGGTCAACGATCAGCTTCATCTCGTGGACGCACTCAAAGTATGCGTTACGGGGATCATAGCCTGCCTCTACCAGAGTCTCAAAGCCGGCTTTCATCAGAGCGCAGACACCGCCGCAAAGGACAGCCTGCTCACCGAAGAGGTCGGTCTCGGTCTCGGTACGGAATGTGGTCTCAAGGATACCTGCTCTCGCGGCGCCGATGCCTGCGCCGTAAGCCAGAGCCTTGTCAAGTGCCTTGCCGGTAGCGTCCTGATAGACAGCGACCAGAGCGGGTGTGCCCTTGCCTTCCCGGTACTCGCTTCTGACGGTATGGCCGGGCGCCTTGGGAGCGATCATGGTTACGTCTACATCTGCCGGAGGCTTGATCAGACCGAAGTGGATGTTGAAGCCGTGGGCAAACATCAGCATATCGCCGGCCTTGAGGTTGGGAGCGATATCCTTTTTGTACATGGCGGCCTGTTTCTCATCGTTGATCAGAATCATGATAACGTCGGCTGCCTTTGCAGCATCTGCTGTGTTCATGACAGTCAGTCCCTGTGCCTCAGCCTTGGCTTTGGACTTGGAACCCTCATACAGGCCGACGATGACGTCCATGCCGGACTCCTTCAGGTTCAGAGCATGGGCATGGCCCTGGCTGCCGTAGCCGATGATGGCGATCTTCTTACCTTCCAGAACGGAGAGGTTGCAGTCTTCGTTATAGAAAATTCTTGCGTCTGACATCTTGTTTCTTCCTCCATTATTACTGGTTTTCTTGATTTCCGCAGCCGCTCCCCCGGAGCTGTCCGCGGTTATGATCAACATATCCTGACCGGATATGTCAATTTCTGATGCAGGCAGATCATTTCCTGTATCTGGAAGTGATCCTGCTGTGCCTGTCAGGACCGGTCCTGCCGTTCCTGCAAAAAAACAGATCCTGCCGTCCCATAAGAGACGGATTCCGTCTGATGCTCAGTCCTCGGGCTCGCCGTCCGCGTAACGGTAGGTCTGTCCGTCCGGGTTGATCATAATAATATTCTTGGTACCGCGGCCCAGGCCTGCGACACCGGTCCTGGCCAGCTCAAGGATCTCATAGCCGCTGAGCAGCCGCAGGAGGGCGTCGATCTTGCCGGAGTTGCCGGTCGCTTCGATCAGCAGGCTCTCTTCCGATACGTCGATGACATTGCCGCGGAAGATGTTGGCCAGCGTGATGACATTGTCCCGCTGGGAAACATCGGCCTTGACCTTGATCATGGCCAGTTCCCTGTAGACACTCTCTTCGGGCTTCAGCTCGTGGATGTCACGGACATCGACCAGCTTGGCCACCTGTTTCTCGATCTGTTCCAGGATATCATCATCTCCGGAAGTCACGACTGTGATCCTGGTGATCCTGGGATCCGCCGTAACGCCCGCGCTGATGCTTTCAATATTATAACCTCTTCTGGAGAACAGGCCGGCTACACGGCTCAGAACACCGGTGGTGTTGTCTACCAGAAGCTGAAATACTTTCTTCTTCTGCATTTCCATAGTCCCCTTTTTCTTTGCTCTGTCCGGCCTGCGGGGTCCGCCGTCAAGGCTGCCTCCCACCGTGTCCGGAAGAAAAGCCGGCAGTTAAGCAAACTGGCTCACTTGCACAAACTTTCTATATTATAGCGCCCGCTACTGTATAAGTCAAACATCATATAGGGCCGCCATGGGCCCCGCCGGGGCTCTTCACTCGCTGCATTTGGTCATGGCCACCGCGCCGGACCGGGCGATTTCCACGATACTGACCACTTTGAGGGTATTGATAAAGATCTGGACCCTCTCAGGCGTATCGCACATCTGGATGGTCATCAGATTGCCGGACATATCCACGATCCTGGCCCCCATGATGTCGCAGTTTTCCATGATGTCCCTGCGGTTGGTCCGGTTGTATTTGATCTTGACCAGCAGCAGCTCCCGGTTGATGGATTCGGTCTCATTAAAGGTCTTGACCTTAATTACATCCAGCTTTTTGTTGAGCTGCTTCTCGATCTGCTCCAGGGTCCGCTGATCGCCGCTGCTGACAATGATCATGTTGGAAACAGACTTGTCATCTGTCTCGCCGACAACGATGGATTCGATATTAAAGCAGCGTCTCCAGAAAAGTCCAGCCACTTTGCAAAGGACACCCGACCTGTTCTCTACTAAGATTGAATAAATACGTCTCATATTCTTTTCCCGCCGTAAAAACTAAACATACCGCCCTGCTGCCGTCTGCTCCGCGGAACCTGCTTCATGCTCCGTGGAGCCTGCCTCAGCAGAGATCATCCGGATCTACAAAGACTTCCAGGATCGAAGTGCCTTCCTCATCCAGGAAGGCCCGGATCGTCTCTTCCATCCCTTCATTGCTGTCCAGGCGCATGTATCCTACATGATAAGCCTGCGCCAGTTTGTCCAGATCGGGCGTGGTGCTCATATCGGTCACCGCGTGCCTGTCATGATAGGCGAAATGCTGGTGCTGCCGGACCATGCCCAGCACATAGTTGCGGATGACCACAATCTTGACAGGGACCTCGTACTGATCCATGGTGGAAAGTTCCATCATGGTCATCTGGAAAGCGCCGTCGCCGCAGACCGCGACGACCTGCCTGTCCGGCGCGCCCAGCCTGGCGCCCATGGCCGCGGGAACGGAATAGCCCATGGTCCCCATGCCGCCGCTGGTCATGAACCTGCCTTTGCGGATCACTGCGTTGGCACAGGACCAGATCTGGTTCTGGCCTACATCGGCGATGTAGATGGCGTCTTCCTCCATGGCCAGGGACAGGCTGCGGATAAAGAGCCTGGGATCCACATAATCCCGGGAAGCCCTGACCTTGCGGTCCGCGATGCCCTGGGCCAGCCGCTTTTCAGATTCGGCCTTCACTTCGGCCCGGTATTTATCCAGCCATGCAAGCCATTCGGAATAGTCTACCTTGAGCTCCTTGGCATTGAACTCATCAAAAACATGTCTGATATCGCCGACCAGGGGAATGGTGGGACCGGCGTTCTTGCCGATTTCGGCGGGGTCTACATCGATATGGATCAGGACCTTGTTCTCCGTGATCAGATCGGGCTGGCTGATGGACCGGTCCGCCACGCGGGCGCCGACCATCAGGATCACATCCGCCTCATTCATGGCCCGGTTGCCGCACTTCTGGCCGTTATTGCCGACCATGCCGTAGAAAAGGGGATGCTCGCTGGGCAGGCTCCCCAGTCCCATCATGGTAGAGACGCAGGGGATTCCGTGCTTTTCGGCAAAAGCCCTTACCTGCGCTTCGGCACCGGACAGATGGACGCCGCCGCCCGTGCAGATGATCGGGCGTTTTGCTCTGGAAAGCTCCCGGATGACACGCTTGATCTGAACCGGGTGTCCCTCCACAGTAGGCTTGTAAGTCCTTAAGTTGACACTGACCGGGTAGGCAAAACCTGCCACGCGGTCCATCAGGACATCGTGGGGGATGTCGATCAGGACAGGCCCCTTACGGCCGGTATTGGCGATATGGAAGGCCTCCTTGACGACTCTGGGAATGTCGGAAGCCCTGCGGACGATATAACTGAATTTGACAAAGGATTCGCAGGCGCCGGAAATATCCGCCTCCTGGAACACGTCGCTTCCCATCAGTCTGCTGTCGACCTGCCCGGTAATGCACACCATGGGAATGCTGTCGGCAAAAGCGGTGGCGATGCCTGTGATCAGGTTGGTCGCGCCGGGGCCGCTGGTTACAGCTGCCACGCCGGGCTTGCCGCTGGCCCTGGTATAGCCGCTGGCCGCATGGCCCGCGCACTGTTCATGACGGACCAGAACCGTATGGATCTTACTGTCCAGCATGGAGTTGAAGAAAGGAGCGATGGCAACGCCCGGATAGCCGAACACATATTCCACGTTCTCTTCTTCCAGACTTCTGACGAGCGCGTCCGCGCCGGTAACAACTTTTCTCAACATAATTTTGTCCTTTTCGTCTGCTGACTGCTTCGTTTCCTGAAACCCGAATACGGGAACAGCCTTCCTGTCTGAAGCTCTGTTCCCGTAGGGATCCGCCGGGAACACGAAGGGCTTTTCCTTCCCGTTCCCGGATCATGCACTCTGATACACGAAGGCCGCGGCCTGTGACAGGCCGGTCCCGTTCTTATGCTTTGTAAATGACCTTTTTGAAGCTCTTCTTGCCGCGCTTGACCAGCTTCCCGTCCTTCAGATCCTCTTTGGAATAGGTCGTGCCGATATCCGTGACCTTCTGTCCGTCGACGCTGACGCCGCCCTGCTGGACCGCCCGTCTGGCTTCGGATCTGGAAGGGGTCAGGCCGCTCTTTACCAGGATGGCCAGAATGTCCATGGTCCCATCTTCTGAGAAGAATTCTTCTTTCATCTCGGTCTCGGGTACATTGTCCATGGAAGCCGCGCCGCCGGAAAACAGGGCCGTCGCGCCGGCCTTGGCCTTTTTGGCCTCATCTTCGCCATGGACCAGGGTGGTCAGTTCATCTGCCAGGATGATCTTGGCTTCGTTGAGCTGGCTGCCTTCCCATTTATCCATCTCATCGATCTGCTCAAGAGGAAGGAAAGTCAGCATCCGCAGGCACTTGAGGACATCCGCGTCGCCCACGTTCCGCCAGTACTGGTAGAAATCGTAGGGGCTGGTCTTGTCGGGATCCAGCCAGACAGCGCCTTTGGCGGTCTTGCCCATCTTCTTGCCCTCGGAATTGAGCAGCAGGGTGATGGTCATGGCGTGGGCGTCCTTGCCCAGCTTTTTGCGGATCAGCTCGGTGCCGGCCAGCATGTTGCTCCACTGGTCATCGCCTCCGAACTGCATGTTGACGCCGTAACGCTGGTAGAGCTCCAGGAAATCGTAGGCCTGCATGATCATGTAGTTGAACTCCAGAAAGCTGAGTCCGTTCTCCATCCTCTGCTCGTAGCATCTGGCACGCAGCATGTTGTTGACGGAGAAATGGGCGCCGATGTCCCGGATAAATTCGATATAGTTGAGGTCGCGGAGCCAGTCCGCGTTATTGACCATCATGGCCTTGCCTTCACCGAACTCGATGAAGCGGCTCATCTGTTTTTTGAAGCATTCACAGTTATGGTCGATCTTTTCGACTGTCATCATGGTACGCAGGTCCGTACGGCCGGAGGGGTCGCCGATCATACCTGTTCCGCCGCCGACCAGAGCGACCGGCTGGTTGCCCGCCATCTGCAGGCGCTTCATCAGCAGGAGGGCCATAAAATGGCCTACATGCAGGGAATCCGCCGTAGGGTCAAAGCCGATATAAAATTTGGCCCTGCCGTTGTTGACCAGCTCCCTGACCTGGTCTTCGCTCGTGATCTGTGCCAGCAGGCCCCTTGCCTGCAGTTCTTCATAGATTTTCATGTGCTGTCAAATCTCTCTTTCTGTCTGTATTTGGATCAGTCATTCCACATCTGACCGTTGATCTCATTCTTTTTATCCCGCTGCATCAGGGCGCTGACCTCTTCCGCGGGAGATTTTCCGTTAAAGAGGACCTGATTGGCCGCGTCGATGATGGGCGCTTCCACGCCGTACTTCCTGGCCAGCTGCAGGCCGGCTCTGGCGCTGTAGACGCCCTCTACGACCTGTTTGACCTCATCCATGGCTTCTTCCGGCGTTTTGCCCTGGCCGATCAGGATACCGGCCCGGCGGTTGCGGGAGTGCATGGAGGCACAGGTGACGATCAGGTCGCCGATCCCGGTCAGTCCGGAGAAGGTCTCCGCCCTGCCGCCGGCTGCGATTCCAATCCTGCTGATCTCGGCAATGCCTCTGGTGATCAGAAGGGCCTTGGTATTGTCTCCATAGCCCAGTCCGTCCGCGACGCCCGCCGCCAGCGCGACTACGTTCTTGAGAGCCGCGCCCAGTTCCATGCCCCGCATATCGGGGCTGGTATAGACGCGCAGGGATTTATCCATGAACAGGCTCTGGACATATTCCGCGGCGGTCCTGGTCCTGGCGCCCGCTACAATGGCGGTCGGCAGTCCCTTGCCGACTTCCTCCGCGTGGGTGGGACCGCAGAGCACAGCGACCTCCGCCTGGGGGATCTCCTGACGGATGATCTCGCTCAGGGTCATCAGACTGTCCTCTTCAATGCCCTTGGCCACAGAGACGATCAGCTGACCGAATCTGCAGTAGGGGGCCATACGCTTTGCCGTGCTTCTGGTAAAGGGAGACGGTACCGCCAGTACGACCGCGTCTTTATCGGACATGGCCTCATGCAGATCTGTGGTAGCCTCCACCGCGTCCGGAAGAATGACTCCGGGCAGCTTGACCTTCTGCTCGTGGTCTTCGTTCAGCATGCGGACTTCGTCCTCCGCGATGGACCACACCTTTACCTCATGCCCGTTCTGCGCCAGGCGCCATGTCAGGGCCGTACCCCAGCTTCCCGCGCCAATGACTCCGATTTTTGCCATAATGCTTTCCTTCTTTCTGTGATCCGCAGCCGCCGCCTTCTGATCTGTAATGGCATAACGGGCTGAAGATATTATTATTTCTTCTTGAACAGGTAGGTCTTGCTCTCCTTGCCGGAAAGGAGCCTGCCGATGTTGGCCCGGTGCTTCCAGAATACCAGGATGGTAAAGAGGGCCTGAATGATATAGATTTCATTCAATACAGGCTGGGGCGCTCCGAACACGCCCATCTGGCCCAGGATGATCATCATGATAAAGCTGCCCGAATATACGCACAGGGAACCCAATGATACATAATGGGTCAGCAGGTAGGGCACAAAGAAGAAGATCAGGGCTGTCGGGAACAAAGCCCAGTGATAGGCACAGATAAAACCGGCCATGCAGGCAACGCCCTTGCCGCCCCTGAATCCCATATAGAAGGGATAATCATGTCCAAGTACGCAGCCCGCGAAGGCATAGGACTTGAACAGATAGGCCATCTCCGGGTTGGACCTGCCGAACAGATACCAGGCAGCCATGACCGCGAAAATGCACTTGAAGGCATCCATGAAGAAGACCAGGATACCTGCCTTTGTACCCAGCACACGAATGGTGTTGGTGGTCCCGGCGTTCCCGCTTCCGTAATCACGGATATCGATCCCCCTGGTCTTGCCAAGCAGATATGCGCTCTGGATCGAACCGAAAGCATAGCCGATTAAAACACTCAAAATCCTCATTACGATCGTATTCATCACTGCTCCTTTCTGCCGCAGCCCGCCTCCGGGAGGGCAGAGCAAATTTTTATTTATCGTTTGTCCTCTCTCGGATGATGAATTTAAGAGGTGTTCCTTTAAAGCCGAACGCTTCCCGCAGACGGTTTTCAATATATCTCTGATAGGAAAAATGCATCAGATATTTATAATTGACAAACAGGACAAAGGTGGGTGGTTTGACGGCCACCTGGGTCGCGTACATGATCCGGAGCATCCTGCCCTTGTCCGAGGGCGGCTGCTGCATGATGGCGGCCTCGGTAATGATCTCATTGAGGACGCCGGTCTGGATCCGCAGATTCATATTGGCGTAGACCATGTCGATCTCATCATAGAGCTTGATCAGGCGCTGGCCTGTCTCAGCGGAAATGAACATGATCTCCGCGTAGGACAGGAAGGAAAGGACGGAACGGATCTTGTCCGTGAACTTCTTGACGGTCTTGTTGTCCTTCTCGATCAGGTCCCACTTGTTGACGGCTACTATGACAGCCTTGCCGCGTTCATGGGCGATGCCGGCGATCTTGGCGTCCTGTTCCGTGATGCCCTCCTGGGCGTCAATGACCAGCACAGTGATGTCGGCCCGTTCGACGGCGCCTACGGTCCGCACGATCATATAGCGTTCCAGATTCTCTTTGATCTTGTTCTTGCGGCGGATACCGGCTGTATCGATAAAGATGTAATCTTTGCCGTCATGGCGGACTTTGGTATCGATGGCATCCCTGGTGGTGCCGGCGATGGACGAGACGATGAGCCGGTTCTCGCCGATCAGGCGGTTGATGATTGAAGACTTGCCCACATTGGGTTTGCCGACGATGGCCACCCGGATCGCGTCGTCCTCTTCTTCCTCCGTTTCCACAGCCTGAAAATAGCTGCAGACCTGGTCCAGCATGTCGCCGAGACCGGTACGGTTGGCAGAAGAGATCGCGTAGGGATCCCCGATGCCCAGGTTGTAGAACTCGTAGACATCCGCCATATCCCGGCTGGGCTTGTCAACCTTGTTGACCGCCAGGACGACCGGCTTATGGGACCGACGCAGTATATCCGCCACCTGCCCGTCCGCGTCGGTCATGCCCTGCCGTACGTCCACCATAAAGATGATGACGTCCGCCATTTCAATGGCCAGCTCGGCCTGTTCCCGCATCTGGGACAGGATGATGTCTTTGGAATCCGGTTCTATACCGCCTGTATCGATCAGCGTGAACTCATAGTTGAGCCAGCTGCAGTCCGCGTAGATCCTGTCCCGGGTCACGCCGGGCGTATCCTCCACGATCGATATCATCTGTCCGGCCATTACGTTAAAGAAGGTGGATTTGCCCACATTGGGGCGGCCGACCACCGCAACGATAGGTCTGACTTTTCTTTTACTCATATTTAAACTCCTTAACGGATGACTTTATACCCCTGTACAGTCTCCGTGCATCTTACTATTTTAACCAAATCTGTTCCTTCTGTAAAGGAAAAGTGTTCCGGCAAAAATGACCCAAAAATGACCCAAAAATGACGCGCCGGATATCCATATACCGGTAAAGAAATTGAGGCCGGCAGCCGTTAGCAGGTACGGATCCGCGGGGATCCATGGGCTCAAAGGCCTTTTTTTGGCATTGTCGCCGGAAAAAGGCCCGATCTTCGCGCCGATATCGTGACACATTTTCCTTGCGAAATGATTTTGAAATCGCTATCATGAAAGCATACTGTAATAACAGCCGGTCCCGCTGCGGCAGGGACGGCATCCCCAGTAAAGGAGTAAACATGCCTTCAGATCTTGAATTACACCAGCAGCTTGACCGCAGCCTTCCTGTTGCTCCAGTCGGGCTTATTGTGCTGCCTTCCGCCGAGAAGCTCGGCCGCAAGGTGAATGATTTTATCCGCACTTTCCGTGGAAAAGGCGTTACCATGTCTCATAACCACTCGCTGATGGAAGGCTATTATCAGGAGGATTACCGGATTCCCATCAATCTGGACCGGTTCGAGACCGGTGAAGGCCGGGCGGTCATCGAATCTTCTGTCCGCGGCAAGGATATCTATATCCTGGTGGATATCACAAACTATTCGATTACATATACGATGAATGGCTTCATCAACCATATGTCGCCCGATGATCACTTCATGGATCTGAAACGGGTGATTTCCGCCATCCGAAGCGCTGCCAAACGGATCACCGTGATCATGCCCTTCCTGTATGAAGGCCGTCAGCACCATAAGAGCGGACGTGAATCCATGGACGCCGCCCTGATGCTCAAGGAGCTCTTCGATCTGGGCATTAACAATTTCATTACATTTGACGCCCATGACCCCAGGATCCAGAGCGTGGTCCCGATCTGTGACTTTACCAATTACGCCACGCCTTATCAGTTCCTGCATGCCCTGCTGGATTCCTTTGACGATCTGATCATCGACCGGGAGCATGTCGTGGTCATCAGCCCTGATGAAGGCGCCCTCAACAGAACCGTCTATTTCGCCGATGTAATCGGAGCGGATACCGGTATGTTCTATAAGCGCAGGGACTATTCCAAGATCGTCAACGGCAAGAACCCCATTGTGGCCCATCAGTTCCTGGGTACCGACCTTAAGGGCAAGGACGCCATCATCATTGACGATATGATCTCTTCAGGCGGCTCCATGCTGGATACTTCCCGGCAGATCAAGGAAGAGATGCACGCCAACCGCGTCTTTGTATGCACCACTTTCGGCCTGTTCACAGATGGACTGGATATTTTCGATGAGGCCTATGAAAAGGGCTGGTTCGACAAGATCGTCACGACCAACCTGACCTATCAGCCGGAGGAACTCTTTGACAAGCCCTATCACGCCAGTGCCGATATGAGCAAATATATGGCCACCATCATTGACTTCATGAACCATGACCTGTCCCTGACCAATATGTCCACCTCCACAGAGAAGATCCATGAGATCCTGGAGAAGGTCAACCGTAAGGAACAGACAGAATATGAACAGAGACGGCTCAATGAGACTGAATTCTGATCCCTGGACATTCAAAGCAAAGGGGCTGCGCACAACGCGCAGCCCCTTCTTTCGTAATATGTTTTCATAATATGCTTTCATAATATATGCTCTTTTAATATGCTTTTTGGATATGTCTGCCGGCAAAAGTGAAATCCAGCAGACATATTTCTATTTTCTTTGGTTTGTCTGCCGACAAAAAAAGTGGTACGTAAATGCCCGCTCATTCTGGCGGGACTGCTTCTACGGTCCATTCCGCAAAAGAAGGATCCCTGAACTCTTCATAGGTCCGGACACGGATCCCGCATCCATCGGCGGTTCCGTCCGGATGCAGACTGTAGCCCAGCACTCCGCCGTCCGAAGCCTGGAGCAGAAAGCGGTCCTGTCTGGCCCGGATGACCCGGAAGAGCTGATCGGGGCTGTCGGATTCCTGACGGACCAGGACCTGACCGGTATCCCGGTTGTATTCCAGACATTTCGTATCTTCTCCATCTGCCTGCCTCCAGACCGGATAGATCCTATAGCCTGTTTCCGCGTCCGTCTGCAGCACAAAGCGGAATTGCTGGGTCTCATCCCATACTCTGGTCCAGACAATCAGTTCCGGCTCGTCCAGGGCAGGGTCCTGGGAAACGGACACCATCACAGTACTGTCGTTGGCCGAAGCCAGCGTCACGATACCTGCCAGATCTCCTACCGGCATGCCTTCCCGGACAGTCTGTCCGAAAACAGGCCCGCTTTCCGCCGCGGGTTCCTTTTCCACTGCAGGCTCTCTTTCATCCGTGGGCTTTTCCGTGTCAGACAAGCCCGCGGATAAAATGCCGGAATCCGCCGCTTCCGGCGTTTCCGCCTTCGGCCGCATCTGCCGGAAATCAGGCTCAGGCAGCAGCCCGGCCCGGATTCCGGCCGCTGCCAGCAGCATGACCAGGAGGAAGGCGGCAGCCGGCAGCAGAAAGCCGGGCCTGCCGCTTTCATATTTTTCCAGTTCCCCCAGAAAGGCTTCCATGGTCTGGAAGCGGTCAGCCTGGCGCAGGGACATGGCCCTGCCGATGGCCCGCTCCGCTCCTTTGGGGATCCGGCAGCCCCATTCCCGGAGCGGCCGCAGGGACTGTCCCATCTGGCGTTCGGGCGCGGCCGCGGGACGGTGCCCGGTCAGGCAGTAATATACCACGGCTGCCGCCGCGTAGACATCTGTGGAGGGGCGGATACTTCCGCCGCGGCTGTACTGCTCGGGCGCCGCAAAGCCCTGTTTATAGCTGACAGGATCCCCGGCGGGATCCGGATCAGGCCCGCAGGCAACCCCGAAGTCCAGCAGCCGGACCCGCCCCTCCTGTGTGATCATGATATTTTCAGGACTGATGTCTTTATGGACCACATTAAAGGAATGGATCTTCATGACGGCGCGGCAGAAAGGACGGACACAGGCCATCATCTGCCGGTAGTCCATCCGGCCTTCCCGTCCGATCTTATCCCGCAGGGTCATCCCTTCGATGTATTCCATCACAATATAGGCAGTTCCGTTCTCCTCAAAGTAATCCCGGACTGTTACGATCCCTTCAGCGTCTTTTTCATCCAGCATGGCAAGGATCCTGGCCTCCCGCAGAAAACGGCCGCGGCAGGAGGCGAACAGGCTCTCTTTCCCACCGGCTGCCAGCACTCGGCCGCTTTCCCTGTCCCGCAGAGACACAGCCTTCAGGAAAAGCTCTTTCACCGCCACCCGAATCTGCAGCTGCAGGTCCAGTCCCAGATAAGTAATTCCGAAACCGCCCCGGCCCAGGATCCGTCCGGTCAGATATCTGCCGGCCAGAAGAGTGCCCGGCGCCAGGCTGTCTCCCTCCGGTCCCCATAGCGCAGGATCATAACCGCAGAATTCACAGGGTCCGGCCGGATCGGACCGTTCTTTCATACAGCCCGGACATATTTTTTGATAATCCATTTCTTTCCGCTTCTCTTCTGCCATATGCGAATCACGCCTTTTTTCTTCCGGTCTTTTCACCGGCGCCAGCCGGTCAACAGGCAGCGGATCCTCCCCAGGCAGCTTTTGACCTTTCGTTTCCATTTTTCCAACTGCCAGCCGATCCGCAGACCACTCCTGACTATTTGTTTCCATTGATCCAGCCGGGTCCCGGATTCCGGTACGGAAATCCCGGAGGCAGCCTCAGGGGCAGGACTATGCCCATCCGGCCCGGCCATCTCCCGGTCCGCTTCCCGCTCCTGCCGTTCCGACAGAACCTCCATATTGATCCGGCCGCAGCCCCCGTATACCATGTCCTCAAATTCTGAGACAGCGAACAGCCTGCGGTCCGCGTCCGTCATATGCCGCAGCCATCCTTCAAAAGGCAGGGAACAGAGCAGGCCGGAGCACTGCATCAGGTCTTCATAATCTCCGAACAGGTTCCTGTACTCCCGGACAAAGCGGATGGCTTCCCGCTGTATGACCCCGCGGACCAGTATATCTGCGCTGTCCGGCTGCCGCTCCTCCAGGACCGGTCCCCGGCTGTCATAGCCCGTGCAGGAGCCTTCGGGACCGGAGAACAGAAACTCCCGCAGCATCCCCGTAACAGAGGGAGAAAAAGGATAGAGGCACAGACTCTGAAAACCACCTGCCTGTTTATAAAGACCGGCCCTGGCCGGGTCTTCATGTACGTAGAGGGCGTCCACCCTGCACCCTGCAGCCGCGCAGACCGCCTCCTGGATCCTGCCGCTGTAGCCCATGTCAAAGGCCGCCTGGCCGGGGCTGATCCGGGAGAAATACCGCCGGATCCTGGCCCGGGCCTCTTCATGCCGTTCCCCGTCATAAGCCTCTTCCAGGAAATCCCCGACAAATCTTTCAAAATCCTCCCGGTCCGCGAACCTGCCCCCGGGACTGCGTCCCAGCCTCTGCAGAAACACCTGCCTGTCGAAATCCTCCCGGGTACAAAAGGCATACAGATCCAGAATGGATGCAGGACTGTGATGCTCCGGAACGGAAGGCGGATGGAACAAGGCGGTCCGGTCCCTGAGCAGGAAGGGCAGCATGGCTCTTCTGGAACAGTACAGATATCCCGTTTCGAAAGGGATTTCCCTTCCGGAGCCGGCTTCCTCTATCCTGTCGGTTTCTTCCTTCCTGTCAGCTTCCTCTGTCATGATCCTGAAAGGCAGCCAGCCGTCCCTGGCCAGGAACCAGAGCTTCCCATACCGGCGGTCACGGCAGGTCTCCCGGATCCAGGCGGTCAGACCGGCCATATGCATGCCCAGCAGGTAATGCCCGATCAGGCCCGGATCCGCATTGAAATCCGACGCGGGATCGAAGGCCCTGTAGGGATTGTCAAAATAACGTTCGGCCGCCATGGCCTGCATGCAGCGGAAGGCCAGGTTCCCCTCCGTCTTCCTTCTGTCGATCAGGCTGCCCGCACAGGCCTTCCAGATGGAAGCGCAGCGGCCGGTCCCGTAGTCCCGGATCCGGCCGGCAAAGCTCTCCCGGGCGGCCGGCAGAAAAACGGACCGGATCCCGGCCCGGCCGGCGCCTTCTATATCCGCCTTCCAGCTGTCCCCGATATGGAGCAGATCATCGGGACCGGCCCCCAGATCCTCCAGGACCAGGCGGAAGAGACCGCCTGTGTCCTTGCGCTTCCGGTATTGACCGGAAACATAAAGGCCCCGGTATCCCGTATAACCGCAGGACGTCAGAATCCTGCTGATTGTTTCCGGGCTGAGGTACATGTCCGTGATCAGGACGATCTGTTTCCCGGCGGCCGCTGCCAGTTCAAAGAGCTGGCGGCCGCTCTCCCGAGCCCGGACATACCGTTCCTCCAGCCGGATCTCTTCTTTCATCAGGCACGTCGCCGTCCCGGCCGGGACCTTGTATCGGCGGGACAGGAAATCATAGATCTCTTCCAGACGGATGTCCTCCTGACCGGGATGGCGCTTTCCCTGCATCTTCCTGGCCATCCGCTCGCCTCCGGCCCGCAGGGCGGAAAACTCCAGGGGGCAGCCGGTCAGTTTCCGGTAATATGGATCCAAAAGGCGGAACAGGTCGGAAGGTTCCCGGAAAGGCCTTCGGACCAGGGTGTCAAAGCAGTCAAAGCTGATCCAGCTGCAGCTGCTGTCCAGGATCTGATCCTTGATATATTCCAGTCCGCCCCTCCAGGGACAGGTAATCGATTCCGGAAAATGGTCCTCCGGACGGCTTTGTTCCCGGGTCCCGCTCAGGTCCCTCAGGAGGACTTCCGCCTCCTCCAGATGCCGTCCCCGGAAAGCACTGCGGGCCAGACTTCTCCAGAGCCTGGCATACCGGTCCCGGCCCGCCTGCACGGCTCCCAGGCAGGCTGCATCCGCGCCCCGTTTCCGCAGAAAAGCTTCCGCCAGGTCAAAAGCCCGGCGGATATCGTTGACTTTGGTCCGGAAAGCTTTTCCGGAGATCCTGCCGTTATCGGTCGCGGCACCGCGGCTGCGGCAGTAAAAATAAGCATCATCCGGGACACTGGCAGCGGACTGCGCGCTGTAAAAAAGCATGGTGGAAAAGGCTATGTCTTCCGTCATGGTGAGAGGCCCTTCCGCCTTCTCCGCGTCCTCCAGGATTCCCTGCCAGAGGGATCTCCGATAGAGCTTGTTCCAGACGGTATGACAGCTGTAACAGACAAAGGCCTGGCCGAAGAAAAAGTCACGGACCTCCCGTTCCTGCAGAAAGGGGATCCGTGTATAGCTGTCATGCAGGGTATAGATATAACGGCTGCCTTCATCCTCGATCACAGTCCTGCCGATCATAATGTCCGCTCCTGTCCGGCAGGCCCCGCGGTAAAGAGAGCCGAAATAGTCGGAAGAGACATGGTCATCACTGTCCACAAATCCGATATAGTCTCCCCGGGCCGCCCGGACACCTGTGATCCTGGCCTGCAGCAGTCCCCGGTTGACCGGGTGTTCCAGATAGCGAATCCTGCCGCCCCGAGCGCATTTCTTCACGGCCCGCCGGATGACAGGAAGAGGATCTCCCTCCGACCCATCGTTAACTATAATGATCTCCATGTGGGAGAACAGGCTCTGCCGCAGCAGGCTGTCCAGGCACCGTTCCAGGTATGGTTCTGTATTATAGACCGGGACGATCACTGATATGGCAGGCTTCTCTTCCGCACCACCGTCTGCCCGGAACCCTGCTGCTATATAATCTGCCTGACGCTCTGCTTTTGTATGGTCTGCCTGACGCTCTTCTGCTGTATGTTTCCTTCCTCTGATTTCAGCTTCTGTCATTTCCTGTTCCGCCATTTATTCATCTGAGTTCCTTGCACGTACCTTTTCATTACAGTTCTTTCCTTTCCAAGTGTGTCTGGACCGCAGATGTCTGATTCCGGCCCGCTTCAGGCCCTTCTTCTATTCCAGCTTTCATGGTACCGACACTCCTGTCATGGACTTATCCTGTTCCGGCTTCCATGATACAGGTATCTCTATCATGGTCTTCTCCTTCTCCAACCTCCGTGAAACGGCCGCCCCTGTTCTGTATCCCGAACACCTGCTGCCTGCTGTTCCAGCTGCCCGATCCAGGCGTCCTTCCGGGAAACAGTCTCACGATACTTGCCAATCTCCCCTTCCAGGGCCCGGACCGAATCCTCCAGGAACTGTTTCTGCCGGCGCAGGCTGCGGATCTCAAAATGCTGTCTGCGCAGGCGGTCCTTACAGATGGTATCCTGCAGGTTGGCATACTGCTGATAAAGGCCGGGCGGTATGCTGTCCCTGACGTATGTATACAGTTCCCGGTCTGTGAACAGGATCCCCAGGCCGCAGCTGAAAGGAAATTCCAGCGTCAGGGGGCAGTCCCTCTTCAGCTCCCGCCAGAAACGGCTGCTGCCGGTCTCCCGGCCCAGCAGCAGGTCCCGGCCCACATCATGGAAAAAGACCGCTCCCCGGGGACTGATCTTATCCTTCCAGATCCTGTAATCATGGCTGACATCTTCGTAACGGTGGCTGCCGTCAATATGCAGCAAATCTACGGACCCGTCCGGGAACAGGGCCGCCGCCTCATCAAAGGACATGCACAGGCTGCGGGCACGGACCTCCGGATAACAGATCCGGCGCACCGCCTCATAGGCTTCCCGGACCGGTTCCCTGTAATCCTCCCGGGTGAAAGCATCTCCCTGCCAGGTATCCACTGCCGTAAAAGCCGTATCCAGCATGCCGTCCAGAATGGCCTGCTGGAAGGCAAAGGCGGAGCAGCCGTAAAAGCTGCCCAGCTCCGCGATCACGGCTGGACGGACATTGCGGACATAGTCGTAGGCAAAACGGCGGTGGCCAGACCAGGGAGAGAACTCCAGCAGGTCCGGATTGACCGCGTCGCAGAGAAAGACCGGATCATGGCAGATCCAGACGTTCGGACAGATCCCGCTTATTTGTGTTTTTCTGTCCCTTTCCCGGTCCAATCGCAAAGTCCTCCATTTCCCGGTTAAAGACGCCGTAGATCAGCCTGCCCCCGGAAGAAGCGGTCAGGTGGATGGCGTTATTGACCCAGCACTGCTCGGTCTGCCGCAGGACCTCATAGCCCTCTCCCACGCCCAGGGTAATGAAATAGTCTCCTTCCCGGATCGTGGGCCACCGGAAGGAAAAGGAAATCCTGGACAGGCCGGCCGGCAGGTCTGTGGGATTGCTGCCGGATGTCAGGGAGGTCTGGCCGAAGACTTCATTGCCGTAACGGTCCCGGACCTGGTAGCCCACGATCAGGGCGTCCGTTGGCCGCGCAGACCGCAGGTCCATCATGACCCGGATCCGGCTGCCAGGTCCGCAGTATTCGGCAAAGGGTCCCGCTTCCGTACTGTAATAAAAAGCTTCGATCCTAATGTCCATCTTTCCGCTCAGGGAAGCCGGATCGGGCCTGCGGAAAAGACCGTCCGCGGGAAGCCCTTCCCGCAGTATCCTCGTTTCCTGCCGGCCGTCCCGATTGACCGCGTGCCGGATCTCCCCGTTCTGATCCGTGGAACCGTCCATACTGCCCTGGCAGATCCTGTAATATTCCTGCACCGCCTGCAGGGGCGGCCCGTCATAGACCAGGACGCCCCGGTTCAGGACCAGGACCCGGCCGCAGAAGCGGGTCACGGCGTTCAGGTCATGGGAGACAAGCAGGACTGTGGCCCGGCCGGCGATCTCCCGGATTCTGGCATAGCATTTCTGCTGGAAGAAAACATCCCCTACACTCAGGGCCTCGTCGATCAGCAGGATCTGCGGCTGCATGACCACAGCCAGGGAAAATGCCAGGCGGACGAACATGCCGGAGGAGTAGGAACGGACCGGCTGGCCGATGAAATCCCCGATGCCGGCAAAGTCCAGAATCTCCTGAAGATAGCGCCCGGTCTCCTGCCGGGTCATCCCCATCAGGAGTCCTGTCAGATAGATATTTTCCATGCCCGTATACTCGGGATTGAAACCGGCGCCCAGTTCCAGCAGGGCGGATACCCGGCCCCTTACCCGGACCTGTCCTGCCGTCGGCGGTATGATCCCGGCCAGTATTTTCAGCAGAGTGGACTTGCCGGATCCGTTCCGGCCGATGACGCCCACACATTCTCCCGGCGCGATGGAAAAGGATACACCTTTCAGGGCTTCAAAAGGCGTATGGTATGCGCGTCCCCGGAGGGAAAAAGCCTCCCGGATCTTATCTGCCCTGCTCCCGTACAGGGGATAGATCTTCCGGAGGTCCCGGACTTCTATACTCTTTTCCGTATGCCGCGTCCGGCTGTTTTCCGGATCTGTCTGATCCTGTATAGTCTTTTCCTGTATAGTCTTTTCCTGCATAATCTTTTCCTGCATTCCGCTGCCGCTTAGCTCCTTTTCCGCAGATTATGTAAGGCCGGTCCTGCCCTTTTCTGGCAGACATACCGGCATCTCCATGGCTGACCGCCCTTCCTGTTACAGGCTCCCGGGCAGGTTCACAGTTCGTCCGCCAGATAAGGCATGAGCCTGTCACAGATCAGCCGCCCGGCCAGGCAGAGCAGGGCTGTGCCGGCCCAGAAGCCCAGGGCCTCCCGGGGCGACTCCAGGAAAGAAGTCCCCTCCAGCAGGGCCTGCCGGCAGCCCTGCACAATATAGCGGACAGGATTCAGACGGAGGATCAGACGTACATGTACGTCGGTCAGGGTATTTTCATTCCATAGTATGGGGGTGATCCAGAAACCGATCTGGACCAGGATACTGACGGCCGCGGCGGTGTCCCGGAAAAAGACATGGAAGACAGACAGGATCCGTACGAAGGCCCAGCCAAGGACCGCGGTACAGACACTGTAATATAGAAGGCCGCACCAGGCGGCCGAAAAGGGACAGCGGCAGATCCATGCCATGAAGATCAGAAAAAACAGAAAGAAGAGATGGACCAGACAGGCGGACAGGGTTCTGACCAGGGGCAGCAGACGGATCCGGAAGGGAATCTGCTTGACCAGGCAGACGCAGTCTGTATATACCGGGGTCCCGGTGGTCAGAATATCGGTCAGAAATATCCATTGGACATAGCCTGCCGTGAACCAGAGGATATAGGGCGCTCCTCCGACATCCGGATTGCGGAAGCCCCGTTGGAAGACATACCAGAAGACCAGAATTGTGATCAGAGGCAGGAGAAAAGCCCAGAGCAGGCCCAGGAAAGATCCGGAAAAGCGGGACCGGATATCATTGCGGGCCAGTCCTGCCAGGAGACAGGCCGTCCCGGCTGCCGACCTGCACCGTTCTCCCGCCGTTTCCGCCCATTCAGCCGCTGCCAGGAGAAGTGTACAGGGAGCGGGAAAGCCCAAAAGGGAACGCAGAAAGCCGGCCTTCCACCGGCTGGCGCGGAAATCCCGGACCAGGGCCCGGGGATGGAACAGACCATGCAGACGCCCGGCCGGGCGGGCCAGGGGAGCGCAGCTGCCGTTGTCCAGAAAGAGACAGCTGCCGAAGGCCCGGACCATGCGGCCGGAAGGATACATGGCCGCACGGATCAGGGCCCTGCCGGACAGGGCGTCCGGAGGCGGCGTACTTCTGCCGGTCCCGTAGTCACGGATCTGCTCCAGGGCAGCTGCCTGGGCGTCTGCCGCCGGGCCTCTGCCTTTCCCGCCTCCGAACGGATACCTGCGGGGTACCGCGCCCCCTCTGCCGTCCGGTATGTAATCACGGACGGATCCTGTCTGTTCAGCCAGCAGGGTCTCCAGAAGACCTACATACAGACGCTGGGGCTCACGGAACACAGGAGATCTGCCGCTCTCCCGGCGGCTGTCGAACAAATAGCCTGCCGCGGACAAGCCTGCCGGTCCCAAAACCGTATCTGCTCTGGATGACAGGCCCAGGTAACAGCCGTCCGGCGGGGAAAGACCGGGGATATCCTCCAGCAGTTCCCACAGGTCCCGCTGCAGGGTGCCGCCCCAGCCAATGTCCGCGACCGCCCAGGAACCACGGAAGTTGAACTGCTCCAGATAGGCACGCAGGGATTGCCTCTCCTGCAGAGCCGCCCGGCGGATCCTGTCCGCCAGTTCTTCGTAGAGGTCGCGGAAGCGGGGATCTTTATAGAGACGGTCCCGGGAGATCTGTTCCTCCGCCCCGATTCCGTACCGGTCCGCCAGAGGACCGTATGCCGCAGGATCCATCCCCAGGCCATCCAGAAAACAGGCAAGTGTTACTGAAGCCGGAAACCCGGCCCGGCTGACCGCTTCCTCATAGGACATGGGCCGGCTGTATAGAGGAACCCGCAGGCTCCTGCGGGAGACCTGCAGATAAAAGGCCGGAGGATCCTCCGGGCCTGCCAGCAGCCTGTAAGCCTGCAGCAGCAGCCAGCCGTCCCGGCCCAGAAAAAACACTTTCTCTGTCCTGTCCGACCGTACTCTGTCCAGGAGCCATAAGGTAAAGCCGCAGACCGCCGGCCCCAGTACCTCCCGGCCGAACCGGGCTGCGAATGCCTTTTCCTGCTGATTCATATCTGTACGGTCTATCGTCCGCCGCCTTTCTCCGTTTTCCGTGCTTTTCCAGCTTATCCGCATCCCCATCCCTACTGCGTCTCCTTTTTTATAACCCTTCTGAAGACCCGGCCGGAATATACGGGAATGCGTCCCGGATCCAGCGGATCCCTATACCGTCCGGTCTGTCCGGCAGCAGGAAGGCAGCGACCACGTCATAGCGGATCTGCTGCCCGGCAGGAATCCCGTAACGGATCCTGTAAAAATCCGAGACGCGGCAGATCCTCCTCTGCTTGGCAGGGGTGACGGCCGCTTCCGGCGGGCCGCAGGCCCTTCCTGTCCGGTATTTGACCTCAAAGAAGACCAGGCAGTCTCCGTCATACCCGACCAGGTCGATCTCACCGCTGTGGGAACGGAAATTCCGATGCAGGATCCGGACGCCCTGTGTTTCCAGCCAGGCGGCGGCCCCTGCCTCCATACGCCTGCCCTCATTGACTTTGTCCATTGCAGGTGCCTCCTTCATACTCCAATTATGATATACCCTGCTCTTTATGATATACCCTGCTCTGCCAAAAAGAGCCGGCGGATGCCGGTTCTTACGTCAAAAAGAGGCCCGAAACAACGAAGACCGGCCTTTCGGAGCATTCGTATACTCCGAAAGGCCGGTCTTCTATGAACAAAATCCGCTATGATCTTCCTTCCGCAGGAGCGGAATTCCGATACGTTTCCCTTGTCTTATTTCAGATGATCGACAGCGGCTCTCTCAATCTTGAGGCCCTCGATATATCTTTCCATATATTTGTCGAAACCGGCTACGTCAGCGGGATCGGGAGCAATGGTCTCACCGGTATCCGCGGAAGCGTCGTCCGTATGGAACACTTCTTTGTTCAGCCACTCATCCAGGGCCAGGCCGCCGTTTCTGACGACATAGGCTGCCAGCAGGGCTACGCCCCAGGCGCCGCCTTCACCTGCTGTGGACATGACGGTAACGGGGCAGTCAAGGGCTGCCGCCAGGATGCTCTGGCCGACGCCTTTGGTCTTGAACAGACCGCCGTGGCCGTACATCTTGTCGATCCTGACGCCTTCACCCTTGAGCAGCAAATCCATGCCGTATTTCAGTACACTAAGGGAGGCATACAGATGTACACGCATGAAGTTTGCCAGATTGAAACGGCTCTCCGCAGTCCTGACGAAGAGAGGTCTGCCCTCTTCCATCTTTGTGACCGCTTCACCGGACAGATAGTTGTAGTCCAGCAGGCCGCCGCAGTCTTTTTCACCTTTCATGGCCTTGTTGTAAAGGACAGAGAAAAGTCTGCCCTTGTCCGCTTCAAAGCCCATGGCCGCGCAGAATTCATCAAAGATATTGACCCATGCGTTCAGGTCGGATGTGCAGGTATTGCAGTGCGCCATGGCGACCAGGTCGCCGGCCGGCGTCGTCACAAGGTCGATTTCCGGATAGACTTTGGACAGGTCCTTCTCCAGGACGACCATACCGAATACGGAAGTACCGGCGGAAACATTGCCGGTTCTGACGCCTACGGAGTTAGTCGCGACCATACCTGTGCCGGCGTCGCCTTCGGGAGGGCAGAGGGGGATACCGGCCTGCAGATTTCCGGCAGGATCCAGGAGTTTCGCGCCTGCTTCCGTCAGCTTTCCGGCGTCCGCGCCGGCCGGGATGGAAGCGGGGAAAATCTCACGGATCTTCAGGGAGACGCCTTTGGAGGCGATCTTTTCCTCGAAGAGGCCGATCATCCGCTCGTCATAGTCTTTGGTCTTCATATCAACGGGGAACATACCGGAGGCATCGCCGACGCCGATGACCTTCTGCCCTGTCAGCTGCCAGTGTACATAGGCTGCCAGGGTCGCCACGAAGTCGATGTCCTTTACGTGGGGTTCCTCGTTCAGAATGGCCTGGTACAGGTGGGCAATGCTCCAGCGCTGGGGAATATTGTAATTGAAAAGCTCTGTCAGCTCTTCCGCCGCCTGTCCGGTAATGGTATTTCTCCAGGTACGGAAAGGTACCAGGAGTTCGTTCTTCTCATTGAAAGCCAGATAGCCGTGCATCATGGCGCTGATGCCGATGGCCGCGAAGGATGTCGGAACAAGACCGTATTTGTTCTGTACATCTTTGACAAGGTCTGCGTAGCAGTCCTGCAGGCCGGTCCAGATGTCTTCCAGTGTGTAGGTCCAGATGCCGTGATCCAGACGGTTCTCCCATTCATGCGCGCCTTCCGCGATGGGAGCGTTTGCTTCATCGATCAGGACTGCCTTGATCCTGGTGGAACCGAACTCGATTCCCAGGACTGCTTTGCCGTCCGCGATCAGTTTCTTTGTCATTTCTGTACCCATAATCAACCCCCTTGCCGCCGGCCTGCCCTGTCAGGCTTCCGGCAGTCTGGTGCTTTACCAAATTTAATTCAGTGTCCGGACCGACTCCCTGTAGAACGGCATGCTGGTGAACATGTAATTGCCGTCATAGGCAGGGTCCTCTATCATTTTCAAAAGATTTTCCGCTGCTTTGATCCCCAGTTTCTCTTTGGGGTGAAAACAGGATGTAAAAGGAACGGGACAAATGTCCGCCAGGTTGGAATTGTCGATACTGACGACCGACAGATCCTCCGGGATTCCGATGCCTCTTTTCTGGGCCAGCTGGATCAGCTTGAAAGCAACTTCGTCGTTATAGCACATAACGCCTGTATGTCCTTTCATCCGCTCGAACAGGTAATCAGAAATCCGTTCCAGATTCCGCAATCCGATATTGTCCAGCCAGAAGAACCCCTGGTCTTCCGGCCGCAGGCCCGCTGCATCCACAGCTTCCACGAAGCCCTTGTAGCGCAGCTTTCCCTGTATGTCTTCCAGATGCAGAATCGCGAACAGGCTGGTATGACCGGCCCGGATCAGGACCTCGGCCGCCTGCCTGCCTGTCTGCACGTCATCGATTCTGACGCAGGGCAGCTTCAGTTCCTCATAGGACGCGTTGAAGAAAAGGATCGGGATCCTGTTCTCCAGCAGGCGCCGGTACAAATCCAGGTTGGGATTGGGAAGGGCGCTTTTGGACGGTTCTATGATCAGTCCGTCTATATTGCCCTTTTCCAGAAGATTGGTCAGGATCAGCCTTTCGCGGCTGATCAGATCATCCGTAAAAGAAAGCTGGGTGGAATAGCCCGCTTCCGCCAGGACGCTTTCGATCCCCCGGATGGTAGGCGGGAAAATGTAGCTGTCCACATAGGTGCTGACGACCGCTATATTCTTATATTTGGGCGTTCTCTGCAGGCTGATGCTGCCGCCCACATATGTCCCGCTGCCGCGGACCCTGGTCAGCAGGCCTTCCTTCTCCAGTTCTCCTGTGGCGTGACGGATCGTCTGCCTGCTCAGTCCGAACTGTTCACAGAGCTCTTTCTCGGAAGGCAGCCTGTCTCCCCTGCGCAGCTCGCCTGACGCGACCGCCTGTCTGATCCAGTCTATGACTGCCCTGTATCCTGTAGCTTCTGCCATATGCTCCCTCTTTCCGGCCCCCGGCCGGTCCCCCATATTTCACGGAGAACCGGCCGGACCTTCGACCTGTACATTATCAACCTTACCCGATTTTAGTATAACATTATTATACAAATCCGGTAGATGTAAATGTAAATGCTGTCTAAACCTTAAGATGTTAGTAAAGATGGAACTGGCGATGCCTGCCGCAGTCTTCCGGGCCGTAAAGATTCTTTACTGCTTCTTTACTTACCGCATGAAGAACTTCTGCAGATCCGCTTCTGTCGTATCATCACCAATGACGATCAGCTCTGTGCCGGTCAGTCTCGCGAACATGGCGATATCGCTGCGGGTAAGGGCTGTGGATACAACAGAGTGGTGGGCGCCGCCGGCATAGCACCATGCCGCGGTACCGATCTCGAAGTTGGGTTTATGTCTGTACATGATACGGGCTACAGGCAGCTTGGGCATGGGCTTGGGCTGTTTGACCAGCTCGATGTCCGCGCAGATAATGCGGAAATGATCGCCCAGATCGATCAGAGTGACCTGGATGCCGTCGCCTGTGACGCCGTCAAATACCAGTCTGGCAGGATCAGCCTTGCCGCCGATGCCAAGGTGGTGGACCTGAATCTCAGGCTTGTTGGCCGCGAAGGAAGCGGGCACTTCCAGCATATGGGAAGCCAGCTCCAGCTCCTCGCCGGGGGTCAGATCATAGGTGTAATCCTCGATAAAGCCGGTGGCACCGTCTCTGCCCTCTGCCATCTTCATCAGGACAGCGGAGAAAGCGGAGATCTTGTAATCGCCTTCGGGACCGAAGCCTACGCCCTTGGCCATCAGGTTCTGGACCGCCAGACCGGGCAGCTGCTTCATGCCGTGCAGATCCTGGAAGTTGTCGGTAAAGGAAGTGACCTTGTTCTTTGCCATGAACTTCTCAAGGGCGATCTCGTATCTGGCCTGCTCACGGACAGAATCAATATTGTCGGTAGCCATGGTGTACTTGCTCTCGTACTCAGCCATCTTTGCGTCGACTTCCGCATCTGTCGCGGCGTCTGCCAGAACAGCGATGTCGCCGATGCCCCAGTACTTGATCTCCCAGCCGTACTTGATCTCGCATTCCAGACGGTTGCCGTCGGTAACCGCGACATCACGCATGTTGTTGCCGAAGGTGGCAACGCGGGTGTTTTTGGAAACGCCGATGGCCTTGGCGACCTGGGCGAACTGACGGATCTTCTCGACTACTTTGTCATGCTTATAATAGCCTGCCACGACCTCGTGAGGGATGCCCAGCTTGGCAAGGATGAAGCCGTACTCACGGTCACCGTGGGCTGCCTGGTTGAGGTTCATGAAGTCCATGTCGATCTCATCATAGGGAAGCTTCTCATTTGCCTGTGTGTGCAGGTGCAGGAGGGGCTTTCTCAGCTCCTGCAGGCCCTTGATCCACATCTTGGCAGGGGAGAAGGTATGCATCCATGTGATGACGCCTACGCAGTCATCATCGTTGCCGACGATCCGCATATCCTTGACGCAGATTTCAGATGTCTCAACAGTGGGAAGGAGTTCGATCTTAATGGTATCGCCGATCTTCTCATTCAGGAAATCGACCATTTCTTTGCAGTCTGCGGCGACCTGTTCCAGACACTCTTTTCCGTAAAGATCCTGACTGCCGGGAATAAAGTATAATTTTTCCATGATAAATCCCTTTCATTTTTGAGGCGGCAGTGGGGGGACCGGAACCCGGCAGGGGTGATCTGCCTGCTCCGGTTCACTGCCTTTGACAAACTTACTTGATAACTTTCAGTGACTGGCGGTCTGCGAAGATCGCTACGAATACCAGGAATACAACACCCTGGATCAGCTGCTGGATCTGTACTGACATACCCATCATCTGCAGTCCGTTCTGTAATACTACGTAAAGCATCGAACCGACAATGATATTGGAGAAGCGGACCTTGGCACCGCCCGAGATGGGCATGCCGCCCAGTACCAGAGCGATCAGGATCTGGGTCTCCAGCTGGTTGCCGGCGTTTGCGGTAGCGGAGCCGTTCTTGGCGACGTTCAGGAAAGCTGCCAGGCCAGTGATGGCGCCGGAGAGGACGTAGATCAGGAATTTCATTCTGTCGGTACGGATACCCGCGAACATGGCTGCCTTTTCACCGGCGCCGATGGCCTTCAGATACATACCGAATTTTGTAAAGCGGAAGATCACAAAACCGATGACCAGAACGATCAATGTAAGCGTCAGCTTGAAGGGCATGTTGTCAAAGTCATAGACCTTCATGCTGGCCGCGACAGGGGCATCAGAAGCAAGATACTTGATGACGCCTCGGAACAGGAACATGGAGCAGATCGTAACGATGAAGGATTTGATCTTCCTGTTCACATAGAAGAATCCGTTGAAAGCGCCGATGACTGCGCCTGTCAGGATACCGCCCAGGATGGCCAGGACGATATTGTACTTGGACAGCATACATACGGCAATGGAAGCCATACCCATGATGGAGCCCTGGGAAAAGTCCAGGCCGCCCATTGTCATGATGAAGAACACGCCCATCGCGCTGATCACGGTTACATATACCTGGGAAAGAAGCAGGTTCTTACTTTTGACCATGCCGCCGCCTGTCAGAATGTTGAACAGGAGGAAGATACCGACCAGTCCCACGACCGGAAGGATGCTTCTGATCATGTTCATTCTGGAAGCCTTTGCCAGCTGCGCTTCTTTTGATTCATTTTTTACTGCTGTATTCTCTGCCATGGCTTCCTCCTTATACCATCTTGGAAATGAGCAGGTTCTCATTCAGTTCAGGACTGCGGTCCAGCTCACCGTTGAGCTCGCCGTCCTTCATGATGAGGATCCTGTCGCACATACCGATCAGTTCCATCAGCTCTTCGGAAATCATGATGATCGATTTGCCGTTCTTGCGCATCTGGTCCATCAGCTGGTAAATGTCCTGCTTGACCTTGATATCGATGCCTCGTGTAGGGGAATCCAGTACGACGATATCGGAGTCCTTGCCGATCCATCTGGCCAGAACGACCTTCTGCTTGTTGCCGCCCGACAGGTCGGAAACGAACTGGTCTGTGTTGACCATCTTGACGGACATCTCGACCGCGAATTTGTTGGCGAACTCTTTCAGCTTCTTATCGCTGAGCAGGTGGGCGCTGTTGGCCAGGTCATCCAGGGAAGGAAGGACGATGTTGTCGCCGATGCTCTGGTTCATGACGATGGACTCATTGTCACGGTCCTTGGAGGTATAGGCGATGCTGTGCTTAATGGCTGTAGGGATATCGTTGATCTGGGTTCCGTCTGCCAGGGTAACGCTGCCTTCTCTGTCATAGGAGGCACCGAAGATGGCCTTGCCGATCTCATGCATGCCGGACTCGGACAGTCCGCCGAAGCCCAGGATCTCACCCTTGTGCAGATCGAAATTCACGTTTTTGATCAGGCCGGGCACGGTCACGTTCTTAACGGAGAGGACGACTTCATCCGAAATCTTCTCGCCGTAATCGGCACGGTAGTAAGCGCCGGAGACCTCACGGCCGACCATCAGTTTCTTGAGTCCGTCCTCATCCACGTCCGCGCTCTTGATGGTGTCGATATAGACGCCGTCACGAAGGATGGTGATGGTATCGGACTTGTCCAGGATTTCCGGCAGATCGTGGGAAATAAAGATAACGGTATTGCCCTCCGCCCGGATCCTGTTCATATGCTTGTATAATTCTTCACGGCCTTCCTGGGAAAGGGCGGTCGTGGTTTCGTCGATGACAACAATCTTGGGATTGAAATAGGTAGCCTTGACGATCTCTACCAGTTTCCTGTCCTCAAAGTTATAGTTTTCGATGGGATCGGAAGCTTTGATCTTATCGAAACCGTACTGGTGCAGCAGCTCTGTGGCTCTGCGGTTCATGGCATTGGTATTTTTAATGCCGAATTTGACGAACATATCCTCATGGCCCAGGAAAATGTTCTCCGCTACGGTCAGGCCGTCCAGGGTTCCCAGCTCCTGTACGATGATGGAAACGCCTTCCTTGTTGGCTTCGACCTGGTTCCTGGGGTGAATCTCTTTGCCATCCAGGATAAATGTACCGCTGTCAATGCTGTAAATGCCTGTCAGCATGTTGGTCAGTGTGGACTTACCAGAACCGTTCTCTCCGATCAGGGCGTGTACTTCTCCTTTGTTAATGTTGAAGGAGACATTCTGAACCGCCTTGGTGATACCGAAGGTCTTGCATAAGTTCTGGACCTGTAATCTTACTTCACTCATATCTCGCTCCTTACTTAACAATTTCACCCTTCGCTACCCTGGTCGTCAGTGTGATGATGATCAGCAGCGCAAGGCCGGTGATGACGTCCTGAATGGCGGTCGGCGCACCCAGCGCGATGAATCCGTAGAAAATGATGTTGATCACGAACTCGCCGATGATGATGGCCTGCAGCGGAATGCCGTATTTCTTGAAGGCCATGCCGAAGAAGCAGCCCATGGTAGGTACAAAGTTACGGCTCATGGAAGCCATGCCGGTCACCGCGACCATGGAGGATCCGTAGCTGATGGTCAGGACCGCCATGATGCCCAGGAAGGCACCGCTGATAACGAAGGCCAGTACTTTGTATTTATTAACATTAATACCCATGTTCTTGGCAACGAACTCGTTGCTGCCGATGGCGTAGGTATAAGTTCCGATTTTGGTATAGTTGAGGATCAGATAGGCTATGATGAATGCCACGACTGCCAGGATCAGGTTGCCGGGCATCTTACCGAAAGCCATCATGTTGGTGGGAAGTGTTTCCTTACCGGAAATGATATTGGCTACGGCCTCATAGATCAGCGCCAGACCGGTGGTTACGATCATGGAAGGGATCCGAAGGGTTACGTAGAAAGTACCGTTCAACAGTCCCACGAGGGCGCCGGTGGCGGCGCAGCCCAGGATCAGGCCGGGATATCCAAGGCCGAACTGGGTGGCCAGTTTACAGCCGATGATGGCGGAAAGAACGATGTTTGCGCCGATGGAGAAATCGAACATTCCCATGACCATGACAAAGTAAAATCCTACCGCGCCAACTGCTGCGATCAGGCTGGCCTCAAGGTAGCTGAGCATATTAGAGGGTGATCCGAAATTAGAAGGTGTTGCAATCTTGAACACCAGCCAGGAAAGGACGACCAGAAGCGCCAGGATGATATACCCCTTGACAGTTCCGGAAAGCTTTTTTCCTGCAGAAGCTGTATTAGATGATCCCATTGACTTTCTCCTTTGCTAAATTTCGGCCGGTATCGCAAGCGATACCGGCCGGAATCACTTATGCGTATGCATTTGTGATCATGATTGCTTATTTACAGTCTGCTGCTTGGTTTACTGTCCTGCACGTGCAGCGGCATCCTCGATGGAAAGCTTCTGAGCGGCTGCCTTGAGGTCATCAATGTTCATGGCTGCCATCTCGACCAGTTCTTCATCGGTGTAAGGAAGCTGATCTACGAAGTACTTCTGATAGTCAGCATAGTCTTCTGCGGATGCAACATACAGATAAGGGAATTCAACGTTCTCGAACTTGCCGCCGAGGTCTGTGTAGGTGTCGCTGCCCTTGATGGCGTTGTAGACCATCATGAATGCGAACAGAGGATCGCAGTAGTGGCCGCCGGACTCACCTGCTACGGGGTCGTTCTCGTCTGCCAGTCTGTCGCCCAGGTCGGGAAGGAAGTCGGTGGAAACGATGTCGATGTCAGCGCCCTTGCCTGCTTTGGTAACAGCTGCGATCGCGCCCTGAAGAGGGTCACCGCCGCCGCCTGCGGGGATGATTGCGTCGAGGTTGGCATCTGCAGCCATCAGAGCGTCAGCAGCCTTCGCGCCGCCTTCTGCGGTTGTGCCTGCGTACTGGGGCTCGGAAAGAGTAACCTGGTCGTCTGCGTGTGCAGCGTTCCACTCTTCTACGCCGGCCTTGTAGCCTTCCCATCTGCCAAGCCATGTAGCATCACCCTGCTCCCAGCCGATCAGACCGATGTTTCTGTCGCCCTTGTCGATCAGCATCTGAACAAGCTGTTTGCCGTTCTCGGGCTCATTCTCATGAACGGCACCGATGTAGTAAGGAGAATCAACGGCTGCCTGATAGATCTCAGGGCTGTTCTCTTCGCTGATGATACGGAAGAACTGTGCCAGATATACGCCGTTGTCGTTACAGGTCTTGATGGCGGATGCCATTTCGGTATCGGAGGAGTTGCAGATGATAATACCCTGGCAGCCTGCGGAAGCCAGTGTCTCAACAGAAGCGGTAACCTTCTCGGATACGTGACCCTGGTCTACGTACTGGATCTCTACGCCAAGAGCATCGGCGGCTTCGTCCAGGATCAGTTTGCACTGGGAACCGAGAACGTCTGTGGAAGACCAGATGGAAACGCCGATCTTGATCTTGCCGTCAGCAGCGGGAGCTGCCGCTTCGCCTGTGCCGGCGTTGGCAGCGGGAGCTGCGGAGGATCCGCCGCAGCCGATCAGTGTGCCGGCCGCAAGGGTGGTGGTTAATAATAAGCTGAGTAATTTCTTTTTCATGTTGCCTCCCTTATTAAAACAAACATGGTGTACAACTTGTATCATTTGTACACATTTCTTAGTACGATTATAATTTACAACTTACGATTCCGTTTGTCAATATGCCCTATTAAATTCGGCATTTTGTCCACTGCTTAGGGTATTTTTTTGTAGGTTATGTGATACGTAAACGTTTAGATGTTTCATATATGTATATGTACATTTTTGAATCAGCCTGTTTTCGAAGCAAATATATACACATTTCCGATAGAATGATAAAAAAATAACGTCCAAGTCCCACCGCTGACCGGTGGGACTTGGACGTTTTTCAGGAATCCTCTGTACAAATTTCCATCAGCCTGTACAACTTCGCGTCAACGTGTACAGATTCGTGTCATTGTGTACAGATTTGTACTAATGTATATATCTTTACGATTCCGGCCGCCTGCCGCGGCCGCCGGACAGGATCATCGGAAAGATCCCTTCCGGATCTTCCGCCGGGCCGATTGCGGAAAGATCCGCGTAGTTTCCGATAAAGCTGCGCCTGTGGGCAGGGCAGGGCCCCAGTTCCCGCAGGGCCTGTGTATGCTGCTTTGTCCCGTAACCCTTATGTCCTGCAAAGCCGTATCCGGGATAGACGCTGTCCAGCTGTTCCATGTATCTGTCCCTGGTGACCTTGGCCAAGATACTGGCCGCCGCAATGGACAGACATTTGGCGTCCCCTTTGATAATGGGTACCTGGGGGATCTCCAGGCCGGGGATGGTCACCGCGTCATTGAGCAGGACTGACGGGACCGGCTGTAAAGCCTGTACGGCCAGCCGCATGGCTTCATAGTCCGCCTGCAGGATATTGATCCGGTCGATCCGGTCCGGTCCGATCATGACCACGGCCCAGGCCAGGGCCTCCTCCCGGATCTGGTCATAAAGCATGTCCCTTTTTTTGGGACTGAGCTTTTTGGAATCGTTGAGCCAGAGGATCTCATGGTCTGCCGGCAGGATCACCGCACCAGCCGCCACAGGTCCGGCCAGCGGGCCTCTGCCCGCTTCATCAATACCGCAGATCAGGCCGTCTTTCCCGTACTGCCCGGCCGCTTCCTGTTCAAAGGCCCGCATGCCGGCTGCGCGCAGCTTTTCCTGTTCCAGTTTCGCTTTCTGTTTCTCTGTCATAGTCTTCCTCTTTACAGGCCGCCTGTCCGCCTCTATTGGACGGGCCCGATGGCGTACAGGGGGTAGATCCGGAAGATGACCCTGCCTATGATGTCCTCCCGCCGGATGTTGCCCACATCGGAGTAGCGGCTGTCCTTGCTGATATTGCGGTTGTCTCCCAGGACAAAGTACTCGTCCTCTCCCAGGGTGATCTCCTCTTCCGCCAGGCCCGCGTATTCGATGGGCTCCAGACCGTAATGCTCCTCCAGGAGCTCCCCGTTGATATAAATGTTCCCGTCCGTGTCGATCCGGACCGTCTCGCCCGGCAGGCCGACGATCCTTTTAATATAGTAGGCACCTTCTTCATATTCATAAGGAAAGAAGATGATCTCAAACCGCTCCGGATCCCGGAAGCGGTAGCTGGCCTTGTCCGAGACCAGCTGGTCCCCGTCCGCCAGGGCAGGCAGCATGGAGTTGCCCTCTACAATGGTACGCTGCCCTATATAGCGGATAAAAAAGACCGAAAACAAAATAACGGCAAGAAAATAGGCTGTATATCCCAGTACTTTTTTCAATGGTCCTGCCTCCTTGCAGATACGGGCGGATCTTTCAGGACTCTTCGGCGGGTACGTTCTCCAGAGAGATCCGGCCGGTCCGTCCGTTCTTATAGTCATCCAGCAGCATTTTGGAGGTCCGCTGGTAATCCGGCTCTCCTCCTTTGACCAGGAGGTTCCTGCTGACGGCAATGGCCTCCAGGAGCTGTACCATGGTCAGATCTTCCGGAAAGGTCTCTCCCTCCCGGGCGTACTTGCCCTGGACCACGCCGGGGTATTCCTTCTGCAGGTAATCCAGCAGCCAGAGGGAAAGCTCATTGATATCCAGAAGCTCCTCCCGGATGGCGCTGACCAGGGCCAGACGGATCCCCACCTGCTGATCCTCGAATTTGGGCCAGAGGATGCCGGGCGTATCCAGCAGGTCCAGGTTCTTATTAAGACGGATCCACTGTTTTCCCTTGGTAACGCCGGGCTTGTTGCCGGTTTTGGCGCTGGCCCTGCCCGCGAAAGAATTGATGAAAGTGGATTTGCCCACATTGGGGATGCCCACGACCATGGCCCGAAGAGGACGGCCCACGATGCCCCTCTTTCTGTCCCGCTCTATTTTGGCCTGACAGGCCTTCTGGACGCTGGCCCGGATCTGTTCGTTGGCCTTGCGGGTCCTGGCATCCAGGGCGACGACCTGGAAACCCTTTCCTTCATAATATTTGCAGAAAGCTTTGGTCTTTTCGGGATCGGCCAGGTCCGCCTTGCTCATGAGCATGATCCTGGACTTGCCCGCGGCCAGTCCGTCTATGTCCGGATTGCGGCTGCTCAGGGGAATCCTGGCATCCACGATCTCAATGATCAGGTCCACCAGTTTGATGTTCTCCTGCATCATCCTTTTTGCTTTTGTCATATGTCCGGGATACCACTGATAATCCGCCATGTATACCTCCTGTCAGAATGTGGTATTACTGTATCTTCCAAAGCTGCAGCTGATTACTCTTTTATAATCCTGTTCATAATAATACATTATCAAAAGAGCCGCACTTTTCAGTACGGCTCTGCTTAATCTGATTATCTGTTGTTCTTGGCTTTGACTCTTGCCTTCTTGCCGCTGAGCTGACGCAGATAGAAGAGTTTTTTCCTTCTGACCTTACCTTCTCTTACGACGGTAACGCCTTCTACGTTAGGGGAGTGCAGGGGCCATGTCTTCTCGACGCCGATACCGGAGGATTCTTTACGAACGGTAAAGGTAGTCCTTGCGCCGCCGCCCTGGATCTTGAGGACTGTGCCTTCGAAGATCTGTACTCTTTCGCGGTTGCCTTCCTTGATCCTGTTCGCGACACGTACTGTGTCACCAACGTGGAACTGGGGTACTTCAGATTTCAGCTGCTCTTTCTCGAGCTCTTTGATGATTTCCTGGTTCATTTTGTTCTCCTTATTCTACGGATGTTCTTGCCTCTATATTGGTAAGTCCTGTGACTTAAAGGGGATTCTCATTACAATCCCGGCAGGCGTCTGTCCGGCCTGCGGCGGCAGTGGACCATCTCTAAAATATTGTAACGCAACATTGATAATTTATCACAAACCGTGTACCAATGCAACTATAAATTTTCCTGGTCCCCGGTTTTTTTTCTTCGTTTCTTTTTGGGCTTTCCGTAATCCGGGTGGGCTTCCATAAAGGCCTGATAGAGGTCCGGCCGTCTTTCCCGGGTCCGCTGTACCGACTGGTCCAGACGCCAGGCGTCCACTTTAGCGTGGTCGCCGGACAAAAGGATCTCCGGTACCTTTTTCCCCCGCCATTCCTCCGGTCTGGAATACTGGGGATATTCCAGCAGGCCGTTCATGAAGGAATCGGTCTCGGCCGAATCATGGTTATTGAGGACGCCGGGAATCATGCGGGAAACCGCGTCGATCAGGACCATGGCCGGCAGCTCGCCGCCGGTCAGGACATAATCACCGATGGATATGTTGTCCGTAACGATCTCCTCCAGGACTCTTTCGTCAATGCCTTCGTAGTGGCCGCAGAGGATGATCAGGTCCTCCTCCTGCGCCAGCTCCCGGGCAATAGACTGGTTGAAAACAGCCCCCTGGGGCGTCATATAGACGACCCGTGCCTTCCGGTCTCCGATCCTGTCCTGGACTGCCTGCCAGGCGTCATAGACCGGCTGGGCCTGCATCAGCATGCCGGCGCCTCCGCCGTAGGTATAATCATCGACCTTCTTATGTTTGCTGGCGGTATAGTCACGGATATTGACCGCTTCCAGGGACAGCAGCCCCCGGTCCATGGCCCGGCCCAGGATACTGGTGGCAATGCCCTGTTCAATCATTTCCGGAAACAATGTCAGTACATGAAACCGCATACCGTCCTCCGTTACAGGTCCAGAAGTCCCGGCATCAGCCAGACCTTCACGTACCCTTCCTCCAGGTTGACTTCTTTGATACAGTCTTCGATCACGGGGATCAGCAGATCCTTCTGTCCCTGACCCGGCCGCTGCACGCAGTAAACATCATTGGCGCCGGTGAAAAGGACGTCCCGGATCTTACCCAGCTCGGTCCCCTCTTCCGTCACGACCCTGAGTCCCAGCAGATCGGGCACATAGTATTCCCCTTCCTCCAGGGGCAGGGCATCCTCCCTGCTGACCAGCAGGTCCGCGCCCCGCATGCGCTCCACGTCCTCGATCCGGTCCAGCCCCTCGAATCCGATGATCACGAATTTCTTGAAAAAACTGACCTTGCGGACTCTGAGCCTTCTGCGCTCTCTGCCTGTATCCAGGATCACTTCCTTCACATCCCGGAAACGGGCGGGATCATCTGTGGTCGGAAAGACCTTCACGTCTCCCCGGAGCCCGTGCGTACTGCTTATGACGCCGATTCGAAATTCTTCTGTCATTTCTTCCTCCCACGGCCCGGAAGCCGGATCTGTCCGGAACCGCGGGGCCGCTGCCTGGTGGTCTTTTACAAATTTTAATTTAAATATAGATATTTAAATTAAAATTAAGCAGGCGGCAGTTTCCGCTGCCGCCCTGACTTTTAATTCTGAATGTCCACATCCACTCTGTATTCTTCTCTGGAAGAAGCTGCTTTTACGACAGAACGTATTGCTTTGGCAATCCTGCCCTGTCTGCCGATTACTTTTCCCATATCAGAAGGTGCGACGTGAAGCTGGATCCTGATATCTTTACCATCCTGCTTTTCGGTCACAACGACCTCTTCGGGATGGTCTACCAGTGCTTTCGCGATAACTTCTACAATTTCTTTCATTCTGATTTCCTTCCGATCATAAGGTCAGGAAAAGCTTTCTTATTTAATCCCTGCCTGCTTGAAAAGTTTTTTGACAGCGGTAGTGGGCTGTGCGCCGTTTGCAAGCCATTTCTTTGCAGCCTCGACATCAACCTTGACTGTGCTGGGATCTGTGTTGGGATCATAGGTGCCGATGGTATCGATGGCACGGCCGCTCCTGGGGGTCAGGGCGTCTGCTACGACAATTCTGTAAAAAGGTACCTTCTTCTCGCCGATTCTTGTAAGTCTGATCTTAACCATTTCTTCCTCCTTGCTATTTCTATGGTCTTTTTTCTAATTTATATCAGAACGGGACGCTGTGTCCGGGATCTGTCGCTTCTTGATATTATTGATTTATACTGCTTTATATTACTGATTTTTGTATAACGCTGATTTTATGTATGACAAAATTTTGCTTCTGTCATATTCCGTTATCCGGACGGACCCGGAATCAGAAGGGGAAGCCGCCCCTTTTGCCGCCCATCAAGCCGCCCAGACCGCCCATGCCGCCGAATCCGCCGCCGCGGCGCCGGCCTTTGGGCATCTGTTTCATCATTTTCTGCATCTGTGTGAACTGCTTGATAAAGCGGTTGACCTCCGCCACGCTGTTGCCTGAGCCTTTGGCAATCCTGTATTTCCTCTGGGGCGTCAGGAGCCTGGGGTTGGCCCGCTCGTCCGGGGTCATGCTCAGGATGATGGCTTCTGTTCGCTTGAGCTGCTTTTCGTCGATGGCGTTCTCCAGGTCATTCCGGTTGATGCCCATGCCGGGCAGCATGCCCAGGATGCTGGACAATCCGCCCATCTTACGCATCTGCTTCATGCTCTCCAGGTAGTCGTTGAAATCGAACCTGCCCTTTTTGAGCCTGGCGGCCATGTCCCTGCTGTTTTCCTCATCCTGCTTGTCCAGGGAAGCCTGGGCCTTGTCGATCAGGGTCAGGACATCTCCCATGCCCAGGATCCGGCTGGCCATACGGTCGGGATAGAACTGCTCCAGATCCTCCAGCTTCTCACCCATACCTACATAGAGGATAGGCTTGCCGGTAACAGCCTTGATGGAAAGGGCCGCGCCGCCGCGGGTATCGCCGTCCATCTTGGAAAGGATGACGCCGTCAATACCGACCTTCTCATCGAAAGTCTTCGCGACATTGACTGCCTCCTGACCGGTCATGGCGTCGACCACCAGCAGGGTCTCATGCACAGTCACGGCCTCTTTGATATCGGCCAGCTCCTGCATCATGCCTTCATCGATCTGCAGACGGCCCGCCGTATCCAGCAGGACCACGTTCTCGCCGTTGGCCGCCGCGTGGCGCATGGCTTCCTTCGCTATGTCTGCGGGTTTGTGCCGGTCTCCCATGGTGAAGACCTCAACGCCCACCTTGTCGCCGTTGACCTGCAGCTGTTTGATCGCAGCCGGTCTGTAAACGTCCAGCGCGACCAGCAGGGGCTTTCTGCCCCTTGATTTCATCTTGCCGGCGATCTTGGCGGCCGTTGTCGTTTTACCGGCACCCTGGAGGCCGGCCATCATGATGACGGTGGTCTGTCCGCCGGGCAGAAGGGTGATCTCCGTGGTCTCGGAGCCCATCAGCCGGGTCAGTTCCTCATTGACGATCTTAATGACCATCTGGGCCGGATTCAGTCCGTGCATGACGTCTTCGCCGATGGCCCGTTCCTCAATGGATTTGGTGAACTGGCGGACCACCTTGAAATTGACGTCCGCTTCCAGCAGGGCCATCTTGACCTCACGCAGCGCTGCCTTGACGTCCGCTTCTGTCAGACGTCCCTTGCCGCGCAGGTTCCTGAATATGTTATTCAGCTTATCTGTTAAACTGTCAAATGCCATTTATTCCAGATCCTTTTTGATTTGTTCTGCCGCCTGCAGGACCAGCTGACGGAAATCTTTCCCATCCTCCATAGAGGAAGCGGCTCCGATCAGCCTGTCCGCGCTCCGGCGGATCTTGTCAAAACGTCCGATCATGCCCAGATGTTCCTCATACCGCTGCATGATCCGGGTGGTACGCCGGATCAGGTCATGTACTGCCTGTTTGCTGATTCCTTCTGTCTCCGCGATCTCATTCAGTGAAAGGTCCTCGTAGACCGCCAGCCTGTAGATTTTCTGCTGGTGGGGGGTCAGCAGCTGCCCGTAAAAATCAAAGAGCAGTCCCTGTTCAACAATATTTTCCATTGCGGCTCCCATCTGCCGGCCCTGTTCCCTGCCATAAGGCGAACCGTTCCATATCGGAAGGCATAAAAAGAACAGGCCGGAATAACCTGACCTGTCCTATTCTATATGCTGGCTTCCGGGATGTCAAGTATTTTTTCTTGACCAGGGTGTAGACCGGAAGTCTGACGCCGCGTTCCATCAGGAGGCGTCCCTGATCCGCATGGACAGGAAGACCCGGCCCTCGATCCCGTTGATCTGGCTGCCCCTGCCGTAATCCCAATAGACGAATTCATAAGGATAATAGGGGACATTACCATAATCCGAGATCCATTTTTCATAGTTCTTGAGCCTGCCCAGATCCAGCAGGCCGCACAGATTGAGCAGGTCTCCCGCCACGACCGGCGTGTAACCGGCATTATCCAGGGCCCTGCAGAAGGCGACGACGCCGGAGGTGACCCGCTCCGTCTGTTCCTCCGAAGCCCTGCCGAAATCCTCTGCCACGAGCACAGCGACGGTTCCCCTGAAATCAGGGGCCTTTTCCTGCAGTTTCTGGATCACCTCCCGGCCCTGCTCCTTACCGGATTCCTTGTCATGGATCTTGACAGTGATCCGGACGCCGGCATCCAGCCCCGCTTCGGAAGCGCCGGTCAGATTTTCGACCCAGCGGCTGTCCTCGATCAGATATTTTTCCGAATTATACCGGCCCATACTGATAAAAGCGTAATCAATGGACTGGTCAGAGACTGTTTCCCAGTCAATGGTCCCGTTGGCCTCTGTCACGGTCAGGCCGTTCTCGGAGTATCTTCCTTTGGTATCACTGTAGGCCTGTCTGCCCTCCTCGTCCCGGTAGAAACCGTCTTCCTGCAGATTGTGGCGGGGTACATTGTCCAGAATCTGATAGAAGTTATAGGAGTCATTCTGGGCGACGACCAGATAATCCCGGTACTGGCTGCGGATGGCTTCCAGCGGGTCGCCGGTCTGCTCCAGATCGTTCTTGAGACTGTCCAGCACCTGGGCCTTTGCCTCTTCACCGGCCTCTTCCACATCCCTGCGGGTATAAGTATCCGGCATGAAGATCATGATCAGGAGCCCGCACAGGGAGACCAGGGAGATCACACTCATCAATATGATATTGAACAGATAGATGCCTCTCAGTTTCACTCTGCTCTTTTTATCCGCTCTTGTATCTTTCAAAATCACACCTCCGCTGCTGACGGGCGGCGCCCCGGATCCGGTCAGATATTGGTGCTGACCAGCCTGGGGCCATAGCCCTCCTCTTTGAGCCGGCTGATGATCTGGTTTTTGTGGTCGGTGCCAAAGGCTTCAATGGTGATCCGCAGCTCCACGGCGGAATTGCGGTTGATGGACACGAACTGGTTGTGCTCCAGTTTGATGACATTGCCCTTCATATCCGCCAGGACTCCGGATACTCTGTGCAGTTCGCCCGGCTTATCCGGAAGAAGGACCGATACAGTAAAGATACGGTCCCGGAAGATCAGGCCCTGCTGGACCACGGAAGACATGGTAATGATATCCATGTTGCCGCCGGACAGGACAGAAACGACCTTTTTGCCCCTGCAGTCGATGTGGCCAAGGGCCGCCACGGTCAGCAGGCCGGAGTTCTCAACGACCATCTTGTGGTTTTCCACCATGTCCAGAAAAGCTGTGACCAGCTCCTCATCGGGCACCGTGATGACTTCGTCCAGGTTCTGCTGCAGCCAGGGGAAGATCCGGACGCCGGGGGTCTTGACCGCGGTACCGTCCGCAATGGTATTGACATCGGGCAGGGTCACGACTTTGCCTTCCCGCAGGGAGGCTTTCAGACAGGCCGCCCCGGCGGGCTCCACGCCGATCACCTTCACATTGGGTTTTAAATATTTGGCAAGGGTGGCGACGCCGGTGGCCAGGCCGCCCCCTCCTACGGGGACCAGGATCATGTCTACCAGGGGCAGGTCCTTGATGATCTCCATGGCAATGGTGCCCTGGCCTGTCGCCACATCGGGATCGTCAAAAGGATGAATGAACGTATAGCCGTTCTCCTCGGCCAGCCGGTATGCATGATCGCAGGCTTCATCGTAGACATCCCCGAACAGGACGACCTCGGCCCCCAGGGCCCTGGTCCGGTTGATCTTGATCAGGGGGGTGCCGGTGGGCATGACGATGACCGCCCTGGCCCCGAATTCCCTGGCCGCGTAGGCCACGCCCTGGGCATGGTTGCCGGCAGAGGCGGTGATCAGGCCCCTGTCCCTTTCCTCCGGGCTGAGGGTGCTGATTTTGTAGTAGGCGCCCCGGACCTTGTAAGCGCCGGTACGCTGCATGTTTTCGGGCTTCAGATAGACTTTGCCCCCTGTCTTCTCTGTCAGGTAATCGGAATAGATCAGGCTGGTATCCAGGGTTACTTTTCTGACGGTCTCATAAGCCTGTTCAAATCTGTCCAATGATAATGCTTCACTCATCTGTATTTCCTCACTGTTGTAATATACCGGGACCGGCTGTGTGCCTGCCGCTTCCTTTCACAGAAAACGATCAGTAGAAAAGGGCGTCCACGAACTCGTCGGGATTGAATTTCTGCAGGTCTTCCAGTTTCTCGCCGACACCGATGAATTTGACGGGAATGCCCAGTTCATTCTGGACCGCGATGGCAATGCCGCCTTTGGCGGTGCCGTCCATTTTGGTCAGAATAATGCCGGTCAGGTTGGTGACAGAGGCGAATTCCCGGGCCTGGGAAATGGCGTTCTGACCGGTGGTGCCGTCCAGAACGACCCAGTTCTCCCGGATGCATCCGGGATATTCCCGGCTGATGACCCGGTCGATTTTGGCCAGCTCGTTCATCAGGTTCTTTTTATTATGGAGCCTGCCTGCCGTATCGCAGAAGAGCAGGTCGGTCTTTCTGGCTTTGGCAGCGTTGACCGCGTCATAGACCACGCTGGCGGGGTCGGACCCTTCATGGCCGCTGATGATGTCCACATCCGCCCTTCTGGCCCATTCGGCCAGCTGTTCATTGGCGGCCGCCCGGAAGGTATCAGCGGAAGCGATCAGGACCTTTTTGCCCTGGTTCTTATAATTAGCGGCCAGTTTGCCGATGGAAGTGGTCTTGCCGACGCCGTTGACGCCGATGACCAGTATGACGGCCGGGCCTTTCTCAAAGTCGTAGGCGTCTTTTCCCTGCTTCATCTGATTCCGGATGGCCAGAAGCAGCTCCTGCCGGCAGTCGGCCGCCCAGCGGATCTTCTCCTCTTTGACCTGCTGGCGCAGATGGTCCAGCAGCTCTTCTGTGGTCTTTACGCCGATGTCGCCCATGATCATGGTCTCCTCCAGTTCCTCCAGGAACTCGTCGGTCACCTTGTCATAGGAGGCGAAGACCATATCCATGTTGTCGGTGATATTGGCACGGGTCTTGGCCAGCCCTTCTTTCAGTCTGGCAAAAAAGCCTTTCTTTTCTTCCTTGGCCATATCCTGTATGTCCTCCTTTATCAGTCGTCAAGGGATGCCTCGACCAGCGAAACGCTGACCAGCGCGGAGACACCCTTTTCCTGCATGGTGATACCGTAGAGGCGGTCCGCCTCTTCCATAGTACCCCTTCTGTGTGTGATAACAATGAACTGTGTATGTTCCGTCAGTTTATGCAGATAACCCGAGAAACGGGTCACGTTGCTCTCGTCCAGCGCCGCCTCGATCTCATCCAGCAGGCAGAAAGGGGAGGGCTTGAGGTTCTGGATGGCGAACAGGAGCGAGATGGCTGTCAGGGCCTTCTCACCGCCGGAAAGCTGCATCATATTCTGCAGTTTCTTGCCCGGAGGCTGGGCGATGACACGGACGCCCGCTTCCAGGATATCCATATCCTCCATCAGCTCCAGGCGGCCGCTGCCGCCTCCGAAGAGTTCCTTGAAGACCCGGTCGAATTCCGTCATGATCTTCTGAAATTCCTCTTTGAACTGCCTGCGCATGGCTTCATCCAGCTCTTCAATGATCTTTTCCAGTTTGCCGGTGGCGTCGGTCAGATCGTCGTACTGGCGCTTCTGGAAGGTATACCGTTCCATCAGCTCCCTGTATTCTTCAATGGCGTTGACATTGACGCTGCCCAGATCTTTGATCCTGCGTTTGAGCTTGCCGACCTGTGCCCGCATGGCGGTCAGGTCCGTCAGGGAAGGATCGCGCAGGGCGGCCGCCTCCGACATGGTAAGTCCGTATTCCTCCCACATATAGGAGACCAGGCTGTCGACCTTCTCCCGGATCCTTTCCTCCGCGGAGGTCAGCCGCAGCAGCTCCTTATCCAGGGAGGCGGTCCTGGCGGCCAGTTTTTCCCGGTCGGAAAAGCATTTCTTCTGACGGACGTCCAGATCCTCTCTCTGTTCCTGCCAGCGGCGCAGGAGGGCCTTTTCCTTTTCCCTTTCACTGCTGCCCCTGTCCATGCCGGACCGGGTCTCCGCAATGGCTTTTTCCTTCTCCGCGATGCTCTGCCGGGCGGCGCGGATGCCTTCCTCTGCTTCTGTCATTTCCTCCCGCAGGCCTTCCAGTTCCTCCCGGATCCGGTCTGCGTTCTGACGCTCATAGGCGGCCTGCTGGTCTGCTTTCTGCAGCTCCAGCTCCCATTTGCTGACAACGGCCTGCTGGTCTGTCTCAGCCTGCTGCAGGGCGTCCAATTCCTCTTCGAGACTGTCGGCATCGCCGGTCAGGGTCTCCTCCCGGCTGCCGGACTGGCTGATGGCCCTGCCGGCGGCTTTCAGTTCCTCCTCCAGGGCCGCGGTCTGGGCTTCCAGTTCCTGCTGCTCCTTCAGGATCTCCTCCCGGGAGTCTGCCGATTCCTTCTGTTTTTCCTGTTCCGTAATGATATTCATACGGGCCGTATTCTGGGCCAGCACGCAGCGCTGCAGTTCCATCCGCAGGGTCTCGGCCCTGGCCCGCAGATCGGTCCGGTCTTTCTTGATCTCTTCGATCCGGTCCTCGATCCGTTCCTGCTCCTCTTCATAGCGGGCGATCCTGTCCCGGAGCTCCGCCATCTCCCGTCTTCTGCCCAGGAGATTTCCGCCGCTGCGGAAAGAGCCGCCGCTGATGGCGCCGCCGGGCGTGAACTGTTCCCCCTCCAGGGTGACCATACTGATCCGGCTGCCGTATTTGCGGCGGATGGAGACCGCCCGGTCATAGGTATCGACAATGATGATCCTGCCCAGCAGATAGGAAGCCACCGGCCGGAATCTCTGCTCTGTCTGCAGCAGGGAGTCCGCCGGCCCGATCACGCCTTCCTCGCCCAGAACCCGGGGATCCCGGAAGCCCTGTCCTCCCTGTATATCGGAAAGGGGCAGGAAGGTGGCCCGGCCGGCCTTGCGGTCCTTGAGCATGCGGATCATGCGTCCTGCCGTAGCCGAGTTGTCCGTCACGATATTCTGGATCCTGCCGCCCAGGGCGACCTCGATGGCAGTCTCGTATTTCTGGTCTGTTTTGAAGAGATCGGCAACGACGCCGATCAGGCCCGGCTCCCGTTTCTTCTCTTCCATGACCCGGCGGACGCTGCCGCCAAAGCCCTCATAGCGTTCCGTCATGTTGATCAGGGCATCCAGCCGGGACTTTTCCTGATGGTAAGCCAGCTGGACCCGCCGCAGGTCCTGGTCGGCTGCTGTCAGCAGGGGCTTTTTACTGTCGATGGCCTCTGCCGTCTCCTTCTGCTCCTGCCGCAGGCGGACGATCCTGCCGCTGATCTCCTCGAACTGATCCTGGTATTCCCGGATCTTCTGTTCCTGCTCCTGTTCGCTGTCCTGAATCCGGTCGATCCGCTGTGCCAGCTCCTCCCGCCGTCTGCGGTTCTCTTCCTGGCGGGCAGCCAGACCTGCCTGGCGGGATTTAAGGGAGCCTCTCTCCTCAATGATATGGAGCAGTCCGTTCCTGGCCTGTTCCAGACGGTCATTGGCCTGCAGGGCCCTGGCCTGGATATTGCAGAGGCTGTCAAAGGCCTCCCTGCGGGAACGGCGCAGGCGCTCCAGTTCCTGTCCCATTGCTTCGGTACGGGCCCGGGTGGCGTCATATTCCTGCTGCTGGCGGCCGATCTGGTCCTGCAGACGGGTCCTGCGTCCCTCATAGTGCTCCATGGTCTGCCGGGCCGAACTGATCTGCTCCTCAAAGAGACTGATGTCCGCTTCCAGCTTGCTGCGGACTATATCCGCGCCGGCGATCCTGTCCCGGGTCTCCCCGATCCGCCTGTCGGTCTCGGAGATCTCCTCCTGGATCTTCTGATATTCCTCACCGGCCAGGTCGTAACGCTCTCTGGCTTCTTCCAGATCGTCCCTGGCGATGTCTTCCTTTTCTTCCAGTTCCTCCAGCCTGGCGGTGTTGGCCTGATTGTCCATCAGGAAAACATTGACCTCCAGACCCTTCATTTCCTCCCGGGTATCCAGATAGATCTTCGCCTTCTGAGACTGCTTCTCCAGAGGCCCCACCTGGCGCTCCAGTTCGGACAGAATGTCCCCGATCCGGACCAGGTTCTCCTTCTCGCTGTCCAGTTTGCGGACCGCGGCCATCTTGCGCCGTTTGAACTTGACAATGCCGGCGGCTTCATCAAACAGTTCCCGCCGGTCCTCCGGTTTATTGGACAGAATTCTGTCAATCTGGCCCTGTCCTATGATCGAGTAGCCCTCTTTGCCGATGCCGGTATCATAGAACATCTCATTGATGTCCCGGAGCCGGCAGGGCAGGCCGTTGATCATATATTCGCTCTCCCCACTGCGGTAGAGGCGCCTGGCCACCGTCACCTCATCATAGGAGACCGGCAGTACGTGATCCGAATTGTCCAGCGTAATGGCCACATAGGCAAAGCCCAGCGGCCGCCGCATCTCGGTCCCGGCGAAGATGACGTCCTGCATGGAATGTCCCCGCAGCTGCTTAATCTTCTGTTCTCCCAGGACCCAGCGGACTGCGTCGGCCACATTGCTCTTGCCGCTGCCGTTGGGGCCGACGATGGCTGTGATCCCGTTATGGAATTTGAACTCTATTTTGTTGGCAAAGGATTTAAATCCCTGTATTTCTATACTTTTAAGATACATAAAGTGTCTGTTTTCATCCGGCGCAGGCCGGTCTTCTTATTCCTGCCGGTCCCGTATGGCCCTGACGGCTTCAAAGGCTGCCTGCTGCTCCGCGTTCTTTTTGGACTTGCCCCGGCCGGTCCCGGCCATCTGTCCGTCGATCAGGACCGCCACCGTATAGGTACGGTCATGTCCCGGGCCGCTCTCATCCAGTACCTCATAACGGACCGCCTTCTGTTCCTTCTGGACGATCTCCTGCAGGATCGATTTGGCGTCATAAAAAAGATGCCTTTCCCCGGCGTCGGCCAGGATATGGGTCATCACGAATTCCCTGACGACCTGCACCGATCCGGAATCCAGGTACATGGCTCCGATCAGAGCCTCCATTACGTCCGAAACGATGCTGTCCTTTTCCCTGCCGCCGTCTGCTTCCGCACCCCTGCCCAGCCGGATATGCTGCTCTATGCCCAGTTTTCTGGCGCATTCCGCCAGGGAGGGCTCACAGACCAGCACGGCCCTGCGTTTGGACAGCTCTCCTTCCCGCATGTCGGGATATTCATGAAATAAAAAAGCGCTGGAAATCATTTCCAGGACCGCGTCTCCCAGAAATTCCAGACGTTCATAATCCTTATATCTGTGTATTTTCTGCTCATTCGCCCAGGAAGAGTGGGTCAGGGCACAGTTCAGCAGATAGGTGTCCTGAAAATGGTATCCGATCCTCTCCTCAAGCTGCTCCAGAGTAGGCAGTTTCATAGAAGTATTCCTTTCATCTGTCCTTTGTATTTCCGGACTGACGTACTGCTGCTTACTCTGCACAGGACAAGATCTTCCCTCGTTCTTATCCTGTGCACAATAAGCCGGCAGTATGGGCCATTCCCACACTGCCAGCAATCAGCAAATTTTCAGCCCCTGTTCCGGCGCCTGTCAGCGGACGGACTCATGTACGGGCCGCGGGGTTCAGGCCCCTTCCACAGCGTTCTTGATCAGTTCAAGCGCCTGTCCCACTGTGGTAACTGTGGCGGCCACGTCCGGATCTACCGTCACATCGAATTCCTCCTCGATGCCCATGATGATCTGGGCTACATCCAGGGAATCCGCGCCGAGGTCATCGGTAAAAGTAGTGTCCGGAGTGATCTCACTCTCAGAAACGCCGAGAACGTCCACAATGATTGCAACTAATTTCTGATATTCCTGATCCATCTTTTCCCCCTCTGCTTATTCTGTTCTGGTTTCTGCGTTGTCAGCCGCGGCGGTCTTTCTGGTCTTCAGACTGACGCCGGTCTGGAACTGCTCCGTCAGTTTCTGCTCTGTAAAGTTGATGCACTGTCCCAGTGCGTTCTGAATTTCGATGGCTTCGGCATTGCCATGGGTCTTTACGACCAGGCCCCGCAGTCCCAGCATGGGCGCGCCGCCATAGCTGGCTACGTCATAGGTCTTGAGCAGGGATTTTAAAGAGTCTTTGATCAGCAGTCCTCCAATCTTCGATTTGAAAGAGGACATAATGGCATCTTTGATCCCATGCAGCAGGGTCGAAGCAACGCCTTCGAACATCTTGAGAATCACATTGCCGACAAAAGCATCACAGACAATGACATCCGCGTAACCGTCTGTTATGTCTCTGGCCTCAATGCTGCCGATAAAGTTAATGTTGTCACAGGCCTTGAGCAAAGGAAAGGTCTCCTTGACCAGGGCATTTCCCTTTTCCTCCTCGGCGCCCACGTTCACGATGGCCACACGGGGATTGGGATTGCCTGTGATATTTTTCATGTAGATGGAACCCATCTGCGCGAACTGGACCAGCTGGGAAGGTCTGGCATCCATGTTGGCGCCGCAGTCGATCAGGAGCGCAGGTCCTTTCGATGTGGGGATCAGCGGGGCAAGGGGGGATCTTTCAATACCGCGGATCCGGCCTACGATCAGCTGACCGCCTGCCAGGATGGCACCGGTGCTGCCGGCGGATATAAAAGCGTCGCATTTTCCTTCCTTGACCAGCTGCAGTCCCTTAACAATGGAGGAATCCTTTTTCTTCCTGATCGCGTTGACCGGGGGCTCTGCCATCTCGATGATCTCCGCGGCATGTACGATCTTGACTCTTTTGTCAGGATATGTGTATTTGGCCAGTTCTTCCTTTACGATTTCCTCCCGGCCTACCAGCATGACCCTGAGCTGTCTGTACGCGTTCAGCGCGTCTACCGTGCCCTTGATGATCTCTCCGGGTGCATTGTCACCGCCCATCGCGTCTACTGCAACATTTACATATTCACTCATCTTCAGCTTCCTTTCGTCATGGCTTTCCTCACGGGAACCTCATGATGAGATTAATATACTAAAATCATAGGGGGATTGCAAGGCAGGCCAAAAAAATACCGATACCAGCCGGCATCGGTAAATTTCCATCTCAAAATCAGTTTTCAGATTGTGATTAATCCTCAGTCTTGATGATCTCTTTCTTATTGTAAGAACCGCAGCTCTTGCAAACTCTGTGAGGCATCATCAGAGCGCCGCACTTGCTGCACTTAACGAGAGTCGGAGCAGTCATTTTCCAGTTTGCTCTTCTCATATCTCTATGACTTCTCGAGGATTTATTCTTAGGGCAGATAGACATCGTTACACCTCCTTACCTTCAAAGTGGTCGCACAAATTGTATTATATGTACCACCGCCTTCTTTGTCAACAAATATTTTCCATGGATTTTTGAACGGATCTTTCCGTCCTGCCAGGTCCGGACAGGCGCAGTAAAGCGCGCCGCACCCTCTTCCGTCAGGGATCGGTCACGGCGCGCTTTTATAATCGGTTTTCCGGGTCTGTCAGTTTCCGGAACGGCGTCCTGTTTTATGCCGGGCCGCCGGAAGATCCGCGGATCCTCCTGTTCCGGTCAGCAGCCATTATTTGCAGAGCGCGTAGGTCTCTCTGGCAATGGCCAGTTCCTCGTTGGTGGCGATCGCGTAGACCGCTACCTTGCTGCTGTCTGTGCTGATCTTGACGACATCACCGCGCTGCGCGTTGGCGGCAGGATCGTACTCGATGCCCAGATAGCCCAGGTAGGAAAGGACTTTCTCACGCACGAAGGGACTGTTCTCACCGATACCGGCTGTGAAGGCGATGACATCCACGCCGTTCATGGCCGCTGTATAGGCACCGACATATTTGGCTACGCGGTAAGCGAAAGCGTCCACGGCCAGCTGGGCCTTCTTGTCACCCTTCTTATAGGCAGACTCCAGATCACGGAAATCGGAGCTGAATTCGCCGGAAAGGGCGAAGACACCGGATTTCTTGTTGAGGACGTTCAGGACCTCAGAGGCGGTCTTGTTCTCTTTGTTGGCGATGAACTCTACGATGGCAGGATCCAGGTCACCGCTTCTGGTACCCATGATCAGGCCTTCCAGAGGGGTCAGGCCCATGGATGTGTCTACACATTTGCCGTTCATGACTGCGGAAATGGAAGCGCCGTTGCCCAGATGGCAGACGATGGTCTTCAGATCCGCGTAATCCTTGCCGACGATCTCCGCAGCTTTTTTGGATACGAAGGAGTGGCTGGTGCCGTGGAAGCCGTATCTGCGGATCTTGTAATCCTCATAATAGCTGAGGGGCAGGGCGTACATATAAGCTTTGGAGGGCATGGTCTGATGGAAAGCGGTATCAAATACGGCTACCATGGGCGTGCCGGGCATCAGCTTCTGGCAGGCTGCCACGCCGATCAGGTTGGCGGGGTTGTGCAGAGGTGCCAGGTCAGAAACATCTTTGATCGCCTGGATGACTTCGTCATTGATCACGACCGAAGAAGTGAAGGCTTCGCCGCCATGGACGATACGATGGCCGACAGCGCCGATCTCGTCCAGGGACTTGATCACGCCGGTCCTGTCATTCATCAGGGCGTCGATGACCAGGCTGATGGCTACGTTATGATCCGGAATAGCGGGATTGGACGTCTCCTTGCCCGTGCCGTCTTTGACATTTTCATAAGTGATGGAACCGTCGATGCCGATCCTCTCGCAGAGGCCCTTGGCCAGGAGTTCTTCGGTGACCGCGTCGATCACCTGGAATTTCAGAGAAGAGCTGCCGCAGTTGATAACGAGAATTTTCATGTATTATTTCCTCCCAATACGTAAATACCATGCTGTCTGTCTGCAGTGAACCGGAATCAGGCCATCTGGGCCTGTACGGCAGTAATGGCTACGACACCGACGATATCCTCCCAGGAACAGCCCCTGGACAGATCGTTGACGGGCTTGGCGATACCCTGCAGCATGGGGCCGTAAGCGTCGGCCTTGCCGAGACGCTGGACCAGCTTGTATCCGATGTTGCCGGCGTCCAGGTTGGGGAAGATCAGGACATTGGCCTTGCCGGCGACAGGACTGCCTTTCGCCTTGGATTTGGCAACAGCGGGCACCATGGCCGCGTCTGCCTGCAGTTCGCCGTCGACCTTGAGATCAGGATATTCTCTCTTGGCGATCTGGGTCGCTTCCACGACCTTGTCGACCAGAGCGTGCTTGGCGCTGCCCTTTGTGGAATGGGAAAGCATGGCAACATAGGGATCACCGCCGACCATGGCATGGAAGCTCTTGGCGCTGGAATCCGCGATGGCTGCCAGTTCTTCCGCGTTGGGATCCTGGTTCAGGCCGCAGTCCGCGAATACAAAGACGCCGTCTTTGCCGTATCTGCAGTCCGGAACGTCCATGACAAAGAAACCGGAAACGATCTTGCTGCCGGGAGCTGTCTTCAGGATCTGCAGGGCGGGGCGAAGTGTATCGGATGTCGCGTGGCAGGCGCCTGCAACAACGCCGTCCGCGTCACCGCACTTGAGCATCATGACTGCATAGGTAATATAGTCACTGAGCAGGATCTCTCTGGCCTTCTCGGGCGTCATTCCCTTTTTGGCCCTGAGTTCGGTAAACACTTCCACATAATGTTCAAACTTGTCAGAAGTTGTGGGATCCTCAACTTTCAGACCTGTCAGATCGATCTCCAGCCAGCCGGCACCGTCCATGATCTTCTCTTCATTACCGACCATGACCAGATCCGCAAGTCCTTCCTCCAGGATGTGCGCTGCCGCGATCAGTACACGCCTGTCTTTTGATTCAGGCAGAACGATAATCTTCTTGTCTTCTTTTGCTTTTGCCTTAATACCATCAATAAATGCCATCTGAGAACTCCCTTCTGATGTAAATTCGGAATTCATTTCCCCCGGAAGCGGCCCGGATTCTCCGTGTCCCGCCGGCGGAATGTATTAAATTATATCATATTTATTATACAGCCCGGAAAAATTGCATACAAGGGATGAATGACAGGAAAACGCATTAATTTCAATACATTCATGACGTTTTCTGAACAGATTCCGGCAATTGAGAATATACTCAATCCTGACAATTCATTAACATTTCTGACAAATATATGTCATGCCGGATCCGCGGCCTCCGGGACCGTTTTTGCTGACCTGTAAACGGATCCGGAAACTGTGCTATACTTTGGTATGATGAAAACAAATCATGGAGATGATCATGAAAATTACCGGCGTCATTATGGAATGCAATCCCTTTCATGAGGGACACAGATATTTTCTGGAACAGGCAAGGGCGGTCACCGGCTGTGACCGGCTGATCGCCGTCATGAGCGGCGATTATGTCCAGCGCGGGGAACCGGCCGTCCTTCCCAAAGAGGTCCGGGCCGGGGCCCTGCTGGAACACGGCGCAGACCTGGTCCTGGAGCTGCCCCTGTATTACGCCTGCGGCGGAGCGGAATATTTCGCCCGGGGCGCCGTGACCCTGCTGGACCGGCTGGGAGCCGTTACGGATCTGTGCTTCGGATCCGAATGCGGCAGTACGGAAGAAATTCTGCAGGCGGCCCGGACTTTGTATGACTGTGAACAGGATCCGGTCTGGCCGGACCTGCTGCTGCGGTATCAGCGCCGGGGCATGTCCTTTCCCGCTGCCCGGGAAGCGGCCATCCGCCAGCTGACCGGCCGGAACCCGGTCCTGCGTACATCGAACGATCTGCTGGCCGCTGAATACATCCGGACCCTGCTGGCTGCCGGCAGTTCCATGACTCCCCACGCCATCCCCCGGACGGATGCCCGCAGCGCCACGGACCTGCGGCAAATGCTGCTGGCAGTCCGGCCCGATCCGGATGATCTGCAGAAAGGACTTCCGGATCCCCCTCTGCCATCGCCGGAAGAACTCCCTGCTGTCACCCGCAGGCTGCTGGAGACAGAACCCCGGCCGGTCCCCCTGGGACCGGATCACTTCTCCCAGGCCCTGTTCCGGGCCCTGCTGGGCGCGGCCGGATCGCTGATCGATTACGTGGATGTGACGCCCGATCTGGCAGACAGAATAGAGGGACTCCTGCCGTCTTTTGCCGGTTATTCCGCCTTTACCGACCTGGTCAGGACCCGCAATCTGACCCGGACCCGGGTCTCCCGCTGCCTGCTCCATATCCTGCTGGAAATCCACAAAGACCGCCTGCAGGCCTATGCCGGAGCCGGGACCGTGGGCTACGCCAGAGTCCTGGGCTTTTGCCGGACGGCCGGTCCCCTTCTGAAGCATCTGGGAGAGACCGCTTCCCTGCCCCTGCTGACCCGGCCTGCCAGAGACCGCAGGCACCTTTCTCCCCTCTGGCAGCAGATGCTGGAGGAAGAGGTCAGGGCCGCCCTGCTCTATGATATGACCGCCGCCCTTTCCGCCGGCAGGACCGGCAATGCCCCTCTGCCGGTAGAATATGAAAAGCCCCTGCTCATCCTGTAAGCAGATATTTCCGCGCATAGGAAAACCGGGACTGTCCGGATCTGATCACGATCCGGGCTGTCCCGGTTATTTTATGCCCCGGCTGCCTCCGGGAAGCTGCCGTCAGTTTTTCTTTTTGGGAATGAATTTCTGATAGATATCAAAGGTCTCCTGGTCATAAGCACACATGATGACTGTCATGCCATAGCTCTGGTTCTCCCGGATCCACTGGGCGCAGGCGCCGAAAGCGATCTTGGCGGCCTCCTCTTTGGGATAACCGAAAATACCGGTGGAGATGGCCGGGAATACAACGGATTTGAGCTTGTTGTCCCTGGCCAGGTTCAGGCTGTTCCTGTAGGCTTCCGCCAGCAGGGTCCTGTCCTCATCTGTTCCGTGATACACCGGGCCGACCGCGTGGATGACCTTTTTGTGGGGCAGGTTGTAGGCGTCTGTAATGACTGCCTCACCGGTCCTGCAGCCGCCCAGCTTCGCGCAGGCTTCGGCCAGTTCCGGACCGGCCGCCGCGTGGATGGCGCCGCAGACGCCGCCGCCGGGACGCAGGGACTCATTGGCGGCGTTGACGATCGCATCCGCCTTGAACTGTGTAATATCACCCTTGGCAAAAACGATCCGGCCGGCGCCCGCCTGTTTCTTTTTGACTTCTTCATTGGCCTTCAGGATCGCTTCGATGGCTCCCAGAGGCAGGAACATGCTCTGGTCCTGCAGATTCAGGACAATGCCGGAGATGGACGCCGCGATCCTGTCCGGGGAATCCTTCTGTTCCAGCATGCGCTTGAACAGGTTCTCCATGGGGAAGGTCAGAACGGAGATCTTGCGGGCCCCGGTCTTCTTCAGCTGGGCTTCGCTGGTATAGGCCGGCTGCCAGAGCTTGCCGTCCTTTGTCCGGATGGCCTGCATATTCATTTTGTTTCCGCCGACCCGCATGTTTTTGCCGGGGTTGACCGCCACGGGTACCAGGAGCCTGCCGCCCTGGTTCATACGGATCCGGATGGCCTCCATGACTTTATAAGCGTTCTCTTTGGAATTTTCCTTTTTCCACAGGCCGATGGCTTCCTCTATGGGCTCGTTGCCGACAGCCTTGAGCTGGTCAGGGGCCGGACGGCCGGGCTTCGCCGCGGTCTTCGCGGCAGGTTTGAACATATTGTCCCAGGCGGCCTTTCTGGCGGGATCCGCTTCTCTGTCCTTTTTGTCCTGTTCAATGACTTCATCAAAACGGACCAGAACGGCCAGCAGGTCGGAGGAAAGCGCCGCCCTGGCGGACCGTTTCAGTTCTTCCGGCACACCGTAGAAGGCTTCCGCCATGGATCCGGCAATGGCGGTCAGGGTATCGGAATCGCCCCCCAGAGAGACCGCCGTACGGATCACATCCTCAAAGTCCTTTCCTTCCAGAAAAGCCGTCATGGCTTCCGGCACCGTCTCCTGGCAGGATTCCACATGGTGATAGTCCGGCCGGATCTGGTCACAGGTCCTGGACAGGTTGTAACCGTAGTGCTTTACGACGTAATCTTTGATCTGGTCCTTGGTCTGCCCGTGCAGGGCCATGAAGATGGCGGCAGCGGTGGCCTCCGCCCCTTTGATGCCTTCCGGATGATTATGGGTGACTTCGGCTGTCAGCCTGGCCACATGGAGCATTCTCTCAAAATCCTCCTGATAGAGCCACGGCACTGCGGAAACACGCATGGCAGATCCGTTCCCGTAACTGTTATAGGGCTTGGGATCCTTCTGGTTGAGCCAGACACTGAAATTGATGCCGTAGCCGGCCAGCGGATAGGCCTGTCCGTACTTCTGCATGGATGAGACCAGCGCTTCTTTGATCTCCTCATCCGAAGCGTCCCGGCTTACATCCATCAGGGCCTCGCCGACGGCCAGGGTCATGATGGAATCGTCTGTGAATTCAGACCTGTCCGAAAACAGTTCAAATTCCTTGGTCTTGATATTATGTGAATCGAATTCATAAGGGCTGCCGATAATATCGCCCAATATTGCTCCGTACATTACTATCCCTCCTGTAATACAAATTGTTCGACAGCATCCGCTACCCCGTCATGTTCATTGTCGCCGGTCACATGGTCGGCGATCTCCAGGATATGCGGCGCCGCGTTCCCCATGGCAACGGAAAGCCCGGACCGCTCCAGAAGGCTGCGGTCATTGTCTCCGTCTCCCATGGCCATCACATCTTCTGCCGCGATGCCCAGTATGGCTGCCAGCCGCATCAGGGCGTCCCCCTTTTCCGCGGCCTCATGGGTGATCTCCAGGTCTGTCGGCCAGGGATGGATCACCCGGATCCCGCTGACGGCTTCCAGTCTCGCGCAGGTCAGATTCCTGCCGGCCGGATTGGAAAACATCAGGGAAATATTCTCGATCCTACCGTTGAAATGACTGAGGAATTCCTCCAGGCTGTGCATGGACCTGCGGCTGCGCCGCAGATAATCCATGACCGGCGTGCCTGCAAAGCGCTCCTCCAGTCTGCGGGAGGTGTCCGGCGTATGGTATCCGTAACCGCCGGCAAATATCTCTGCGATCGGATCAAGGTCTTCCGCGGCCGCCAGGACCTCCATGGCCTTCCGGGGCTCCATGCCGGTTTCCCGGAGGATGGCCTTCCTGCTCAGATCATAAATACAGGCTCCGTTGGAGGTCACCGCGTAACGGATTCCCCGGATCCCGTCCAGTTCCGCCGGCAGGCCCGCCAGGGGACGGCCGGTCACGGGAACGATCCCGACGCCTCTCTCCGCGGCCCGGTTCAGGGCTGCGGCAGTCCGTTCCGTTATTTTTTTCTCTCTGGTCAGCAGGGTCCCGTCCAGATCCAGTCCTATCAGTCGAATCAATCCACACCTCCGATGCCGCTGATCCACAACCATGAATTGCATTGTGATGCGCACTGACTTCGTATTATATCATCTTTTCGGGCCTTTTCCTATATAGCATTTTTCCGCAAACATGTTACAATGTAGCGTACAGAAACGGCGCGGCCCGGCCGTGTCCGCCTGCTCGTACCGCCTGTCCTGCCGCTGTAAGGACCGGCCGAAGTATAAGTCTGATCGTGAAAGTCTGATATATGTCTGATTTTATTTTACCCGATATCGGAGATACGCTCCGATACCATACAAAATGGAACAGCCGGAAACTGCAGCCCTATGAAGAGGAGCTTTTTGATCTGTGGAATGAGCGGAATATCCGCTGTACCATTGAATTCGCAGTCCAGGGTCCTGTCCTGACCCGCTTCTCCATCACGCCCGAGAGCAAGACCAGCAGCCGCAAGATCATGGAACTGACGGATTATTACCGCAGCATCTTCCACAGGAGGGATATCATCCTTTATGAACACGGCGACAACATCTACCTGGATGTCCTGTGGCCCCAGGATCCTGTCTGGCTGGGCGATCTTCTGAACAGCCCCCAGTATATGGAATCCAGAGGTCTGCCGGCCGCAGCCGGCATGTCCATCGGCCACCGCTGTGTCTTTACGGAACTGACGGACGCTCCCGCCGTCCTGGCCGCGGGCGTCAAAGGCTCCGGGCTGACGCCTTACCTGCACGGGGTCGTCATGAGCATGCTGCTCAACCGTACGCCGGATGATGTGGAACTCTTCCTGATCAGCGGCGGTCCGACGGATTTCGGTCTCTATGAAACGCTGCCCTACTGCCATGTCGTATCAGATCCCCGGGGCTCCCGCAGGATGCTCCTGGACATAGCAGGAGAGGTCGCCCACCGGGGCCACTTCCTTTACGAGAACCGCTGCCGGTCCATTTATGATTACAGGGGGGCCATGAACCATATCATTCTGGTCATCGGTGAAGCCGGCGGTCTGGTATCAGAGAGCCGCGAGGGTACTCTGACCGCCCTGCAGAGAATCGCCAATATAGGACCCGCCTGCGGCGTCCACCTGGTCATGGGGACTGCCCGCCCCGGCGTCCTGCGCTCCATTATGCGCTATTTTCCTGTCCGTCTCTGTTTCCGGACGGCTACCATAAATGATTCCCTGACCATGATGGAGACCAGGGGAGCGGAGAAACTGCCCGGCAAAGGGGAGTTCTTCTACATCGACGGTACCGGGGCAGATCCCTTTCTGCTGCAGTCAGCCCAGGTCAGCAGCCGGGAGATCCGCAGGGCCGTCAATATCCTGGCCTCCAATTTCAGTGAGGAAGAGATCCCCGAAACCAGTTCCGGCGGAGAAATGTCCTTCTGGGAGAAGCTCTTCTCCAAAGACATAGAATGAGACTGCAGGCCGTACCGGAACGCCCGCAGACAAACAGACAGCCCGCAGGAAGGAATCGCCGGTTCCCGGCATTCCCTTCCTGCGGGCTGTTTTTCTGACTCCGGTCATGATGGATCTGTCCTCCCGAAAGCGGTCTCCCGGATCTGTTCCTGCCGGACGGTTTCCGGCATATGTTCCGCAGCCTGTTTTCCGGCAGGCAGTTCCCGCGGAAGCTGCCCGCCGTTCATGGGCCGGCGGATACGCAGGGTTTACCTGCTACATATCCGCCAGAACATCTTCCGCTGTGGCGTAGCCCAGCATGACCGATACCAGGGCGTCCCCGTAGATCCCGATCACATAAGCCGGCAGGGTGATCATATGATCGATGACATCATAGGAAGGCAGCTGTCCGTGACAGTCGACGCCGTAACGGAAGCGCACTTCTCCTGTATCCATATCCAGCACAAAGCCTCCGAAATTCAGGACATTGTCCAGACGCATCAGCAGGGACGCTGTCTGTTCCATAGCCTCCGGAACAGCAGCGACCGGCAGCGATGTGCTGCTCATGATGGCTTTTTCCGTACAGAGGATCTTTGTCTCGATCCGGCGCAGTTTTCCTTCGACCGGTACTGACAGCCGGAAAATGCCTGCCGTTTCGTCAAAGGTATGAGGGGTCCCGTTCATGCCAAAATATCGTTCCAGAGCCCCTGCAAGTTCAGTGGAATATTCTGCCATAACTCCTTCTCCTTTTCTTCTTGTTCGGGCCGGTCCCTGTCAGGCCCGGCTTTGTCCGCGGATCCGGAACTGTTTCAGATGCCGAATCCGTATTTTGATCCTGTACGATCCTTGCGGTTCAGCGTGACTGAACCCGATCTGGCCGCGTAAAGGAAATCCGATCTTTCCAGGGTCGGCGGTTCCTTGACATCCTGTCCGTTCATCTGCATACGGAGAATGGCCCGGCTACGGGTCCGCTCCAGCAGGTTCTGTACGAATCTGGCGTTGGAGAATTTGCGGTCCCGGAGAATCGATTCATCCAGGCCGGAGAAATACTCCCGCACCGCCTCTTTCATACCTTTGCCTGTCCGCATTCCCTGTTTATCCGCGATGGTCAGCAGGATCTCTCCCATGTTTTCTCTGGAGAAATCCGTAAATGTGATCTCGTAGGGCATCAGCTGTTTCAGATCGGGATACAGTTCCCGCAGCCTGGCGATGTCTTTGGCGGAACCTGCCAGTATGACCGTCATATCCTGCCGGTGGTCGTCCATCAGCGTCAGCAGGACGCTCATGGCCTGGCCGGCGTAATCCGTATCTCCCTCCAGGCCGTTACGGTCGGGCCTGGGCTTTTCCCCGCCGGCCCGGGTCTCCGGGAAGAAATCCTCCAGTTCATCCACCAGAAGAACATTGCCCACCGCATTGCGGCACAGGTTCATGGTGTTGGGCACGGTACGTCCCAGATGGGGAATCACGAAATCCCGGCTCCTGTGCTCAAAGAGCAGGCCGTCGCTGAGCAGGCCTTTCTCCCGCAGCATGACGGCTGCCAGACGGGCTGCCGTACTCCTGCCGGTCCCCACATCACCGGTAAAACATATGTGCATGGGGGCAGCAGTATTTCCTTTCTTTGTCCGCTTTTTGGCGATATCTTCCACCGCCTCCCGCAGCTGGCTGACGGGTTCCTCAAAGCCGGTCAGGCCGGCAATGATCTGGTCCGCGTCCTTGTCCCAGCTGCGGCTGCGGACCAGCCCTTCCAGATGTACCGGTGAGATCACTTCCGATTCTTCCCCGGTCCTGGCTTCATAACACATCTTCATATAGACGATCTCGTCCAGGATCTTGTCAGCTGTCAGGATCCCGCTGAAATGGCCGTCAGCCTTTTCCTCGGTGATCCGCTGGCGGAACATCCTGCCGGCGTCTTCATCCAGGCGGTAGCCCATATCTGCCAGTTCGTCCTCCACCATCTCCTGCAGCTGACAGACATTATGGGGCACGAAAGTCAGCGTCCGGATGTGCATGATATCACAGAGGACTGTTTCGATCATCTCCAGGGTGATCCGGGTCAGATAGGGGACCCGGAAGACATAGATCACGTTCTCCGTGTTGTCCTGCAGACTTTCCAGAAAATCCCTGAATTCCGGCGCATCGATCCTGTCGATCCATTCGGAAATATCCAGAGAGACAATGATATTGCTGGCCAGGGCCAGGGCGGACGAAAAGGCCTCCAGGACATCTTCCGTCTGATTCTGTCCCAGAATGTTCTGGGCGGCGCCGGGGCCCATGGACTGCTGCATGGCCGCCGAAAGAGGCACCTTCCGCTCCACGACCCTGACAGCTTCAAAAAGCCCTTCTTCTTTCAGGAACCTGGAGAACAGGTTCAGGGAAAGAGACAGCACTTCACTGGACTCACAGGAGATCAGATAGCTCCTGCTGATAAAGACCTGGCTGGCCTGGCGCCGCAGCAGACGGGGCGCCACCCCATGGATCTCCTCGCAAAGGCTGATAAATTCCTCCGCGCCGTGGATCTTACGGATCTCATCCATGACCGTAGCCGCCTGCTCATCCTCCCGGTCGGGCGCGTCCGGAATCGGGGAAAAGTCCATCATTTTGGCCGCCGCTTCCGGACTGATCTCATATTCTCTGACCAGGGCCTGGACCGCCTTCTCTCCCGCCTGCTCCAGCAGCTCCTCCTTTTCCAGACGGATCACCAGGGAAAAAGCCTCCTTGCCCAGAATGCTGACGCCCTCCAGGGCTGACAGGGTCTCCTCCAGCAGTTCAGACGGTACTTTACGCGCGTAGAACTGTTTCTTCACAAATTCTTCATTCAGTTTGATCAGTATATTCATGTCATTTCCCCCGGATGCCGAAATCATTTTTCATACCGGCCGGTCCCCGGCCGGACGCTCTTCACAGAGGCCCCAAAGGTCTCTGCAGGCGCATATACTGTTTTATTTCATTATAACAGAAAAAGCATACTGTCGATATACTGTGTTCCCCTGCGGGATTTCCGGCCGGTCAGAACCGCAGGGCATCGGCCAATATGACCATACTGCGTATATGCTCATGTTCCGGAAGGGATCCTGGAAAGTATTCCGGAAGGTATTCTGGAAGGCATCCTGAAAGGCATCCTGAAAGGCATCCCGGAAGGTATCCTGACAGGCATGTCCCGGAAGACCGGCAAAAAAAATCACCTGCCGGGCAGACAGGTGATTTTTATATGGAAATATCTGTTTTTCCTTTATGCAGGGTCCTGTATACAGAGACGGCCCTTTTAATCCAGACTGCCGTTCTCTTCCGCCAGGGTGGCGCGGACCTCCATCAGGGCTTTGCCCAGGAGGTTCTGTCCTCTCCAGCGGCTGCTGTCGCGGGCCGAGGGATCGGAAGCGGACAGGCCGATGCCCCAGATCCTGTCAAAAGGACTTGCCTCCGCCAGGACGCTGCCGCCGGTCTCCAGGAGTTTTTCCAGGAGTACGGGATTCTGGCGGAATTTGGCCAGATTGCCGTTATAGACGATCTCTTCCCTGCACGCGATCCAGACATCGTTATTGAAAGGCCGGATGTTCCTGCCCAGTTCTTTGATCTTCTGGGGATCCGCCGCCGCCATGATCTGGTGGTAAGCGATGATATCATGGAAGACCAGCGCCTTCTTGGCCATCATATACTGTTCCATGCAATTGTATTCCACGCCTTCTACCGTGAACATGCAGGAATACCACTGGCTCAGGAAATTGTAGCGTTCGTTCTTGCCGTCCTTCCAGAAGAATACCATCGGGCCGGAAGGCATGGTGCCGCCCGCATTATAGGCATCTCTGGCTTTCTTTTTGCCGGCTTTGGCTGTTCTGGACCGGTCGGCTTCTTTTTCCGGGGCGGCAGGACGGACAGGCTCCTCTGCCTGTACGGGAACAGCAGGCTCCTCTTCCGATGCCGGCTCAGCGGCCGCAGGCTCTTCCGCAGCTGCCTTATCCCTGTTATCCGCCGGCGCTTCCGCTTCCGCCGGATGCTCCAGCCTGGAGGGGATCCTGGGGATCAGGTCCGCCAGTTCGAAAGGCAGCATGAGTACGTCTGTAAAAGCATCCAGGACCAGTCCGGAAGTTCCCTGAGATTCATGGGCCAGACGGATGCAGCGGAGCATGGGCAGGCGCACGCCGGTGGAAGATTCATCATAGTCCTCCGGGATCTGCGCTTCCTGAGAGAAGACAGGGAAATACAGATTCCTGTCAGGTCCCTGCAGGATATCGGGCGCCACCACGCCTTCCGCGTCGCTGCTGACAGGTACGACCACTTCGGAATCCCGCAGGCAGGAAAGGAGGGCGTAAAGATTCTCCTCAGAATCATCCTCCAGATAGGCCTTTTTCAGATCCAGAAGCACACTGCCGTCTTCCAGGACCGAGGGATCAATGGTCGGGGGCTCCTCCGGCGGAGCGGCAGGCGCCGCGGGGCTGCCGTCCTCCTCCTGACCGGGGATCAGCTCCAGAGCGCCCTGGACCTGGGTGGAGGAAATATAGGCTTTGGCCGTGACCTCACCGATATAACGGACTTCTTCATCAAATACCGCGAACAGGACCGTCATGTCATAATCCGGTACAGAGTGCAGGAAGTCTACAACGGCCTGGACTGCCACATGCCAGGCTTCTTCCACGGGGTACCCGAAATTGCCGGTAGACAGCAGGGGAAAGCCGATCGAATGGCAGTCCAGCTGCATGGCCAGCCGCATGGATTTCTGATAAGCAGAGTACAGGAGTCTGGGTTCACCATGATTGCCCCCTCTCCAGATCGGACCGACCGCATGGATGATATAACCCGCGTCCAGCCCGTAGCCGGATGTCACGACAGCGGAGCCGGTATCACAGTGGCCGATCTTCTTACAGGCATCCCGCAGGAACAGCCTGCCCGCTTTTGTATATATTTCGCTGCAGACACGTCCGCCTTCCATCAGGGACTCATTGGCCTCATTGACCAGAGCCTCTACCGGCAGATCTGTAATCCCGCATTTTAAAACCTGAATTGCACTCATGTATTTTCCTCCAGAAAACGATTTGGACCTGACGTCCCTTTCCAAAAACAGCCGGACAGTCCCGGAAAGGGACTGCCGGAGCAAACTATGTCAAAAAATCATTTCAGACACAGGCGCAGGCCTGTCTCTATATAATATCGCCGCGCCCGCCCAAATACAATCTTTGTTTTTGGATTCGTTCAGCCTTATCCTTCTCAGACAGTAAAGCTGCCTGTCTGCTGGTATTCCTTCCAGGCCTTGCGCAGTTTCATGGAAGCGAAGATGGAAATCGTTGTTTTCCATCGTGTTCTCCTTTCCTCTTCTGGCGGCCAGCCATCCGCTGACCGCTTCAACTGCTGTTTACAGGCCGCAGCATTGGCCTGCCGCCCTTCCCAGTATAGCATATATACCCGGCTGTTATCATCGGCGGGATTCGTCAGAAAGCTGTTGCTTTTGCCATTCTGCCAGCAGAGGGGTCAGCTCCTTTTCCGCCAGGATGATCACCCGGGCGGCGGCACGGGAAATGGCCGTATACAGCCGGTTGCGGCCGATCCTGTCCCCGCTGTACACGTCCGGATCCGCGTCTGCCAGAATGACCGTGTCAAACTCCAGTCCTTTGGCCAGAGACAGATCCATGGCGATGACGCCCCGCTCCGGCAGGGCATCTCCCCGGCGGATGACAGCAGGGGCCCGGTCTCCCAGCCTGGCCGCCAGTCTCTCCAGCCCTGATACAGAAGATGTCAGGACCGCTGTCAGTCCTTCCTCATTTTCCGCACGGCTGATCCATTCCGCCAGGCGCCCGACCAGCGCTTTCCCGGAAGGCAGCACCTCAATAACAGGCTCTATACCGGGCCTGCGGACAGAAGAAATCCGGATCCTGTCCCGCTCCGTGAGCAGGGAAGCGAACAGCTCCGTAATTTCGGGCGAAGACCGGTAGGATGTCATCAGGTCACAGGTCAGGACCCTGCCGTGGTCCCGGCCGAAAATATCGTTCATGGCAGAGAAAGCCGCCCGGTCCGGCATGATGGCCTGGTTCTCATCTCCCAGCATCATGAAACGGGCTGTCCGGTAATAACGGGACAGGACCATCAGCTGGGCTTCGGTGTAATCCTGGACTTCGTCCACCATGACATAACGGGTATATTTGTCTTCCATACCGGTAAGGGCCATTTTCAGATACAGGCTTTCCGCTGCTGTCAGCCGGTCCCGTCCCAGCAGGCGCCGTCCGATGGAGTCTGTCCGGATCCAGGTGAAGGATCTGATCTTGTTGAAAGGACCGGCAAACTGGTTCTCGATCCGGTTCCTCTCCTTCCGGTCAGGTTCTTTCCCTCTTTTGGAAAGGCGCCGCCGCAGGGTCTCCTCCAGGGCGTCCTCCGCCAGTGAGAAGAGCCTGGGTCCGGCAGGAAACCGGGTATATTTACTGACTGCCTTCCAGACATCCGCTGCGGACAGGAAAGTATGTCCGCCGTGGCTGATCCCGGTAACATCCGAAGGCTGCAGGATAAAACCGGCCAGAGAGCCGTCGATCTGCCGCAGGCTGTCCGCGGATGTAAAAGCCTGCCGTCCCCGTTCAGGACAGCCGGTCTGTTCCATAAATTCAGGCCAGGTCAGTGTGCGGGGATTGGATTCGCCCATATCCGGCAGAACATTCTCAATATATTTGCGGAAGACCGGGTTCAGGGTCAGCAGACAGACCTGGTCCGGCTTCAGGCTGTCTCTTTTCTGATAGAAAAGATAGGCGATTCTCTGCAGCATGACAGAGGTCTTGCCGCTGCCGGCGATTCCGTTGACCAGCAGGACCGGAACGTCCCGGTGGCGGATGACCGTGTTCTGCTCTTTCTGGATGGTGGCCGTGATCGCCTGCATCCGGTCCGTCCTGCGCCTGGACAGGGAATCCAGCAGCAGGGGGTCTTCAATGGCAATGCTGGTATCAAAATAAGCCAGCAGCCGGTCCCGCTGCAGGGAGAACTGTCTGCGCAGGGTCAGATCCACCTCAATTTTTCTTCCGTCCACTGTATAGGAAGTCCTGCCGTTGGCCTGACTGTAATAGGTCTCCGCGACCGGCGACCTCCAGTCGATCACAATATGATCATGGTGTTCATCTGTCAGGCCGGCGCTGCCGATATAAAAGGTCTCTTCCTCCTCGTCCGGGGCGTAACGAAGACAGACCCTGGCAAAATAAGGGGCCTTCAGGAGCTGCCGGACTCTGGCCAGTTTCTCCGCCCTGGCGTCGGCCGCGATATTATAGCCGTCGATCACATGGTTCATGACTTCAAATTCCGCGTAGGTCTCCATGGCGTTGACATCGCTGTCAAAATTCAAAGTCAGGTCTTCCCGGATGTTCTTTTTCTCTTCCAGGGCCGCATCCTTCAGGGTCCGCAGCTGTTCCTCCAGCTCTGTTTCCAGTATGGTGAGTTTTTCATAAGTCCCGCTCAGGTGCTGCTGCTCCTGCAGGAAAGTAGGGTCATTATATTCCATCTGGCCTCCGTATCTGTTGCTGTCCCGGCGGATCTGTCCTGCCGGTCCTGCTTCAACCATGATTTTCCGGTCTCTTTTTCAGTTCCGGGACCGGCGGCGGCAGAGCGTCTTCGGACCGGTCCCTGCGGCCGTTCCGTTCCCGCTCCTGCCCGGTCCTGTCACTGATAATATATCTGGGCCTTGCCTTGGTTTCCATATAGATCTTGCCTATGTATTCACCCAGGACCCCCAGGGAGATCAGCTGGATGCCGCCGATAAAGCAGAAAATACATGTCATACTGGCCCAGCCCGGTACTGTCCTGCCGAGGATGAATACCACGATCGCCCATATGATCCCGATAAAGCTGATCATGGAGACCGTCAGCCCGATTCCCGTGATCAGGCGGATGGGAGCGATGGACAGGCTGGTGATACCGTCAAAGGCCAGCCCCAGCATCCGGGACAGTGAATAATGGGATCTGCCCGCCAGTCTTTCCTGGCGTTCATAGGGTACGCTGGTGGACCGGAACCCCACCAGGGGGAACATGCCGCGCAGAAAGAGATTGACCTCACGAAAGCCTTCAAATTCCTGCAGGACCCTGGAGGAGACCAGTCTGTAATCCGCGTGGTCATAGACAACTTCGACCCCCATGGACTTGAGCAGTCTGTAGTAGCTCCGGGCTGTTGTCCTCTTGAAAAAAGAATCCTTTTCCCTTCTGCTGCGGACACCGTAGACGATCTCACATCCGTCATACCAGGCGTCTACCATGGCTTCCATGGCATGAATATCGTCCTGACCGTCACAGTCGATGGAGATCGTGATATCCGCCCGGTCCTTCGCTTCCATCAGACCGGCCAGGACCGCGTTCTGGTGGCCCCGGTTCCTGCTCTGGCGGATTCCCGTAAATCTGTGATCTTTACGGGCCAGGCCGGAGATGATCTGCCATGTCCTGTCCCTGCTGCCGTCATCCACAAACAGGATTCTGCTGTCCGCGCTGATCCTGCCGGATCCTGTCAGGAGTTCCAGCTCCTCCAGGAACATGCCGGAAGTCAGCGGCAGCACCTCTTCCTCGTTGTAGCAGGGAATAACGATATATAAAATCGGACTCATGTGTCAGTATTCTCCTTCCCGGTCCCGTCGGCCGCGCTGTTCTTGTCCGCTTTCCAGTCCGGATCCTGGCTCAGGGTCTCGGCGATTTTGGAGAGAGGACGCCGGATCTGGTCCGGCAGGCGGTCCGAATTCAGGCTCTCTGCCTTTCTTGCCATGACGGGCCGGATGGTATTGTCAAAAGCCACTTTGAACAGCAGCTCCACCACCTTTCTGGTCTCCTCGGAAGCGTGCATGGCCCTGGCGGCAACGGTCTTGTAGTCATGCAGGTTGCCCCGCATCACATCCTTGAGGCTGTCGCTGCCCGCGGCGCTCAGAATATCAAAGAGCTCATCAATGAACCGCTTCCGTTCATCGGCATCCAGTTTTTCCAGCCATTCCTCCAGGATCTTTTCCACTTTGACCGCTCTGCGGTCCAGCTTACTGCAGTAGACAAAATCTCCGCCTTTCACCTTCCAGCTGAGCGGGTAATGCTGCATCAGAAGAGTTTCCGTACTGTCAACGATCCGGGCTTCCGCCACCGGCTCCAGCAGGCAGCCGATCACAGAGAAGACGGGAATGATCCGGATAATCTTGTCCCGCAGGCTGTACAGATCCAGCTGCTCGATCATTCCCTGCCCGAAGCCGGGACCGTCCGCGTCAAAAATCCGGGTGATCCGGGGGCGGATCTCCTTCCGGCAGGCCGCTGCCGCGTAGATGGCCAGATGACCGCCCTTGGAATGTCCGACCAGGATGATGGGCTCCTGCCTGCCGGCATGAATGGTATCCAGATAGGCGGCCGCGGAGACCTCGGCGGGAACGACCTCATAGCTCAGGTTCAGGTCCTCCTTCCAGCCGGCAAGGCTGGTATCCGTACCGCCGAAGGAAATATAAGAAGTCCCGTCCTCCTGCAGGATCTCCACCGCCGAGAACTGGACCGCCTCCCCCAGGTCGCGCACATAGCAGTAATTGCGCATACGCAGGGAACCGAAACGCTTTGTATCCGCCGCCATCAGCAGGATCTTGGGGATATTCTCTACGTGGATCGGGCTTGTTCTGTTACGGATATCTCCGTAGGCGCTCCTGTAGAGGGCGGCCGCTTCCTGAATGGTAATCTCGCCTTCCCCGATCCAGGGCACGATCCCGTTCAGCCTGACATAGGACAGACAGGCCAGAACCAGATAGTCCACATTCCCGTAGGGAATCTGGGCAGCCGTGATGTCACCTCTCCATTCCAGATATTCCACAATCGTTCCCACGTTCTCTTCTCCTTGCTGAAAAAGCTTCTGTCAGGAAGTCAGTCAGATCCATTCATAGTCTCCGCCGGTGATGGCCAGGCTGAGCAGAGTGTCATATTTCTCGACTTCCTCTTCGCCTTCAATGATCTTGACCAGTTTCGCGTCTTCCTTGAGCTCGGGCATTTCCTCGTCGGGCCCGATCTCATAATCCACTGCCCTGCCGCAGGCGGGGCAGATCATGGAAGGCGCTGTCATCAGGCTCAGAAATCTGCTGTGGCATTCACTGCATTCATAAAAACCGCATAAACGGGTTCCGTCCGGTACATAATACATGGTCTATATCCTCTCTGTCTTACGATTGTACATGGCCTGCCGCCTCCGGGCGGCGCCAGATCTGTTTACTGCCGCGTTCCGCGCGCTGTCCGCGCGGACGCTTTTCTGTCAAGTCATTTTACTATCATACCACACTCCGGACGGGAATACGATGTTTTCTGTTTTCAGCTGTCCCCTGCCTTATTTGCTTTTGCGGCAGACATTTTCCTGCTTTTTCTTGTTTTGTCTGCCGACTTTTTGGTGGGCTGACAGACATTTTCCTGTTTTCTCTTGTTTTGTCTGCCGACATCAGCGGGGCTGGCGGACAGCCGGTCATCCGTGACCCAAAAAAACAGGACCCCTGAGGGGTCCTGTAATACATTGGTCCTGTAATACATTGGTCCTGTAACACATCCATATTCTGCATACAGCTTCAAATTAGCTTCAAATTGCCGGAAGCGGCGGCCGCTCAGGCGATGCTGAGCATATCCGAGAGCATCTGGAAATATTTACGATACTCAGACCTTCTTGCCGCGGGCGCGGAATCATACGAAGCAATCATTTCACAGCTGTTGATCGCGTTGAAATACGCGTTGACCCTGTCACCGGGGGCCGCGTATTCCACACTGGCCTTAATCGCGGCCATCATGCTGGAATATGCCACATAGAACTGCTCATCAAAAAGATAAGACGCATGCAGGCAGATCGGATATCCGTCCATCATGACCATCATCTCGGCCTCAATGGCTTCCAGATCCTGGTCCAGCTGTACCCTGTAGGATTCCTTTTCAAGGATGGCATCCTCTTCCAGTTCCAGTTCCTTTTCCCTGTAGACGAAGCCTTCTACGTCGGGAATATAGACTGTGTTGAGATTGGCGCCTGTGACTTCATCAATGAACTCCTGCTCCATGATGATGGCGCCGCTCTTGAACTCTCCCAGCAGGTAGCAGGCGAATTTTACACTTCTGCGATAACCGGTGTGGTCGAATTCATCATAATAGTCGTTGGGCTTATCCGGCTCGTAGACCCTTTCCATACAGGCATTGATCTTCTCCTGTACTTCATCCGTGACTTCTCCCATCATCAGGTCGTAAATACTTTCCGTGGTGATGTAGAGCCTCTGATACCTGTAGAATTCAGAGAGGTTGATATAGTGATCCTTCCCTGTATTTTCGTCCAGGATATGCAGTTCGACCACGTAGGTCTCTGCCATGTCATTGTATCCCCATTTAGCTTCCTTCAGTATCGGTTTCATAACGCAATCCCCTTATTTCGTCTGCCCGGGCGGTCTTAGCCGTTCCCGGACGCTGTCTTTGATAGCTGCCGTTTCATGTCTTTCCTGTTCCGGGAGGCAGCCGCCCCCCAAATCCGGACAGTTATAACTATTATAATCTATTTTACCGCCTAATGCTTTAATATTTGCCATATTTCTCATAAATTTCAGGTAAATATATTAAAAGCCGTGTGTTCCGGCAGAAAAGTGCAGACTTCCGTCGGAACACACGGGATTATTTCTCCAGCAGCGCTGCCATATGTCCGGCGAAGATCCGGTGCCCCTCTTCCGAGAAATGGACTCCGTCAAAAGTCATGGGAATCTGCCAGCGGGCTGTATCCACAAATTCCGCGCCTGCCTTTTCCGCCACCGTCCGGTAAGCGGCTGCCAGCCCCGCGGAGGCGGTCAGGATCTGTTCCGACTGATACCCGAAAAAGGGATCATCCGCCATGGCGTCGATCAGAGGCGGCGCGGCGATGATCAGTCTCCTGCCCTGCCCGGTATACGTTCCCAGCAGGGGCACGCTGTCCATCATGGTCTGCAGGCGCAGGGCAATTTTTCCGGCTGTCACATTCGCGAAGCCGAACAGGTCATTGGTCCCCAGCATGATGAACAAAATATCCGCGCCGGCATTTCTTTCCAGGACCCTGTCAAGATAAGCGAAAGCTGCCGCTGTGTGGGGAATCTCCCTTCCGTTCATGCCTTCATTAATGATCTTCAGGCCCGGCCGGGCATCCAGGCGGCCTGTCCAGCGGACCGTACGCGGCAGCCGTTCCGGACGCCCCATGCGGGGATCAAAACCATAGGTATTGGAATCTCCATAACATATCACTGTTTTTTCCGCAGCCATATCTCCTCCTCTCATTGCTTCCCTGCCGGATATGCACTGTTCTGAAACACTCTGTTTCCGAATCTGCTCCTTCCGGGCAGCTTCAGTCTGCGTTTTCCAGCAGTTCAAAAAGATGCTGCAGGACAAATTCCGCGCTGTCTGCGCGGACTTCATTTCTTTCCCTGTCCGTGAAATGCTTTGTGACCGTTTCTGTCCTGCCGTTCATATAAAAGCCGAAACAGACCGTGCCCACCGGCTTTTCGGGAGAACCGCCGGAGGGGCCTGCCACGCCGGAGATCCCGACGCCGACCTGTGCGCCTGCCTGCAGCGCGGCGCCCCGCGCCATCTGGCCGGCTACTTCTTCGCTGACCACGCCTACGGCTTCTATGACTGCCGGATCCACATCCAGATATCGGATCTTGGCTTCATTGGCATAGGTCACAAAACTGACATTCAAGACCCTGGACGCGTCCGGTACGTTGACGATCCTGGAAGCCACCAGTCCCCCGGTGCAGGACTCGGCACAGGAAATGGTATAGCCCTTTTCAATGAGTTTATATACAAGTCTGCTTTCCGCGTTCATCATCCATTTCTCCTTTATTTCCTTTTTTATAACGATCCATTTTATAACGATCCATCCGCTTTCATGAGGATCTGCCCGCCGGCCTTATCACTTTTCACTTGCGTGTTTTCCGTCGGAATGGCAGCCGCAGCAGATCCGCGGCGGTAAGCCGCCGGTCCCGTTCCGGCCGGTCCCATCGCAGGGTCAGCAGGAGCGTCAGCTCCCATTTCTGCAGAAGAGCCTGTTTTTCCGTATCTGTCAGGGCTCCTTTCTTCTGCAGGAGGCGGGCCGCCTCTTCCGCTCCGGTTTCCGGGACCATATAGGTCCAGTCCGTCCGGGTGATCCGCAGGCCGGCCCGGTCCGCTGTGAAAAGAAGGGGCACGATCTCACTGCCCAGGACCCGGTCAAAAGCCTGGCCTGTACAGCCGTAATGGTTTTTGCGCCGCTCGATTCCGGCCAGATCAATGTCTTTGCCCGCCTTCCGCTCTCGCTGCCAGGCCATATAGACGGATATGCCCGGGTCCGCGAAAGCAGCAGGCAGACTGCCTCCGCCGGCCAGATCTCTGGACATGGAAAGGGTGAGCATGGCCTGCTCCTGTCCTTTGTCCATGGCTTCCCGGCAGATTCCGGCCAGCAGTACAGGATCACAGGCACGATTGGTCAGGACGCGCAGAACGCGCCGCCAACAGGTTCCTTCTTCCTTTTCCGCCTGCTGTTCCGTCTCTGAAAGGTCTGCCTGCTCCGGATGCGGGTCATATCTGCGCAGGATAAGAGCAGAATCTGTTTCTCCCTTTCTCTGCAGCAGCAGTCTGCCGCAATGCGGACAGACAGAAAGGAGGGAGCGCAGTTCCCGGCTGTAAGGGGTGAAACAGGTCGGACAGAAAACGATTTCCCCCGGCCGGGGCATGCCACGGCGGATCTGTTCCAGTTCTTCCGGACGCCGGGGATAACGGGGATCGATATATTGATTGTAAGTAATGGCCGCTTTGACACGGCGGACATACCAGGGGGATTTCAGGTAATCGGAATCGTTCGTCGCAGCGGAATGTCCCAGCAGCGGGCGTTCCGCCGCCCCGTCCCTGGGCCCGGCCCATTCAAAATGTTCAAAACAGCGGCAGCCGATCTGTATATAGGATCCTTCCCGGATCCGGGCGGGACTGAAGAGACGTTCCGCCGCCCGTTCGCTGATCCTGATCTGTGCCAGAGAGGGGCACATGGCAAAAGCCCCGATTCCGATCTTGCGGACAGAATCCGGAATGGTCACCGAGCGCAGATTCACACAGTAGGCAAACACACTCTGGTCGATAAAACGGACGCCCTCCCGCAGGACCACTTCCCGCAGCTGCCAGCATCTGAAATCCAGGCCTGTCTGCAGATGGATATTCCACAGGATTGCTCCGTCAATCAGAAGACGGATCCTGGACAGGGCCGGCAGAGCCGTCCCGTCTTCCGCAGCATCTTCACGGGGTTCCATCTCCGGCCCGGTCAAAAGACTGTCTGTGTCATCTGCTGTTTCCGGCGCATCCTCTTCTCTCCCGCCTTCCCGGTCCGGCAGACATTCAATCCGGTCCAGCAGATCCCGGATCTCCGCCTGCCGCAGTATTTCCTGATGCCTCTCCGGTTCCTTCTCCAGGATATGGATGAATTCCATGACCGGCTCCGGAATCTTCAGAGGGGTTCCCCGGCGGTAATTGTCCAGATAACGATCCAGATCCGTCCGTTCCTTCCGGATATCCGCGGGCGTTTTATAGGTTCCGGGATGAAAACGCCAGCCTGCCGTCAGGGCCCTGCGGCGCAGCCATCCGGAAATCAGGGCATCGGTTTCATCAGAAAGCCGGTCCTTCCGGAGGACCTCGTACAGGACCGCGATCTCCTCCGGATCCCATTCACTGGTGGCGATCTCAAGATCGATCAGGGGATAACGCTGATAGAGTTCTTCCTCGTTATGGTTATGAATATTGCTGTCAAATTCCATTGGAGAATCCCCCTGGTACATTTTTGGACCTGCTGCCGCGGATGGGTATTCTGCCGCCTCACTTACCAGAAATATAAGGAAAACATCTTCGATATAGGCTAAAATAAAAGAAAGAACGCCGGGCCAGTCCGGGCAGGCAGAGACTGCGTTTCCATTGAAAATTTCCATTGAAAAAAGACCATTCCGGGAATAAGGAGGGGACAGAATGACTGAAAAAGATATCGATCGCGCAACCGTAAGCAGAGCCTCGAAAAAAACAGAATCATCAGAGAAGACGTCAGCGGCCAAAGCAAAAGAAAAAGCTTCCGGGAAAACCGCAGCTGCTAAAAAACCGGCCGCTTCCGGCAAGACAACAGCCGCAAAAAAGCCGGCTGCTTCCGGAAAAACGACGGCTGCCAAAAAGCCGGCCGCTAAAAAACCGGCGGCTGCTAAAAAGACCTCCTCAGCTCTGCGGCTCAGCGCCGAAGAAAAGAAGCTGATCCAGAATTACAGAAAGTGCAATTCCGTCGCGAAAATGATGATCACTGCCGCCGTGGAAAAAGCCGCCGAAAAATACGGCAGTGACAAGAGCGACAAGGAAGACAGCGGGAGCGCTTCTGTTCCCGGCCTGGAAAGCCTGTTGAACCTGCTGGGCAAGTGATTCCGGCCTGCCGCCTTACCGTATCTCTCAGTACCCCATACGCGGAAAAACTGCGGCCCTTTCCCGGGCCGCCTCTTTCTTTACAGTATCTGATAGCCGATCACTGCGGACAGAATCCCGATCAGGGCTCCTGCCGCCACATCGGACAGGAAATGGACCCCGGCCAGTACTCTCAGGCCCGCCAGCAGCAGGCCGGCCGCCAGCAGGAGCATTCCGGCCGGTTTCCACGGAAACAGGTACAGCCAGGTCATGGCGATCACAAAAACAGAAAATACATGTCTGGAAGGAAAAGAATTGCCCTGTGTGTCTTTGGGAATCAGTGATGGGACCCCATAGACTTCATAGGGCCTTTTTCTGTTGACGGCTTTCCGGAAAAGGGACAGCAGGACAAAAGAAACGCCGGGGACCAGGATCGCTCCTGCCAGGTCCTGCCTCCGGTACAGAAACAGCCAGACCAGCAGCAGTGGATACAGGCAGTAGATCAGCCCTGTAATCATGCGATTGCTCCATATGATCAGAGAAGCGGTCCGCTTATGCGACTTGTACCAGTCCATGACCGCCGCGTATGTTTCATTTTTCAATAACCATACCTTCCTCTCCGGGCAGATTCCTCTGTTCAGACTTTTCTATCCAGACTTCTCTGTTCAGACTTTTCTATCCAGACTTCTCTGTGCACACTTCTTTGTGCAGACTTATCTGTGCAGACTTCTCTGTTCAGACTTCTTTGTGCAGACTTCTCTGTTCAGACTTCTCTGTTCAGACTTCTCTGTTCAGACTTCTCTGTTCAGACCGGCACATGTATTGCTGCCATCCGCTCTTTCTGCGGTTCAGTAACGGTCAATAATTTACAGGGTCAGCAGTACGGTCACGGTCAATATTTCAGCAGGGTCAGGATACGCCGCATCAGATCTTCATTGCTGCAGACCAGGATGCAGAGTTGTTCCCGCGTCCTGGTCACAGCCTGATAAAGCATCTGTTCATAGGAATAGGGGCCGGGAGACGTCTCCGAAGAACGGAGGATCCCTTTTTCATCATGGTAGAAACGGCTGTCCATTGTGACCATGACATGATCATATTCCTGGCCGAACGTATCGTCCGAGTCGACCATCATGGGTTTCTCGGCCGTATCCTCTGTCTCATCGCAGGAAATATACATATATCCCCTCTCTTTATAGTAATCGATGATGGGCTCGGCGGATTCCCGGCTGTCGGCATAGATCAGATCAATATTGTTGAAATGATGGTTCCTGGCCCTCTTGCGGAAATCAAAAAGTCCCTTGAGGAACAGGTAGATCTCCTTGTTGATCCGGATCTTGGAAGTCAGCATGTAGGAAGCGTCTGCCATCAGGCTGATTTTCTCTGCCGCTGCCGCCACCTCCGGATCCGCGTTCATGACCTGGGGCACAGCGAAGGAAAAGATGCTGAAGATCCCCCGTTCCAGGACATGATCACGGAGGCGGTCCAGTTCCTTTTCTTCGAGCCGCTGGGACTCATCCACGATCAGGATCGGATAATGGCCGGTCTCCATCTCCCGCAGATAATTTTCCGCCCCGCAGATCGTGACTCTCTCCATATGCTCATTCAGCTGCTGGTGGCCTCTGGACAGGCTGCCGCAGTGGACGAACAGGACCCGGCCGTCTTCCGACAGGCTTTTGGCCAGGTCATAGACCAGCAGGGTCTTGCCGGTACCGGAAGATCCGGACAGGGCAATGATCCGGGACAGACTGCCTTTCCTTTTCGCTTTGGCGAGCTCCTCGTGTATTTTGTGGCTGAAATCCCTCTGCTGATCCGTCAGGAAATAGGAACCCGACAGGAATCTGGCAGGGGTCGTAAGAGGGGACACCAGAAAATCTCTGGCGCTGAAAAGGGTCTCGATCCCTTCCGGCATAAAATCCCCGAAGCCGTTCATGACTTCCGCCAGATTTTCCATGGCAGTCTCCTGCAGGATTCCTTCTCCGTCCAGGGTGTAGACTTTCTGGGTCTGGGACACATAGGTAAAGGAAAAAATGTTCCTTGTGATATGGCGCAGGTAATAACGGTTCTGCAGCAGCTGTGCGGCGATCCGTTCTGTTCCGATATCCATGGATTTGAGTTCAATGTTCAGGACTTTGGATTTGTCTTCCGCCACTTTGACCAGGTCAAATTCCTTGCTGATATGGTCGATCACATAGGAGAAAAAGAATCCGTCGCAGGCCTTATAAGTGATCAGGCAGGAGCAGGAAAGCAGCTGGTCCACCATTGAGCAGACAGACTCCTGCTCCGCTTTCCGGGATCTTTTGTATTCATCCCGCCGGGTCAGATAGTTCTCATAATCCGAGAACATGGACTCCTCCCTGACCCTGCTGAGGAAGTAAAGATTGATCGCTTTCATAATCTTCCTCCGGCCATTCTACAGGACCGCCGTCTCCGGGGCTGCTTATTTCCACATACCGCTGCAGAAGACCATCAGGCCGGCCCAGGTATACATGGAATAGAAGTTACCGTATTTGTCTCTGCCGTCTGCCAGTACTTTACGGGCCTGGTCCAGCGTCAGCATTTCAAAACCGGCAAAAAGCTCCTGGCCCAGGGCGCCGCTCTGGCTCATCTGGTCCAGATTGTCCCTGCGGATGACTGCCAGTGCCAGGGCGTTGCTCTCATCGGTCATACCGGGGGTCGAGAACAGGAGGGGACTGAGCACTTTCAGCGTATCACCCTCTCCAATGACGAATCCGGTCTCTTCCTGAATTTCCCTGGCCGCCGTGGTCAGGATCGGATCCTCACATTCCCTGTCCTCCGGATCGATCAGGCCGGCCGGGACCCCCAGCAGATATCTGCCGGTCGGATACCGGTATTCATAGGCCAGCAGCAGCATGGGCTCCCGGTCCGGAAGTTCCACGATCACGACGCAGCTGACCGCGTCCGGCAGCATTTTCTGATAGGCATCATCCGTCCTGACTGCCGCCAGATCAGAAAGTTTTCTGCGGGAGGCGTTGAAATAATGTTTGCCTTCCTTGTACTGCAGATCATAAACATTCAGAAATCCTGTTTCCAGTAAAGGTTTTACTTTTTCTTTTGTAATGACGGGTTTTTCCATCTCTGTTTCTCCTTCAACCAAACGGCCCCGCCATACGGTCCCCGAACGGGTCCTGTATGGCTTCACGTACACCGGTTACTGTTTAATGTGACTTTCCGTACCGCTTTCAGTATTGCTGTGCTGCCGTACTGCTTTCAGTATTACTTTCTGTGCTGCCGTGCTGCTTTCAGTATTACTTTCTGTGCTGCCGTACTGCTTTCAGTATGACCTTCCGGATGCCCTCCGGGTCTGTATCCGGAAAACGCACGCAGACACAGTAAATACACAGTAAATGATCAGGGTTCTTCCGGACCATCCTCATCAAAGATTGTATTCAGGTCGATCAGCTGCTGCAGCAGCTCCAGACCTCTGTCCTTCTCCATTGGCCGGTCCACAGTCATGGAATAGGCTTCGCCGTTGTCATACCAGACAGCTGCCGAGAGTGTATCTCCGTTGCCTCTGACCTGCACATCGATATCATTGATGGTCTGTTCCGAATTATGCTCATATTCATTATAGTCGCCGCTGATGTCCTCGTTCCCCTTTGCCTTGCGGATCAGAAGCATGCTGCCGTCCGCGGCCGTGTAGATTATGTTGACCATCTGTCCGTCAATGGCCTGATAGTCGATCCTTTCATATCCTTCAATGCTCTCCGGCAGGCGCAGGCTGACGCCGGCCGCTTCGCAGGCCTCCTCCAGGGTCTCATAATCCACGTAGGGATTTTCGATCTGCGTGCCGGTTTCCTCCGGCTCCTCTTCCGTGGCAGCCTCCGCTGCTGCTTCTGTTCCGGCCTGCGTCACGGCTTCTGCCGCGGTTTCCGTATCCGATGCCGCTGCAGTTTCCGTATCTGTTTCCGCTTCCGCCGCAGTTTCCGTTCCGGCTTCTTCTGCTGCCGCAGTTTCCGTTCCGGCTTCTTCTGCTGCCACAGTTTCCGCTTCCGCTTCCGAGTCTGCTTCCTGTATGTTTTCTGTTCCGGACTCTTCTTTCTTCTCCTTATCGTGAATGGAATAGGAACATGCCGCCAGGGATACTGCCATAAGACATGTCATTAGTAGCGCAATGATCTTTTTCATAAAGCCTCCTGTCCTTCCGGTTCGGCGTTACGCAGTAAAACCTGCATTTTCACTAATATTAACATTTTAGCACAAATGCAGTTTTTCTGTTGTGCTATACTGAAATATCATCAGGAAAGGAGCAGTCGATGCATGAAGTTTTCAAATGTAGATCCTGAAACAGCATCTGCTGTTTATGATATGCTGTGGCAGCCCGCGGCAGCCGGTCCGGGCGGCCCCAAAGGAACTCCTTTAAAGGGAGGGAATCCCGCGGATTATTTCGGGGATGAGGATGAGGACGGGACTTTTGATCCCGATTCCACATACGTATGGAAAGGCGGCGCGCCCAACCAGGGCGGCTATATCCCCGATATGTATACCGGTTCCGCCGCCGTCCGTCCCCGGCCTCCGGTCAATAATGGCGCGCAGAACCCGGCCGGTCCTTCAGTTCATACCGTGACACAAAATGCGGCCGGTCCTTCTGTCCGGAACGGCAGAAACAATACAGGCAGACCGCGTGTTAACAATGGCACACAGAGCCCGGCCGCTCCTTCTGTCCTAAATGGCAGACAGAATACAGGTGGACCGCGTGTTAACAATGGCACGCTGGCCCCGGCCGCTCCTTCTGTCCATAACGGCGGACAGAAGGCAGGGAAACTCCGCGGCAATTTGGCCGGGCAGGCGCAGAGCAGACCGCCTGTACGGAACGAGGGGCAGAATACAGGGAAACTCCGCGGCAGTATAAGCGGGCAGACGCAGGGCAGGCCTCCTGTCAGCAGCAGCAGACAGGGGCAGGCCGCCCCCTCCAGGACTCCCCTGACCGGTGAGGCGGCCGCCAGGCTGATCGGCGGTCATCCCGTCCTGACTCCGCCTTTTACAGCCATGAACGATCCCTGTTTTTCTTCGATCCGTCCCTACGCCATGTCGGGCCGGATCATGCGGGGCCTGCAGCTGCATACGATAAGCGGAATCCGGACTCTGGAGGGATATCCTCTGCCTCCCGGCAACATACTGCTGGCTCTGTTCAGTAAATGGCTGACAGAAGGCAGCCTTCGTATGGACAGAAAGGGACAGAAAACGGTCCTGATCCTGGCTGACCCGTCCATCCGGCCCGATTCCCGGACAGAGTATGAGCTTGTACAGTCCTTGTTCCGTCAAGAAGACAGCCGGACGCTTTACGACACAGACGCTCTTCGTCAATGGTATCAGAACCACCGGGACGAATGCGCTTCTCTGAGCCATCGTATGGCCTCGGAAGGCATACAGCGTATGGCAGGCCTTTCCATGATCGGTTTCGCTTCCGAAAGCGGGGAACAGCCGGTGCTTTCCCGGGACGGCCGGGGCCTTTACGGCTGTATCCTGAATATGAATATCATGTTCAGCAATCTCCCGGCAGCCATGAACAAAGGACTGTTTACGGAAGAACAGGTCCGGGAGCTGGTCATCCGGGCCCCTCTGTTCCTGCGTCAGAAAGCCATGCTGGCCTTTCTTGCAGAACACCGGGAGCTGGCAAAGTACAACCCGGCCCTGAACTCTATCGGTCCTCTGACCTCTTTTCTGGGCAGTGCTTTTATGTCCGGCGGAACTCCATCGGGATCTCCTTCCTGAGGAGACCGCATCCGGCTTCAGGCATCGCCCCGGGCTTTATTTACTGCAAAAAAAATCTTTCTCCATTACCGCTATACTGTTCACAGAAGGAAATGACAGACAGAACCGGCAAAGGAGGTGCAGCATGCCCAAGATTATGACAAAATGTACGACCTGCGGCGCGATACTTGCCGTAGACAGCGCTTCTCACAAAGAAGTCTGCCCTTACTGCGGCTGGTCCTTTACCGTGAATCCCATACAGGAATCCATAGGAGCCGGCGTACAGCCCGGACCATCCGGCAGACAGGCACAGGCGGCCCCTGCAGAAGATCTTTCCATCAGCGGAAGGATCCGCAGCGTCCACCGTCTCCTGGACGGGAGGAAAAATTATCCGGAAGCCATCCGGCAGCTGTCAGCGCTGGCCAGAGAAGCGCCGGACCGTTACGAAGTCTGGTGGGGCCTTGCCAGATATTACACATCTGATTTCAGCACCACTGTATTTACAGATTCCGGTTATCAGAAAGCCTCACTGGCCATAGAAAACGCCTGCAGGACTGCCTCAGCGGCCAACCGCAGCAAAATACAGACTGTCTGGAAAAGCTACACGGCCGCATACGTAAAAGACCGTAAATCGAAACAGAACCGGGTCAGACCCTTACATCAGCTGCTGGCAGTCTGACCAGGTCACGCACATACCACCACCAACCATCCAGAATTACGAAAGCCCGCAGCAGAACGCTCAGACAGGATCCGGCAGGTTCCTGTCTGAGCGTTTTTTTGTCTCCGAAAATGAACCGGGCGTCAGACTTCCGGTCCATGTGAACCGGGCGTCAGACTACTGGTTCATTTTTGGGCGTTTCTACTCTATAATGGATTCAGACCGGTACGGCAGATTCCTGCCAATATCTCTTCAGGGAGGTTTCCATGTATTATAAAATTGCTGACAGACTGATAGAAAGTACCATGGCAGACTGTCTGGACGGACATACAAAATATGTGGCTGTGCTGACGCCGGATGAATGGAAGAAGGATCAGGCGAATTTCCGTATGGGCATCGAAATGGAAATCGAGCAGCATCCCCATACGACCAAGGCTGAAGTCAACTATGATTCCCTGACCGGCAGCTTTTCCATTCCCTCCCGGCACGACCTGACCGGCAGGGACCATGAATTCGCCTTTGCTCTGGATGAGAACGGGGTGGTCCTGATCGATGAGGAAGGCTACGCCCGGAACATCGTTCTCAGCATCGCCCGCAGGAAGAAATGGCATGTCCAGGCCCTGGAACGTTTTCTGTATGATTTCCTGGAAAGTATCATCCGGGGTGACTCCACCCTGCTGGAGGCCATTGAGGATGAGCTCCAGCATATGGAGGAGGATATCCTGGAGGGCCGTACAGAAAAAGAGTCCTTTTCCCGGATCTCGGAGATCCGGGGCGACCTGCTGGCCCTGCGGACCCACTACATGCAGATGATCGCCTTCGGCCAGGAGCTGAGTGATAATGAGAATGAGTTCTTTGCAGAACAGAACCTGCGCTATTTCGATATGTTCACGGACCGATGCCGGCGTCTGCAGGATATCGTGACCACCCTGCGGGACTATTCCGTACAGGTCCGGGACCTCTATCAGTCCCAGCTGGCTGTCCGTCAGAACAACACTGTCACGATCCTGACTGTCATCACGACCATTTTCATGCCCCTGACCCTGATCGTCGGCTGGTACGGCATGAATTTCAAATACATGCCGGAACTGGAATCCCCTTATGCCTATCCGCTGGTCATCGCCGTCAGCCTGCTCATCATCGTAGCCAGCCTGCTCTTCTTCAAATATAAAAAATGGCTGTAACGCAGATTGCTCCGGTCCCGCCTGTTCTGGCGGAGCCGGAGCTTCTTTTTGGCATTTCCTGTTCTGTATTCCTTTTCTGTACAGGTCCCGCTGACTGCAGGCGGCTGTTTATCCGCGCGCCTGCTTTCAGGCACTGATACGGGTCAGCCTTCGCCGTTCCCGTAATGCTTCCGATACATTTCCTCGACCTGGTCCCTGCTCCGGACTCCTGCCGCGGCACCGGCCGCCTGAATGCTCAGGGCCGAGCAGGCGGTGCCGAAACGGCAGCATTCCCGGGCTGTTTTCCCTTCCAGCAGGCCTGCGATAAAACCGGACACAAAGTTGTCGCCGGCACCGGTGGTATCAACGACCGGCTTTACAGAGAGGGCGGGCTCCATGAAACAGCCCTGCTCCCCTTTATAGAAGCAGCCTCTGGTCCCGGCCTTGATAATGACATTGTGGACACCCGCGGCCAGAAAAGCGTCTGCCATGGCGCTGTAGTCTTCCGGCGTCTCGCGGCCGGTCAGAGGGATCCCGCTGAAATAGGACGCTTCCGTCTCATTGGGAAAAATATAATCAGTCAGCGCCAGGGTTTCTTTCATTTCCTCCAGGGTGATCTTTCGGAAGACCGGAATCTTGGTATCCACGCAGAGGATGGCGTCGGCCTGTTTCGCGGCAGCCGCCAGCGCGGCGTTGGCTGCAGGATCGTCCAGAGGCGCCCGGAACATACTGGCCAGAGAAACGACTCTGGTATCATGGATGGCGGAAGGCCCTATATGCCGGTCCTGCAGGCGGATGGACTCCGCGTTGATGGAACTGCGGGAACCGTCATTTTCTACGATGATATCCGCCACCACCGACTGCAGACCGGGAACGACCATGGCCTCTGACAGATCCGCGCCGGACTTCTCCAGTGTGTCCCTGATCAGAGCACCCGCTGTATCCGGTCCTGTAATGCAGCAGGTCCTGACACGGTATCCCAGCCGGCCCAGAATGATCGATTCATTCAGGGCGTCTCCGCCGGGACTGAGGGTAATGCTCCTTGCTTTCATTTTTTCTCCGGACTTGTCGATTCCGATGGTGATGCAGTCTACCACTGCCTGTCCGATACATGTCACGTCCATGATGTCTTTCCTTTTCTGATGATGTGCTGTTTCCGGTAATACGATCAGCGCATGTTTCCACTGATGCAGTCAGGGTTGCAGTCAATGATGCAGCCAGCGCAAGGGCAAATTACAAAAGTACCGGATTGACCGGACCGTATCTGCCGCAGAAATATTTCTGCCCTGTACTTATGCGTAAACGATGACGGCGGTCAGCTCTACGACCTCGTCTGTCTTATTGGCGATGCCATGGCCTGTGCCTGTAGGGCAGATGGTCACGTCGCCCGCCTTGACGGTACGGATCTCGCCGTTGTCATTATATTCCGCTGTCCCCTTCATGATATAGAAAAGTTCCGCGTCTTTATCGTGTACATGATAGCCGATGCTGCAGCCGGGGTTCAGGGTGATCTTCGCGAACAGTCTGCCCTTTTCATTCAGCTCGGCGGGTCCTTCGATATAGTTGGTGATGATGACGGTCCCGTCGCCGTCCCTCATATGCTCACGGTATTCCACTTTACATTCTTCCGCATGTCTGATCATGTTTATTCCCTCACTTTCTTTGACTGGCCCTGCTCCCCGCAGACAGCCGTACTGTATCCTCCGGACGCCGATTCCTGCAGAATTCCCCCTGCCGGCTGCCGCGCGGCAGTTCAAAATCATCCGTCCTTCCTGATAATCATATCATAATCGGCTACAAATCCGAATCAGAAATGTTACAATATGAACAGGCTGGAGCAGCTGATGCATGTACCGCCGGCCTCTCTGTTTACATTCTGTATTACCAAATAGTAGGAGGATGAATAATGTCAATGTTCTATATGCCTGTAAGGGTCTATGAAGAAGAAAACTGTGTCATGAATCACGCCCGGGACTTTGTACAGTTCGGTAAAAAGGCCCTGATCGTATCCGGCAGGCATTCTGCCATTGCCAACGGCTCCTACGCGGATATCACGGCCGCGCTGGACAGTGTCGGCATCGGACATGTTCTTTTTAATGAAGTAGAAGAAAATCCTTCCACCCATACCATTATGAAAGCCCGGGACCTGGGCGTACAGGAGCAGGTAGATTTTGTCATCGGCGTCGGCGGCGGCTCTCCCATGGATGCCTCCAAAGCCATTGCCCTGATGATCAAAAAGGCTGACAAGGATATTTCCTACCTTTACAGCCCTGACGGCGACAGCAGCACCATCCCGATCGTAGCGGTCCCCACCACCTGCGGCACCGGCTCTGAGGTCACAGCAGTCTCCGTCCTGACCATGCCGGAGAAGCAGACGAAAAAGTCCATTCCCCACAAGATCTTCCCCGATCTGGCCCTGATCGACGGCAAATATCTGGCTTCTGCCCCCCGCTCAGTTCTGTGCAATACGGCCTTTGACGCCCTGACCCATCTGATCGAAAGCTATCTGAACACCAAAGCCACGGACTACAGCCGTATGTGCGTAGACGCCGGCCTGAAAGTCTGGGCCAGGAGCCAGGAGATCATCCGCGGCAGCAGAAAGGCAGAGACCGCAGACCTGCTCAACATGATGCGGGCCTCCATGATGGCCGGCATGGCCATCGCCCATACCGCCACCACCCTGCCCCACGGCCTGAGCTATCCTGTTACCATCCGGCTCCGGGTCCCCCACGGCAAGGCGACCGCCTATTTCACAGCAGGCTATCTGACAGAAGCTTCCGCGGCAGACAGGGAATATATCCTCTCCACCGCCGGCTTTGCCTCCATCGACGATTTCCGTGCTGTCTTCCATGCAGCCTGCGGTGAGATTAACGCGGAGGAGGAAAAGATCCGTGAAGTCCTGAACGACGCCGTCGAAGAGCTGGGCTCCAATCCCGTCAAGCTGGGACTGGCTCCTTTCAATCCCGATAAGGAAATGCTTCGCCGGATCGCTTTCTATGAGCTGGACCATGCCCTCTGATCCGGAAGGCAGTCATTAACCGGCAAATCTAATAAATAAAGCGCGCTGCACAGCGCGCGGTAAAGCAAAGACCGGCCGCGGAAAAAAAGCAGTCCTTGACATAAGGACCGCCTTTTCCGCGGCCGGCACTTTTTTTTGACTTACTTCTTTTTTGGCTTACTTCTTTTTTGACTTATTCTTTTGACTGACTTCTTTTACCCTGTCTTTCTGCTCATAGCGTACATCCGCAGATATCCCGTACCGTATCCATACATTCCGTATAATCCTTCACGATCTTCACGATCGCCGGGAAGCGGTCCGCATAAGTTCTGAGCGATTTGTTATCGATCGCGATGATGCGGGCGCCGGGCAGCCTGGAGGCCCCGCTGATCCCCAGGAAGGAGTCTTCAAAGATCAGCAGATCGTCCCCGCAGCCCAGCCTTTTGCCTGCTTCCGTATACATGGCGGTCTTGTCCGTATAGCTGCCGTCATCCAGAACGATCAGATCTGTATCCATATATTCGTCCAGATGAAAGTTCTCTATGAAAAAGTCCACATTTTCCTTAATAGAGGCAGTGGCAATGGTCGTGGGGATCCGGTTCCTGCCCAGCATGGCAAACATGTCATAGGCACCGCTGACCAGGCCGAGCCCGGAATTCTTCAGTTCTTCCCTGTAAAGGGCTTCCTTCTTCTGTGAATAGGCCTCATACCAGGCAGGGTCCTGTCCCGGGGCGATCATCTGCAGGATGACCAGGTTGGGCTTGCCGTTATACATGGTATCCAGTTCATATTCCGTGACGCCGTGCCCGGTGATCTCCCGGAAAATCCGGTTCCAGGCAATCAGATGCAGCGGCCCGTCAAATACCAGGGTCCCGTTAAAATCAAATACAACACCTTTACTCATAGCGCTCCTGTCCTCTGTCAAACGCGGTCATCAAACATCTGCTCACTATTATAACACGCGCGCCGGCCGGGAGACCAAAAACCGCAGCAGGATCACCTTCCCCCATGACCTGCGCTGCAGCGGGATCGCATTCCTCCATACCCAAAAACCGCAGCAGGTTTGCCTGCTGCGGCTTTCGGGTCATTTGGAGTGCAATTATGTAGTATATCTTTGGGAATCCGGGGAGGAGTGATCCGGATTCCGGGAGGTATCTGCTCTGATTACGCGTGTTCCTGTCTGTAGATTTCTTCATAGCGGGCAAACTCTTCGGTCAGCCCTGCTTTCTGAATGCCTTCCAGCTTATAATCCCTGTACTGTTTCAGGAAATCCATGGCATTGATACTGCCTTCCGCCAGACGGCGTCTTGTGTCCTCTTCGTCCTGTATGATCCTGCGGTAGCTGCGGACCTGACTGAAAAGGTTCAGTATGATCAGGACCAGTGCCGCTGCCAGAATGGTGATGACCAGCTTGAGGATTCCCTCTCCGGTCCTGGACCGCAGCACGACAAGTCCCGCCGCGGCGACGGCAATACCGATGATGACATTCATGAATTTTTTACGGCTTTCGCGGACCATGCCGATCTCCGCCTCCAGAGCTTTGTCCACCAGCTCCAGGGCTTCCGCCTCGTTCGTGACTTCTTTGAAGAAGACGTCCGGATTGGCTTTGGAAGGATTGATCTTCAGTTCCAGTTCTTCTCTGCTGAGGCTCATGCTGTCTCTCCTTTTCTGTTACTGTTTCTGCCAGCTCAAAAACCGGCTTCCCTGCCAGCGGACCAGCCCCCGCTCGTTTTCATGGAGGGGATGGGCTTCCGCTTTGGTCAGGTCCAGGGTCAGTATGCCGTGTCCCTCCGTAGCGAAGGATACGGTATAGGTCGCCGCGACCCGGGGGAGCTTTACCCTGCTCTCCGGATGGGACGCGGGGCTTTCCGCTGTTTTTGTAAATTCTTTGACCAGGATCACCGCCGTATCCTGCTGCACGGCAGTCCGGTTATTCTTTTTCCATTCCTGCAGACCGTCCCGGATCCGTATGCCCAGAACACAGATCAGCATGATGATAATAATGAACAGTCCGATCTGATATCCGCTGCTGAATAACGAGAACATTTTGTTTTCCTTACTTTCCATGCCGCCTGACGGCGTCCGCATTTGTGTCTTTTCCTTATGGTCCGAGTATCCCAGATTGCCCCGTAAAAGCTAAGACCGTCTTTTTCACAGAACAGGAAAAAAGACGGTCTTATAAATCGATCCGGTATTTATTTTTTATTTTGCCGGTTCCTCTGCTTACTCTGCCAGTATGGAGGGAAGCGCGCGGATGGCGTCGAACAGATCCTTTTCCACAATGAAAGGCCGGCTCATGGCGTCCAGGACAAGACCAGCGACCTCATCATCTGCTTCCGCGTAAGCCAGGGTATCCAGGAAAGGCTCCTCCCGGATAACGGAATCCTTCTGCGCGGCGGCCTCCGCCAGATCCCGGGAGGAGAAGACCGGCAGGAATTTATGACGGCCGTTATCCGCCAGATCCGGCTTGAAGGTCTCCGTCCCTGTCTCCGCGTTTACCGGTGTCCGCATGGTCCCTGCCATACATACCACACTGTCCCGCAGGCAGCGCAGGACCGCCGAATAGGCTTCTACCGTAGGCGCCTGGCTGAACTGTTCCGCCAGCATCCGCAGGATCTCTCCCCCGGCCAGGGTCTCAGCCGTAATCTCATCCAGAGGGGTGCTGCAGCCTTCACAGCCGCCGCATCCATACTCCTGTCCGCCGTCCTGATGGGGGTCATTCCCTGCCACGCGGCCGCAGCAGTGTCCTTCCTCATGGTCATGATGGCCGCATGTTTCCCCCGCGCTGTATGTCAGGGTCCCGCCAAGCATGGCCAGAACGGCTGCCTCGGGACTGCCGCCGACTCCGCCGAAGACATAGATCCCGGCCTGCTCCAGCGCGCTTTTGGCGCCGCCGCCGATGCCTCCGCAGATCACGGAATCAACGCCGCGGTCCGCCAGGAAACCTGCCAGGGCTTCATGGCCCTGTCCCTCAGTATCAACGATTACGGAAGACAGGATCCTGTTATTGTCAGTCTCAAAGATCTGGAACTTTTCCGTTTTTCCGAAATGCTGGAAAATCTGTCCGTCATCATAAGTCACCGCTATTTTCATTGGATTCTCTTACCCCTTTTTCCGCAGCTGTTTTACGCAGCGCTTTTTTGCAGCTGTTTTACGCAGCTGTTTCACTCAACTCTTTTTATCGAAACAATGACCGGCTGCTTTTCCGGCAGCACAGTCCCGTTACCATCCACGACTTCTGTATTCTCACAGATCTGATCTACGACCTCCATGCCTTCGGTCACATGGCCAAAGGCGGCATATTCGCCGTCCAGATACTCCCCGTCCTGGTGCATGATAAAGAACTGGGAGCTGGCGCTGTTGGGATCCATGGCTCTGGCCATGGAGATGACGCCCCGTTTATGGGAGATGGGATTATCAAAACCGTTGGACTTGAATTCTCCCGGGATCATCTTGTCCGCGCCGCCGGTCCCGTTGCCCAGGGGATCACCGCCCTGGATCATGAAGCCGGCAATGATCCTGTGGAAAGTAAGGCCGTCATAAAAGCCGGCGTCCACCAGGTTCAGGAAATTCTCCACCGTTGCAGGTGCGGCGGTCCGGTCCAGCTCGACGGTGATGGTCCCGTAATCCTGTACTTCGATGGCCACCACCGGATGGGAATCCTTTGTCATCGCGTCATCCGCTTCCGCCGCCGCCTGCGTCTGTCCTTCCGCAGCGGCTTCCTCTGTCAGTCCGGCAGGAGCTGCCTGCGTTTCCGTTTCCTCCGTCAGGCCTGCATCAGACTCTTCAGACGCCGCCTCTTCCATGGTTTCCGCGCTGTCTGCCGCTTCCTGTTCCGCCTGCTCCCGGTCCTGGGCTCCCTGATCTGCCGCGCCTTTGCCGCAGGCCGCCAGGCCCAGTACCATGGCCGCCGCAAGTACACATACCGCTAATTTCTTTCTCAATGTTCTTACTCCTGTTCTTTCCGTATTTTCCCGCCTGTCACCTCACTCGGCTGTCTGACTGCACTGCGGGAACGCGCAGGCTGTTTTCCGTTTCACGTTCCCCGGGTCCGCGGTTTTTGTCTGCCGCATGACCGGCCTAAACATTCTCCCTGTCGCTGCCGGGACTGCTGCCGCCGTCATCCGGCTGCGGCTGTGCCGGCTGCCCGGGATCCTGTGATTGATCCGGCTCTGCCTGCCGGCCGGAGTCCTGCTCCTCCTCCGGACTGGTCTTCTGTTCCGGTTCTGTCTGCTGCTCCGGTTCTGTCTGCTGCTCCGGTGCCTCTTCTGGCTCTTTTTCCGGCTCCCCGGCCGGAACCTGCTCCTCTGTCAGATCCTCCGCCGCTGTCGAGTCCCTGCCGGCGGTCTCTTCAAAGGGCATCTCCACTGTATCAGATGAGAAAGTCCAGGTCTCTCCTCCGTCCTCCGTCTGCAGGACCAGGGCGGCCGTCATACCATCGTCATCCGCAGAGGCCGGCTCCTGAATATAAATCACAGTCCCGTTCCCGTCGGAATCCATCCGGATCGAATAAAAGGAAAGGCCCGCCTTCTCTGCCAGCATTTCCTCCAGTTTCTGATTCAGCTGGGTAATCCTGAGTCCTTTCCGCTCCCGGTCCGCCCGGACGCCGGCATCCAGCCCGGCGGCATCGATCTGTCCCTGTGTGAAGGGACCGCAGTCTTCGGACGCCGGCTGCGTCATATCCGTTTCCCGGATTCCGATGATCCCGTCCATGACCGTCTCCGCGTAGGCTTTACGGTCCGCGTCCGGATCCTCCTCATCCTCCAGGAGACTGATCATCGCGCTGTAGTCATAGAATACAGTGGGGACCGCAGTCTCATCAGGCGCAAACAGGGCCGACAGTTTCGCGTCATAGGTATCTTCATCGACATTCTGGCCCTGCCAGGTATAAATGATCACCGTCTTATGCACCGCTGACCCGGGCTTTACCTGGTCTGTCCCTGCGGAGGACGCGTCTTCTCCGGTCTTTTCTTCCACGGTGCCTTCCGCCTGCAGGATCCACTTACCGTCCCGAATCGAATAGATCCTGTCATGCATGATCCTGTCATCGCCGCTGTAATCCTTGACCATATTGCGGCTGTCCAGATAGGTCATGCCGGTTCTGGATAAAGGCAGCTCGTCCAGCGTCCCGCCGTCATAAGTGACCAGAATGCTTCCCTGGGCCTCTATATCTGTTTTCCAGATCATCTCCGGAATATCATCCTCATTGATAAAGAGCAGGGAAAAACGGCCGCCGACGCTGCCGCTCTCATCCATCAGGCTCTTCATCCAGCTGACATAGCGCTCTTTCCAGTCGATCTCCAGGACCGGATCCTCAATGATCTCCGGTTCGGGCTCGACTTCGGCGATCTGGGCTGCCTGCTCAGTCCCGTCCTGTCCCGCTTCCGTAACAGCTTCCGCGGAAGTATCCGTTTCTTTTTCTCCGGTCCCGCTGCCCCCGGCTTCTTCTGTACCCGGCTCAGTTTCCGTAGTACTCTGCGGGGCAGGTTCTGTTTCATCCTGCCCTTCGTCATGCTTTCTGCAGCCGGCCAGAAGAGAGACCGCCAGAATCCCTGTCAGCAGCAAAACGGCAGCTTTCTTCATATCGATGCTCCTTTCCGGTGGAATCACCTGCATCTGTTCTCAAAAAAACCCGGACCAGTGACCGTCCGGGCGCCGGTCCTGCTCTTTCTTACCGGCTCTCCACTGTATACAGCTCCTTCAGGCGTTTTTTCTCCCGGGAGCCGATTCCGTATTCTTTCTCCAGGAAAGTATCCGCGTCCGGATAGCGGCGGTCAATGGCCTCCAGCATGGATTCCGCTCCGCTCCGGATCACGCCCTGCTGGATGGTAAAGAAGGTATGGGCGTTGGAACTCATCCGGTCCAGCAGACGGTGGGAACCGTAAACCTCCTCCAGCAGGCTCTTTCTGTATGTATTGGTCAGCATGTAGTCATCCAGGATGGTCTCCTCCGCCACATCCAGAGCCAGCAGGATCAGGATGGCGGCCACGCCGGTCCGGTCCTTGCCTGCCGTACAGTGCAGGACGATCGGGGTCTGCTCTTCCAGCAGCAGGCGGAACATCTTCTGATAGGCCCTGTTGCCGAATGGGATGATCTCGTAGCAGTATTCCATCAGGGACCGGATCTTGTCCCTGCCTTTGAAACGCAGCGCCGTCCTGAACAGCATGGAAGGGGAATAATCGATCTCCCTTCCGTCCGCGCTGGTCATGGCGCACAGATGGACATTGGCAATGTCCGGAAACGGAGGATCGGGATTTCCCTCACGTTCTCCCTGACTCCTGAAATCCACAATCGTCCGGATCCCCATCTGACAGAGCCGCTCCTGTTCCTCCTTCGTCATATCTCCGGGCGCGCCTCCCCGCAGGAGATGGCCCCTGCGTATTTCTCTGCCGTCCCGGGTCCGGTATCCGCCCAGATCTCTGAAATTCAATTCCTGTCTGAAGCCGTCAATCTGATGTGCAAGCAATATTCTCCGCTCCTTATCGTATCCGGGAACTCCATTTAGTCATTATATCCGTTGAACTGATAATACTGTCTGAAATCTTCATCATCTGTAAAGACCCTGAAAATGCAGTTTCCGGAATAGACATTCCACTCATAGCCGTCCTCATATTCCTTACGGTCCATGCCCAGGATCGTATCCGCCCGGTATACGACGGAATCCACAAATTTGGACTTCTGGTTGATAAAAGCGGCGACCAGTTTGCCCTTGTAAAAAAGGATGGTAAATGTCTTATTTCCCGATTTGACCTCGGAATACGTCATATGCCTGCCCCATTTGTCCCATTTCTCAGGTTTTTCCACTTCCGCGCGGAAAAGATCCTTGACTTCATCGTAGGTCATGCCGAACAGTTCATATTTCATGCGGAAGAGTCCTTTTGTATCCAGCCACAGCGGATCGCTCTCCGCCCGGGGACCTTTCATGTCCTCCGTCATCGCCTGCTTCTGCCTGCTTTCCAGCCTGGCGGCGTCGGCCTTTGTCAGATAGATGGCCGGTTTGGAAATCTCCATCGTGACCGGATCTGTCAGGAGCTGGATCCGGGTACCATCCTGCGTGATCAGCTCCGCCTGGGCATACCAGGTATCCGCGCCGCTGTCCGTCCAGGGATTCGAAAGACTGCAGCTTTCAAATTCTTCCGTCTGCGGCAGGCCCAGCATGGTCCTGATCCGTTCCAGATAGGCATTTGAGATCGAATTATCATAGTAGAAGAGGCACCAGTCGCTGACCGTCTGCTCTCCCTCGTCGCCGTCATCCGTTGTAAAAGCAGCAATATAACCGTAATCATCAAAATCCAGGGTATAGGCGCTGACATTGTCGTTGGCATTTCCGGACGGATAGGATTTCCATCCGTTTTCCGCCATGACTTCCTCCAGACGGCTGACGGTGCTGCCGGGACCGATCCCCAGGATATTCAGCTCGGGCCTGCCTCTGTTGATCATACGGAAGGCTTTCTGATTATAGACCAGTTCGACTCTGTCGCCCGTATAACGGACCAGATCCTCCTGACCTGTCTGATCGGCTGTCATGCCCAGCTTCCGGGGGATCTCACTGTAGGTGCTCAGATAATCTGCCGCATCCAGCGCCATATCCTGTGTATATTCCATGGCGCCTGTATCCAGGTCCGTTGCCGCCTCTCCGGCCTGATCCCTGTGAAAAAGGGTCGTACCGGTCACTGAGGCCAGTACATTGATCAGGATCACGACCGCGACCAGGGCTGCCGCAACGAACAGGACCGGTCCGATCCAGGAAGTATGTCTGTCTGCTTTTCTGTTTCCAGACTGTTTCTTCATAGATATCCGCCAGGCCAAGCAGCCTGCCTCCTTCCGTTTGGAATTCGATTCTTACAGTATAGTACATTATTCGGGCCTTTTTATCAAATCCGGAGAAGGGACTCCTGTTTTCCGGTACCGGGCGGGAAAACCCGCGCTTCACGCGGCATACAGTCTCTGCGGCCGCAGACATCCGGCCCGGGGCCGGGGCAGGGTCCCTGTCATCCACATCATGGTCCCCCTTGCGTGAACGCATAAATACCATTAAACTTAAGTAGCAGTAAAGGAGAATCAGTCTTATGAAATGCAATCAATATAAAGCAGCCGGCCTTTGTCTGGCAGCTGCCGCTTTCCTGCTGGCAGGATGCGGGAGCTGGTCGGAAGAAGACGCCGCTGACAGGACGCTTGCCCTGGTCCGGGCTGCCGTCAGTGATGATTACGGGCCGGCTGCGGAAACTCTGAAAACAGACGCGGATACACTCCGGGAAGAATACGGCGGTCTGGTGGAAGCCGGGGCCGCCGCTGTGGAGGTCCGGGCACTGGAACTCTCTGAGGAATCCCGGGCCGGTTTTGATACCTTTTTCGAAGAACTGATCCGCGGCGCGGAATACGAGGCGGCAGGAGCCGAAAAAACAGAGGATGGCTTTGCCGTCACCATCCATGTCCGGCCGATCGATCTGTCGGTCACCAGCGAAGACCTGGTCAGCTTTTATAAAGAAGCCTATTATCAGGCCGAAGAGACAGCAGAAGGTTTTTACGGTACATCGACAGAGGAAGAGATGGAAATCATCGCCGGCCTGTATCTGGATTCCCTGAAGGCCCGGTCCGCCGAAGAACTCTACCGGAAAGCGGTCCCTGTTACCATCCATATCGTCAGAGAGGACGGCAGCTATCATTTTAACAGGGAGGACCTGACCCTCCTCTTCCAGTCAGCTGTTCATCTGGATGAAGAGGAAGTCGATATCGAAGAAGTGGACCGCCAGTTCACTTCTTTCCTGATCCGGGAATCCGCCAATTCCCAGAAGCTGTGGCTGCAGGCGGAGCTGGACTGTATCTACAAACAGGAATATATGGGCTTCATGAAGTATTATAACGCGGATATAGAAGAAGCCAGGCAGGAGCACGACTTCAATGTACGCTACATCATGCAGAAATATCTTCTGAACCCGGATGATTATTCCGATGAATATGTGGAAAAGATATATACGGCTCTGGAAAAAAATATGCTCAACTGTAAATATACCGTAGATGATGTCACCGGCACGGATGAAGGTTACGCGGTCACTGTGATCATAGAACCGCTCAACATGCAGGGGATCACAACAGAAATCAGCCGGGTCCTGGCTGAAAACGGCGGCAGCAGGGACGAAGCTTCTGTCTATGGAGCGGTTGCCCAGGCGATGGACAATATGGCATCTGCGCCCGTCTATGATGACGCCGTAAGCGTGGTCGTCCGGATCCTGCCGGACGAGAACGGTCAGCTCAGTATCGAAGAAGACTGGGATCTCCTCAGAGACGCTATGATCATCTGGTAAACGATTCGTGAACTGCCAACTGCCCTGCCGCCTGCGCTTTTAGATAAACGGCGGGAGTCTTCTGTGGATCATATGATAAACAAGAGGCGGCAGTCTTCCGCGGATCATATGATAAATACAAAGGGACCGGAGCCGCTCCGATGGAGAAGCTCCGGTCCCTTTTGTTATGTTGTGTTCCTCCCGGAAGACCGGGAGGGCTGCCGGGTTTTAAACGCTCCGGAAGACCGGGAATGCTGCTTAATTCAGTACGAGACTGCTGATCTGCAGATCAACCATTTCACCGCTGTCTGTGCAGGCCCTGAACTGGATGGTATCCATTCCGGATACATCAAAATTGGCGTTTGTGCTGCGGCCGGGACCGACTTCTCCGGTCTGACCGATCACGTTACCCTCCTGGTCACAGACTTCAATCCAGGCGCTGCCGGATAAATCGCTGCCTTCCGCAAGGCCGACTGCGAAGGAAATCGTCGAATGACCGCTCACATCATATGTGGTGCCCATGTCGCTGCCGGAGCTTACCTGAAGGCTGTCGCCTTCGGAAGGCATGTCAGCGCTGTCAGTGCTGCCATTGGTCTCCCACATTTCCTGGGGCCCCTCCATCATCCCGGGAGTTTCATTCTGATCAAACGTTTCAAAATCATCTCCCTGGTACTCTTCCTCTCCGTCGCTTTCACCGTTGTACCAATCATCGCCGCCATCATAAGGGATCTCGTCGACAGGTTCATCTACATACTCTTCCGGGATATCCGTAGTGGTACCTTCGTAAGGATATTCAGGTTCCGGGTCGTCAGGCCAGATATCTTCCGTACCCTCTCCGGGGATATCATCTACAGGTTCATCTGTATTAATTGTGTCAGTAAATCCATCTGTGGGAGCGGGGACAGGCTCTTCATCTGTCACTTCATCCGCAGTAGTGCCGATTACGGGATCTTCATAATCGGGATCCGTGCTGCCGTTACCGGAATCTGAGCCGCCAAATCCGAGCAGCGCATCCTTACCCGTATCCTCATCACCGGTATCTCCCTCCACAGGCTTTGGATCTGTGTAATGGTCCAGATTGCCGGGCTCATATGCATATGCATCGCCTCCCTGCTCATTTCCGCTGCCGATGGCCTGGTTTCCGTTATTCTGATTATCTGTATTGGTCTCGTTTTTCGTAATAGTGGTGTCTTCCTCGTTGTTTACTGTGGTATTCGTGGTTTTGCCATTACTCTGATCACCTAAGTTGATATTTGTGTTTGTGGTATTTGTGGTGCTGTTTTCTGTGATGTTCTGTTCCTGATTGACGGTTGTTTTGCCGATACTCTGGTCGACATTTACATTCTCTGTGGTTGTGCTGGTATATTTGTTTTCTGTTTTGGAGTTATGTGTCGTGGAATAATGGTTTTCTGTTTTGTTGGTGGTATTGTGATTGTGTGTCTCGTAGATGTTATAAGTAGTATTGGTCTGGTTCTTTGTGGTCCTTCCGGATCCGCTGCTGCCGGTCTTTTGCCTGCTGCCGCCATTGCCATTACTGTTGCCATTGCCGTTGTTAATATAGATATTGTTCTCATTCTTGTTGTTGTTTGTGGAGTTATTGGAGCCGCCGGTGCCGTCACCGGTCTTCTGGTTCTCCCTCTTCTGGGCGGCAGATCCGGTGGTGTTGCCTTCCTTCTGGGTTCCCTGCTTTGTGCCGGTCTTGCTGCCGGCCCCGCTGCGGGTACCGTCTTCAGACTTGGCGTTGACCGCTTCTGTCTGCTGTACGTTATTGTCTTTCACTGCGTGGTTCCCGCTGCATCCGGTCATCATCATGGACACAGATACAAGGACCGCTGCTGCTGCTGTCATATACTTTCTATACATTTTTCATTCCTCCTTCTATGAATCAAGAAATTGTTTTCAGACCGTTTGATTCTGTATGCTTATTATAGAAGGCTGATAAAAAAATTTTTTTTGCATAAAAAACCTCCTGAAACAGTTCCGGTCCCTGCCCGGGTCTGTTTCAGGAGGCTTTGTCTGTTCTGTCCGCTTTCCTGTGCCCGCTGTTTTCCAGCTTACTTAATTCTTAACTGAATAAGAAAATCTTAACAGGAAAGTCTTGATCAGGAAGTTCTTAATAGGAAAGTTCTCCCGCAGGACTCTTAAATCCGCTGACCGGAGCGGCCAGATAATCGCTGAGGCAGCGGATGGTGAATTCATAATGATGGCCCTTTTCAGCTCCGTTCCAAACATAGGAATCCTTGCTGCCCCGGACATCACCGATCAGCAGCCAGGTATCTCCGGTCCTGTAATAGAGACGGTAGCCGTCCGCGCCTTTCACCTTATTCCAGGTCAGTTTGATGCCCTGGTCCACTGCTTTCACAGAAGTCAGTTCCGGTGCGGCGCAGTTGACCGCCCATTCCATATCGCCGCTGACGCCCCAGGCGGAAAGCAGTCCTGTGTCCTCATTGACCGCCTGAACGGAATACCAGTAGGAGGAACCGTCTTCCACATTGGTATCTATGTATTCCAGGGCGGTACCGGTCTTGCTGTCGGAATCAATGGAATCGATTTCTTCCCAGCCGGACATCTCTGCCTCGCCGTTATCCGCTGCCCTGCAGATCACATAGGAGGAAGCCCCGGAAATGGCTTCCCAGCGGACCCGGATCCCGGTATTGGTCGTCTGACATTCTTTCATCAGAGGGAATGAGGCTTCCCAGTTGGTCCCCAGTTTAATCTGGGAATAGTCCTTTTTCAGCTGGGCATAATCTGTAATATACTGGCTGGGCACATAGACGGTCAGGCTTTCCCGGTTGTCAAAAGCTTTTTTCCCGATCTCCGGGATCGCGCATTCCAGATAAAAGTCCTTCAGGGCCTTACAGCCGGAAAAGGCCTCCTGGCCGATCGAACACAGATCATAAGTATTGATATCCAGGGTCTTCAGCGCTTTGCAGCCCTTGAAAGCCCTGTCCCCGATGGCCGTCAGGTATTCATCGGAAGTAAAGGTATCCAGGGATGAGCAGCCGCTGAAGGTATCCGGTTCAATATTGACGCCGATCTCCCATACGACCGCTTTGATCGCCGTACAGTTCTGGAAAGCGCCCTGCCCTACATAGTCGACATTCTCATCATCCAGCCAGACCTCTTTAAGGGCGGTACATCCCTTGAATGCATAGCTTCCGATCGAGACTTCCCTGCTGTTCATGGGAAAATCGATCAGCTTGATGGATTTCAGATATTTTTTCCAGGGTATATCGCTGCCGTCCGCCTTACAGTCGGGAATGACCCACTTGCCGTCCCCTCCGGCAGAAAAAGAAAGCGTGCCGTTTTTTAAGGTCCATTCCAGGCCGGTCTTGAGCCTGCCGGAGGCAGAGGCCGCCTCATAGCTGCCGGTTTCTTCCGACTGGACGGAATCCTCTTCATCACTCTCCGTTTCGTCCGCCTGGATGATATCCTCTTCGATGCTCTCTGTTCCTCCCTCTCCGGAAGATTCCGCTGCCAGGGCGCTTACATTGCCTGTAAGAAAAATCCCTGTCAAAATCCCGATGAGAAGTAAAGTCTGCCATCTGTATTTCATTTCAATCTCCCTTTGCGGCCCGCGCCGCTTTTATTTCCGCGGCAAGCCGCCGGACTTTCCAATAATTTCACCGATCCAGCCATACGGGCCATAATATCTCTGCCTTCCTGCCGCCGCTGTTATGATCATCCAGATTCCGTAAGCTGCCGTCAGGACAGCCGGCGTCAGGCCCAGCGCAAAAAAGAGAACAGAGAACAGAAACAGCAGGATCCCCGTCAGCAGACGGATGGTCCTCTCTTTCCCCTGCAGCTGCCGGTAATTCTTTCCTTTGAACGTGATCAGGGGAATCTCCGGCCTGCTGTCAAATACCGATTCCGCCGCAGTCTCCCGGGTCTGCGCTGCCCCGGGACGGTCCCGCATCCCTTCCAGTGCGCGGATCAGATCCGCAGGACGGTAAAACCTGCCCGTATACACGGCGGATGTCAGTTCACCGATCAGGCCGGCCATGGCCTCTCCCCCCTGCATGGGACGGGGCAGCCTGTCTGCCTGCCGCCGCCTCTCCTCCGCCTCCCGCAGACCAGCCGGACTGATTCTGTCCGGGCTGCCGGACGGATAAAGCGGTCTGGCGGCAAAGGGCGGTATACACCGGTTCAGACACAGGAACAGGACCAGTCCCAGACTGTAAAGGTCCGCCCTTCTGCCGTCAAGCCCTTCCCGGCCCGGCCAGGGGGCGCTGTAATCCATGCTGCGGTCGCTGTTCCTGCAGATTCCACTGTCGACACGGTCCGGCGCCGCGGCGTCTGCAGGCTGCCAGTCTCCCAGACCTGTCAGCAGAAAACGCCCCTCCTCTGTCACAAGGATATTGTCCGGACAGATTCCGCCATGCCGCAGGCCCTGTTCATCCAGGAACTGCAGGGCCCTGGCCAGATCTCCTGCCATTACAGGAACCGTATCCGGGTCCGGATCCCCTTCCTCCAGAAGATCCGAAAGGCTGCGGCTGTCTTTCCATTTAATTGTAACAGCCCAGCCGTCTTTTGTCTCTAAAATCTCATGACCGGCGGGACCCCGGACCCCGTTTTCGTCTCCGAACCCTTCCAGAATACGCAGACGCTCCAGCAGGGCATGAAACCGGCGCAGCAGATGGTCCCGGATCATTTCCCGGTCCATCCCCTGCGCCATACAGGACTGTATTTCCGTACTGTTTTCAGGAATACAAATCGTTTCAAGCATATGGTTCTATTGCTTATTCCACACAGATATCATATTTGACTGCGGAAAGGACCGCGCAGCTGCCTCCTTCGCAGAAAATCTCCACATCAGTGTCCTCCGGATCCGGAAAGACATTGCCCGTCATGGTATAACGGCCGCCATTGATAAAGACTTCCACGGAATAACGGTCCAGCAGCACATGCAGACGGAGCGTATCCTCTTCCTCGATGTCGCAGGTTCGGATATCCGTATTCTCTTCCACGCCGGACAGATGAATACCGGCATGGGTCCTGTCAAAGATGACAGCTTTCTTATCACAGTCATAGTAGATCAGGGTCTCATGTTCCTGACCGGCAAAGACCTTCAGTCCGGCCTTTTTCGCGTCCTGCAGCTGCAGTTCCACATCCAGCTCAATGACATCGCCGCTGATTCCCTCGATGGAAATGGCCCCCTGATGAAGAACGATCCCGCCTGTCGCGGCTTTGTTCTTTCTGTAAGCTTCCAGCTCACGGACAGGCCACTGGTAGAGCCAGCCATTCTTCCATGTCAGTTCTCTGGGGAACGTGTAAGTGCCGGCCCAGTTATCCTCCCGGGAAGGGAAATCCCTGTCCCACATCTCCTTCCAGGCCATCATGACCTGGCGGCCGTCCGGCATGGCCATGGACTGGGCGGCATAGAAGTCAAAGCCCGCGTCCAGTTCCTGGATATGGGACATATGGAAGCGGCCGGTCTCGAAGTCCATCTCTCCGGCGATCCATACGACCGAATGCTGGTTCTCATACATATTGCCCATCTTCGGCAGGCGCTGGGGACTGGCCAGAACGATCTCCTGCCCGTTGGACTCAAAGTAATCGGGGCATTCATAAACACCGTCCAGCTTGAAGTATTCTTCATCAAAGCCCGGCTGCCTGTAAATCAGTCTGCCCAGATATTCCCAGTGCTCCAGGTCTTTGGAACGGAACAGGATCATATTGCCGTAGCCCAGCAGATCCATATCGCCGCCCAGAACGGCCAGATCGGAAGGATTCTCCAGCACATGGTGCACCTGATTATCATGAGGCCGCCGGTCGTCCGAAGGATTGCCGTAGGTGACCTCCGCAATCTTGTCCGCTTTGGCAGGATCGATGATCCTGGCGCCGGCCAGGCAGTAATACCAGCCGTTCTTACGGAAAATCTTGGGGTCGCGGAAGTCACGGGTGGAGACCTCGGGAGAAAGCATCTCTGCTGTCAGGATGGGGTTGTTGTCATATTTTGTAAAATGTATACCGTCCAGCGAGACTGCCATACACTGCCTCTGCCGTTCCGGCTGGGCCGCGGTATACATCAGGTAAAGCTTACCGTCCTTTTCAATGGTGTTGCCGGAGCAGCAGCCGCAGATCACTTCATAGTCCTGGTCCGGACGAAGAGCAATCGGCTGTTCTTCCCATTTAATAAAATCATCGGATGTGAAATGTCCCCAGTGCATGGTGCCCCATCTGGAATCATAAGGATAATGCTGAAAGAAGAAATGTATTTTTCCGTCATGGTAGATCATCCCGTTCGGATCATTGGCCCATCCGGATGGTACATTGGCATGATATTTTTGTTTATACCTGTCATTTACTTTCATTTTTAAACCCTCTTCTTTTTCCAGCTGTCACTGACAGCCTGCTAACTACTGTTGACTGCGCCTATACATAAAGCCGTCCGGCCGGACAGGCTCAAGTACCTGTAAGATCCCCTTCTTATTTTTTCAGATATTCAAATCCTTCTTCATCGGCCTCGGTCCATTCCGATCCGGCGGCAGAACGTTTCACGCGCTCCGCCTTTCTGCGCCGGCGGGCACGGACGGCCCTGCGGGTCTCCGGATCCGCCTTGCTGCCGCGTCCTTTTTCGACATTCTCGCGGAACAGATCTCTGGCTGCCCTGGGCGCTCTTTGTGCGGATGCTTCCGGTACCGGCATTGACGCTTCCGCAGCGGTATGCTCCGGAACCGGCTGCGCCTGTATCCCCCCGGCCTTTTCCGCCGGTCCACCGTCCGTCCGGCTGTCTTCTGTCAGCGTCTCCGCGGTCTGTACCCGCGGAATCGTCCGGCCGCCTCTTCCCCCGGCCAGAAGTCTGACCAGCAGCAGGATCAGGACCAGATCCAGAAATGCCGGAATGAGCAGCCAGAAAGGAATCGGGGCAGGCCCGGCTGCTTTTTCTGCGGCAGCTGCCAGCTGCAGGACGCGGATGGCGGCTTTCTGAAGCAGCGCTGCCTTTTGATCTGCCCCCGCGCTGTCCGCGGTCAGCAGATCGGTCTTTGCCCGGTCCGCGTAGAAAAGATCCGTACCGGCTTCCAGGCCGGCTGCCGTACCGGCAGGATCCGCGCATGACAGATCCGCGGCGGCAGAGCCTTCAAATCCCCATTCCCTGCGGAGAAGATCCGTCATCAGAACGGATGACTGCCAGGCCGGCGTATCTTCCAGCAGGTCCGGTCCGGTACATATCATGTCCACACAGCCCTCCGCGACCGCTTTCTCGAAGGGCCGCAGGTATAATTCCCGGGCGGCCTGTTCTCCGGCCAGAAAAATCGTGTGTCCGCTGCCGGAATACCCGCTCTGCTGGCCGAATCCTGTAAGACAGGTACATATGCCCCCGCTCTGTATGCCCCGCAGCAGTTCCACTGTCAGATTCGCCGAAAGCAGGGGATCTTCTGAAAATACCATGGAAGAAGGAGATACCGGACTGCGCCGTACCCCGGCATAGGGAATCCTGATCAGGCCCGTATGCAGGGCGGCTGCTTCCGCCCCGATCTGCGCGCCCACGGCGGCTGTCAGCTCCGGATCCCAGGCAGCTGCCAGAAGAGACGCGGAAGGAAACAGGGTGCCGGTCCTGCCGGCCCCGCCGCTCCGGATCCCTCCCTGCAGCCGGGCTTCCAGGAAGAAAGGTTTTCCCACGGAAGCGACGGCTTCTGACTGATCCTGCTGCCGTACCAGCAGTTTCTGATAATCAGAGGCAGACATCTGGTCCGCCAGGGCCGGCCATGCCGGATCGTCCGCTTCGCGGTCCTGCAGATCCTTCAGTCTGAGCCTGTTATCAGCAGGCTTCACAGACAGCTTTCCGGAGGATGCCGGTGTCTCACCGGCAGCTGACGGCAGTGCCGGCAGTCTGGCCTGTCCGGCATCCTCAAAGGCCTGCCAGTCCGCCCGGGAGGCGGTCACGCCGGCCAGGCGCTCCGTCATGCTGTCAAACACAGGCGCGGCAGACTGGCGCTCTCCTGATTTCGGTCCCCGGCCGCTGTCATCATAGACCAGGTCTTCGGTGATCTTCAGTTTCTTTTTATCTGTGACTGTATGCGCGTCCTCCATCAGAAGTACGCCATAGCTGCCCTTTTCCAGTACCCAGGCAGCCCGGCCCGCAGCCGTACCGGTACTGTCCCAGGTCAGCATGTCTTCCAGAGAAAACGCGACCTCCAGTTCCGTTTCTTCTCCCGGCTGCAGCAGCGCTGTTTTTCCAAATCCCGCCAGCCTTACATCCGGCTTTTCAGGACTGCCCTCTTTATAGGGCGCCCGTACATAAATCTGGGCTGTATCCCTTCCCGGTACGCTGCCGGTATTGGTCACATGCACCGTTACATGGACTGTATCGCCTCCCTGCAGGACATTGGCGATCTTCCTGTCAAACGAGGTATAACTCAGCCCGTATCCAAAGGGAAATGCCACGGCCTGCGCCCAGGCCTCCAGTCCGTCCGGATCATCTGTCCCGGCATCCGGGAATCTGGTCTCATAATAGCGGTATCCGCTGTAAATGCCCTCTGTGCAGACATCGCAGTTCCATTCCTGCCCTCCGCTGTCTTCCAGAACTGCGGCCGCCTGCCCTGGCAGGTCCGCCAGATTCCGGACCCAGGTATCCGGCAGTTTTCCTTCCGGGGCGATCCTGCCCGACAGGATGCCGGCCAGTGCCCGGAAGCCCTGTCCGCCCGGTTCTCCGATCCAGAGGGCCGCGTCAATGCGTTCATCCGACAGGAAGTCCGCTTCCATGGGAACCGGGGTATTGAGGATGACAATGACCGTGCCAAAACGGCTGCAGGCCGCTTCCAGCAGGTCCTCCTCATTCTGGGTCAGCTGCAGATAATGCCTGCCGGCGTCACCGCCGGTCCATGCTTCCATATCCGCCGGATAATGGCTGCCGGCCGCGTCCCTGCGGCCAAAGAACAGGCAGGCTATATCCGCGTAGTCACGGGCGCTGTCCAGCAGCCCGTCCGGATAATCCGCCTGGGGAATCTCATAATTGCCAAAATCCGCCTGCCCTCCGGCCGGTCCGGCCGGCGTGATCCGGTTCTTTTCATAAAACCCGGAAAGCTCCCGGTTGACCAGGAAATTCTCCTCTTTCAGGGCTTCCTCCGGACTGACATAGACGTAACCATCCCCGCTCTCTCCTCCATAAAAGGGCCTGTCAGAAGCCGCGCCCAGCAGATTGATCTGCAGGCGGGTCAGGGGCAGGGTGTTTTCCTGATTTTTTAAAAGTACAATTCCCTGCTCCGCAGCGCGTTCAGAGAGGTCCGCGGATTTCTCCGCCAGCTCTGCCGGCAGGGATCCCCCTCCGGGACGAAACAGGGTGTTCCATTTACTGTAATTATATGCAGCGGATGCCCCGGCGATGACGCTCAGGACCAGGAGGACCGCAAGCAGAATCCTGCATGTCCTGCGTTTCCTGTCCCCGTTTCCTGTGGGCTTCCTGTGTTTTTGTGACATAGTGGTCTACCTCCGGCTGCTGTTCCTCCCGCCGGGGCGGGATTCAGCTACATTCTACCATAACCGCCCCCTGTATACAGCCTTTTTCCGCCTTGATTTTACACCTGTTTTGCGCGCTCATTCCCGAATCCGGCAAACTGCAGATTCCGTACGCTTCATTTTGCTGAAAGGAAAACCGCTCAAAAAAAAATGCGGCCGGACGATTTGTCCAGCCGCAGCAATCACTTACTTTCAGCGAATGATTTTACCGGTCTCTGTTCGCTGACGGTAAGCGTTTTTCATCCCGGCCGAGCGATCGCATAATGCAGCCGGGGCAAAAATCTGATGGATGCGAAAACATTTCGCAAATAGCGAAATTCCGAAAACCTTTTCATACCTATAGTTATTATATCCTATTTTGTCCAAAAATGCCTTGCTCAAAATAAACAAAAAGTAACAAAAAGTGAATGTCAATTTAGGCAATTTGATCATATTTACAGGTACATCTTCCGAATCAGTCATTTTTCTTTACGACGGCCGTAATGGAACGGATATGGACCGGTCCGCCCCAGCGCAGCCAGCGGTCTGCCCGGGCGTTCCAGCCGTCGCAGATCCGCAGATAGAAACTGCCGTCCTCATATTCCCGGCAGCCGACCGCCAGGACCCAGTGCCAGTCCAGGGGCGCGATCATGACCAGGACTGCGCAGGGACTGCCCTGCTCCAGACAGGACCGGACGGCTCCGGGACTGCCGCAGGGCCTGAGTCTGCAGCCGGTCAGGCCGGCTTCGTATAGGGCGTTTCCCGCTCCCTTGCGGAACTCCCGGGTAAAAAGGGGACCGTTCCCCAGCAGGGCGTAGGTCCTCCGGAAAATCCTGTCCCGGTCTTCCTGCCTGACGGTCCTGCCCGCTTTCAGGCACAGGATCACATTGGCCAGGCAGACTGCCGCGCAATGGTTCCTGGCCGGCTCCCGGTAATCTCCCGTGACCGCGAACCTGCGTCCCGATCCCGGGAGCCTGACTTCGCTCGAGGGACCCGGCGGCAGTTCGTCCTTTCTGAGAAAGGGATATTCATTTGTCGGGCCCATCAGCGCCTTCAGCTGTTCCATGCTAGTGTCCTTTCCGATTCCCCGCTCTCTGCCAGTTCCTATTATATAGTAAAAAGACCGCAAAAACAGCAGTAAGGGGGTTCTGCAGAAGAAAACCGGAAAAAAAAGCCCGCGGACCAATCCGCGGGGCGTGTTCAGTACTGACCGGCCGGTAAGCAGCCGGCGCTTTATTCTTCTACAATGGGGGCGTCCACCGCGTTCTTTTTAACGGAATTCACGCCGTTCACACAGGCCTTCATGGTCGTATACCCCTCACTGACGGCAATGATCTGGCCGTTGGCCGCTTTCAGACGGAAGCGGAACTCTCCGGCATTGTCTTTATAGATCTCGAATTTAGGATGCTTCTCTCTGGTGTATCCCTCAACGGTCTGGTCCTCTACCGCCGCGCCGGGGGCGTTTTTGATCACGCTGTTGATACCGGTCCTGGCGTATTTGGCCGCTTTGTAAGACTGTGATGTGGCCACGATCTGCCCGTTGGATGCCTTCAGATCAAATTTGATCTTACCGTTCTTAGTGGTCTTCATTACAAATTTACCCATAATATACCTCCCCTTTCGTGCCGTATCCTCTGCTTTCAGAGGCGGACCCGCGTCTGTATCTGTATATTATTATAATAAATTTGTCTGAAATCTCAATAAACACTTCCGTTTTCACTGATAAATATATCCACCCGCGTTATTTATTCAGTAATTCTCCTGATGCTCCGCAGCGGTCCGCTTTCAAATGCTCCAGAACGGCTGTCAGGGACGGAAGGATCAGAAAAGCCGTCCTTTCCATCTCCTCCGTAGGCGCCAGCCTGTCCGGGACCATGACCGGCCGCATGCCGGCTGCCGCCGCAGCGCGGATCCCGTTATAGGAATCTTCGATCACCAGGCAGTCCCCCGGATCCGCGCCAAGCCTGCCGGCACAGAGCAGGAAAATATCGGGGGCCGGCTTGCTCCTTTCCGCCATATCACCGCTGACGATTACATCAAAGCACTCATACAGGCCCGCTTTGGCCAGTTCCTTTCTCAGCAGGGGAAAGGGGGTCGAAGAAGCCAGACCTGCCGGGATGCTCTCCTGCCGCAGCCAGGCCAGCAGTTCCCGGGCTCCTTCCTTGACCGGCATCCTGCCGCTGTCGACAATCTCCTGAAAGTAGTCCCTGCAGTCCCGAAAGGCCTTTTCATAGGACCAGCCGGGCACACTGCCGAAGGCCTCCTCCATGATCTGTCTTTCCATTTGGTCGTTGACGCCTGTGGCGTCCGCTACAGCCTTCCTCATCCGGGCGCCGTCCAGCCCGCTCAGGGCGGCAGCGCGCATCCACCCTTCCAGATAGACCCTTTCCGAATCCAGGATCACTCCGTCCATATCAAATATGACCGTCATAAGTCCTCCTCCCCGGGCACAGCCGGTACAATATCCCTGCCCGGCACCGGCGTCTGCCGGATTAACAACAGATACAGTTCCATTTCTGTCAAAAAAAGCTTATAATCAACAGGTACATAATCTGAACAGAGAATCATATAAATACAGTCTCTGCAGATAAACTATACCAGAAAAGGAGTTCTTTATGTGGACAATATCTTCCATCAAAGACAATGCCAGAGATAAATTCAAGGCTAATTATGGTAACAGTGTTCTGGCCATCTTCCTGGCCGGTATCATTACCTTCGGTGTTTCGTCAGTCAGTTCCCTGATTCCCCTGGGAGGCCTGGTATCCACCATCTTCCTGGTCAACATCATCAGCGGAATCGGCCTGCCCCGGTTCTTTGTCCATAATCACAGGGACAGAGGCGAAATCGGCCACCTGTTTGAAAGCTTTTCCTCCAGCTATATGAATCAGGTCGTGGTCATGCTTTTAAAAAATCTATTTGTCGGGCTGTGGAGCCTGCTTCTGGTCATTCCGGGCATTATCAAATATTATGAGTACCTTATGGTACCCTATATTCTTGCCGACAATCCGGATACCAGCTGGGATGACGCCAAAGAGCAGTCCCGCGCCATGATGGACGGAGAAAAAATGAATGCTTTTCTTCTTCATCTGTCCTTTATCGGATGGGCCCTGCTGATTCCGTTCACCTTAGGTTTTATATATCTCCTCTACCTGGGTCCTTATATAGCACAGGCGGAAGCAGAGCTTTATCATGTCCTTCTGGAAAAGACCTATGCACCGGCCGGCAGTCAGAGCGGTCCCTACAGCAGTTACGGGCAGCCTTACCCGGGCGGCTATCAGGCTGTGAATACAAACGCCCCTTATCCGGGTGGTTTTAACACGCAGCCCGGCAGCTTTAACAGCCCGGTCACGCAGCCCTCTGCGCCTCCGGCCGCGTCTGCCCCGGCTTCCTCTGCCCGGGACACCTATGCTCCAAATCCCTGGTCTGTCGGGCCGGCCGCAGGAAATTCCTCTCCTTCCGGGTCCAATGAAGGCAGGCCGGATCCTTTCGCGTCCGTCCCGGAGCTGCAGACACCGGATCCTTTTGCCGCCAGCCGGTCTTCCGGCAGCGGAGACCAGACCGCGGATCCTTTCGCGCCTTCCAAACCCGCTTCCTTCGGCGATCTGACCGCGGATGCCTCGGATCCGCTCAGTGTGTCCGGGTCTTCCTCCGCAGGCGGTGCCGACAGCCCGGTCGACAGCGGTTCCCAGCCGGGTGCTCCGGACTTTAACTTCAGCAATTTTGACGATACCGATTACACCGTCAGTTTCTTTGATGACTAAAGGTACAGCGGCCGGACCGGGCAGAACGTCTTCCGGTCCTGTCATTCCCCGGTCATGAAAGAGGCTGTGGAGAAGCAGGTCATCCGCTTCCCCACAGCCTCTTTTTATATCCGGCTATTCCTGTTTACACGCTTCTTTTCCGTTTTTCCTTACGGATCCTGCATTACAGCATCTGCCTGCATTGCTGCCGGGCACCCCGGCAGATATCATTCGGTCACATGGATCTGGCAGGACCGCATCGTTTCCAGCGCCGCACTGTGTTTCTGTGGGGTCACGCCCGCACAGCAGGAAGCGTCGACGGAAATCTTTATCTCCGGCATGAAAGCCTTGAGGATCAGCGCGTTGCTGACCACGCAGATATCTGTACACAGCCCTACCAGTTCAATTTCCACGTCCTCATCGTACATGGTAATGGCCTGGATCTCTCCGGCCAGTTCCAGACAGCCGAATGTGGGCTTGTTATAAATATGACCGGAGGGGATCAGGGAAGCCAGAGAAGAACGGATCTGCCAGCCCTCTGTCCCTTCAATACAATGCTCTACCGGCAGGTTCTGTCCCTCCTGGGTCTCCAGATAGTCGACCTGGTGGGTGTCCCGGGTGGCGTATACATCATTTCTGTCGTAACTCTCAATTTTGCGGCGTACGTTATTCACAATATCCACCGCCTCGGGCGTTCCCAGACTGCCGTCAATAAAATCATTCTGCATATCGATTACGACCAGTATCCTTCTCATAAGTAACCTCCTTTGATCTTCCGGCGTTTTGCCCAATCCTGGAAACGAATCTGTTTCTATTATGTGATAAAGAGTCTTTTTTTGTCAAACCGGCCAGTTTTCTTTCGCAGAGGAGTCTTCCCGCATCAACGTTCTGTGTGTATTAGTATTAATATTACACATGTGATTCTTAATTCACATATCACATCTGATATGCCTGTCACAATTAATACATCCCCTACATATCATACGATGCTCAAAAAGGTGGAATTCTGCAAACATTCTTAAAATCTTCAATTTCAAACATATAATTAAATTGCAATCTTATTATACGAATGTTATTATGAACTCATACAAACGTTTAATCTGTTGTTCGTGTTTTTATGTTCTTTTTATGTTATGTTAGACGTTTGCTTCAGCCGCATCAACGCAGCAGCCTGCCGTGATCTCTCCGGCAGAGAAAGGAGTCACAGGTAACACAGTATGGAATATTCTCTCGGATTATATGAAAAGGCCATACCGGTCGGTTTCAGTTTTCCCAAAATGTTCGAGATCACCAGAGACTGCGGTTTTGACCGCCTGGAGATCAGTGTAGATGAGACAGACTGGCGCCTGGAAAGGCTGGACTGGAGTGTGGAGAAACAGCGTGAGCTGGGCATCCTGTCCCGTGCTGCCGGCGTTCCGATCCGCACCATGTGTCTGTCCGGCCACCGCAAATATCCCTTCGGATCCCACGATCCTGAAATCCGGAAACGTTCCATGGAGATCATGGAGAAAGCGATCCGCTTCTGTGTCAACGCAAACATCGCGCAGATCCAGCTGGCCGGTTATGATGTCTATTACGAACAGGGCGACGCTGATACCGAAAAGTGGTTTCTGGAGAATCTGACCAAAGCTACCGCTTACGCGGCCCGCTGGGGCGTGACCATGGGCTTTGAGACTATGGAGACTCCCTTCATGGATACTGTCGAAAAATCCATGCATTATGTAAAAGAGGTAGACAGTGCGTGGCTGGGGGTATATCCTGATATTGGAAACTTGAAGAACGCGGCCGTTCTGTACGGGCATGATGTTGTGGATGACCTGCTCCTGGGCAGGGGCCATATCTTTGCAGTCCATCTGAAAGAAACAAAGCCCGGTCTTTACAGAGATATGAACTTCGGCGACCCGACAGGCCATACCGAGTATGAGCGCTGCCTGGAAGCCACCCTGGGAATGGGGATTCGTACTTACACCGGCGAATTCTGGTATCAGAAGGGCCAGGATTATGTACAGGTCATTACTGACGCCTCCGCTTTCCTGCGGGACAAGATCGAAAAGACCGGAAAGAAGCTGGGCCTGTAAAACGGATCTCCGCCTGACGGCCGGTTCAGGAGACTGAACAGTATGACGAACCCAGGGGTGACTTGCACAAAGAAAAGAGGTATTACATGTTAGAAGAACTGAAAAAAAGAGTCTATGAAGCCAATATGCTGCTCCCCAAGCACAAACTGATCACATTCACCTGGGGCAATGTCAGTGAGATCGACCGGGAATCCGGTCTCTTCGCCATCAAGCCCAGCGGTGTAGATTATGATAAGCTGACCCCCGATGATATGGTCATCGTTGACCTGGAAGGCAATGTCGTCGAAGGCCACTATAAGCCCTCCTCTGACACCGCCACCCATGTAGAGATCTACAAGGCCTTCCCGAAAGTAGGCGGCGTGGTCCATACCCACTCCCCTTACGCGACCAGCTGGGCCCAGGCCGGCCGCAGCATCCCCTGCTACGGCACGACCCACGCGGATTATGTTTCCGCAGTCCTCTGCAAGAACCACGGTCCTTTCTGCTGGGGCAAAGACGGCGTAGACGCCGTTCACTGCGCGGTCGTACTGGAAGAAGTCGCCAAGATGGCCTTCTGGACAGAGACCATCAATCCCAAGGTGGAGCCCGCTCCCCAGATCCTGCAGGACAAGCATTATTACAGAAAGCACGGCGCCAACGCCTATTACGGCCAGAACTGATCCGGCCGCCGGAACTGAATACGCCCGGGCACCCCGACAGCAGAACAATCTGCGGCGGGGTGCCCGTTTTTTTGTGAAATCTCCCCTGTTTTCATGTTACAATGGACTAAATTCCATTGGTTTGTTCCAAATATGAAATGGTACATTGCAGGAAGGAGTACGATTATGCTTTGCCCCAATTGTAAAAATGAAATATCCGCAAACGACCAGTTCTGTATTTACTGCGGTGAAAAAATCGTCCACATGACAAGCCGGACCGAAGACAATCCCTTTGTCTCAGTCTATGACGACGGGGCGCCGGACAGCGCGGATTTTTTCAACGCAGACCCTTCTAATGACCAGGCACCTGACCAGGCATCTGACCAGGCACCGGTGCCGCCGCCCATGCAGGAAACGCCCGGGCAGAAGAAAAAGGGAAAACTGCCGCTGTTCCTGATCCTGGCCATTGCCGCTGTTCTTATCATAGGCCTGGGCGTCTTTGCCGCTACCAGGCTGATCCGGAGTCCCAAACAGAGATTCCTGGAAGCGCAGATCGGCCTGATCAATGAAAAAACAAAAAATCTTTCAACGCTGGCTTCCCGGAACAGCAAAGGATATTCCGGCGATCTGATCCTGACAGGTTCTGTATCGGGATATGGAATGGATTCCTACAACTCGTATCTGGACGGCTCCTCCCTGACCATGAAGGTCGATTCTACAGATAAAAGCGCCCTTGTCAATCTGGATCTGGAAATCATGGGCAGCAATGTCATGGGCCTGGATGTGTTCTTTGACAACAAGAACGGGGATGTCCTCTTCACGCTGCCGGGCATCGATGACACCCTGTACAGTACTGACATAGTCTCCTTCTACCGGAATGTCCTCGATCAGGAGATCGATCTGAAGACTCTGGAGAATGGTCAGGTGGATCCCAAATTCGTGGCTGCCGAGGGACTGAAATATGGAACCGTCATTTATAAAGGCATCTCCAATGACAACATCCAGGTGGAAAAGAAACAGGAAGTCAGTCCGAAAGGAGTCAGCGGCACTTACAACTGTACCGTTTATAAATATGTTCCTACCAAAGAAGAGATTTCCTCCATCTGTGTTTCCCTGGCCGATACGCTGGAGAAGGATAAGGAGCTTGCGGATTTCCTGGACAGTTACAGCGATTACATGCTCATGCTTGATCCTTACGACTCCACTTATCAGGAACTGCACGAACAAGGAGGCGCTGCTTTCCTGAAGACCCTGGCCGATTCTTTCCGTCAGAACGCGGATTATTACGGAGAAGAGTTCGAAAGGGCGGGATTTACCTGGAGCGTCGCCCAGGAAGGCAGGACCGTCAGAGAGATCCGGATCACAGCCGAAGGAATGGACGGACTGGTCTACAGCCTTGGCGGATCCGACCGGGGAGAGGAATATCTGGGACTCGTACCTGATGATTATTACAATGGTATGACCATTCTTGATACATTTACTGAAAGCGGCAAGAGCCGCAGCGGAGATATGGTCTTCACGATTGGAGGCCAGACGATGGACCTGATCTACGACATGCCGGATCCTTCCAATCTGTCCAAACTGGGCGTGCCTTTCGGTACCTATGATCTCTCCTTCGCCGGTGGAGACTCCTATTATCCCTCCTTTGCCATGCAGGTGGAAAAATCCGGGGCGGATTCCGTTTACAATATTAATTGTACCGAGGGGGATACTTCCATCGATCTGGCTTTGACAGCCACCGAAAAAAGCACTGCGGTCAAGCCTTCCGGAAGCGCTGTTGATATCAGCGGCTATACTGCCGATGATTACTCTGCCCTGGTCAATACTCTTTCCTCCAAAATCTATGATTTGATCTATGAACTCTTCTAAAGGGCCCGTGGCCCGGCCACAGCCCTCCGCGACGCGGAGGGCTGTCATTTTCTGAAAAGGGAATTATTATGCGTGATACATACCATGAACAGCAGCCCCTGTCCCGCAGGAAGCAGGAAACAGGAACCGAAAACAGCAGACAGGCAGATGGACAGGACAGGTCCGTCCCTCTGGTCAGCCTGGAGAATGTGACCAAACGGTATGCCAGAAAAGGAGCGCCCGCTCTGGGCCCGCTTTCCCTGCAGGTTTATCCAGGTCAGGTGCTGGGCATCCGGGGACCCAACGGCGCCGGCAAAAGTACTCTGATGGGGCTGCTGGCAGGTTCTCTGCAGCCTGACAGCGGCCGGGTGGTCTACGGACCGGACGTAAAAGGCCGGATCGGTTTTGTCCCCCAGGACCTGTCCCTGTACAGCGAACTGACCTGCAGTGAAAATCTGAAATTCTGGGGCATTGCCGGCGGACTGCCGGCAGGCGCCATTCCCAGGCGCACCGACTGGCTTTTGAAAGAGCTGGACCTGGAGGGACTGGGAGACCGCAAAGTCAGCACCCTGTCCGGCGGCATGAAACGCCGTCTGCATCTGGCCAGCGCCCTGATGGTAACTCCCAGCCTGCTTCTGCTTGATGAGCCGACTGTCGGCGCGGACGCTTCCTCCATCCGGCTGATCCTGCAGCTTCTGCAGCATTTTGCCTCCAGAGGATGCGGCGTTGTACTGATCAGCCATCTGGAAGGAGAACTGGAAACAGCCTGTACAGAGATCATCCGTCTGGAAAAAGGGCAGATGACCGGGGAGGACCGATGAAAGGATTCCGTGCAGCCTTATACAAAGATATGAAACTTCTGTGGCGGGGCAGCGGGCTTGCTGTCCTGCTGCTGCCGCTGCTTCTGTCCGCGGCCTTCAGTCTCTTTGCCGCAGATCTTACAGGCCAGACCGGCATACGTCCGTTCATGATCGCGGTCAGAGACCGGGATCAGACTCTTATGTCCGGGTCTCTGGTCAGCCAGATGCGGGAACTGGAACTGTTCTCGGAAGTGCGGAAGGTCGGGGAGAATGTGACGGATGAAGAACTTCTGGCAGAGGGCGCCGCTGCTGTGATCACCATTCCGAAAGATTATTTCTATGAAATGTATACGGCCTCTGACTGTCCGGTCGATGTCACACTAAATGAAAGCATGCCCCTGGAATCGTCTGTCCTGCAGTCCGTATTTGTATCTGTCATGAAGATCATATCTTCCGACCAGGCGGCGCAGCGGGGTGCCTATCGCTTTGCTTACGGAGACCTGGACCGGCAGCTCCTGGACCAGCTTTATGAAGACACTTCCCTGGATCTTTTCGAGGATGCCCTGAGCCGCCAGGCGGTTTTCGAGAATACGATCCAGGCCTCCGATACGGCCGGCGCCATGGCAAGACGTCTTCTGGCTTCTGTCATATCCATGCTGCTCTTTATCCTGCTGACCGGCGCCCTGGTCACCATTCCGGAAGAACTGGCCCTGGGCGTCCTGCCCCGCTACCGGGGGACCGGCGGAAGCATCTTTGCTTTTATTCTGTCCAGACTGGTATGCATTTTTCTGCTCTTCAATCTCTGTCTGCTGATGACAGGCCTGGGAATGGCCGGTATTCTGCTGCTGACAGGGCGCAGCGGGGATTTTCTGTCAGGTCTGGTCCTGCTGACAGGAACAGGCTCTTTTTGGTCCGCCTGCTGGCAGGTCTGGTTCTGTATCCTGCTGCTGGCCGCCTGTCTGGCCGCCTGCCTGCTGCTGGTCACGTTATTGGCCGGAACGGCAGAACGTGCCAGAAAAGTCTGCAACGTCCTGCTTCTGATAAGCCTGATTTTGGGAGGAACTCTGTGGCCCTGCAGCCTTCTGCCCTCTCCTTTCCACCTGGCCGGCAGACTGACCCTGCCCTGGTATATGCTGCTGACTCTGGAAGAAATTGCGGCGGGCAGCGGCCTGTCCGCCGTACTGACCGATCTGCTGCCGGTCCTGGGAGCAGGTCTGGTATGTCTGCTCCTGTCCATCCTTTATATAGCGTCCTCCGGCAGGATCCGCAGCAACAAACAGCAGGCGATTGCCCGGGCCAACCGGCAAACCGGTCCCGGCAGAACGGCTCCGGTTTTCACGCCTCCTCCGGCGGATCCGGATCATCTGCGGAGCTTTTCCGGCCGGCTTGCCGGCCTGACAGGCTTCAAATGCCGGATTGCAGGAGGCAGGGCCTTCCTGCCCCTGCTCCTGCTGCTGGCTGTCTGCTCTCTGGCTGCGGGCGCTGCGTCCGGGCAGGACAGCAGAGCCCTGCGGGTCGCTGTCTGTGATCTGGACAACAGTGATATCTCTGCCGGCCTGACGGATATGATCCGGGAAGAATCCCGCATTTCCATCAGCTTCTGCAGCCCCGGAGAGGGGCAGCGCCTGCTCATGACCGGCTCCATTGAAGGACTGCTGATCATTGACAAAGGCTATGGGGACCGCATACAGGCGTACGCGGAAACCGACCTGGATAAAAACAGCAACGGCAGGGCCCTGCCCCTGCGCTATTACGCCGCGTCCGCTGCCACCTCGGCCCAGGGCGTCAGAGAGATTGCCGCAGGCCAGGTCTGCGCCCAGAGATCCGCCTGGCGTGCCATCCGGATCGCCGGGAACCTGCGGGGAACCCCGTTGAACGAAACAGAAAGACAGACCCTGTTGGATATGATCGAAGAGGAAAAGGCCCTGCTGCCTGCTCTTTATCAGCTCCATTATGGCAGCGGCCTGCCGGCCGGAATTCCCTTCCTGCCCGGCGCGGAAGCCTTCGCTGCCATGGCTGCTCTGATGCTGATGATGACAGCCGGTTCCTTTTACGGCCGGCGGGACGCCATCAGCGCCTCCGTACGGATGCAGCCTCTGCCCGGCGGCCGCCTGCTGTCCCACGGCAGTGATCTTCTGTCCCTGACACTGACAGGTTTTATTTACTGCACTGCTGCCCTGCTGCCCGGTCTGTTGCTGCAGGCAGCCGCCTCCGGGACCTCACCGGCCGCTTTTGCAGCCGCACTTCCGGTCCGGACCGCCGCCTGTTTCCTGTACGCTTTCTGCGGCGGCGCTCTTTCCCTTTTTCTGGTACGGAAGAGTCCCATGGAAGGCAGGATCGATGCTATGGCACCCGTACTGACGGTCCTGCTCTGCCTGACCGGCGGCTGTTTTATTGACCTGACTTCCCTTTCCCGGAGCTTATATCTCCTGTCCCGGATCTCACCTCCGGGCCTGCTGGCCGGGGCCTGCAGCGGCAGCCCCCTGGCTTTTGCCGTACTTGCCGGGGAAGGTACCCTGCTGTCCCTGTTGTCCGCCCGCAGAATCCGGACCGGGTCCCTTTGATTCCATCAGAGATGGTCAGGCGCATCGCCAGGCATGCGTGCGCAGTGCCAGATATGCGTGCGCAGTGCCAAACATGCATGCGCAGTGCCGGGCATGTGGACGCATGACTGCGGTCCCTGACAACTGATTTATTCCATTGATTGCGCAGGCAGGTCCCATTTAGTACAATAGAGACAGATAACGGCGGAAACCGGATTCCGGCAGCCGCCTTTCCAGCAAAAACAGGAGGACATAGTTATGAAGTATGTATGTGATGTATGCGGCTATGTATATGACGAGGACAAGGGAGATCCCGATTTCGGCATCGAGCCCACAAAGTGGGAAGACCTGCCGGCAGATTTTGAATGTCCCCTCTGCGGCGTAGGCAAAGACGATTTCAGCCCGGAAGGCTGATCCACGTTCTTTCTGAAAAACTGAATATGTGAAACAGGTATTAAAAAGACCGGGATCCGCTGCCAGTTATACAGCGGATCCCGGTCATTTCTGATTATGCTCCGGCAGATGCCGGACTCCTGCCTCAGGAGATCCGGATCTCATATTTCTCGATATCCAGGACGGCCTTTCCTTCCGCCCCGAACAGGATGTCCCCGGCGGTCAGGGGCGTAGGAATGACAGATGTGATGACATGTTCTCCTCCGTTCACGAATATTTCGGCGGAGTATCTGTCCAGAATAAAGCGGAGTTCCAGACAGGAAGGATGGTCCTCCAGGAAGATCCGTTTGGGCGCCATAGCGTCATCCACGTAGCCGGATCTGCTCCTGTCAAAGGTCAGCAGGCCTTCGGCAAAATCATAACGCAGCGTGCTGCCATGGGCCTGGTCTGCCGCGATACAGACGGAGAAGGAACGACAGTCTCCGTCTTCCTTCTGCCGGACCTGTACCGTCATGTCCAGACACCTGCCCCGGATTCCCTCCAGTGATATGCTGCCGCTGACCATGATCCCTTCTTTGCGGACCGGACAGGTCCTGTATTTCTCCAGCTCCCTGACCGGCTGCTGGAACAGACGGCCCCTGCGGATCGAGACCTCTCTGGGCAGGGTCATCATACCGAACCAGAGGTTGTCATTCTGACGTACCCGGGCATTCTCCCACCCCTGCATCCAGGCGATCATGATCCTGCGCCCATCCGGGGCCAGCAGGGTCTGGGCCGCGTAAAAGTCATAGCCATCGTCCACCGCATGGACCGTTTCACGAATGAAATGATGATTTCTGCGGTCATAGCGGCCGGTCAGAACAATATTGCCATGCCTGTTCTGAAATTCACCGGTCAGTTCCATTTCCTGTGGAGATACAAGGATGGCCGCCGGCAGCATATCTGGCATGTATGGCATGTCTGGCATGTCTGTATCCCCTTCTTCCGTAAAAAAGTCCGGACATTCCCACATGCTGCCATATTCTCTGTTACAGGATTCCAGGACTGTTACAAAGGTCCATTCCCGGCCGCTGCCGCTCCGATACAACAGCAGGCAGCCGCTTCCGTCCGGTCCTCTGGAGGAGACCAGCATATAGCAGCAGTCCTCTTCCTCATCCCGCCATATTTTGGGATCCCGGAAGTCATAGGGGCTCATACCTTCCGGCAGACCGCCAGCGTCCAGTACAGGATTTCCTTCATACTTTCTATAATCAGTCCCGTCACCCGTCGCCATACACTGGACCTGGACGATTTCTTCCTGCCCTTCAGAGCCGGTCCGGTACATTCTTCCGGTATAGATCAGCATCTGCTCTCCGTCCTGCGTCTCAACGGCACCTCCCGACCAACAGCCGGCCCTGTCAAAGTCACTATCCGGAGCCAGGGCACAGGGCAGATATTCCCATTTGATCAGATCCGCAGACTTCACATGCCCCCAGTGCATAGGGCCCCATACTGTTTCATAAGGATAATATTGATAAAACAGATGATACGCTCCTTTATAAACGGAAAAACCATTCGGATCATTGGCCCAGCCTGTATAAGGAGACACGTGAAAGACCGGCCTGTTCTCCGGTCCGATTCTGCCTCCGTACTTTGCTTCATAGTTTCTGGCGTCTTCCAGACCGTTCGTATGCTGCATAACGTATTTCCTCTCCCATTTCCTTTCCGGCCGGATTTTTATTCCGGCAAAACTGCGTATTCCTATAGTATCACAGGGTTCGTCTGCCCGCGTACACTTTTTAGCTCTTTTTTACAAAATCATCCGGCAGACTCGATATAAAGGGCCGGTTGACAAATACTAAGAACTGCCGGTCCTTATATCGAAATCCTGTCATTATTAGGACTTTTTCAGGACAGGAATGTAGTATATAATGTACAAAGAGGGAATATACATATTTCACGCATGAAGAACGGCGTTTATTGAATCTGTCTGCATTCCATTTTCCAATATTTATTGCTGTTTTCTAATTGTAACGGAGCTGGTTTTCTGATACATTAATAGGCATAATTCATTGATACATATCATTTTTCATACCTTCTTCATGTATCTATCCGTTATGTACTTTGCGAATAACTCATTAAAATAAAAAATAAGATAAAATATACTGATATAAACATTATTTAATTTTTACAGGGGTGTAATATGCAGGAATTAGATTTTATCACTATCGGAAAACGGATTCGAAAGCGTCGAAAAGCACTACATATGACGCAGGAAGCCGTTGCTTCCAGGCTGGATGTGAACGCCAGTCATGTCAGTAACATCGAATGCGGCAGGACGAGTCCTTCCCTCACCATTCTTGTTAACATCGCGAATATCCTGAACTGCAGTGTTGATTTCTTCCTGTCCGACGAGTATACCTACGTCAATCAGCTGGAATCAGATCTGTCTCTGGATGAAGTCATCGTTGAAAAACTTCGCTATTGTTCACAGGAAAAAAAGGAAACTGTATCCCGTATTATCGATGCCCTCTGACCTGACCAGAGAAACGGACAGCCATCCGGTCTGCCGAACTGTGCCGGATCCATCTGTTCATACCTGCAGAACTTCATGCAATATGACAGGACAGTCTTTCATCAATATCCTTTGCAGCTGCAGGATCAGATAGCGGGCTGCCGCAAGATAATCATCTTCACAGGTAACAGAGCCTCTGAGACATAAAGTCCGGGGGCTCTTATCTTTGTCCCGGCCGGATCTGCCGTCCCTGTCGGTCGTCAGGCAGTATCCGCATTCCATTTCATAGGGGACGGAGCGCTGTTCCCGGTACGTTTTACCGGAGAACCAGCCCGAACAGCCGCCTGCCTTCCCTGCCACACTGCTGAGATCACAGTCGACTCTGGCTATGGCCGCCCCGCTCTCCCCGGGCTCATAGATCAGCATGCAGGGGATCAAAAGGTTTCCCAAGGGAACACGCAGGGAAAAGCAGACGCCTGCGGTGTCCAGATCTGTACCGGGGACCCCTTTTTCCTTCAGATAGGCAGCCGTATCATGGAGCATTACATATCTTCTGTTTATTTCTTTCTTAATCATGACCACGCCCTCCTTATGCTATCGGCAATTATGACACTGTACCGGTCTTATTCTTCAAACATGTTTCCTGTGATTCTATCCTATCCTGTCAAAAGGGCAGAAAACTTCTCTCCATGGAATCTGTTTCTGCCATTTTTCCGTGTTTCTGTCTCTTTCGTAATCATTTATCAAAATCGTTTCAGCAATTTAAAAGCCATCAATAAACCGGCAATTTGCACATACCGACACATTGTATCACAGCTCTTCTTGTGCTATTCTTTTAAGAGATTAATGTTATGAAGCAAGGGCTTCCAATTTGTAAAACGCGGGGTACATGTATGAAAAAATATGCTTATGGTATTGATGTAGGCGGTACGACCGTCAAATGCGGTCTGTTCGAGACAGACGGCACTTTTGTGAAGGGCTGGGAAATTCCCACTGTGAAAGATAACGGCGGTGCGCAGATTCTGCCGGATATCGCGGCCGCGATCAAGGGGAGCATGGCCGAAGAAGGCATCAGCGCGGATGACGTGGAAGGCGTCGGCATCGGCGTTCCCGGACCTGTTACAGAATCCGGTGTCGTAAACGGATGCGTCAACCTGGGCTGGGGCGTATATGATGTAAAGACCGCCCTGTCCGGACTGTTGGACGGCGCCAAAGTAGAGGTCGGTAATGACGCCAATGTAGCAGCCCTGGGCGAAATGTGGCGCGGCGGCGGCAAAGGCTACAGGAATGTCGTCATGGTCACCCTGGGTACAGGCGTCGGCGGCGGCATCATCCTGGGCGGAAAGATCCTGCACGGTGCCCACGGAGCAGGCGGCGAAATCGGCCACATTACCGTTAACAGGAACGAGACCCTGGCCTGCGGCTGCGGCAAGAAAGGCTGTCTGGAGCAGTACGCTTCCGCTACCGGTATCGCGCGCAAGGCCCGTGAAGTTCTGGCAACTCCCAAGGCGGAAGGATCCAGTCTGCTTAAAGTTGAAAACGTAGATGCCAAAGCAGTTTTCGACGCGGCCAAGACCGGCGACAAGACCGCCCTTGCCATCGTTGATTTCTTCGGACGTACTCTGGGGCAGGCAGTCGCTACCATTACAGCGGTTGTAGATCCTGACGTCATCGTAGTCGGCGGCGGCGTTTCCAAGGCCGGCCAGATCCTGCTTGACGCGGTCGTGAAGTACTATACGCCCAATGCCTTCAACGCCTGCAAGGAGACTCCTTTCAAGCTGGCCGTCCTGGGCAACAATGCGGGTATGTACGGCGCGGTCAAGATGGTCCTTGACTGAGTATTCCTGACTGCAGTTTCCTGACTGCGTCAGAACAGCGCCAAAAATCCTCCGGAGCACCTGTTCAGGGTGCATCCGGAGGATTTCTGTTTTACAGGGTATATACGTCAGACGCAGCCTGTATATATCTTACCGGTTCTAATCGGACTGCAGGGAGTCCGGGGGTGTTGTTTTGAATTTCTTTCCGCCGGTAATCAGCGCCACGACTGCCAGGATCAGATTGATCAGACACCATCCAGACCAGATCTTCAGATCGCCAAAGGAACCGGCGCCGGCAAAACCGATCAGCGCCGCGAGACCAAAAAGAACGATCAGGGCAATGTTGCCGCCCTTCTTTTCTGAGTTCCTGGTCGCGATGGAAACAATGCCCCCGACCAGCATAAAGACTGCCACGATCAAACCTGCGGATCCGGAGACCTCTCCGTTCTCCTCCAATGAGTTTGCAAGACCCGCGGCACAGGACTGAAATGTTACAAAAACAAAAAGCACAATGGATAAAATTCCCGCTACCAGTTTCCAGATTTTCATGTTGATTTCCTTTCTTTTTATTTCGCCGAGAATGTGATCGTATCGGAATCCGCGATCGTTTCATAGGTATCTACGTTGTAGAGATGGAATTTAAGTTCTACCTCTTCGATGGACTCGATTCCGTTGTCCTGGAGCTCACTGCTGAGTATGGTGATCTCATCAATAGATTTTTTGCCATCATATACTTCTGCCGTATAATAAGGAGTCATCATGAACCCGTTAATGGACATGTTTTCGACGCTGATCCCGACATTCTGACCGGATGTGTTTTCGCAATACAAGAGGATCGCGGTTCCCCAGAAGGAATTTTCATCCACGGTCTTACCTACAATGCGGATGCCATTCTCGCTGTACAGTTCCATTCCGGTGTCGTCCGGAGTCGTATCCATGCTGTCATAGGCAGAAGTCTGGATCTCCGAATAGACCTTTTGAAAAAGATTTGTCCAGTCCGCGTCATAGGCATGAAAATACATCTCTATTTTTCCGACATTGGTAATACCGGCCGCCTTCAGAGCGGCAGATGAAAGATACATGACCTCATTGGACTTCTTGCCGGCCGCAACATCGCAGACAAACAGATCTGTGATCATATAGTCATTTACGATCAGGGCATCGCAGCCGATGGTGTAATCCGTGTCTGTGTTGTTTTCAACCAGGAGTTTAACACCGTCTCCCATAAAACCGTCTGTCACATAATCCATCGCTGTGATCTTAATCCCGTCCTGATCGACAAGAACCTGTTCTTCTATTGTCACAGCGGCATTTGTTTCAGATGTCTCTTCTGTTTCTGCTTCTTCGTCATCCGTTTCCTGTGTTTCTGTTTCTGCAGTGTCTTCTGCGCTCTCCACTTCTTCGGACGCTTCGGAGGTACCCGCTTCTTCAGTGGATACCACTTCCTTGGGTTCTTCTGAAGAAGAGCTGCATCCGGATACAGCCAGAGACATGCCCAACAAAATTGCCAACAGCCAGTATTTCCTCTTCATATTATTTCCTCCCTTAAAATAAAATGTTTGCAGCCTCCTGTACAGGAAGCCAGGTGCCTTATCAATCCTGCAGGCCGCTGGTCCGCAGGGGTTCCATTCCCCTGTTTTTCAGCAGGGTATTGACATCCAGAATGCTGCCGGGACGGTCACGGAACAGGATCATCAGTAAAGCGTCTCTGGGGATCTTGGCATATAATTCCGGCAGTTCATATTTGCGCAGGGCCCGCTGGGTTTCCCCCAGTGTCAGTTCGCCCGCGTAGCAGATCCGGAGGATCACATCTCTCTGCCTGGTCCGCTTTTCCCCCGACAGCAGTTTGTAGCCGTATCGTTCCGGTATGTCCGCCATCAGAAATACTCGCTGCTGGGTCAGCTTCTTCTGCGCCAGCAGATCCTTCATATACGTGGAAAAGCTGACGCTCGATTCGGTGAGCATACTCTCCCGGTTCTCCAGACAGTAGCGGTCGAAATCCGGAAGATGAGTCTGCCTGAGTATTCCATTCAGATTAGAGGTGGATTTTTCCGTCATACGCCCTCCTGTTTGGTATAATTAGCAAAATGGCTGCATCAAATTGTTTGCATTAGAATCGTTACATTTTACGATCTGCAGAAAGGAATGACCCGGTGGAACATTCAAATCCCCCTGCCGTCATGGCTTTTCGTACCATCGCTGTCCTGAATGAACTGCATGGCGTCTATCTGGTCCAGGATCCGGATACAGGGAAAGTGTTTGTAAAGAAGATTCTGGATGTTTATAATCCGAAAGTCTACGAATACTTACGCTGGTATCCGATCACCGGCACACCCGGGATCATTGGTTTCCATGAAGAAGCCGGCCGGATGACGGTCGTCGAAGAATATATTTCCGGCAGCTCCCTTCAGGAGAAGATTGGCCGGAAGGATCTTTTGGAAACGGATATTCTTAACTATATGCTGGACCTGTGCGCGATTCTGGAAAAATTGCATACGGGAGATCATATCCTGATCCATCGGGACGTCAAGCCGTCCAATATCATCATCACCGCATATAACAGAGCCGTTCTTCTGGATTTCAATGCCGCCAAATTCTATTCTCCCGAATCTGCGGAAGACACGATTCTGCTGGGGACCAAAGGCTATGCGGCGCCGGAGCAATATGGGTTTGGGTCTTCTACACCGCAGACCGATATATACGCACTGGGCATGACATTGAACAAAATGCTGGATTCCATGGCTGACCCGCCTGCTTATTTAAGGCAGCTGGCCCGCAAATGTACCCGGCTGGATCCCGCCGGCCGCTTTTCCGACATAAAAAAACTGAAGAAAGAGTTGTCTGCTCATTTGCAGACCGGCACATCCGGAAAAGTCTTTCAAACGATTATCCGGTATTTACCGCCGGGCTACCGAAGCGGCAGTGTCTGGAAAATGCTGCTGGCAACCTTCGGCTATTTTCTGATCGGTGTCTTCTGCTTTAAATTCTACGGAACGGGAAATGTCACCGGAGCACAGCTGCTTTTGGAGCAGTTCTTTGTGATGGCCATGCTGCTGGCCATTGTGTTCGGCTGCTTTGATTATCTGCATGTGCAGAGCCTAATGCCCCTCTGCCGGCACAAAAGCCTTCTGATCCGCTGCATTGGAATCGCCTTTCTGGACTTTCTGATGGTCTCAGCCATTATGTTCATCCTGATTCTTTTGGAAGCAGCCTGCTTTCCTGTCTGAAAAATTATAGCATTTGCCATTTCCGTCCGTTGCCACCCTATCGGTGGCAACTTATCATCTGCGCCGGCTGTATCTTTTTCTGCAGTCCAATCCTGCGGATCACCTGCTGATTGTATTCTACGTAAATCAGAATCCAGATATTTACACTCCCGGTTACTTTCCAGGAGCTTTCTGGGAGGTATCCGGAAGTCACTTCCCTCTGCATCCCCAAATGTACAAAAAAAATCCGAAAACGACGTTTTACGTCATTTTCGGATTTCCCTTGCATCGGAGTGACGGGATTCGAACCCACGACCCCTTCGTCCCTAACGAAGTGCGCTAGCCAGCTGCGCTACACCCCGATCTTCAATTAGAAGTGCTGCATGAGATGTTCACCTCAGCAACAAAAATGATTATATATGCTGAGCAGATAAAATGCAAGTCTTTTTTTAAAAAATAAGTTCAGAATAATCAGGCTCTTCCGGAAGACTATGCCGCGAATCGGGACCATGAACAAAAATCGTCAGTTATTTTTACAAAACCGCTTTCCTGTCAGGGGCTTTTTCTAATACAATGGAAGCAGGTGGCGGTATTCTGCCACTTAGGAAAGGAGCGATATTATGGCAGGACACGGACCCGGAGGCCACATGGGAAGGGCCTACCTGACGGAAGAAGAAAAAGCTAACCGAACCAAAGTAACGCCTGCCCTGCTGCGCAGGATCTTCTCCTATTTGACCCCCTACTGGAAGCAGATGCTGCTGGTCATCCTGGCCATCTTTGTCTCTTCCACCTTTAAGCTGATGCCCTCGGTCCTGACCGGACGGATCATTGACGAGGGCCTGATCGGCCGGGATATGAACGCTTTGATTCGTCTGATCCTGCTGTCCCTGGCCGTGACTCTGGGGGCCAATCTGATCGGCGTTTTCGAGAGCTATCTGAACAGCTGGATCGCCCAGCATATTACCTATGACATGCGTAACAGCATGTACCGCCATCTGCAGGAGATGTCCCAGCGTTTCTTCACCACCAACAACCAGGGGGATATCATCACCCGCATGACCAGTGACATAGACGGGGTCCAGCGGGTCATCACCAATACCCTGACGGATATCCTCTCCAACAGTATTACTCTGATCGTGGCCGTCGTGGTCATGTACCGGCAGAACTGGCTGCTGGCAACCCTGGGCATCCTGATCGTCCCTCTGTTCGTAATCCCGACCCGGACAGCTGGCAGGACCCGCTGGTCCCTGACCCGGGAGTCCCAGGAATGCAGCGACGAGATCAACGGGATCCTCAATGAGACCATGTCCGTCAGCGGCCAGCTCCTGGTCAAGCTGTTCGGCCGGGAGGACCGGGAATATGAACGTTACCGGGCGGCCAACGAAAAGATGATCAACCTGAACATCCGGGAAAGCATGGCCGGCAAATGGTTCATGGTCATCCTGAACACCACCTCCAGCGTCGGTCCCATGCTCCTCTATATGGCCGGCGGGATCCTGATGATGCGCTACAATTCGGATATCACGGTGGGTGATATCACGGTCCTGGTGGGCCTGCTGGGCCAGATGTACCGTCCGGTCAACCAACTGCTCAATATCCAGGTGGACTGGATCCGGTCCATGGCCATGTTCACCCGGATTTTCGAATACTACGATATGCCTGCGGAGATTCAGAATGCCCCGGACGCGGTCATTCCGGAAGCCACGGACGGGTCCGTTACCTTTGACCATGTCGAATTCTATTATGAACCCGACCGCCAGATCCTGAAGGACGTCAGCTTCCGCTTAAAGAGCGGTGACTGCATCGCCATCGTCGGCCCCTCGGGTTCCGGCAAAAGCACCATGATCAACCTGATTCCCCGCCTCTACGACGCGGTCTCGGGCACCATTACCTTCGGCGGCATCGATGTCAAAAAGCTGGATCTGCATTTCCTGCGGGACCATGTAGGCATCGTCAGTCAGGAGACCTACCTGTTCAACGGGACCATCCGCGACAACCTGCTCTACGCCCGGTCCGACGCCACGGAACAGGAACTGATCGAAGCCTGCAAAAAGGCCAATATTTATGACTTTATCTCTTCCCAGGAAAAAGGCCTGGATACCATGGTGGGCAACCGGGGCCTCAAGCTGTCCGGCGGCGAGAAGCAGCGAATTTCCATCGCCCGGGTCCTGCTCAAAGATCCCGCCCTGCTGATCTTTGACGAAGCCACTTCGGCCCTGGATTCCATTTCCGAGCAGAAGATTCAGGAGGCCATTGAACCTCTGATCCAGTCCCGGACCAGTATCCTGATCGCCCACCGCCTGTCCACCATCCTGGCGGCGGATGAGATCCTGGTCGTCAGCGGAGGCGTAATCGTGGAAAGGGGCAGCCACGCGAAACTGGTCAAAGCCGGCGGCGTCTATACCGAGCTGTATAACACCCAGTTCAGCAAAGCGACCGCGGCAGACCCGGACCATTCCGATTACCGGGTCGAAAATCATATCTATCCGGGAGACGAATACTGATCCCTCCTCCGGACGCAGAAAAAGCCTGCGGAATCCTTTGACAGATTCCGCAGGCTTTATTGTCCTGTTCAGGTCTGTATTATGCCAGCTTTGCCTTTGCGATCTCGGCCAGAGCGGTGAAGCCTGCCGCGTCGTTGACTGCCATCTCGGAGAGCATCTTACGGTTGATGTCGATCTCAGCAAGCTTGAGGCCGTGCATAAATGTGCTGTAGGAAAGACCGTTCAGTCTTGCAGCAGCGTTGATACGTGTGATCCAGAGAGCTCTCATATCTCTCTTCTTCTGCTTTCTGCCAGCGAACTGAGAAGCCTGGGCACGCATAACGGACTGCTTGGCAATCCTGTACTGCTTGGACCTTGCGCCTCTGTATCCCTTGGCAAGCTTTAATACTCTGTTATGTTTTTTTCTGGCATTAAGAGCGCCTTTAATTCTAGCCATTTTCTATTCCTCCATTCGAATACCGTGTGTCCGCCTAAAGAATTACATGTAAGGCAGGATCTTCTTCATGTTCTTTACGTTTGTCTCGTCCAGGATTGTGTCCTTACGAAGGTTTCTCTTCCTCTTGGTGGACTTCTTGGTCAGAATGTGGCGCTTGTAAGCTTTATTCCTGACAATCTTGCCGGTGCCGGTCATTTTAAAACGTTTCGCAGCTGATCTGCTGGTCTTCATCTTAGGCATTGTAAATTCCTCCTATTCCTTTTCAAAGATCTCGAACAAGCCCTGCTCGTCCGCCGCGGGACAATCCCGCATCTATTCTAACTGTCATTGGCCCGTCCATCATGGATGACCGGGAAACCTTCACTTTTTGGCAGCTAAAAACATAGTAAGACTTCTGCCCTCTACCTTGGGCTTTTTGTCGACGACCGCGATGTCCTTGAGGGCTTCCGCGATGTCGGTCAGGATGTGGGCGCTGCTCTGCATATGAGCCATCTCACGGCCGCGGAAACGCAGAGTGACCTTGACTCTGTCGCCCTTGCTCAGGAACTTTCTGGCAGCATTGATCTTGGTGTTCAGATCGTTGGCGTCGATGTTGGGAGACATACGGATCTCCTTGATCTCTACGGTATGCTGTTTCTTCCTGGCATCCTTTTCCTTACGGGTCTTTTCGTATTTATATTTCCCGTAGTCAATGATCTTGCATACGGGCGGTCTTGCGTTGGGAGAAATCTTGACAAGGTCAAGCTCGGCCTCTTCGGCAAGCTTCCTGGCTTCCATCGCGGACATAATGCCCAGCTGTTCGCCAGTGGCGGAGATGACACGCACCTCTCTGTCCCGGATCTGTTCGTTGATAAATAAATCGTCTTTTGATCTGTTATTGGATCTGTTGTTATTAATGGTCTTACCCTCCAACATATGACTGGTCTGTAATGCAGGCCGTGTTTACAAACAAAAAACAGCGCATACATGAGTATCCACTGTCCTGAATCCTGATACGCGCAGATATAGGGATGTACAGATTCCGATTGGATCTGTGTTCTGCTTTTATCAGTGATATGAACGCCGGAAGCTGTAATGTCGCCGCCGGGTGAGAGTGGAAACTCTGCTTTCTTGTTGCGTAAAAGTATCTGTCTGTCAGACACCATGTAATAGTAGCATCGAAATACCGGCTTGTCAAGAAAAGTTTTTCAGGTCCGGTAGAGTTTTTTGGTTCAATCGTATATAATGGCAGGGTGAACCGGGCGTCAGACTTCCGGTTCAGCCACGCCTATAACAAACGAAAGGGAATGATTATGAACACAGATCCTTCAAATACAAGTAACCATAAGGCCAGCTCCGGCAAAAAGGCCCCCTGGACCCTGAAACGGGCTGCGGCTCTTTTCGCTGTGATCCTGCTGGTCACCATGTATCTGCTGGCCTTTGTCAGCGCCATCTTCCATTTCCCGGGATCCGCCGCCCTGCTGCGGATCAGCCTGGCTCTGACGGTCGTCCTGCCTCTGTTTCTCTGGATCCTGATCTGGGGAATCGGCTTCCTGACCCATAAAAAGAATTTCGCCAGCATCAATCTTTTGAATTCCAATCCGGAGGAACGCAGGAAAATGGAGAAAGCCCTGGCCAAGAGCGGTTCTCCGTCCGAAGAGGCTGCCGGACAGGACACAAAGCCGGAACCCAAATGATCTCCAAATAATCTCCAAATGATCTGCTGCGGCACTGCTGCGGCAGGCGCAGATTTAGACGTAAATAATGTACAGTTGAAAGTGGATGCCGCCGGAGCGCATCCGCTTTTTTATGTTTTGAGACAGTCCCCGGGACAGTTTCATTCGGCCAGCAGGGCGTCCAGGTCACGTTCCGCCTGTTCCGGGCTGACACAATGGATGGTATGGAACCCCAGCCTGCGGGGCGCCTCCAGATTGACCTCCGTGTCATCAATAAATACGCATCTTTCAGGATCCAGATTATAACGGGCCAGAATCTCCCTGTAAATGGGTTCCTCCGGCTTGATCAGGTGGCATTCATATGAGAATACGCCGCCGTCCATCTCAGGCATGAAATAGAGGACGCCTGGACAGTCATCGGTGACTTTCTGTGACCAGTTGGAAAGGTAGAGGACCTTCCGGCCTGTCCCTTTGACCTTGCGGATCCAGCGGACCGCGTCTTCGGAAGGAACCACGATTCCTCTGATGTCCTCCATGATATGGCGGATCTCTTTTTCCAGGGCGGGATTCTCCGCCACGAAATGGTCAATGATCTCTGGGACCGGCATGACGGCCCGGTCCAGTTCTCTCCACCAGCGGGACAGGACGGTCGCCTGCATGATCTCCCGGCAGACCTCTTCACTGTAGCCAAAGCTGCGGAAGAATTTCATCCTGCCCAGAACGGACAGCACGCCGCCTATGTCAAAAATTACGGTATCGATCTTCATTATAATAATTCTCCTGAATCTATAGGGTCTTTATAATACGCGCCGCCGGGCGCATGAATACGGACAGCCGGGCCCTGGGGACCCGGCTGATTGTCAGCGGAAGCAGCCGGCTTCAGGCGTGGAGCCGGGACTTTCTGTAAATAATATCATCGCGGCCGGGACCATTGGAGACCATGGTAATCGGGAAGCCGATCCGTTCCTCAATGAATTCAATGTAATTCCTGCAGTTCTCCGGCAGGTCTTCATACTTGCGGATGCCGCGGATATCACATTTCCATCCGGGCAGCATGGTATACACAGGCTTTGCCTTGGCCAGCTCATGGGTAACAGGGAATTCTGTCGTTTCTTTGCCATCGATCTCATAGGCAGTACAGACCGGAATCTCATCCAGATATCCCAGGACATCCAGGACGGTGAAAGCGACATCCGTGCAGCCCTGCAGCCTGCAGCCATATCTGGAAGCCACGCAGTCATACCAGCCCACTCTTCTGGGACGGCCGGTGGTAGCTCCGTACTCGCCGCCGTCACCGCCGCGCCGCCGCAGCTCATCTGCTTCCGCGCCGAAGATCTCGGAGGTGAATTCACCCGCGCCCACTGCTGAGGAATAAGCTTTGTTAACGACTACGATCTGGCTTATGGCGTAAGGGGGCAGGCCCGCGCCGATGGCACCGTAAGCGGCCAGGGTCGAAGAAGAGGTGACCATAGGATAGATGCCGTGGTCCGGGTCCTTCATAGTGCCCAGCTGGCCTTCCAGAAGAATGGTCTTATTCTCTTTCAGGGCCTGATCCAGATATACGGAAACATTGCCCACATAAGGTTCCACCATATCTCTGTACTGATGGATGGTCTCCAGCAGTTCTTCGGGATCGATGGGATCTTTGCCGTACAGGTACTGCAGCAGGACATTCTTCTGCACGCAGACACGCTCGATCTTCTCCCGCAGGACATCGTCGTCCTGGAAGAGCTCATTGACCTGCCAGCCGATCTTGGCGTATTTATCGGAATAAAAAGGAGCGATGCCTGACTTGGTAGAGCCGAAGGACTTGCCGCCCAGGCGTTCCTCTTCATACTGGTCAAACAGGATATGATAGGGCATGACGACCTGACATCTGTCAGAGATCATCAGGTTGGGGGCCGGAACGCCCCGCTTCTCAATCTCAGAAATCTCCCTGAACAGGATGGGGATATTCAGCGCCACGCCGTTGCCGATGATATTCATGACATTCTGGTGAAAGGCACCGGAAGGAAGCGTGTGCAGGGCAAATTTACCATATTTGTTGACAATGGTATGGCCGGCATTGGCACCGCCCTGAAAACGGATGACCACATCCGCCTGCTCTGCCAGTGTATCTGTAATTTTGCCTTTTCCCTCGTCTCCCCAGTTGGCGCCTACGACTGCTTTAACCATAAGTTCCTCCTTTGTTCATATTCTCTCAGTTTTCTTCGGAACATATGCCGTCAGACGTTGATCTCAGCGGTCACGCCCAGATCTGCCTGATTGGCTTTCAGCATGGGGTAAATGACCCCTGACAGATATTTCTCGACCTGATGGGGGGCACAGCCTACATACAGGGCCGGATCCATTGTCTTCTCCAGGTCTTCCAGGCTCAGTCCAAAGGCCGGATCGTCCGCGATCAGCTGCAGCAGGTTGTTGTCGAGCCCCTCTTCCTTGACTCTTCTGCCGGCCTGCATGGACAGTTCCCGGATCCTCTCGTGGAGTTCCTGCCTGTCGCCGCCTGCCTTGACAGCGTCCATCATGATATTTTCGGTCGCCATGAAGGGCAGCTCGGAACGGAGGCGCTTCTCAATGACTTTGGGATAGACCCGGAGTCCGTCTGTCACATTGATGCACAGGTCCAGAACGCCGTCGATGGCCAGAAAGCCTTCCGGTACGGAAAGCCGCTTATTGGCGGAATCATCCAGGGTCCGCTCGAACCACTGGGTGCCTGCCGTGACAGCGGGGTTCAGGACGTCCACCATGACATAACGCGACAGGGAGCAGATCCGCTCGCTGCGCATGGGGTTGCGTTTATAGGCCATGGCGGAAGATCCGATCTGGGACTTCTCAAAGGGCTCCTCCACTTCCTTGAGGTGCTGAAGGAGGCGGATATCGGTGGCCATCTTCATGGCAGACTGGGCGATGCCGCCCAGGGCGTTGACAACGATGGTATCCACTTTCCGGGGATAGGTCTGGCCCGACACATCATAGCAGGCTGTAAAGCCCATCTTTTCCGCGATCATGGGATCCAGCCGGTCGACTTTGTCATAATCCCCTTCGAACAGCTCCAGGAAGGAAGCCTGGGTGCCGGTGGTGCCTTTGCTGCCGAGCAGACGCAGGCTGGACAGGACGTGGTCGATCTCGCCCAGATCGATCATGAACTCCTGGATCCAGAGGGTGGCCCTTTTTCCGACTGTGGTCGGCTGCGCCGGCTGGAAATGGGTAAATCCCAGCGTGGGAAGATCTTTGTATTTATCCGCGAAGGCAGCCAGTCCCGCGATCACGTTAATCAGTTTTTTACGGACCAGGCGCAGAGCCTCCCGCATGATAATGATATCTGTATTGTCACCTACGTAGCAGCTGGTCGCACCCAGATGGATGATTCCTTTGGCTTTGGGGCACTGCAGACCATAGGCGTAAACATGGCTCATGACATCATGCCTGACCACTTTTTCTCTGGCTTTTGCATCCTCATAGTTGATATCGGTCATATGAGCCCGGAGCTCTTCGATCTGCTCATCGGTAATGGGCAGGCCAAGCTCTTTTTCCGTCTCAGCCAGGGCCACCCAGAGGCGGCGCCATGTGCCGAACTTCATGTCGGGAGAAAAGATATACTGCATTTCCCTGCTGGCATATCGTTCGGACAGGGGACTTACATATCTGTCATTTGCCATTCTGTTCTGTTCCTTTCTTAATTAAACGCGTTTCTCTGACAGAAAACACTGTTTCAGGTCCGGGCATGTGAACCGGGAAGTCTGACGCATGGTTCATTTGTGAACCGGCAAGTCTGACGCATGGTTCATGCATCTGAACCGGGAAGTCTGACGACTGGTTCATTTCCGGACAGGAAAAAATACGTTATTAGTATAGCAGTATTTTTTCTGCCGTCAATGATGAACCACAAAGTCTGACGCCTGGTTCATGTGAACCGGGAAGTCTGACGCCTGGTTCACCTGACGCCTGGTTCACCCTATGGTCGGCAGGTTGGTCTCCCGGAAGCGGTCACGCAGTTCTCCGGCCTTGAGGTCCAGGAGGCTCTGCAGTTCTTCTGTGCGGCCTTCCCGCAGGTACTGTTTCATTTTGCGTATGGTCCTGCCTTCGCTGCCGGCCCTGCAGGCAGCCTGCGCCTGTTCGATCCCCTGCCGTACCAGCAGGGCATGATCGTAGAGCTCGGGATGTTCGCCGATGTAATCGTCCCATTCCTCCTGGGACGTGACCATGCGCAGGGCTGCCAGATAGCACTTGCCGCTGTGGCGGTCATGGGTCAGCTTCCAGGCCCGGTAATAGCAGTCAGAAGCTTTGCGGAAGCTGAACTGGCCGGCATAAAGCCTGCCTTTCTGCTGCCAGACCCGGGACCGCATTTCCCTTTCCAGCTCCGGAAGCGCTGCCAGGACGCCGTCCAGCTCCGACTGGGCCTGGCCGATCCTTCCCTGACCGGCGGAATATTCCGCCCTGGCCAGCAGCTGCCGGTAGGGCTCCATGCCTTCACTCTCTTCCATTTCCCGCCGGATCTCCTTCTGACGGGCCGGAGTCTGGAAGGCTGCATACTCCAGAATGACCATGACGAATTCCACATAGGCGTTTTTGCGGTCCAGCCAGGGCCTGAGCTTCGCGGCCAGTTCCGTCAGTCCGCATTCCGAACCCAGCCAGATGACCAGATCCGGATCCCGGATGCTGTCATCCAGCAGCTGGGCGCACTGGGCCAGGGAATAACAGAGTTCTTCAATGGTATAAACTTTGCGTTCTATCTTTTCGATCAGGTAGGGAGTCCTTGCCATCCTGCCCATCGTCAGTATCAGTCTGCTCATATGACATTTACCTCCCCGGTCCACTGCTGTCCCGATGAAGGGAAAATAGCGCCGAATCCCAGATCCTCCACCCGGTAGCTGACCGCTTCCGCCCTGTCCATGGTCAGGGTCAGGCGGATTCTGGTCGTACCGGGCGGCCGCTCGGGAAGTCCCCGCAGCAGGATGGTCTCCGTCCGCCTGCCTCCGCCATTGAGGGGCGTCAGCACCAGTTCGATCTCATTGCCCGATTCCAGCAGGAATTCCTCCGACAGGACCGCGTCATACCACTTGGTCCCCGCGTCCAGCAGGGCATGGTAGCAGTCCTTTCCGGCCCGGACAGCTTCCACACCTATATTCATCCGCAGGCAGTCCTCGGCAAGGTAGAAATAGTCCCCCAGGCCTTTGACCATACCGCTTTTGAACAGAGCCCCGAAGGCGGCGCCTCTGCTGTAGAGATTGCCCCCCTGGAAGACCCGTCTGCCCTGGCCGATAAAACGCAGGGATTCCTGCATCCATCTGCCTTTAAAGCCGTCGCCGATCAGATAGACCGCGGCGCCCCCTGCCCCGAAATCCATCTGCCGCAGGGCGTCCAGCAGCTGCCGGTCCCGGACTGCGGCGGACGCGCCGGGCGTCAGCTCGAAATGCCGGATCCTGGGCATGCTGATGGCGGGTTTTGTCTTATAGTTAAAAATCAGTTCTCCCAGCAGCAGGTCGCTGCCGCCGTCATTTTCACAGAGGATGACCCCCAGTCTGCGCTGCTGCTCCTGCTGGGCAAGGACATAATCAAAAAGGCATTCCATATGTCCCTGGTAAGAGATGTTCTCCACCGGCAGCTGCAGGCGTTCCAGCACCCCGTCCAGGGCTTCCACGATCTGACGGTCCGGACTGGGGACCGTAAAAACGATACTTTCAATATCCTCCGGATCCACCTGTGCCGACAGCAGCTGCAGGCAGCGGCGCAGATAGACGGAAAGCAGGGTCACAGGGTCGCAGTCCTCCTCTCCGATCCTGACCGTCTCTCCCAGCGCCGCCAGACGCAGCAGACCGGTCACAGGCTCCGTGCCCCGGGCCGCCGCGAAGGCCATGGCTTCCCTGCCGGTCAGCCACCTGCCGTCCTCTCCCCTGCAGATACAGGCGGGTATATTGTAGTCCTCCCGGCCCGCAGTCATGGAAAAGGTCACCGGGTCCCAGGTCCTCCTGCCGGTCGGCGTCATGCGGAGCCGGTCTTTGGAAATCCAGGAAATCTGGCAGAATTTCTCCTGCAGATCAATGCCCAGATAGTATTTTTTTTCCTGCTTCTTCTTCAGTAACATGTATTTCTCTCCGGCTGTTCTTCCGTTCTGTATACTGTTGGATCCTGTATCCTGTCGGATTCTATATATTGTTGGATCCTGTCTCCTATCGGATTCTATATATTGTTGGATCCTGTCTCCTGCCAGATTCAGCGGTCAAACAGCTCTCTGATCATGTAATCGGTCATATAGCAGCGGCGCAGGTGGTCGATGGCAGCCGCACAGTCGCCCTGCTGCAGGCTCCGGCTCATCCTGTCGATCAGGCCGAACCGGTCGACCGAAACCGTCTCAGGCTGGCTGCCCTGCCCCAGGGTCCCCTGCTCGGTAACGTGCTCCTCGCGGGGATCGTCCGTAATGAAATAGTTGATCTTTTCCCCGCAGAACAGCAGGAAAGAGGCTACATAATAGCCCGGATACATCTGCTTCATACGGCGGGAGGCAAAGGTCCCGCGGTCCGCGTTCTCCCGCAGGGAATAGTGGACCACGATATTGCGCGAGGCATTCCCGGCGGCTTCCGGATCATGATAACTCAGCAGGGTCTCTCTGGCGAAGGCCTCGATCCTGCTGTCCAGGTCCGTCAGATGCCGGTAGAAGGGGAAAATCAGCTCCTGATCCAGCAGACCCCGGATATAGGCAGCGGCCGTCTCACGCCTGCTGCCGGTCAGTTCCTCCTCCCGGGCCGCTTTCCGCAGCCAGACGATCCTGCATACCGGTGCCGGATCGGGAATCTTTTCAATCAGGCCGCAGAGGGCATCTCCCGGATCGGTCTCGCGGATGAACAGACTGCCGCAGTATCTTTCCAGCAATTCCCTGACCGTATCCGGCCTGGCTCTGTCATCCGAAGCATAGCGGACAAGAAGCGCCTCTTCGCCGTCAATGATCTGACCGGTAAAGTGGATCTGCTCACAGATCCGTTCGGTCAGGTCCCGGGTATCCATACCCTCCCGGTCCATGGCCCGGCGGATCTCTTCCAGCTCCGCGGACAGGCCCACAAAGAAACGGGATGCGTAGCGGAGCACCTTTTCACTGCGCGATCCGGACCGGAATGCTTCATGGCAGAATTCGCCCAGTATGGGATCGCGCCGGTCCGGATAGGCCTGGGCCGCGCTCTGGCAGATCCGCCACAGGGTCTCCTCCGCCACAGCGCCGGTTCCGCAGCGCTTCAGCAGGCGCAGGGCTTCCTCCGGTCTGCAGACACTGCAGAAGTGCAGGAAGGAGGACCGGCTGCTGCCCTGCAGCATGGAATCATCCATGGCCCGCAGGACTTTTTCCATCTCGTAGCGGCGGCCCTGTTCCTCATAGAGGGCCAGGACGGAAAACAGGATCTTACCCCTGTAGGCCGCGTGTATATCCCTGGCAGAAGCCAGGGCCGAAGCCGCATCCTCGGAAAGGGCGGTCACCCGGGGCTCTTCTCCCCGGATCCCGGCCCGCAGCATGACAAACCGGGGATCGGTCGTGGAAATACCGGCCGGCAGATTCTCAATGATCTCCTCCGGCAGTTGCTCCGTGATCTGGTCCCTGCCGACGACAGCCCTGCTGCCCCTGCGGTCAGAGGCGAACAGACGGACTTCATCTCCGTAAAGGGGAAGGCGGCAGAGGCCGGACCGGACCGGCCAGGTCTCTTCTTTGCGAAAATGGTCATATATGACCGTCAGGCTTTCCGCGTCCGGCAGGGCCGGCCTGACCAGACAGGTAAACAGGGCCGGCACCAGACCTTCCGTGGAAGGCCGGATCTCAGAGTCCTCCAGCGAGGCCCGGCAGAGAAAAACTACATTGTCCGTTATACGGCCGCCCGCGATCTGCTCCTCCAGGAATGCCCGGATCTTAGGTTTGGTCCGCATATAGAGGCCTTCCAGCCTTTCTTTTCTTTCATAAATATAACGGTAAAGGAAACCTTTCCGCTCATAGCCCAGGATGGCCTGGTCGGTGATCTCCGACAAGGCCCGGGGCGGGATCTCTCCCGTAAAGTCGGCCGGCATGGAATTCATATAAAATTCATGCAGATGCGGCAGCTTGAGCGGAATTTCCTCCGCCCGGGCAAAACAGGAAAAATAAGCGGGGTCCGTGATATCCTCCCGGATCAGCAGGCTGCAGATCCGGCGCAGTATCTCCTCTTTCATGGGAGAGAGGGCGGGGATATCCATGGCTTTGATCAGGATCCCGGCCAGCATGGGCGAGAATCCCCTGGAAGTGTCCACCATATAGAGGACCTGTTCCATGACCCCCGGGGTCATGATCCCCCAGCGGACGGCGTAATGCAGGATCTGGAACAGATAGGTCCCGTTCTGTTTCCTGGGCGAACGGTAGCTGTCTTTCTCAAAAATGAGGGAGGGATTGGCCGCGATCATCTCCCAGGCCTCCAGATACATGACAGAGCCGCGGCTGCCCCGCTCATACTGCCTGCGCATGAATTCCCAGCGGGCTCCCGAATGGCCGCTGTATTCCGGCGCCAGTTCCATATACATCCAGGCGATCCGCCAGTTGCCTTCATTGCGGCGCAGACGCTCCCGGACCAGACGGGCCACTCTGGGCGTAATGATATGTCCGTCCTTATAGCAGAGGGCCGTCAGATACTGGCGGTAGCAGTAGAGCTCATCATCTTCATATTTATACTGCTGGTAGTTCATTTCCATGACTTCCGAAGCAGGTACGCCGGCCAGGCGTTTGCGCAGCAGATCCAGCCCTTCGGCTGCGGCCCGGCTGCGGTCCATGGCCAGCTGCAGGTGGATCTGGTACAGATCCGCCAGGATAGATCCCTGCTCAGCGGACCGCAGGCTGCTGATCAGGTGCCTGGCTTTGGCAAAGCAGACCTCCCTGTCCGTTCTGCCGGCCGCGGTCTCCTCGTAGCATCGCAGAAGTCCTGCTACGGCCCGGTCTCTGGCCCGGTTCCTGCGGACTGCGTGATCGGACCGGCGGTGGTAACGGATCCGCACCGGAATGATCCGGGTCTGCTCCGGAGAACGCAGGATGATCCGGGCATAGTTCCAGCCTGCATGGAGTCTTGTATCATCGATCCGGACCCGGATAGAAGCGGCATTGCCTTCAAAATCCTCTGCAGACAGGGACGCGGGCACCAGCGTCAGATAGTCGCAGTCTGTTTCTGCCGTGATCTTTGTATACCCCCAGCCGGACCGGAGGATCCCGATCTCATAAGCAGGATGCCGGACCCTGGCCTGATAGCCCGGGCCGAAGATCTCCGTCTCGATCCCGCTGATTTCTGTCTCAAAAGTAACAGGCGCCTTGCCGCAGGCCTGGACCAGAAAGGATTCCATATTGCGGCTGCTCCCCCGGTCTCTGGACAGACCGGCGTACAAAGCCCTGTCCGCGTCCGTCCGCAGAATGTCCGTAAAAGCCCGGCTGTAATAAAAGGCGAGGGCGGCGTCCCAATCGTCTTCCGCCATGGCCGGGAACCCATCTTTATCCATGATCTGCTCACTCATGGATTCACTGACCGGCGCGGAGACCAGGACATGGTACGGTATGCTGTATTCCCCGTGGTCTGTGATCAGGCGGAAGCTCCCATCCACCACATCGCCGTCTTCAAAGCCGGCCGCGTCAAAGCGCCAGGGGAACATGCCCGTCCGGCTGCCGATCCTGGCCTCGCTGCATTCCATTCCCACGCCCGAAGCCCGGACCACGCCCTCAAAGGCCTGGCCCAGGGGCTGCCGTACTTCAATATAGCCGTCCACCACCTGTCCGGGTGCCAGCATCAGATTCAGTTCATTGACTGAAAAAACCAGTCCGTTCATAGTCTGTTCCATGGAATTTCGTTCCCTGTCCTGTCTGTTATCGTTATATAGCAAGCGCCGGATCTCTCCGGAGATCCGCTGTCCTTCCTCTGTTCTTCCTTACTCAGATCCGGCCGCCGGGAAAAAGCGGATCAAAAACTTCAAAAGGATTACGGTACACTTCCAAAAAGCATCAAAATGACATCTGAAAGATAGTCAAATAGAGGATCAAATAGATATTCAAAAAACAATCAAACAGATATTCAAAAAAGAAACCAAAAGATATTTAAAAAATGCCCTGGGGAAACAGTGTTCCACAGGGCATTATAACATAGTTCGTTGTTCTTCTGTATAGGCAGAGAGGCCAGGAAGGTCCTTCCCCGCACCTGCCTCCGGGATTCCTTATTCCGCGTCTGTCTCCGCTTCTGCGGGCTCTTCCGCTGCTGCAGATTCTTCCGCTTCTGCGGGCTCTTCCGTTGCTGCAGATTCTTCCGCTTCTGCAGGCTCTTCCGTTGCTGCAGATTCTTCCGCTTCTGCAGGCTCTTCCGCCTGCGCGGCATCTTTGGCCAGCATCAGCATGATGTCGTTGGACCTCTGGATGAAGCGGCTCATGTCGTCCGCAGACAGGGGAGCGTTCTGGATCTGGGCCAGATCATAGAGCTGCTGGCAGATCAGTTTGGCGTCTTTACCCTCCTGGTGGTCCAGCAGATAGCTGACCAGGGGGTGTTTGGCGTTCAGGATCAGGGTCTGGCCTTCCTTGCCGAAACCGTCCATGCCAAAGCCCATGCCCTGAGCCGCATACATCTTCATCATATCAGCCATACGGCGGCTCTGTTCGTCTACGGTCAGGATGGAAGCGGTCTTCTTATCCTTGAGATTCTCCAGACGTACTGTCAGCTTGTCATTCTTCACGGCCTTTTTGATTGTTTTGGCCAGCTGTTCCTCCTGTTCGCGGAGAGCCGCAGCGGCCTTCTTGCCGGTACGGGCCTTGAGAGCGTCCTGGATGTCCGCATCGATCCTGGCGAAATGGATGCCTTCATTCTTGGCTTCCAGCTGCTGGATGAAGGGCTGGTCAATGTTATCCCGGAGGATAAAGGCCTGCATCTTCTGGGCCCGGAACATCTTGATGTACTGGCTCTGCTGCTGTTCGTCGGTCACGTAGTAGATGGTGCGGTCCTGTTTGGGTTCTTCCGCCTTCTCCTCTTCCACGACCTCAGCCTCGACCTTTTCGCCGTTCTCATCTACGGCTTCCTCTTCTTCCACGTCGGTCTTATTGACTTCCAGCGCTTCGGGCAGGGTCAGGAACTTGCCGTCCAGATCCTTGAAGAGGATATAGTCGGTCATCTTCTTGCAGAACTTGTCGTCGCGCAGGCAGCCGTACTTGATGAAGGGACTGATGTCGTCCCAGTACTTGTCGTAGTTCTCCTTATCGGTCTTGCACATGCCGGACAGCTTGTCCGCCACCTTCTTGGTAATATAATCGGAAATCTTGGTGACAAAACCGTCGTTCTGCAGGGCGCTTCTGGAAACGTTCAGGGGCAGGTCAGGGCAGTCAATGGCGCCCTTGAGCAGCATCAGGAATTCCGGAATGACTTCCTTGATGTTATCCGCGATAAATACCTGGTTGTTATACAGCTTGATCACGCCCTCGGCGGATTCATATTCCAGGTTGATCTTGGGGAAGTAAAGGATACCCTTGAGATTGAAGGGATAGTCCATGTTCAGGTGGATCCAGAACAGGGGCTCCTTATAATCCTTGAAGACCTTTCTGTAGAATTCCTTGTACTCTTCGTCGGTGCAGTCTTTGGGATTCTTGGCCCAGAGGGGATGGATCTCGTTCATCAGGGCCGGGCGCTTGCGGATCTTCAGCTGCTTTTCCTGCTCTTCCGGCTGCTCTTCGCCTTCCTTCTTTTTGGGCTCGATCACTTCGATTACGACATCTTCCGGCTTTCTCTCAGACTCCTTAATCGTCTCGGTCATGGAAGTATTCAGCTCGGACAGATAAATCTCAACAGGCATGAAGGAACAGTACTTCTCGATGACTTCCTGGGCCCGCCAGTAGTTGGCGAATTCCTTGCAGTCATCTGACAGATACAGGGTCACGACCGTACCCACATCTTTCCTGTCACTGGTATCCAGGGTGAACTCGCTGCCGCCGTCACATTCCCAGTGCACAGCCTGCGCGCCGTCCTGATAGGACAGGGTATCGATGGTCACTTTGTCCGCGACCATGAATGCGGAATAAAATCCCAGACCGAAATGTCCGATGATCTGGTCTCCGGTAGCCTTGTCCTTGTATTTTTCCAGGAACGCCTCCGCGCCGGAAAACGCGATATTATTGATGTATTCCTTGACCTCATCTCCGGTCATGCCAAGGCCGTTATCACAGACCTGGATAATCTTTTCCGCAGGGTCGACGATGATATCGATCCGTGCCTTATAATCTTCCGGCAGTTCATAATCACCGATCACATCCAGCTTTTTCAGCTTGGTGATCGCGTCGCAGCCGTTGGAGACCAGCTCTCTCAAAAAGATATCATGGTCTGAATAGAGCCACTTCTTGATGATCGGAAACATATTTTCACTGTTGATTGATAATGATCCTCTTTCTGCCATATCTGATTGCTCCTTTCAGTTCGAACAGTTAATTTAATTTTATATTTTTTGAATAGCCCTTTCCGGGCTGATGACAATTACTTACGTAATTGTTTTTTACAATTGATAAAACAATTGTCGTTAACAATTGCCAAAGCAATTGTTTTTTACAATTGATAAAACAATTGTCGTTAACAATTACTAAAGCAATTGTTTTTTACAATTGATAAAACAATTGTCATATACAATTGCTAAAGCAATTGTTTTTACAATTGTTTAGTGTATCCCTGATTAACATAAAAGTCAACAAAAAATTAGCACTCACTTGAAGCGAGTGCTAATAACATCTTCCTTATATTCTTTCTTTCGCCGCCTGTAAGGGATGCCGGGGGATCAGATGCTTCCCTTCCAGAAAAACCATATGAAGAGATATCCCGTTATGACCGCGGTCAGTGTAAAGGGAACGCCGATCTTCATGAAATCCGGGAAGGATACTTCATAGCCTTCTTTTTTCAGCAGGCCCACTGCCGTGATGTTGGCAGAGGCGCCGATCGGGGTCAGGTTGCCGCCCAGGGTCGCCCCGGTCAGCAGTCCGAAATAGAGGAGATAGGGAGAGATCCCAAGCCTCTGGGTAACGCCTGCCAGGACCGGCAGCATGGTGGCGACATAGGGAATGTTGTCGACAAAAGCGGAAATCACGACAGATCCCCATACAATAATGGTATACAGGAGGAAGATATCATCTCCGCCGGTTCTGACAATGAAGTCCGAAAGGTCATCGATCACGCCGACTTCGTTGATGCCCTGGATGACCAGGAAGAGGCTCAGCAGCAGGGTCAGCGTCTGGGTATCCACGCTCCTGACCGCCTTGTTGGCGTTGAGCGTATTCCTGGTCTGGAAATAGTCCAGGCACATCATCAGGGCCGCTATGGTCATACAGATCAGGCCGTTGGTGACGGGCGGCTTTTCCTTGATAAAAGAAGCCGCGATCAGGCATACAACGACGCCGATCAGGCCGAATGTGGGGATATAGTTGGTCACTTTGGTCTTCTGGGTGGAAGTGATCTTCTGCTTGTCATTGCGGAAAATGAACATCATGATCGGGACCGTCATCAGGGCTCCCAGTTCCACCGCGAAGAACATGCCCGGACGTCCCTGCATCCAGAAAAAGCTGATGAAATCCATGCCGGCGTAAGCGCCCAGCATGATCGAAGTCGTATCACCGACCAGCGTCGCGGCGCCCTGCAGGTTGGAAGAGACCGCGATACACAGGACCATAGCGACCGGAGAAATCTTCAGCTTTTTACAAATGGCCAGGGCCACCGGTGCGACCATAACGACGGTCGCCACATTATCAATAAAAGCGGAGATCAGACCCGCGAACAGGGACATATAGATGGTGACCATCATGACATTCGGCGCCTTGTCCAGCAGAAGATCCGCAATCCTCTCAGGCATCCTGGAATCAATGAAATAATAGACCAGGATCATGGTGCCGGTCATCATCATCAGGACATTCCAGTCAATGGCCGGAATGACAGAGGCCAGGGGAACGATTCCGGATACGATAAATAAAACGGCCGTAAATACCGCGGCGCCGACCCGGTAGCGTGGCTGAAAGATCATGACCGCATAGAGCCCAATAAACAATGCTATAGCGAGTGTTTTCACCTTATCCTCCAAATGTATTGTTATATGCCGCAATAAAAGTGTTGCCGGTATCTGCTTCCGGATCAACAGGTTCGATCTCCATGTTGTTCCACAGCTTCAGGTTGAGATCACTGTCCAGCCCGCGGATAAAAGTATTGTATCTGTCCTCAAAGCCATCTCCCAGGCTCTGCCATACCTTGTCGGCCAGGGCATATTCCCGGAACATGGTGGTCAGCTCTTCCGCATCCATGAGCAGCCAGGCCTTTTCTTTCGCGGACAGGGCGTTGAAATATTTCTGGGCCGCGTCGGCCGCTTTCTGCTCTTCTTCGTCCGTGAGCATGATATTGTCGGCAATGGCCATGGCGTTCAGGGCCTTGACCCGGGAAATCTGGGAGATGGCCTTGTTCTTGATGGATTCTTTCATATCCGCAGTTTCCGCCTCTGACAGGCTGCCGCTTTCCAGCAGGGCCTGACAGTTCTTGATCTGATCCAGCAGATAGACCCGGACCTCACCGATCTCCGTATATTTTCCGCCCATCTGAAAGACCTGGTCATCCGCGTAGCCGGTCGTCATGATGATCCGGCCGCAGCCTGAAAACAGGACCGCGCAGACCAGCAGCAGGGCCGCCAGCAGCCCCGCCCGGCGTTTGTAATATTCGCTTCGCTTCATATATATATCATTTCCTCTATATATCATTTCCTCTGACCGGGCTCCTGCCCGGCTTCTGTCTTCTGATGTTTTGTTCTTCTCCATTCCGGACCTGTGCCGGCTGCCGTCATGCACTGGCCGCGGGATCATCTCCGGCCGCTCTCTTCACATTTCCTCTCCGGCAGGTACGGACGCGCCCCCGGCCTTTCTGGAATAGCGCAGGAAGGTATAGGGAATATCAAAATACGTCTGCTCATCAGAGTCGGCTGTGATCTCCCATTCCGGATCCCGGTCCAGATTGGGGAAATAAGCGTCTGCCTCATAGGCGTAATCAATCATGGTCACATGGGCCGTATCACAGTAGGGAAGCATCTGGCGGTAGACACTCTCGCCGCCGATGATATAGACGTCACTGCTCTCGTACTGCTTCAGTTCTTCCAGCAGTTCGGAGACACTGTGTACGACTGCGGCCCCGCGGACCTGCAGCTTCGGATTGGCGGACAGGACGATATTGGTCCTCCGGTCCAGAGGCTGCTGCATGGGGAAAGTCTCCAGGGTCTTCCTTCCGTAGACAACGACCTTGCCCAGCGTCTCCCGGCGGAACATCTTATGATCCCCGGGGATGCTGACGAGCAGCCTTCCTTTATTGCCTATAGCCCAGTTCCTGTCAACTGCAACGATCAGATTCATAAATATATTCTCTCCTGCTGTGAAATTCCTGCCGGATCAGATGGCGACCGGTATGTTTTTGATCTGCTCGCCTGTTTTGTATCCGGTCACAGATACGTCATCTCTTGTAAAGCTGTAGAAATCCCTGACCTCCGGATTCAGATGGAATTCCGGAGCCGGATACTGCTCCCGTTCGATCAGCTCCCGGATCAGGGGGATATGACGGTCATAGATGTGGGCGTCGGCGATCATATGGACCAGCTCTCCGGCCCGCATGTCACAGACCTGGGCCAGCATGTGGACCAGGACCGCATACTGGACTACATTCCAGTTGTTGGCGGTCAATACGTCCTGGGACCGCTGGTTAAGGACCGCGTTTAGCGTCAGCTTATCATCTCCTTTTTTCTGCGTCACGTTAAAAGTCATGCTGTAGGCGCAGGGATAGAGCCGCATCTCATGCAGATCCTGGTGGACGTAAATATTGGTCATGATCCGCCTGCTGAAGGGATTGTGCTTCAGGTCATAAATGACCCTGTCCACCTGATCCATCATCCCTTCCTTATACTGATGCTTCACGCCCAGCTGGTAGCCGTAAGCCTTGCCGATGGAACCGTTCTCATCCGCCCACTCATCCCAGATATGGCTGTGCAGATCATGGATGTTATTGGACTTCTGCTGCCAGATCCAGAGCATTTCGTCAGTGCAGCTCTTCAGGGCGGTCCGGCGCAGGGTCAGCAGGGGGAATTCCTCCTGCAGGTCATAACGGTTGCAGACGCCGAATTTCTTAATCGTATAGGCCGGCGTTCCGTCCGGCCAGTGGGGGCGGACTTTCTCTCCCTCTGTACTGGTGCCGTTCTCCAGAATATCTCTGCACATGGAAACAAATATCTGATCCGCTTTGCTCAATGGAACACCTCTTTCTTTTTTGACATCCCCTCCGAAAAACAAAGGCGGATGCCGGCGGCTGTCTCCGGACAGCCCGTACGAGCGCCCTCTGATCCTGTGACAAAAGGGCGCAAATTCAGCCATGACGATTTGCAATACACCATTATACTCGAAAAGTCATGTCTTTGCCACAAAAACAGGCATTCCAAAAAACAGGCATTCCGTCAGCGCTTATATTTCTCCATCAGGGCCTTCAGATCCCGGGTAAAATGTTCCATATCCTTGTTGGGAAGCCCGCTACACATTTCAATGAAAGCGTTCAGGTCCCGGCCGGCTGTCTTCAGGCGGACAAAGATCTCGGAATGGGCACCCTTCTGTTCTTTCTGCATGACCGGTATTCCTTTGGTGATCTCAATAAATTTTCCGTTGGACAGGTCGTAGCGGGTCCCGCTGTACGGCGCCATGGCATTATAGCCGTACTCCTCTGACAGACAGTCGGCAAAGGCATCCGCCACCGCGTCATCTCCGTGTACAACAAAGACCTGCTTGGGTTTTGTCTTAAAACCGCCGATCCAGTGCAGCAGTCCCGCCTTGTCGGCATGGCCGGACATACCCTGCATCATCACAATTTCAGCCCGGACCTGGACCGGCTCGCCGAACAGTTTGATCTCACTTACGCCCTCCAGCAGCTTTCTGCCGGGAGACCCTTCCGCCTGATAACCGACGAATACGATGGTGGATTCCGGGCGGCCCAGATTGAACTGCAGGTGGTGGCGGATCCGGCCGGCGTCGCACATGCCGGAAGCGCTGATGATGACCTTGGGCTCATCATCCTCGTTGATCGCCTTGGATTCCTCCGACGTGATCGACAGGCGGAGATTTTTGAACTGGATCGGATTGATTCCCTGACGGACCAGGCTCATGGCTTCTTCGTCAAAGCACTCCTGCTCATTCTCCATAAAGATCTCTGTTGCGGAAACAGCCAGGGGGCTGTCCACATAAACCGGAAAATCCGGATAGTCCGGAATCATATTGTTGAATTTGATCTGGCGGATGTAATAAAGCATGACCTGGGTCCGGCCGATGGCAAAGGACGGGATGACCACATTGCCGCCCCTGGACAGGGTCTCACTGATAATATTTGCCAGCTCCTCAACTGGATCGGTCTTCTCCTTCTCATGGTACCGGTCCCCGTAGGTGGATTCCATGACAACGTAATCCGCTTCCTCTGTCAGAGCAGGATCCCTGAGCAGGGGCTGGTCATTGTTGCCGATATCTCCGGAAAAGACAATCTTACGGGTGACGCCGCCTTCTGTCAGCCAGAGCTCAATGCTGCAGGAACCAAGCAGATGGCCGATATCTGTAAAGCGGAATTTAACGCCTTCGCAGAGGGTGAAGGTCTTATCATAAGGATAAGTACTGAACTGTTTCATGACCATCATGGCGTCTTCCATGGTGTAGAGCGGTTCGTACTCTTTCTCCTCTCCGCTTTTTTTGGCCTTTTTGCTGCGCCATTCTGTTTCCTGCGCCTGTATATGGGCAGAATCCCGCAGCATAATCTCGCAAAGGGCACGGGTCGCACTTGTACAGATGACCCCTCCCCTGAATCCGTCATGGTAGATCTTGGGAAGCATCCCGCTGTGGTCGATATGGGCGTGGGTCAGAAAAACAAAATCAATGCTGGAGGGCGGGACCGGCAGCGGCTGATTTTCAAAAATGTCTCTGCCCTGTTCCATACCGACATCGATCAAAATGCGTTTTCCGCCCACCTGCAGGTAATGGCAGCTGCCTGTTACTTCATGATCGGCTCCTATAAATCTGAGTTCCATATCTCCCTCCTGCTGTGTAACGTTCGGATTTCCTTTCTGTCATGCCCTTGTGCTGCGCAAATCCGTTCTCAGGCACCGAAAACAGCTTTTCGGACCAGGTACAGGAGCAGCAGATGGACCGGGTAGAATATATAAAAGAAGTATTTGTTCTGCATTCCCTTTTTTCCATTATAGCACTTCAACAGTAAAAAGCCCGGAAATGACAGCAATTCACTTTCATTATAATAGCTGATCCAGGCCCAGCCGGCCGCCAGGGAAATGTCCCGGATCCTGTACAGTACATAGAAAATAACGACCAGCAGCACACCGCCATACCGGTAGTCCGTACGGATCGCGGCTGCCAGTTTGCAGAATCCGGCGCAGGAGGACACGGAAACGATCCCGAAGACCGCGATATTGACAAATCTGTTCCCGTAGAGGCCGCAGCTGCCAACCGGCTGTCCCCTTTCCTCTTCCGGTACAGGATCCAGTCCTTTGTATGCCCTGATCGTATACTGCCGTCCCAGACAGGCCCCGGCCATGGCATCCATGGTCCAGACAGCCAGAAATCCCAGGGCCAGCGTAGCCATGACACTGCAGTGGATCTTCGTACTGCCGGGAAAGATCATTAAATTAAAGGGATAATGGGAAATTGCCGCGAACAGGAGCATCCTGATCAGATATCTGATCCGGCTGCGGGTATAGATCAGCGCTTCCACGACCATAAAACAGAATATGGGAAAAGCAGTCCTGCCGATGCCCCGGCCGATCCTGTCCAGCACTTTCCCATAGGGAATGCTGTAAAGAATGGCCCTGCCGTCCGGTCCTTTGACCACTTCCAGAAAACACAATGTTAGATGGTCGATGAACATGGTCACGACCGCGATCATTTTCAGCGCGCCGCCGTCGATCTGCAGCTTTCCTCCGAATATCCGACTGTATCCTGTCATCTGGTTCATTCCGATCTCGTCCTCTCCCGGAAAGCAGGGCCGGGCGGCCGCTTTCCCTGATGGTAACATTTTATCACAAAAAGCCGAAAAATCTCCCGAAGAAGAACAAACGCTCCCGATATGACTTTACCCCAGAAAAAGCCATATCGGGAGCATTTTTCAATCAGCGCAGCACCGGCCGGCTGGCCAAATATTGCGCTTTGAGCACCTTATTACCCAGGGTAATAAAAAAGGGCCCTGGTAATAGTGAAAATGGTTACTGTTAAATCAAAAAAACAGCGGAAATCCGGCGTTTTCCGGACTTCCGCTTCAGAGCGATAGACGAGGCTCGAACTCGCGACCTCCACCTTGGCAAGGTGGCGTACTACCAACTGTACTACTATCGCATATGTATCTGTCAGCACATTTCTGTGATGGACAAATCATATATTATCCAAACTTGCAGATTTTGTCAATACTTTTTTTGAACCGCAGGGTCAAAAGGCCCGGAAACCTTTTACGGGTTTCCGGGCCCTGTGCTGCTGTCATATCAGACCTGCCTGTTCAACCGGTCACTCATAGATGGGGGAATCTGCTTTCTCCGCGTTCTTCATGAAGCGGAAAGCGACTATGTCCACAACGATGACCAGAACGACGAACAGAACCAGTCCGACCAGGCTGCTGACGGAAGCGAGGAAATCGTAAGCGCCATGGATCGCCACAGCAATGACGAGTCCCTTCCAGAAAGCATTTCTGGAACCAGCCTTGTCCCCATGCATGAGCAGATATTTGCCTTCTCCGTAATAGTATCCCAGGAACATACCGCAGATGGTATGCAGGGGGATGGAAAGAATAGCTCTCATTACGCCGGTATGGAAGCCGTACTCGAATACATAGAGCACATTCTCCAGGGCCGCGAAGCCGATTGCCGAAGATACCATGTAGACAATCCCGTCAAAACGGTAGTTGAATTCAGGGCTCTTCCATGTCGTGAGCCGGCCGCCCCAATATTTACAGATTTCTTCGGAAATACCGACCACAAGAAAGTTCTCAAGAAGCAGTAAGATGATACTATCCTCCGGAAGGCCCAGCCGGGATAAGAATCCGATCCCAATCGATTCCAGAATCACGGCCGGGATGGCTGATAAGGCGCCCAGGCCTATGATACCGGCGATCATTCCTCTGGGTTCCGACTCAATATCGTCCTGCCTGTAAATATAGACCAGGAAGAAGAGCGGCGGGATCAGAGCGATCAGAAGCAGTGCCAAAGGGCTTTCAGTACCCATATGTATTACCTCCTCAAATATAATTTCATAATGTGTCAATCATGAAATTATGAATAATTTCTAAACTAATATAGCATGTTTTCCTGTAAATATCGAGTTAATTCCCGGGATTGGAAAAAAAACTTTCCGGACGGGCCGGAAGACACGGTTCCCTGCAGTTTCCCGGTTCTCAACGTTCCATCTTCCAGAAACTGACGGAATAGGCCGGCAGATGGCTGCCGCCGCCGAAATCATGGGTCTTTCCGGTGATCAGGTCCTCTGCCAGGCCGCAGCCGGCATCAAAGTGGGCAACATATTCCTCCTCATCGGCATTGATGGCTACCATGACCCTCTCATGTTCGGATTTTCTCTCAAAGATGCACTGTTTATTGGTCAGGACCACGCTGCGGAAGCCGCCGTAATTCAGGGCTTCGGAATTCTTTTTAGCCTCTGCCAGACGGCTGATGAAATCGGTCAGTTCGTTCCATTCCGGCTGCTCAACCGCAGGACGCAGGGAGGGATCGCCGTTTTTCTTGTCTCCTTCCATGCCCCACTCGCTGCCGTAATAGATACAGGGGATACCGGGCATGCCAAAGACCATGCCATAGACCAGCGGCAGATGCTTTTTATTGTTAAGAATCGTGGCGATCCTGGACACATCATGATTGTCCGCGAAGGACAGCAGATGCCTGCCGGTGTAGAGGCACCAGGGATCGGATCCGAACTGCCGCATCAGGGAATGGCAGATCTCGAACATGTTCATGCTGTTGAAGCTGGAATGTATTCCTTTATAGCACTCATAGTTGGTGCAGCTGTGCAGCATGCCGGGGCCGATCTTGAGATTGTAATCGCCGTGCAGCATTTCCCCGATCAGATAGAAGTCCTCCTTGAGGGAGTCTGTAAAGCCTCGCAGGCGGCGGACAAAATCATTGTCCAGGCAGTAAGCCACATCCAGACGCAGACCGTCAATACCGAAATACTCGACCCAGTATCTGACAGCGTCAAAAATATGGTCGACCACCGCGTCATTGCGCAGGTTCAGTTTGACCAGGTCATAGTTGCCTTCCCATCCTTCATACCAGAGTCCGTCATTATAGTTGGAATTTCCCTCAAAGCTGATATTGAACCAGTCTTTATACCAGGACTTCTCCCGATAGGTCAGGACATCCCGGAACTGGGTAAAGCCTCTGCCTACATGGTTAAAAACGCCGTCCAGGACGACCCGGATGCCATTCGCGTGGAGTTCATCACAGACCTTTTTGAAATCCTCATTGGTACCCAGCCTGACATCGATCTTCTTATAATCTCTGGTATTGTAGCCGTGAGTGTCAGACTCAAAGACCGGGCAGAAATAGACCGCGTTGATGCCCAGCTTCCGCATATGGGGGATCCAGTCGATGACTTTCAGGATCCTGTGCTCCAGTTTTCCGTCATTATGGAAGGGAGCGCCGCAAAATCCAAGAGGATAAATCTGATAAAATACACTTTCTTCTGCCCACATAAGCTTGATTTCCTTTCATTTTAGTTAACATATTTTTGTTGACTGCTTTGGTTCAGCGGTTTTGGAAACCGCGAAAAACCGTCCCCAAAACACACGGTCGATTTTTATTGAAAAACCGTCACTTTCTGGTCCTGTACCCCGAAGAAATCCCCAAATTCCACAAAGTTATCCACATTGACACACCTGTCATTTATAGTGTCAGAAATCACTATTTCGGGTCAAAACAGGGTAAGTCGTCTGAAAACTGCCTTTTCTGTCGGTTTACATATTTTTTTGACGGTGTTTTCCACAAAAAATGGGATCCGCACCCGGACAGGCCGCCGCCGGCGCCGGGGATCAGAGCCACTCATCCCAGAAGCGGCTGACCCTGTCGGATACCCGGTTGACTGTAACTGTCTCACACTCCGTCCATTCGGCCGGGAACAGCTGCCGGTAAGCCCCGGTCAGGAAGCGGTCATCCAGCAGGGCTACGATGCCTACATCCTCCGCGGTCCGGATCGCCCGGCCCGCTGCCTGCAGGACCTTGTTCATGCCGGGGTAACGATAGGCGTAGTCAAAGCCCTTTTTCTCCTCCCGGTCGAAATATTCCCGGAGAATCTGCCGGTCCGGCCCGATCCCGGGTATTCCGGTCCCTATGACGATGACCCCGATCAGGCGGTCATCCCTGAGATCGATGCCTTCCCCGAAAACGCCTCCCAGCACACAGAAGCCCAGCAGGCTGCGGTCATTGCGATAGGCGTTGAAGCGGTCCAGAAAGGCCTCTCTTTCCCCCTGGGACATGTCGGCGGTCTGAACCAGCACCCGGTTCTCCTCCGAATCCGGGTATTTTTCCAGATAAACATCCGCTGTCTGTTCCAGAAAGGCATAGGAAGGGAAAAAGATCATATAGTTGCCGTGTCTGCAGGAGACTATATTGTAAATGCAATCCGCTATCTTTGTAAAGTTTTCCGGACTGCGGTCCCTGTAGCGGGAGGTCACATCGCCAACCAGGAAGACCCGGCGCCTTGCCGGATCAAAAGCGGAACGGGCATAGATTTCATAATCCTCCTCTGTCCCGCCCAGAAGTTTTTTATAATACTGGACCGGAAGGAGCGTCGCGGAAAACAGGATCGAACCGCAGCCCCGGTCCATGCAGGCCCTGAGGCTCCGCCCCGGGTCCAGACAGAAGAGAATGATATTTCTGTCCTTCTCTTCCGCCGCTTCCGTATAGACCGCGTAGTCCTCCTCCATATTCTCGAAGATCAGCAGATAATGGCCCAGCTCAAAATACATCTGCAGGATATCCTCCCGGGCCGCCCGCTTTTCTGCCGTTTGACTGGTTCGGTCACCCCTCCGGAAACGATCCAGTTCCTGGCCCAGGGCCACATAAAGGAGGCTGACAGTGTCCGTAAAGTATGCCCATTCATCCTCTTCCAGCAGCCGCCATCCCCCTTCCGGCTCCGGGAGCCGGCGCAGGGCGGTCATACATTTCCCGGCCTTTTTCCACAAGGCAGGGAAAGGATTCCGGATCTTCTTCCGGAACTCCCTGAACAGAGATGTGTCCAGCCGGGCGCTGTACATATCCCTGCCCCGGTCCACCAGATTATGGGCTTCATCCACCATAAAAACATATTTCCCGCTGCCGGTTCCTTCTGCGAAAAAACGGCGCAGGCGGGCATGAGGGTCAAATACATAATTATAATCGGCTATGATGGCGTCCGAGAAGCCGGTCAGATCCAGCGAAAGCTCGAAAGGACATACATTCCAGCGTTCCGCCGCAGCTTCCACCGCCTCTCTGTTTATGTTGTCCGTTCCGGTCAATAACTCATAAATCGCTTCATTCACCCTGTCGTAATGGCCCGCGGCCCGGGGACAGCTGTCCGGATTGCAGGCCGGCCTGTCCAGCAGGCAGATTTTCTCTTTGGCGGTCAGCAGGACCCTGCGCAGACGCAGCCCCCTCTCTTCCAGAAGATCCATGGTCTGCAGGGCAACAGAGGCCGCCACATTCCTGGCCGTCAGATAGAAAAGCCTGTCCGCCTTACCCTCCCCCATGGCCTTGACGGCCGGGAAAAGGACCGCCAGGGTCTTGCCGCTGCCGGTGGGCGCCTCCAGAAACAGTTTCCTGCCCCGGACAATGGTCCGGTAGACCCCGGCCGCCAGGTCCCGCTGGCCTTCCCTGTAAGGGAAAGGAAATACGGCGGCTTTGATCGATTCCGTCCGCCGGTCTTTCCACCGGATCTCCTGCAGGGCCCAGCGCCGGTATTCATGCATCAGGCCTTCCATCCACTGTTCCAGTTCCGCCGCAGTCCTGTAATACCAGAAATATTTGATCTCTTCCGTATCCAGGCTGCAGTAAGTCATGCGGATGCAGATTTCCTCCAGGGCATTGTCCCGGCACCAGATCCAGGCATAACAGAGGGCCTGGGCCAGATGGACCGGTTCCGGTTCCTTCATCCTGCTCAGTTTTCTGTATGTAGTCTTGATCTCATCAATGGTCCAGAGGCGGCCGGCGATCTCCATTTCCGGATTGACCGCCGGAAAGATCCCGTCCGCCCGGCCCTCGATCAGGACCGCGATCTCCTCCTCCCGCCATGCGTCCGGCAGGACCCAGGCGGCTTTCAGGGATACTTCTGAGGCGTATTCAGCCCCCTGGGCCCCCTGCAGCTTCCTGTGCATGAGGGCCCCGCGGACCATAGCATCTTCCGGGCTCCCCCCGCCCCTGTCGTCCAGATCGCCGGAACGCAGGAGGAATTCGACCAGGTTCCTGACAGATATTTTTATTTCATAACCCATAACAATCTACGTCCATATCCCTGCCGCGGCAGGGCCATTTGTATGCTCACGTAAAAAATTATATATGAAAACGGCCCAAATGGCTATCCGTGCGGCAGCCGGAATAAAAGCCCGGGATAAAAGTCCGAAACGGATCCTCCGGAAATCTTTCCCGGAAAGTCCGGGAATCCGTATTGCAATTTAGGTCAAAATACGGTTAAATAAAAAAAGTTTTTTACGGCGTAACTTATAAAAACGGCGTCCGGCCGGGGAATCTTCTCACAGCAGCTTTCCCTCTCCGTGCGGCAGACGCAGAAAGGACACTATGGATCACATTTATATTCCTGCTCATTATGAATCCGCCCTGGATCTCCATGAGACCCAGAAAGCCATTAAGATCGTCAAGGATTTCTTCCAGACGCTGCTGGCGGAGCGTCTCAATCTGCTCAGAGTCTCAGCGCCTCTGTTCGTTGACCCCGAATCCGGTCTGAACGATAACCTGAACGGCGTAGAACGTCCTGTTTCCTTTGATATTCTGGAACAGGAAGGGCGCTATGGCGAAGTCGTACAGTCCCTGGCCAAATGGAAACGCTATGCCCTGAAAAAATACGGCTTCCATACCGATGAAGGCCTCTATACAGATATGAGCGCTATCCGCCGGGATGAGACCACCGACAACATCCACTCCATCTATGTGGATCAGTGGGACTGGGAGAAGATCATCGCCCGGGATGACAGGACCGAGGAGACGCTCCGTTCTGTCGTCAGAGTTGTTTACAGGGTCCTGCGTCAGACAGAAAAGTACATGTCGATCCGTTATGAATACATCAAGGAATCCCTGCCCCATGATATTTATTTCATCACTTCCCAGGAGCTGCAGGATATGTATCCCGACAAAACTCCCAAGGAACGGGAATATCTGATCACCCGGGCCAAAGGAGCTGTCTTCATCATGCAGATCGGTGATAAACTGGCGGACGGCCAGCCCCATGACGGCCGTGCCCCCGACTACGATGACTGGAGCCTGAACGGCGATATCCTGGTCTACTATCCGGTTCTGGATATCGCGCTGGAAATCTCCTCCATGGGGATCCGTGTCGACGCCGACTCCCTCCGTTCCCAGCTGGAGAAATCCGGCTGTCAGGACAGGGCAAGGCTCCCCTTCCAGAAAGCCATCCTCAACAACGAACTGCCCCTTACCATCGGCGGCGGTATCGGCCAGTCCAGGATCTGCATGTTCTTCCTGCGCAAGGCCCACATCGGCGAGGTTCAGTCCTCCCTCTGGCCGGAAGAGACCGAAGCCTACTGCGCGAAGCGCGGCGTAAAGCTTCTGTAAGAACGGCCTGACCAAAACAGATACCGAACCGCGGCTGCGGCGGAATTATCCGCCGGCAGCCGCGGTTTTTTGTTATTTATGTCTGCATTTGTATATAAAGGGCCACAATCACTCAGTATCTTTGTATACACGTATTTAATTATACAAGAATTATTGTACATTCCTGCCAAAATCGCAGGCGTATTTTTTACAGGTTTTTGCGCTTTAACACTTGAAATCGATAAAAGAGGAGTTTATAATGGCAAAAGTGAGGAGAAAGGGAAGCGAAATAAGCATATTTTTTGTTTCAGCAGCCCTGCGGCCCATCATTTTTTTAGGGCCGGTTTGGTATACAATTATGCAAAATGTTCCCTGACCGGAAATTTGTATACCATATTGACGAGAGCGTAACAATCAACCAAAAGGAGGAAATTAGAATGTCATACGTTGATGAAGTACTGGAAAGAGTCATAGCACAGAACCCCGCGCAGCCTGAATTCCATCAGGCCGTCAAAGAGGTCCTTGAGAGCCTTCGTGTCGTCATCGAGGCGGATGAAGACAAGTACAGGAAGGAAGCCCTTCTGGAGCGCATTACCACACCTGAGCGCGCCATCCTCTTCAGAGTTCCCTGGGTTGATGACAAGGGCCAGGTCCAGGTCAACAACGGTTTCCGTGTGCAGTTCAACAGCGCGATCGGACCCTACAAGGGCGGACTTCGTCTCCACCCCTCTGTAAACCTTGGTATTATCAAGTTCCTGGGCTTCGAGCAGATCTTCAAGAACAGCCTGACCGGCCTGCCCATCGGCGGCGGCAAGGGCGGCAGTGATTTCGATCCCAAGGGCAAGTCCGACAGAGAGATCATGGCATTCTGCCAGAGCTTCATGACAGAGCTCTTCAAATATATCGGCGCCGACACAGACGTACCTGCCGGTGACATCGGCGTAGGCGCCCGTGAGATCGGTTTCCTGTACGGCCAGTATAAGAGGATCACAGGCCTGTATGAAGGCGTTCTGACCGGCAAGGGCCTTTCCTACGGCGGATCCCTGGTCAGGACACAGGCGACCGGCTACGGCCTGGTCTATCTGACCGACGAACTGCTCAAGTGCCACGGCACAAGCATGGAAGGCAAGACTGTTTCCGTATCCGGTGCCGGCAATGTGGCCATCTACGCCATCGAAAAGTCACAGCAGCTGGGCGCCAAGGTCGTTACCTGCTCCGATTCCACAGGCTGGATCTATGACGCGGACGGCATCGATGTCGCCCTTCTGAAGGAAGTCAAGGAAGTCAGGAGAGCAAGACTGACCGAGTACAAGGCCGCGAAGCCCACTGCGGAATATCATGAAGGCAAGGGCGTATGGTCTGTCAAGGTCGACGTCGCGCTGCCCTGCGCTACCCAGAACGAGCTGAATCTGGATGACGCGAAGGCACTGGTCGCCAATGGCGTTTACGCTGTATGTGAGGGTGCCAACATGCCCACCACTCTGGAAGCGACCAAGTATCTGCAGGAGAACGGCGTTCTCTTCGTTCCCGGCAAGGCTTCCAACGCAGGCGGCGTAGCTACTTCCGCTCTGGAAATGAGCCAGAACTCCGAGAGACTGTCCTGGTCCGCGGAAGAAGTCGATTCCAAGCTCAAGAATATCATGGTCAACATCTATCACAATATTGATGACGCTTCCAAGAAGTACGGCATGGAAGGCGACTATGTAGCAGGCGCCAACATCGCAGGCTTCCTGAAAGTCGTTAACGCCATGGAGGCACAGGGAATCGTCTGATCCGGTATTTTTCCGGAATTCTTTCCCGGGAGGGGCCTGCCTGTAAAGGCAGCGTGTCCCGCATCAGAAATCGTATAAAAAAACGGGAACAGCCCCCCCGCTGTTCCCCTACAGATCAGCTTCGGCCGCTGCCGAAGCTGATTCATTTTTCTCCTGAAACATCAGGCGCATCAAAACAAACAAAAAACACCGGATCAAAACTGACTATTTCAAAAACTTGAAATCAGCGATAGAATATAACCATAAGGGGAAGTTTTCATTTTTTTAACGCTGGAGCGGGATCGGCGTAAGGACCCGCGCAGAAAGGGGATACACAAATGCCTCAGCAGCAATATGAACTGATCGCCCCATGCCATTTCGGGATGGAGAGCGTCGTCAAGAATGAAATCTACGATATAGGTTATGAAATATCTGAGGTCACGGACGGCCGCGTTACCTTTATCGGCGACGCGGAAGCCATTGCCAGGGCCAATATATGCCTTCGTACAGCGGAGCGGATCCTTCTGAAAGCAGGCTCTTTCCATGCGGAGACCTGGGAGGAGCTCTTCCAGGGAACACTGAGCCTGCCCTGGGAGGCCTATCTGCCCCGGGAATCCAGGTTCTGGGTCACCAAAGCCGCCACTGTCAAGAGCAGGCTCTTCTCTCCCTCTGATATCCAGTCGGTCATGAAAAAGGCCATGGTCGAGCGGATGAAGAAGAAATATATGATCGACCATTTCCCGGAGACCGGATCCCCCTATCCTGTCCGCGTCTTTATCAAAAAGGATGAGGTGACCTGCGCCATCGATACGACCGGCGAATCCCTGCACAAGCGGGGCTACCGCCGTATGGCCGTCAAGGCCCCCATTGCCGAGAATCTGGCCGCAGGCCTGATCATGCTCACCCCCTGGCGGCCCGGCCGGATCCTGGTGGACCCTTTCTGCGGCAGCGGCACTTTCCTGATCGAAGCCGCCCTTTTATCCGCCCATATAGCGCCCGGCCTGCGCAGGCATTTCCTGGCAGAGGAATGGACCAATCTGATCCCCTCCTCCTACTGGACGGACGCCCGGGAGGAAGCCGAGGAAATGATCGACCTGTCGGTCGATACCGACCTGCAGGGCTATGACATCGATCCCGCCGCCATCGCGGCCGCCCGGGAGAACGCCCGTCTGGCAGGCGTGGATAAGCTGATCCACTTCCAGACCAGGGGCGTAGAGGCACTCTCCCACCCCAAGAAATACGGTTTCCTGATCACCAACCCGCCTTACGGCGAACGCCTGACCGGCAGCGGTACTTCCTTCAGCCAGGACGGGGACCCGGAGGATCTGTCCGGCATCTCCGAACTGTACAGGACCCTGGGAAGCCGCTTTAAGGAGCTGGATTCCTGGTCCATGTACCTGATCACCTCTTATGAAAAGGCCGAGCAGGACCTGGGCCTGAAAGCGGCCAGGAACCGCAAAATATACAACGGCATGCTGAAGACTTATTTCTATCAGTTTCCCGGCCCCAAGCCGCCCAACCGCAGACGCGCGGGCAGCTGACGGACCGTACATCAGAAAGGAGCGTCTGTTTGAGCATTCAGATCATATTCGCTACCGGCAACAGGAACAAAGTCCGGGAGATCCGGGAAATCATTACCCGGCCCGATGTATCCGTGGTGACCATGAAGGAAGCCGGCGTGGCAGCTGACCCGGAAGAAGACGGGACCAGCTTTGCGGAGAACGCCCTGATCAAAGCCCGGGCCGTCCATGAACTGGTCCTGCAGGCGGAGGCCGAAGGCCGTATGCCGGGGGAGAAGGAGGGAGTCACCAATATCGTCATGTCCGACGATTCCGGCCTTGTCGTCGACGCCCTGGGCGGGGAGCCCGGGATCTATTCCGCCCGTTATCTGGGCCGGGATACGGACTATAACTATAAGATGGGCTATATCATAGACCGTCTCAAAGATACCCCCTGGGAGGCGCGTACAGCCCGTTTTACGGCCTCTGTAGCCGCAGTCCTGCCCGATGGTACCTCATATACCGCCACCGGCCATATGGAGGGCTATATCGGCTATGAGATCGCCGGCGAGAACGGCTTCGGATATGATCCTTTCTTCTATCTGCCGGAGTATCAGATGACGAGCGCCCAGATCAGTCCGGAACAGAAGAACGCCATCAGCCACCGGGGCCGGGCCCTGCGGGCCATGCTGCATATACTGGAAGAACAGGGAGTTTTATGAGAATTCTGATCATCAGCGATACCCACAGTGAAGATATGATCTTTGCGGATGTGGTGCGGGACGCGGGGCACTACGATGTACTGATCCACGCCGGTGACGCGGAAGGGAGCGAAGACATCTATGAAGAGGTATGCGGGACTCCCTTTTACTACGTGGCCGGCAATAATGATTTCTTTACCGCCGCCCCCTACGACCTGGAACTGGAGCTGTGCGGCAGCCGGATCTTCCTGACCCACGGCCACCATTACATGGTCTCCGCCACGGAAAGCGAGGTCATCGACGAAGGGCGGGACCGGCATGCGGATATTGTGATCTACGGCCATACCCACCGCCCCTCCTGCAAAAAAGTCAAAGGCATGCTGGTTCTCAATCCCGGCAGCCTTGCTTTTCCCAGACAGCCCGGCCGTCTGCCCAGCTATATCCTGCTGGACCTGGAAGAAGGCCGGGAACCGGAGGCCCGGATCTGTTACGTAGAGCCGTAACAGCCGCCTGTGCCGCACTTAAAAAACAGAGTATTCCAGGGTATCATCAAAAAAACAGACAAAAAAGATCCGGAAGGAACATTTCAGCAGGAAACGTTCCTTCCGGATCTTTTATGCGTATAACAGGACTCGAACCTGCACGGGGGTGCCCACTGGAACCTAAATCCAGCGCGTCTGCCAATTCCGCCATATACGCCTGTTTGCCAAAAGAATACCGCCCTGCCGAAGCAGCACGGTATTCCAGCGTGTGAGACATGGGGGACTCGAACCCCCGACAACCTGATTAAAAGTCAGGTGCTCTACCATCTGAGCTAATGTCCCGGGCCTGGGCTAGTTGGATTCGAACCAACGTCTGCAGCAGTCAAAGTGCTGTGCCTTAACCACTTGGCTATAGCCCATGATCATTCAGTTCCGCAGATCGTTCATTTCCAGGAATCATTTAAATCCCGGATAATTGAAACCAATCCATGTACACTTTCTGAACAAAAGTATTTTACCACAGGATTCAATTTCCGTACATAGAAAGAAAACCGAAAGAAGGCATGAAAAAACTGCAAAAAAAAGAACGCCTGCGCGTCCTCTTCTGTTTTCACACAGCCAGCGGCTGTATGAAAGGGTGGGTAGAGGGACTCGAACCCTCGCTCTCCAGAACCACAATCTGGCGCGTTAACCAACTACGCCATACCCACCATATCCGTCTTCAATGATTGAAATCGCATTTTTGAATCCGCGGATCAGTATGCCCGGGGGGACTCGAACCCTCGACAACCGGCTTAGAAGGCCGGTGCTCTATCCAGCTGAGCTACGGACACATAGAACAAGTCCCTGCAAGGGGCATTGTAAAAGCGGGTGATGGGAATCGAACCCACATATCTAGCTTGGAAGGCTAGTGTTCTACCACTGAACTACACCCGCATATCGCTGTGGAACCATTAAATTGTAGCATAAAGGCGTTCGGATTGCAAGCACAATCGGGGTGACAGGATTCGAACCTGCGGCCTCCTGGTCCCAAACCAGGCGCTCTAGCCAAGCTGAGCTACACCCCGTTTTCGGACTCTTTTCAAACGCAAGTATGATTATACCCAAAGGATTCCTGCCTGTCAATCATTATTTTTCCTTTATTTCGGCCGGCCCGCCGGACCGGCCAGGGCCTTTCCCGGAGGTCATTCCTCCGGGGAAGGCTGTCTTTTTATGAACTTATAGCCGGTAATGGATACGGAAGCGATCTTCGTTCCCAGATCGTCCGTGATCTCTGCCTCGTAGAAGCAGGTCCTGCTGCCGTCCCGGATCACATTGGCCGCCCCCATCAGTACGGACCCTTTCATGGGATTCAGAAAGCGGATGTGGCTGTCCAGGGTCACGACGCCGGCGGGCCCGTCAAATTCATAGTTGGAAGCCACCGCAAAGGCGAAATCCGCCATTGTATTGTAGACGGCTCCCATGACCTGTCCCAGGGCGTTAAAGTGCCTGGCATCGGGCTTCAGGCTGACCACACAGTGACCCGGCCTGGCGTACTGTATATAGATCCCGGTCGTCCCGGATGCATAGACATCATGACTGAAGTTTTCTCTGACCTGTTCTAATGTTTTCATTCTGTTCCTTTATATGCATGTTCCGCCGGCCCTGCTGTCAGGCTTTTCCCGCGGTTCCCGCGGGCTTCGCAGCGCTTTTTCCGGGCGCTTTCTTAATTTCTTTGGTGTCCACCTCATAAAGAATGGAGGAGAAGGCGGGCAGCTCGATCTTATATCCGCTGTCCTGCATCAGGAAGGCGGGGCCTTTCTGATCTGCCGGGGTATTGCCGCCGTAAGGATACCAGTCGCTGTGCAGCAGCATTTCAATGGTGCCGGTCTTATCCGGATGGAAGTACCATGTCTGGGGTTCTATGGAGAAATTAAAGACTGCCAGCAGGCTCTTGTCCGGGTCCCTGCCGAACCGGCGCAGGGCAAATACATTATGGCCGTCTACATTGATGGCTTCCCATTTAAAGCCATCGTCTTCATAGTCTTTTTCATAGAAAGCAGGGTACTGCAGGTACAGCCTGTTGAGTTCAGTAATATATTCATGGAAAGAATCATGGGTCGGATACTGGAGCAGGAAGTAATCCAGCTCTTTGGTCTCGTCCCATTCCCGGAACATGGCGATCTCATTGCCCATGAAGTTGAGCTTCTTGCCGGGATGACAGTACATATACATGTAAAGCGTCCTGGCCTGGGGGAATTTCATCTCATAATCGCCGAAGATCTTGTCGATGATGGTCTTCTTGCCGTGCACCACTTCATCATGGGAGAGAGGCAGCAGATACCTCTCATTGAAATAGTAGAACATGGAGAAGGTCAGCTTGTCCGGCACGGCCGCTCTCTCATGGGACTGCTTCATAAAGTAATCCAGGGTGTCGTTCATCCAGCCCAGATCCCACTTGTAATCGAAGCCCAGTCCGCCGGCCCAGACGGGTTTGGTGCCGCCGGGGAAGGATGTGGAATCCTCCGCGATCAGCATGGCGGTCGGATGCAGGCGGTGGAGGCCTTCATTCATGTTCTTGAGGAATTCGATGGAGGTCGGGTTCTCGCCCCGGTTCTCATCTCCCATCCAGTAGATCAGGCGGCTGACGGCGTCAAAACGCAGACCGTCAAAGTGATATTCCGTCAGCCAGTAGTTGGCCGCCGACTGCATGAAGCAGGCCACCTCCCGGCGGGCAAAGATAAAGTTGTAGCTGCCCCATTCACTGGCTGTCACATCGCTGCTGGGATATTCATAGAGCTGGGTCCCGTCATACTCTTTAAGGGCGTAGTAATCCGTCGCGAAATGGGCGGGCACAAAGTCGATAATGGCGCCGATGCCGGCATTGTGCAGGCGGTCTACGAATTCCTTCAGCTCCGTCGCAGTCCCGTACCGGGCCGTGGGTGAAAAGAATCCTGTGTTCTGGTAGCCCCAGCTGCCGTCAAAGGGATGCTCGGACAGGGGCATGATCTCTACATGGGTATAATGGTACTTTTTGACATAATCGATCAGTTCATCCACGATGTCCAGATAATGGTACCAGCCGTTCTCATCCTTCTCATTGCGCTTCCAGGAACCCAGATGCAGCTCATAAATATTCAAAGGCCTGTCAAAGTTCAGGCTCCTGGCCTTCATCCATTTGTCATCCGTGAACTGGTACTCATACAGGTCCCGGACGATGGAGGCCCAGTTGGGCCGCAGTTCCATGCCAAAGCCGTAGGGGTCGCAGTGCTCGATCCGGCCCAGTTTGGAATAGATGACATACTTGTACATCTGGCCGACCCGGGCCTCTTTGACTGTCAGCTCCCAGAAGCCGTACCGCTCCGGCGTTTTCATGGGCAGTTCCTTCCAGTCGCTGAACTCGCCGATCAGCGATACTTTATCCGCGTTCAGGGCAAAAGTGCGGAAAACGATCCCCTTCCCGTCCTCTGCCGGATGCGCGCCGAAGTAATTATATGCGTCAAAGGCTGTGCCGTCATAAAATTTCTGTAAATCCATAATCGTCTCCTGAAAATAATGATCATATCAATATACGGTATATTCAATCATAACATTTTACCTAAAAATGTGCAATACTCCGCCATGTTGTCATACAAAATAGACAAAAATGTCGACGGCGCCGGATTGTTTCCGTACGTTTATGCGTTTTCAGGATACCAGAAAAAACCGCGGAAACGGGTCTGTACCCGCTCCGCGGCTTTTCAATATACTTCTGCTATACAGGCATCACTTCCGCAGCCGTTCAATGGTCAGGATCTGTGTCTCCAGAGCCGCGGCCGCTTCCTCCTCGTCCGGGCCGGAAGCGGTCAGCTCGATGTTCCCGTCCTTCGGTTTGGGCAGACGCATCAGAGCCAGGGCGTTTTTGGCGTCAGCCAGCTCCTCTCCCACCGAAATCAGCAGGACCGATTCGAACTGTCTGGCCAGTACCGCCAGATCCGCAGCCGGCCTGGCATGGAAATGGGCGCCCGGCCGCATGGTGATGCTTTTGATCAGCATGACGCTCCTTTACAGGAGACGGATCAGGCCAGCTTGTCGTAAGCTTCCTTGACCTGGGCCAGAAGCGCTTCGTCTTCTACGCCGGAGATCTCCTTGAAGGCCTCGACTGCGCCCTTGGCAGCGATCTTCTCCTGCAGCTCTACCGCCTGCTTGTCTTCGGGGTTGACATAATGCAGGGCGGCGGCAATGCCGATGACCAGCTTGTCAACAGGCTCGCCGAAGGAAAGGGCAGTCATGGTAGGCTTGACCAGACGGTCGGTGGCGCTGAGCTTTCTGAGGGGCTCACGGCCGACACGCTTGACATCGTCATGCAGATAGGGGTTCTTGAATCTGGCAATGATCTTCTCGATATAGGCCGCGTGCGCTTCGCCGTCCAGGCCGTATTTCTTTACAAGGCCGTTGCCGGACTGGATCATGGCTTCATGTACGATCGCATAGATCTCCTCATCCAGGATCGCGTCCATGATGGTCTCTTTGCCCTTGAGGACGCCCAGATAAGCGGTGATGCAGTGGCCTGTGTTCAGGGTGAAGAGCTTTCTCTCAATGTAGGCATCCAGGTTGTCGACCAGGTTCATGCCTTCGATCTGAGGCAGTTCGCCGCAGAAGGAGCCTTTTTCCACGTTCCACTCAAAGTGGTCTTCTACCACAACGTCAATGGGATTCTCGCTGTGGATCGGGGGAACGATACGGTCAACGGAGCAGTCCGGGAAACCGATATACTTGTCGGCGTATGCCTTTTCCTCATCGGTCAGAAGGCCGTAGATGGCCGCCTTGAGCTGGCTGGAAGCGCGGATCGCGTTCTCGCAGGCGATGAAGTTCAGGGGCTTTGTGGAGCCGGCAGCGATACGGGCACGGATGCCTTCTGCCATTGTAGGGGCAACACGGGGAAGGACGACCAGGCCTACGGCTGTGGTGACCAGATCCGCTTCCGCGATGGGAGCAATGATCTCAGGCCCGTTGGACATAACGCCGTCAACACCGGTGATCTTCACGTCTCTCTTCTCCACATCCATGATATGGACCGTGTACTCTTTGTCCGCCTTGATCCTGTCGATCACTGCGGCATTGACATCACCGAAGATTACCTTATAGCCGGCCTCTGCCAGGACCATGCCGATAAAACCACGTCCGATATTACCTGCGCCAAACATAACTGCTGATTTCATAATATTACCTTCTTTCCGGAGCAGGTCTTTGCCCCTTACCTGTACAATGAATTGCTGCTTCTTTTATTATATCTAATCTCTGTAACCAATACTCTTTACATATGTACGGGCTGTTTTCTCCGTCCATATCTGACATTCTGCCGCACAGGGGCAGCCGCATTCGCATAGCAGCCGGACTGCGTTTTACTGCATTCCGGCTGCGGGTCTGCCTGCTGCCAGGCAGTGCTCTGATCCCTGCAGCCTTCCCGCCCCGGAGGGCGGGAATTGCCGGTTCTCAGGATTTAAGTTTTAAGTCAGGTTCCTGTGATCAGGAGAGCTGCTTGAGGATCCAGTCAACGTCGTTGGTTGTCTTCATCTTCTCGATGACTTCCTCGTCATCCAGAGCGGTGGCAACCTTGGCCAGCATATCCAGATGCTCATCGCCGATACCCGCGATACCGAATACCAGCTGTGCCTTCTCATCGCCGAACGGTACGCCGTCAGGATACTGTACGAAGACGATACCGGTCTTCTTGACTGTGCCCTTGGCCTGGGTCGTGCCGTGCGGGATCGCAAGGCCCATGCCCATGTAAGTCGTGACGATCTTCTCACGCTCGAGCATCGCGTCGATGTAGGAAGGATCTACGCAGCCTCTGTCGACCAGGAGCTGTCCGGCCTGGCGGATGGCTTCTTCCTTGGTGGCTGCCTTCTGGTTGAGCAGGATGCCTTCTTTGGTGAATACGTCAGGTTTTGTGACCTTTTCTACCGGATCTTCTGCCTCGGGAGCAGCTGTCATCATTGTGTCACCGGTGGAAATCTGCATGAACAGGTTGTCCAGAGCGGGATCCGCGAGGAAGTTGCCGATCTCAACGATCTGAGCGGTAGGGCAGGACTTCTTGGCGCGGTCTGCCAGGATGGTCTGTACGACGGCGATATCGCAGTCTGCAGGGATGTTGTCAACGGAAGTGTTCTTGACTACGATGTCAGGACGGAACTGTTTGATCCTGTTGCGGAACTTGGTAGCGCCCATTGCGGAGGAGCCCATGCCGGCGTCGCAGGCGAAGATGATCTTCTTGATATCAGCAACGTTGCCGACCTTGCCCGCGCTGACGGTCATGCCCTTGGCCTCTGCCTTCTTGGCGGCCAGGTCTGCCTGCGCGTCTTCCAGGCTGGCGCCCTTGTCAGTGAAGCGGATGATCGGGGAAGCGACCAGGAAGGAAATGGCTGCCGCGATCAGGACACCTGCCAGAACCAGGAGAATCTGATCCCTGGGAGCTACGGACATAAACGCGATGATGGAACCGGGTGAGGAAGGACCTACCAGACCAACCTTGAAGAAGCTGTAGAAAGCGATCGCGCAGATGTTACCAACGATCGGAGCGATGATCACGATGGGGTTCATCAGTACATAAGGGAAGTAGATCTCATGGATACCGCCAAGGAAGTGGATGATGATCGCGCCGGGGGCGGACTGTCTGGTCGTATCATCCTTGGAGAAGAACATGTAGGCAAGCAGGACGCCCAGGCCGGGGCCGGGGTTGGCTTCCAGCATGTACATGATGGACTTTCCGGCTTCTTCAACCTGTGTAGCACCGATGGGTGTGAAGATACCGTGGTTAATGGCGTTGTTCAGGAACAGGACCTTAGCGGGCTCAATGAAGATGGCTGCCAGAGGCAGAAGGTGCGCGTTGACCAGCGCATTGACGCCGGCTGTCAGGACATTCATGATACCTGTCATCAGCGGGCTCATGATATAGCTGCCGAAAATGGCCAGCAGCATACCCAGGATACCGACTGAGAAGTTGTTGATCAGCATCTCGAAGCCTGCGGGCATCTTGTCTTCCATGAATTTGTCGAACTGCTTGATGACCCAGCCGGCCAGGGGGCCCATGATCATGGCGCCCATCAGCATAGGCTGTCCTTCTGTGCCGCCGACACCCGCGATCGCGCCCATGACGGCGATACCGCCGATGACGCCGCCCCGGTCGCCGCCGACCATCTTACCGCCTGTATAAGCGATCAGAACGGGAAGCAGGTAGAACAGCATGTAAGGCTGGATCGCTGCCAGTTTCTCGTTGGGAAGCCAGCCTGCAGGGATGAACAGTGCTGTGATAAATCCCCATGCAATGAACGCGCCGATGTTGGGCATGACCATTGCGGAGAGGAATTTACCGAATTTCTGTAATGCGTTTTTCATGTGGTTACTCCTCCTCTTGAAAAAAACGTTGCTACATTATTGCTGCCTGATAACATGTTGAAAATATTTCACAAGCGCTTCCCGGGCCAGGTTAAAGCCCGCGGCTTCATCGCCCCGTTGCAGCGCCTGCAGAAACCGTTCGTCTTCGACCAGCAGCGCGGACAGCCGGCCCGCCGGCTCTACGCGATAGCTGTCTTTAAAGGATGCGGGAACGACCATGATGACGGCCCCCCGGATCATTGTCTCTGTGGTGGTAAGAGGTGTGTCCAGCACCAGAAAGCCGAACCGGCTGTGTGCCACCAGATCGGAGGCCCCGTGGAAGAGGCAGATCTCCATGTCCGGAATGTAGGTGGCGCCCAGCTTTTCCCGTTCCTGGAAGCAGTCCGCAAGTCTGCGGACGTCTTCCTCTCCATCGGCGAAGACCGCCGCGGCCAGCTCCATCATATGGCGGATGTTGTCCGCTCCGGGCTGTCGGACCACCCGGAAATGGTTGAGGATCTCTACGATCTCGGTACCGATCTCCGATGTCCGCTGAATGTCATCCACATTCATGGGCAGGCTCCGTCTGCCGCCCTGCTGCATCCTTTTCTGCAGCTTTTCCTTGCCGATCCGGTCGATTTCCTGGCTGACCAGGAGCTTGTCCTGGGCCTTGAGGACTTTCTCTACCACGATATAGGGAAAATCAATATGGAGATCTGTTGTGGAGATGATCAGGTCGATCCCGTTCTCACGGAGGGCCTGGGTATCTATGGAAAAGGCTGAGATGACTTTCCGTACTTCCAGATTGTGGAAGGCGCCGGTCAGCGTCGCCGCCAGCATGCGGGAGGATCCGATTCCTGTGGGACAGACCACCGCGACCGATACTTTCTGCTTGCTGTTCTGGTACCGCTCTGCCGATGCAGCGAAGTGCATGGCAATCAGTCCGATCTCCGCGTCATGGATGACTCTGGGCTGGACCCATTCCCGGAGTACTTCGCAGGCGGTTTCCGCGGCCGCGTAGATTTCCGGATAAGTCCTCTTCAGGTCTTCCGTATAGGTCACTCTGGAGACCAGGTTCAGCTCCAGCTGTTTCTCTGTCATGGAGATATGACTGACAAGATCATTGATCAGGGTACTGTCGCTCTTAAAGGGAATGCCTGTCAGCTGCTCCGCCACACTGGTCATGGCCATGACGACCTGACGTATGTTGAGCGCCTGCAGGGGATCCGAAAAGCTGCTGCCTCTGGACAGGATCCTGGTCGCGGAAAGATGCATGGCCAGATAGATCTTTTCCTTGGCGTTCACTTCCAGGTCGAACTGTTTCTCGATCTCAAAAGCGATGAGCTTGGCTGTCGGGAGCTCTGAAAGGCCCCGCAGACCATCCAGGTCCATATTCAGTTCGGTCAGGGAATGTCCGGACCGGATTCTGTAGATGGAAAGGGCAATCCTGACGATCAGGGCGATCTGGCCGCTGTCCGTATAGCAGATGTTCAGCCTGGCTTCCGTTTCCTTCAGAATCCGGATGGAGAACCGCAGCAGCTGCGGCGTGAGGAAAACAAGAAGGGGTTCTCTGGACAGACTCTGCATTTTCTCATCATCAGAGGTGCCCTGGGTGATCAGTCCGGGAATCCTTTCCACATCGCAGAACTCAAGGACCGCGTTGGAAATGGCCTGGCGTATGGCCAGCTCGGTTCCTTCCACAAAGATGCCCAGGCCGGGCCTGCGGATGATCTGAACACTGTAATCCCTGAGCCATGTATCCAGGACATCCAGGTCTTCCGACAGGGTGCCGTCGGAGATCTTGTACTTGGAAGTAAAGACCAGCGATTTGACCGGTTCATCTGAGAACAGAAGCTCTCCCAGGATATGTTTGCGGCGTTCCTGCCGGCTGTACATGGGGACCAGATTGTCGGCGTCCAGCAGCTCTTCAATAAAGCGAAGTGTTTCAGGAGCTTCCCCGACCAGCATTCCCACGCCCGGTTTGCGTTCGAAATTGAAATCGTTATCCGACATCCATTTTTCGATAGCCGGTACTTCCCGCAGGATGGTCCTGGTGGACACCCCGAGTTTCTCGGAGATCACAGCTACCGTGATCGGCCTGCCGTCCATCCTTGTGAGGATCCGAATGATCGATTTTTGCCGGGTTGTCAGTGTTGCTCTTTTCGACATTGTTTCCTCCTGATGATTCAATTATATTGGCAGTTTCGCCCGTTATCAATTCATGGATATGTCAGTTTTGTCACTAGAAATTAGTGACATCCTACACTTGACGCAGATTTGTCACTATCTCTTTATGACATTTTGCCAATAGCGGCAGTAATACCTTGTTTGAATTGTCAATTGACAATATTGTGTTAATCAGTGTTTTAAATTAAGTAAAAATCCGTCATCAAAAAGCCGCCGGCATAAAGAAAACAGCCGGATCCAGTTGGATCCGGCTGCCTGTCCTCATAATATTAAATTGATTGTCATTTTTCCGGTGGACGGACTTCATGACATCCGTATCTTTCCCGCATGTGGGAAGTCCGGTCCGCACTGATAAAATCAGAAGATGCTGAGCAGTTCGCTGTAGGAAGTCAGGGCGCCGTCCGTGTTCTTTGCCAGGACCTTCTTGGCCAGCAGTTTGCCGAGCTGTACGCCTTCCTGATCGAAGGAGTTGATGTTCCACGCGAAGCCCTGGAACATGACCTTGTTCTCGAAATGCGCCAGGATCGCGCCCAGGCTCTCAGGTGTGACCTTGTCGCCTACGATAATGGAAGAAGGCCTGCCGCCCGCGAAATACTTGTTGGGGTTCTCATCGTCTTTGCCGCAGGCGAACGCCATGATCTGGGCCGCTACGTTGGCGGACAGCTTCTGCTGGCTGGTGCTGCCTTCGATGATGACGTCATTTTCCATCTGGTTGTTCTTGAAGCCCAGGAACTGGATGGGAACAATGTCTGTGCCCTGATGCAGGAGCTGATAGAAGGAGTGCTGGCCGTTGGTGCCGGGCTCGCCGAAGATCACGGGGCCGGTCACATAGTCAACGGGCTCGCCGAAGCGGTTGACGCTCTTGCCGTTGGATTCCATATCCAGCTGCTGCAGGTGGGCAGGGAAGCGGATCAGGGCCTGGGAATAAGGCAGGACTGCTGTGATGCCATAGCCCAGGAAGTTGCGCTCATAAACACCGATCAGAGCGTCGAGCAGGGCAGGATTCTTCCTGATATCAGGGTTCTTGGCCAGGGCGTCTTCCGCTGCCGCGCCTGCCATGATGCGGTCAAAGATCTCCGGACCGAAGGCCAGGGACAGGATCGCGCCGCCGACACAGGAGGAGGAAGAATATCTGCCGCCGATGAAATCATCCATATAGAAGGAATCCAGATAAGCGGGGTTGTTGGCCAGAGGGGAGGTCGCGCTGGTAACCGCCAGCATATGTTTGGAGGGATCCAGACCTGCCTTCTCCAGAGCGTCCTTGACGAACATTTCGTTGGTCAGGGTCTCCAGTGTGGTACCGGACTTGGAAACAACGATAAAGAGGGCATGTGCCAGGTCTGTGCCCGCCAGGACCGCGGAAGCGTCATCAGGATCTACGTTGGAGATGAACTTGGCTTCCATCTTAAGGGTGCCGTTCACCTTCGCCCAGTTCTCCAGAGCAAGATACAGGGCGCGGGGGCCAAGGTCGGATCCGCCGATACCGATCTGGACCGCTGTCGTATATTTCTCGCCGTTTTCATTGACGATCTCGCCCGCATGGACCTTCTTCGCGAATTCGCCGGCTCTCTTCTGCTGCGCCACATAGAAATCTCTCTTGTTCTCACCGTCGATCACAACATCATCACCCAGCTGGCTGCGGCAGAGCTGATGCAGGACTCTTCTCTTCTCACCGGTATTGATGATCTCACCGTTGTAAAGAGCCGCATACTTGTCTGTCAGCTGCGCTTCATCCGCGAATCCCTGCAGGGCGTCCAGCAGTGTGTCATCGACCTGCTTTGCGGCATAGCTGTAAACAAGACCGTTGGACATGGGAACTTTGTACTTCGCGACACGTTCCGCGCCGCTTTCGCCGGCCATAGCTGTCTTGACATCTACGGGCGCCTTGGCGATCTCCTGAAGTTTCTTGTAAGACTCTGTCTTATCAAAATTAATCCACTGCATCTGTAACCTCCTTAAATATGTCAGTATTACCAATTAGTTTTTAATCCAACCTAATTAAGTATACAAAACCCACATGTTTTTTTCAATGATTCAGGATTAGATGAAAGATATTCCTAATACAATATTTAGATTTCGTTTATAAAAATCCGCGGGCAGGGGACAGAAAACATTTTACCTTTCTACTGGAAATATGGTACAAAGAAATATAGCAATACATGAGCCGGCTGAAGTACAGCAAAAGTCACGGGAACGGGCCGGCTGTTTTCAATGACAGGAGACGCCTATGAATATTCTAATCATCCGACACGGAGAACCTGACTACGCCAATGATTCCATTACGGAACGGGGCGCCGATGACGCCCGCAGGCTGGCGGCCATCATCGACCGCTATCATATTGATGAATTCTATGTCTCTCCCCTGGGCCGGGCCCGGGCGACCATACAGCCCAGTCTGGACAGGCTGGGCGTCCAGGCAGAGGTCCTGCCCTGGCTGCGGGAATTCAGCGTGCCCATCCGCAGGCCCGACAAACCGGACAGCCCCATTCCCTGGGACTGGATGCCGGCAGACTGGACCGCGGAAGAGGATTTTTTTGACGAGTATAAATGGTCCTCGGTCCCGGTCATGCGGGACGCCGGCGTTCCGGAGCGGCTGCGTTTTGTAACAGAGCATCTGGACGCCTTCCTGGCAGACCACGGCTATGTACGTGAAGGCCGTAATTATAAGGCAGTATCTCCCAACCACAAAACCGTTGCCTTCTTCTGTCATTTCGGTCTGGAATCCATCCTGCTGGGCCACCTGCTGCATCTGCCGGTCATGCCCCTCTGGCATGGGACCTGCGCCCTCACCACCTCGGTCACAAAGGTTACGACGGAGGAGCGTCAGGACGGGACCGCCTGCTTCCGCATGCTCTATTTCGGCGCCCTGCCCCATTTGTGGGAAGCCGGGATCGAACCTGCTTTCGCGGCCCGTTATGTGGAATGCTTTGAAGATGAAGGCCGTCACTGACTGCCGCCTGTAAAATGTGAAGAACGGATGCCATCCGCGCTCTGCCGCAAGGCAGGTAAGGATGACATCCGTTCTTTTGTTATGCTGCCGGCAGGTACGGACGCACCGGCGGCAGTTCTCACTGTTCCTGTTATCATATTATCATCATGGATTCCGCCGGAGGTCACGCGAAAATCCTCTCCGTCAGCGGACGATCTGCAGGCTGCCCAGATGGGACTGGGGCACAATGATCTTGAGCTTCTGGCGGATATTGGTCAGCTCCACATAATTATGCTCGCCGCCGAATTCGCCGTCTCTGGTCCAGCTGATGGGGTCCTCCGACATGATGGTCAGATGATCGGTCTTAAAATGGTAGATCAGACTGGATTCCATGGTATTGTTGCTGAGGGCCTGGAAGATCTCGTTGATCTCAATGGGATTCCTGGGCATTTTGATCAGTGTGACCTCAAACAGGCCGTCGCTGAGATCCACGTTGTTGCCGGTAATGTTGGCGAAACCGCCCACGGATTTGGAGTTGGTGATCAGCCCTACCGCGAACTCATCCCTGATATTGATATTCTTTGCCTGTACAATGGCCTTATAAGTCCGGATATTGCCCAGGGACATGGCGCCCCGGATAATATAGGCAAAATGTCCCAGGGTATTCTTGAGCTCCTGGGGCGTATCATAAGAGGTCTCTGTAAACAGGCCGAAGCCGGCTACATAAGTAAAATAGTCCTCCTGATTGAACCGTCCGATATCACAGTTAAAGACCTTGCCGGAAGCAATGACTTCCGCGGCTTCCTTCATATCAGAAGGGATTCCCAGCGTGCCGGCAAAATCATTGGTGGTGCCGGAAGGGATATAGCCAATCGGAAGGAAAGGCAGTTCCCGGTTCTCCATCATACCGGAAACGACTTCGTCCAGGGTCCCGTCACCGCCGGCACAGCAGATATAGAGATATTCATTCTTGCACTCCCTGACAATCCTCCTGGCGTCTCCGGGCGCTTTGGTCGGATAACATTCCACGCTGTAGCCATGGGAAGAAAGGATGCTGATAATATCCAGCAGGGAATCCCTGATCCTGGACATACCTGCCACAGGATTGAAAATGAATAATATCTTTTTCCAGAACATGTACGGAAACCTCCATCTATTGTCTTACCTGCGCTGCTCCTTTATTCCTGTCCGGAAATACCATCGGGGATACGATGGCATATTACATCCGGAATACTTTGACGGATACTATCTATCATAACGCAAGTCAGAAAAAAATCCAGTCTTTAGTATGCCACAACCCCCCTCTTTTGTACCAGTTTTCACGGAAATTTCATAAACAGGACATTCTCAATACACAAATACAGGGACGAAAACCACTGCTGAATGGTCTTCGTCCCTGTTTCTGTCTGTTATGATTTCCGGCAGCCGGGATCAATACACGACGGCCACACCGCTGTCCGGGCTGCCGCTGCGGTTACCGTTTTCAAAGCAGATCTGTCACGGCTTTCTCGACATCCTTCATTTTGGTGGTAGGCTCATAGCGGGCAACCACATTGCCTTCCCTGTCCACCAGGAACTTGGTGAAGTTCCATTTGATCTCCGGGTTGTTCTTATAATCTTTATCGATCTTCTTGAGCATGGCCCCCATCATAATGGCCATGGGACCGGTAAAGCCCTTGAAGCCCTGCTGGCTCTTCAGATATTTGAACAAAGGCAGCGCATTTTCACCGTTGACATCAGATTTCTTCATCTGATCGAACTGTGTGTGATACTTGAGCGTGCAGAATTCATGTACCTCGTCATCCGTACCGGGGGTCTGGCCTGCGAACTGGTTGCAGGGAACGTCTACGATCTCAAATCCCTGCTCATGGTATTTCTCATACATGTCCTCAAGATCCTTATAATGGGGCGTAAAGCCGCATCCGGTGGCCGTGTTGACGACCAGGACGACCTTGCCCCTGAAATTGGACATGGGGACCTCATTGCCTTTTCTGTCTGTTACGGAATAATCATAAAAACCCATTTCTTACCTCCTGAATTTCTCTCTATATTTGTATATACATGCTGCTTTATCTGTTGCTTAAAATTATATTGTACGCAATCTATTTTGTCAACTGTTTTCCCGGATTTTTTTCAACATATGCACAGAGTCCCGCAAATCCCGAGCCGGATCCAAAAAAACCGGCCCGGACCGCAGAACTGGTAATCTGCCGGTCCGGACCGGTGTATATTTTCTCAGGCAGACGCCCTGCTGCCTGTGTAGAGCTGGTAGTACTTCTGTCCCAGCTCGATCAGTTCGTCATGGGTGCCCTGCTCAATGATCCTGCCCTGCTCGAGGACGACAATCAGGTCGGAGTTGCGGACTGTGGACAGCCGGTGGGCAATGACAAAAGTGGTCCTGCCCTTCATCAGGCTGTCCATACCGTCCTGGACGATCTTCTCGGTCCTGGTATCAATGGAGCTGGTCGCTTCATCCAGGATCAGGACAGGCGGATCCGCGATGGCGGCCCGGGCAATGGCAAGGAGCTGCCGCTGGCCCTGGGACAGGTTGGCGCCGTCTCCGGTCAGCTTTGTATTATAGCCCTGGGGGAGCCTGCGGATAAAGCCGTCCGCGTTGGCCAATCTGGCGGCCGCGTAGACCTCCTCGTCCGTGGCGTCCAGCTTGCCGTAGCGGATGTTTTCCATAACGGTATCCGTGAACAGGTGGGTATCCTGCAGGACCATGCCCAGGGACCGGCGCAGATCCAGCTTTTTGATTTTGTTGACATTGATGTTGTCGAAGCGGATCTTACCGTCCTGGATATCATAAAAGCGGTTGATCAGGTTTGTGATGGTCGTCTTGCCGGCCCCGGTGGAACCGACCAGGGCAATTTTCATGCCGGGTTTCGCGTGCAGCCAGACATCATGCAGGACCATCTTGTCATCCGTGTAACCGAAATCCACCCCGTTAAAGGTGACATCGCCCTCCAGAGGCTTATAATCCGTCGTATCGGTGGCCTGGTGATGATGTTTCCAGGCCCAGCGGCCGGTATGCTCATCGGTCTCGACGATCTGCCCGTCTTCATATTTACAGTTGACCAGCATGACGTAACCCTCGTCTGTCTCGGGCTTTTCATCCAGCAGGCGGAAAATACGCTCCGCGCCCGCCAGAGCCATGATGATACTGTTGAACTGCATGGAGACCTGGTTGATCGGCATGCCGATATTCTTGGTAAAGGTCAGGAAACTGGCCAGGGCACCCACCGTAAAGCCGACGAACTGGTTGAGGGCCATCAGGCCGCCCACCGTGGCCGTGACAACGTAATTCAGGTTGCCCATCTGGGCATTGATGGGGCCGATGATGTTGGAATAGGCGTTCGCCTTGAAAGCGCTCTGGTAGAGATTCTCATTCAGTTCATCAAAGTCCCTGATGTTCTGCTGCTCATGGCAGAAGACCTTGACGACCTTCTGGCCGGCCATCATTTCCTCAATGAATCCGTTGAGTTTACCCAGGTTCTTCTGCTGGGCCACGAAGTTCCTGCCGGACAGGGAAGTCACCTTGACGGTCAGGAACAGCATCAGGCCGATCATGGCCAGGGTAACAAAGGTCAGGGGGAGATTCAGGACCACCATCATGGAAAAAATACTGACAATGGTGATAGTGCTGTTGAAGAGCTGAGGGATACTCTGGCTGACCATCTGCCGCAGGGTATCGATATCATTGGTATAAACGGACATGATATCCCCGTGGGCGTGGGTATCAAAATACTTGATGGGCAGGCTTTCCATATGGTTGAAAAGCTCGGTCCGCAGACGCCGCAGGGTTCCCTGGCTGACCTGGATCATGATCCTGGACTGGGTGAACGCGGCCAGTACGCCGATCAGATAAAAACCGGCGACCCGGAGGATGGCGCCCGCCAGGGGACTGTAATCGGGATCGGCCTGTCCGATCATCGGGGTAATGTAGGCGTCGATCAGGGTCCTTGTGAACATGGTGCCTCTGACATTGGCCAGCACCGAGATCACGATGCAGGCAAGGACAGCGGCCATATGAAATTTATAATATTTCATTACATAGCTGAGCGTCCGCTTCATGAGCAGGCCCGGGTTCTCGACTTTGGGCCGGGGGCCGCCCCTGCGGCGGCTGCCGGGTCCTTTATATTCCTTTTCTTTTGCTTCCTGTGCCATGGGCCTCCTCCTTTCTTACTGGTCGAAATCGCCGTTGCCGCCGGTCTGGGATTCATAGACCTCCCGGTAAATGGCGTTGTTCTGCAGCAGGCTGTCAGGCGTATCAAAGCCGTCCACCTGGCCGTCTTCCATGACGATGACCCTGTCACAGTGCTGTACGCTGGAGATCCGCTGGGCGATGATCAGCTTGGTGGTATCCGGGATCTTCGTATCAAAGGCATGGTGGATTTTGGCGTCCGTAGCGGTATCGCAGGCGCTGGTGGAATCATCCAGGATCAGGATCCGGGGATTCTTGAGCAGGGCCCTGGCAATGCAGAGACGCTGCTTCTGGCCGCCGGACACATTGGTGCCGCCCTGTTCAATATAGGTGTTATAGCCATCGGGCAGGCAGTCAATGAACTCATCGGCGCAGGCCAGCCGGCAGGCTTCCCGGCATTCCTCTTCGGTGGCGTCAGGATTGCCCCAGCGCAGGTTGTCATAAATGGTCCCGCTGAACAGGACATTCTTCTGCAGGACAACAGAGACCTGGTTGCGCAGGGCTTCCATATCATAGCTCCGGACATCCAGTCCGCCCACCCGGACACTGCCCTCCGTCACATCGTAGAGGCGGCTGATCAGGTTGACCAGGCTGGATTTGGCGGAACCGGTGCCGCCGATGATGCCGACCGATTCTCCGGACCGGATCTGCAGGTTGATATCCTTGAGGACCGGCTCGCCCGCATCCTGGCGGTAGGAAAAGCTGACATGATCAAATTCGATGCTGCCGTCCCGGACTTCCGTGACCGGATTTTCGGGATTGCGCAGGCTGCTCTCCTCATTGATGACTTCCGCGATACGGTTGGCACTGGCGCTGGACATGGTGATCATAATGATGACCATGGAGACCATCATCAGGTTCATCAGGATATTCATACAGTAGGTCAGCAGGCTCATCAGGTTACCGGTGGTCAGCGTCTCGGCTATGATCATATGGGCGCCTGTCCAGCTGATCAGCAGGATACAGATGTAGACGACACCCTGCATGACCGGCATGACCGTGACCATGTTGTTCTCCGCCTTGACGAACATTTTGAAGATATTTCCGGCCGCCCGGGCAAATTTGTCCTTTTCATAATCCTCCCGGACAAAGGCCTTGACCACGCGGATGGAGGTGACATTCTCCTGGACGCTCTCATTGAGGGCATCGTATTTCTCGAAGACCTGGCGGAAATACTGATGGGTCCTGGACATCATAAAGGCCATAAAAGCCGCCAGGACAGCCACCGCGACCAGATAGATCACCGCGATCCTGGGGCTGATGATAAAGGACATGGCCATGGCTACGATCATGGACATGGGAGCCCGCATGGCCATACGCAGGATCATCTGGTAGGCGTTCTGCAGGTTGGTCACATCCGTTGTCAGCCTGGTGACCAGGCCGGAAGTGGAAAAACGGTCAATGTTGGCAAATGAAAAGGTCTGTATATTGTCGAACATGGCCTTGCGCAGGTTCCTGGCAAAGCCCGCGGAAGCCATGGCGCCGAAATAGCCGCCCATGATACCGCAGAAAAGGCCGATCAGGGCCACCGCGATCATCTTGCCGCCCGTCGCCAGTATATAGGGCATATTGCCGCCGTTGATTCCGTAATCGACGATATTTCCCATCAGGACAGGGATGATCATCTCACAGATTACTTCCAGTATCATAAATAATGGCGTCAGTATGGAAGGCAGTTTAAACTCCTTTACCTGCGCCAGCAGCGTCTTCAGCATTCTTCCGTCTCCTCCCGTTTCTCTGCTTCTGTCTGTTCCTGCTCCAGCTGCTTCAGATTGTCATAGATCCTGTCCAGATCTTTGGTAAAGCGGGCCGTCTCCTCCCGGGTAAAGCCTTTGACCATCTGCTCCTGCAGGCGGTGGATCCATTCATGGCCGCATGTGACCAGTTCACGGGCCTGGTCTGTCGCGACCACATTGCGGAAACGCTTATTGCCGGGATTGACGACACTGGTCACCAGCTCCTTTTCCTGCAGGCGCCTGACCAGGCCGATGCATGTAGGATGGGTGATCTGCAGGGCTTCTCCCAGCTCTTTCAGTGTGACCTCATGGTCTTCACTGATCAGAAGGTAATGCAGGACAGCGATCTGCGAGAATGTCATGTCCGATTTTTTCATGACATCATTGATCTGCTGTTCAAACAGCTTATTGACTTTTTTGAGTTTATAGCCCAGCGGCTCCTCCTGAATATCATGGCGGCAGAACCCCATACCATCCTCCTGTCAGATCCGATTTTCTTATTTATATGTAGCAGGCTACATAAAGCAAATCAATCTTACTCGCATAAAGCCCCGATGTCAATAAGGGAACAGGGATTCATCCTATATATGGCCGTATGAAAATGTTTATTAAATTTTAATAAAATAAATGGGAGTTTTTTGCCGGAACCGGCATTTTTATAAGAACAGATTCCGCTAAAGAAAATACTCAGAAAAAGGGAAAAAGCGGAAAAACAGGCTGGGATTTCAGCCGGACACGGACCGGGCGGTCAGTGTGGTGCCCTCCATCAGCCGGTTCTGCAGGACCAGACGGGAAGGAATATAGGTCTCAAACCGGCTGATCTGGTCCAGAAGGGCTCTGGCGGCCATGGCGCCGGTCTTTGTATGATCGGAAAGGAGGCCGGTCAGGATTCTGTCCTGTCCCAGCAGGCTGCCCCCGTCTGTCAGCGAAACGACAGCCAGGTCCCCGGGAACAGAGAAGCCTTTTCTGACCGCGGCCTCCATGCCTTTTTCCGCCGCCGCCTCATCCGGATAAATAATACAGTCCGGAGGTTCGGACATGGACAGAAGGGCTCCTGTGCACTCTTCTGCCGAAGAGGTCCGGTAAAAGCTCCCTTCCAGCAGATAGTGCTCAGAGAAGAAGAAACGGCGGCGGATGGCTTCCTTGCGGAAAGCAGCCCGGACGATCTGGCTGCCGCTGAACTCCTGACTGCTGATACAGGCCGGCCGCCGGTATCCCATACGGTCCAGATAGTCCATCAGCATGGCCATTCCGCCCTCTTCATCCGTCAGGACCGACGCTTTTCTGCCGATGGTCGTATGGACCGTGACAAGCGGCACCTCCATTTCCGCCAGCTGCATGATATCCAGATCCGGGGAAATGGCGCCGTATACGCAGATCCCGTCCAGCTCCCTGAGTTTGTATCTGGCGGACAGGGACAGATTTTTGTCTCCCGGCAGCGCGCTCCCCAGCAGCGTCACGTCATATCCTTCTGACAGAAAGGTCCGGGACAGGGCGCTGTATGTTTCCAGGAACTGGCGGTTCTCCAGCAGCAGTTCTGTACCCCCGCTGCAGATGACTCCTACATGAAAGCTCCTGTGCCTGCATTTCTGCGGCGGCCTGGGGCTGTATCCCAGCCTGGCAGCCGCTTCAAGGATCCTGGAAGATGTTTCCTCGCTGATGTCCGGGTAGCCGTGCAGGGCCTTGCTGACGGTAGACGCCGACACCCCGCAGTATAGACTGATATCTTTGATTGTCGCCATGGTACTCTCCTTTCGTCTGCCGGCCGCGGCAGGCTCCTCCTTTCTGACGCGGACCGGCCGGTGGTCAGTATACGGGCAGGCGCCCGTAATTTCATGATACCGCCGGCAGACCAGATTGGCAAAAAGGGTACAGGACCCGAGGACTGTCATGACAGGGACAGGAGCTGTATTTTCCAAAAATTAACTGTTGACAAATCCAGATCCGGGTAATACAATATAGAATGTTCCGCGGGGAACCGCAAATCTGTTGGTGTAGCTCAGCTGGATAGAGCGTCTGGCTACGGACCAGAAGGTCGCGAGTTCGAATCTTGTCACCAACATTGAAGGAAGGATTTACATCCTTCCTTTTTTTGTGCGCTGCCCGATCCGCGCAGGAGCGGACGCCCGCTCCCCGGACCTGCCGCTGATGAAACGGGCATCTTCTGAAACCCGTACGATAAAAACCCCTGATACCGGTATGGAAGCCATGCTCTCGGAGCAAAGCTGCCGGACCGCGTTCCGGAATACAGTTCCGGAGGAAGGTCCATACCTTGTATCAGGGGTTTTCCTTATTTTATGGCCTGTTTTGTTTACAGCCGGAATCCGGACGCCGGCCGCCGCGGGACCGGAAGAGTCCTGTCCGGCCGAAAAGAAAGATCAGTCTCTCTCAACGATGGCCGCGCAGCCCATACCGCCGCCTACGCAGAGGGTGGCAAGCCCCTTCTTGGCGTCTCTTCTCTGCATTTCATACAGCAGGGTGACCAGGATACGGCATCCGGACGCGCCTACGGGATGGCCCAGGGCAATGGCGCCGCCGTTGACGTTGAGGATGTCATTGTTCCATGCCAGATCGTGGGCAACGGCTATGGACTGGGCCGCGAACGCCTCATTGGCCTCGATCAGGTCGAAATCGTTGATGGTATAGCCGGTCTTTTCCATGACCTTGCGGGTCGCGTAAACGGGACCGATGCCCATGATGTCGGGCCTGCAGCCTGCCAGCTCGCCGCCGATCCAGGTTGCCATGGGCGTAACGCCCAGCTCTTTGGCCTTCTCTTCACTCATGACGATGATGGCAGCTGCCGCGTCATTGATGCCGGAAGCGTTGCCTGCCGTGACCTTGCCGTCTTTCTTGAAAGCGGGACGCAGCTTGGAGATGCCTTCCGCGGTCACGCCCTTACGGGGGCCTTCGTCTGTATCAAAAATGAAGGTCTTCTTTTTCTGTTTGACTTCTACGGGAACGATCTCGTCTTTGAACTTGCCGGCGGCAATGGCTGCCTCCGCCTTGTTCTGGGACCATGCCGCGAACTCATCGAGCTGCTCTCTGGTCAGGCCCCACTCGTCACAGATGTTCTCTGCGGTAATACCCATATGATAGCCGCCGAAGGCGTCTGTCAGGGCATCACGAATCATGGCGTCATCGATCTGGGCAGAACCCATACGATAGCCGTATCTGCCGCCGTACAACAGGTAAGGCGCCTTGGACATGTTCTCCATGCCGCCCGCGACGATGATATCCGCGTCGCCCATGCTGATCAGCTTGGCTGCCAGATTGACACAGTGCAGGCCGGAGCCGCAAAGTACGTTGATGGTAGTGGCAGGAACTTCCACCGGAATGCCCGCGTTGACAGCTGCCTGTCTGGCAGGGTTCTGGCCCAGGCCGGCCTGGATGACACAGCCCATGTACACTTCGTCGACCATATCGGGCTGGATGCCTGTCCGCTTCAGCGCCTCTTTAATAACGATGGTGCCCAGATCCGGTGCCGGAACGCCGCTAAGGCTCCCGCCCATGGTACCGATAGCTGTTCTGCAGGCGCCTGCCAGTACTACTTTTCTTGCCATAATGTTTTTACCTCCACATAGTTTGTCTGGTTGACTGTATCTCAGCCGCGGGCCCGCCGGTCCGCGGTGATCTTCTATTGTTAATATATTAACATTATACATTCCGGCAACCGGAAAATCCAGTAGAATCCGGGGCCGTTCACTCTCTGGTCAGGTCCGCGTATTCCGCCTGCCAGGCCGCCTTCAGGAAATCGTCCGGCCGCAGACGGATCTGGCAGCCGATCCTTCCGCCGCTGATATAGATCTCATCAAAGAGCATGGCTGTCTCATCCAGCCGGGTCACGAAGTTCTTTTTCATGCCGATGGCGGTACAGCCGCCCCTGACATAACCGGTCAGGTCAAAGAGCTCCTTTACATGGATCATCTGCACGGATTTCACGCCGACCGACCGGGCGCATTTTTTGAAGTCCAACTCCTCCTCAATGGGAATTACAAAGACATAATGGTCTCTGTCCGCCCCCAGGGTGACCAGGGTCTTGAAGACCTGTTCATGGGGCAGCCCCAGCCGGTCTGCCGTATGAATTCCGTCAATAAAGTCATCGGTCACTTCATAAGACTGGCTGGTGAAGGGAATATTTTCCCGTTCCAGAATGCGCATGGCATTGGTTTTTGTATCTGTCTGTTTCTTTGCCATAAATCCTCCCGGGATCCGCCGGTCAGGGCGGACCGTCATAACTATCATACTACAAACAGGGGCCGGTTTCTGCGGAAATCTGACAAAATCCGTCGAATTCCCCGTCCTACGTGCCGTCTGAAATCTGGCCATAAAAACTTTGCCGGTTCTGGCATTTGCAATATGACCAGTTTGCTGTTACAGTAACTGCAGATTCATAAAAAGGAGGCAGTTATGAAAAAAATCGCGACAATTCAGGATATCTCATGCATCGGCAAGTGCTCGCTGACGGTTGCCCTGCCCATTTTATCCGCCATGGGCATTGAAACGGCTGTGATTCCGACCGCTGTCCTGTCCACCCATACCGCTTTTGACGGTTTTACCTTCCGGGACCTGACCTCTGATATCGGGGGCATCCTGGACCACTGGAAAAAGGAAGGTTTTTCCTTTGACGCCGTCTACAGCGGCTATCTGGGCTCCCGGGAGCAGATCGACCTGGTCCGGCGTACCTGGAAGGAATTTTCCGGCCCGGAGACCCTGCATATCGTCGATCCTGCCATGGCAGACAACGGCAGCCTCTATAAAGGATTTTCACAGGAATTCGCGGATGAAATGGCCAGGCTCTGCGGGGAAGCGGATCTGATCATGCCCAACCTGACGGAGGCTGCCCTGATGACGCACAGTCCCTACCTTCCGGAAGGCGGCAGGACCTATATCCAGGATATGCTGCGCAGGCTGGCAGAGCTGGGCGCCCGTTATTCCATGCTGACCGGCGTATCCCCGGACCCGGACCGCCTGGGCGCCATGATCTATGACAGCAGGGACAATATCTTCTATGAGTACTATAACGAAAAGCTGCCCGTGAAATTCCACGGGACCGGAGATATATTCGCCAGCTGCATGGCCGGCGGCATGACGATTGGAAAAGGACTGGAGGAATCCATGGCCATTGCGGTGGACTATACCCTGGAATGTATCCGGGCCACCACCGCCAATCCGGGATACAACTGGTATGGCGTAGATTTCGAGACAGCCATCCCTTACCTGGTCAGGCGGATCGGGCGATAGGCAGGGGCTTCCAAATACAGGGAATCCAAAAATAAACAATAAAAAAGGGAGAGAGCCGCGGCTCTCTCCCTTCTGCTTTCGCAGAACTTATATTCTTTCTAAAGCGCAGATCACTTCTTTGCTTCCAGATCAGCAGCAATCTTCTTGGTCAGAGCGGGAACGACCTTGTTGAGGTCGCCGACGATACCGATATCAGCAACATCAAAGATAGGAGCGTTCTCATCTTTGTTGATTGCGATGATCAGATCGGACTCTTCCATGCCGGCTACGTGCTGGATGGCACCGGAGATACCGATGGCGAAGTAAATCTGGGGACGTACAGTCTGACCTGTCTGGCCGACCTGCAGATCCTTGGGCTTCCAGCCGGAATCTACGACCGCACGAGAGCAGGAAACTGTGCCGCCGATGACCTCTGCCAGGTCATCCAGGATCTTGAAGTTCTCGGGGCTGCCAACGCCACGGCCGCCGGATACAAGGATCTTGGCTGCGCTGATGTCAGCAACGGACTTCTTCTCTTTGATGATCTCAAGGATCTGGGTATATTTGTCATTCTCAACGATGCCGGCGTCGAAGTTGACAACTTCTGCCTTGGCGCCTTCGATGGGAGCGATCTTCTGCATAACGCCGGGACGGACAGTCGCCATCTGAGGACGGAAGTCAGGGCAGGCGATGGTGGCAATGGTGTTGCCGCCGAATGCAGGACGGGTCATAAGCAGCAGATTGAACTTGGTGGGGTTGTTGAGCGGGAAATCACCGATGTCCAGCTTTGTGCAGTCTGCAGTCAGACCTGTGTGGATCCTGGAGGATACACGGGGGCCGAGGTCACGGCCGATGGCGGTAGCGCCTACCAGAAGGATTTCAGGCTTGAACTCTTTGATGACAGCTGTCAGAGCCTGGGTGTAAGGCTCGGTCCTGTAGTCTTTCAGAGCGGGATCGTCAACAACGATAACTCTGTCAGCGCCGTAGCGTGCCAGTCTGTCTACCAGACCGCCGACTTCGTAACCGATCAGGACTGCTGTAACTTCCTTGGTCTCCAGGCTGGATGCCAGTTCTTTCGCTTTGCCGAGAAGCTCTAATGCGACCGGTGTGATCTCATTGTCTACCTGCTGAGCGAAGATAAATACTCCTTTATATTCTTCTAAAGACATGTTTCTTCTCCGTTCCGCGCTTAAAGCGCTTTTATAACTTTCTTTGTTAATGCTCCCTGCCGGCCGCAGCGCGCAGCCGGGGGATCCTTCCTTCTATCAGATGTAGTGCTTCTCTTTGAGAATATCGAATACGATCTGTGCGCCTTCTTCATCACTGTCGGGCGTGTACTTTGTGCCGGCGCCCTTAGCGACCTTATCGGAAGCCTTTGCGATCTGGGTAGGTGAACCCTTCAGACCAAGGTTGCTGTCCTCAACATCCTTCAGATCTGCTCTGCCCCAAACGGTAACTTCTTTTTCGAACGCGTCGAAAATGCCGCCGGGTGTCATATAACGGGGCTCATTTAACTCGGAAAGTGCAGTGACCAGGCAGGGCATCTTCGCTTTCACGATGTGATATCTGTCTTCAAACTGACGCTTGACGATCACGCTGTCGCCTTCTACCTTGAGATCTTCCGCGTAGGAGATCACGGGCAGGCCCAGATGCTCGGAGATCTGAGGGCCGACCTGTGCGGTATCACCATCGATGGCCTGACGGCCGGTGATGACCAGATCATAATCAAGGTTTCTGAGAGCGCCTGCGATCGTGGAAGAGGTTGCCCATGTATCGGCACCGCCCAGTACTCTGTCGGTTACAAGGATGCCCTTGTCTGCGCCCATGGCGAATGCTTCACGAAGGACTGCATCAGCCTTGGGAAGGCCCATGGTCAGAACTGTGACCTCTGCGCCATACTCATCTTTTAATCTCAGTGCTGCTTCCAGACCAGCCTTGTCATCGGGGTTCATGATGGCAAGCATTGCAGCTCTGTCAAGTGTTCCATCGGGTTTGAACTTAACGCCGCCCTTTGTATCGGGAACCTGCTTTACGCATACTACGACTTTCATGTGTCATTCTCCTTTGTTTATCAATCAAACTATACTCGGTGATCAAACCAGGTTCTGATTATCTCAGCATGGAGCCGGAGATGACCATACGCTGAACTTCGGATGTACCTTCATAGATCTCGGTGATCTTGGCATCACGCATCATGCGCTCAACTTCGTACTCTCTGATATAACCATAGCCGCCGAACAGCTGAACAGCCTTAGTCGTCACTTCCATAGCGGTCTGTGCTGCGAAAAGCTTGGCAGTTGCTGCCTCTACAGAGTAGACCTTCTGGGTTGCCTTTGCCATAGCTGCTTTGTAAACAAGGAGCTTCGCTGCCTCAACCTTGGAATACATCTCAGCCAGCTGGAACTGGGTGTTCTGGAACTGTGCGATGCTTCTGCCGAACTGCTTTCTCTCTTTGACATACTCAACGGTCCTTTCAAGAGCGCCCTCAGCAATTCCCAGAGCCTGTGCGGCGATACCGATACGGCCGCCGTCCAGGGTATGCATTGCATAGGCAAAGCCTCTGCCCTTCTGGCCCAGCAGGTTGGCTGCGGGGATTCTGCAGTCCTGGAAGATCAGTTCATAAGTGGAAGAACCGCGGATACCCATCTTGTTCTCTTTGGTACCGAAGGTAAATCCGGGTGTATCCTTCTCAACGATGAAAGCGGAGAAGACTTTCTGCTTGCGGCCGCGCTTCTCAACGATATCTGTGTAAGCGATGATGATATAGATATCCGCTTCCTTACCGTTGGTGATGAAGCACTTGGAGCCGTTCAGGATATATTCGTCTGTCTCGGCGTCATAAACAGCCTTGGTCTGTACGCCCTGTGCGTCAGTACCTGCGCCGGGCTCGGTCAGACCGAACGCGCCAAGCTTCTCGCCCTTTGCCAGGGGAACCAGGTATTTCTGCTTCTGCTCTTCGTTGCCGTAGAACAGGATGGGATCACAGCAGAGGGAGCTGTGGGCGGAAACGATAACGGAAGTGGTTCCGCAGACCTTTGCCATCTCTTCTACACACATGATGTAGGTAAGGGGATCGCAGCCCTGTCCGCCGTACTCCTTGGGAACGGCGATGCCCATGAAACCGTATTTCTGCATTTTTTCTACGGTATCTCTGGGGAAAATCTCAGTTTCATCAACGTCAATTGCACGAGGCTTTACTTCTTTTTCAGCGAAATCTTTGAACAGATCTCTCGCCATTTCATGCTGTTTGTCTAACTGAAAATCCATTGTATATCTCCTTTAATTTTATTCTCATCTGCCGGGGACTTGCGTCCCCGGCAGTCATGATCCATGCGAATCCGCTTACTGCTTGTCGGTAGCTACCTTGCCGTTGCTGTAGTCATAGAAGCCGATGCCGGTCTTGACGCCCAGTCTCTTGCCGCGGACCATCTTACGAAGCAGAGGGCATGCGCGATATTTGGAATCGCCGGTGTCGTTGTAGATAACATCCATGATTGCCAGAACGATGTCCAGACCGATGTAGTCGCCCAGCTCCAGGGGACCCATGGGGTGGTTGCAGCCCAGCTTCATAGCGGTGTCGATGCCGGCGATATCGGAAACGCCTGCCTCGTAAACACAGATACCTTCGTTGATCATGGGAACCAGGATCCTGTTGACTACGAAACCTGCTGCCTCATTGACCTGAACGGGGGTCTTGCCCAGCTGTACGGAGATGTCTTTGACCTTGTCAACGATCTCGGCGGGTGTATTCAGACCTGCGATGACTTCGACCAGCTTCATAACAGGAGCGGGGTTGAAGAAGTGCATGCCGATGACGGGCTTGGACAGGCCGGAACCGATCTCGGTGATGGACAGGGAAGAAGTATTGGACGCATAGATGCAGTCAGGGTTCTGCACGATCTCGTCCTGCAGCTGCTTGAAGCAGGCTTTCTTGATGTCCATGACTTCCAGAGCCGCCTCAACGACCAGATCAGGGTCGACCGCGATGGTGTTCAGGCCGGTCACGATCTTGGCTACGATGCCGTCAGCGACTGCCTGGTCCATTTTGCCGCGGGCAATTCTCTTATCGAAGCCCTTCTTGATCTTGGCAAGGCCGCCGGCCGCGAACTCTTCCTTGATATCGCAGAGATATACCTTCTCGACCGCGTCACACTGCGCGAATGCCTGCGCAATACCGGAACCCATTGTACCAGCGCCAATAACTGCTACTTTCATTTTATATTCCTCCTTATGGATTGATAAACTGTCACCGTATGATTACTTATTCTGGAAGTCTACGACTTTGACCTTTTTGGGGTCGTCTTTCTTGCGAAGGAAGTTGGCCATACCTTCCTGCTGATCATAGGTCTCGAAGCAGGAACCGAACAGCTTCTCTTCGATGACCAGTGCCTGGTCCATATCGACCTGGAGACCGTCATTGATGGCCTTCTTGCAGGCGCGGACCGCGATGGGAGCCTGTTTTGCGATCCTGGCTGCCATCTTTTTGGCTGCGGGAAGGAGCTCTTCCTGGGGATATACAGCGTTTACAAGGCCGATGCGGTATGCTTCGTCCGCCTTGATGTTGCTGTTGCTGAAGATGATCTGCTTGGCCATGCCGGGGCTGACCAGACGGGCCAGTCTCTGGGTGCCGCCGAAACCGGGGGTGATGCCCAGGCCTACTTCGGGCTGTCCGAACAGAGCGTTGTCGGAGCAGATACGGATGTCACAGCTCATGGCGATCTCGTTGCCGCCGCCCAGTGCGAAGCCGTTGACGGCCGCGATGACGGGGATCGGGAAAGTCTCGATCTTGCGGAAAATGTCATTTCCCTTCTTACCGAACGCTTCGCCTTCGGCCTTGGTCAGGGTGCTCATCTCGCCGATGTCCGCGCCGGCGACGAAGGATTTCTCGCCTGCGCCGGTCAGTACCAGGGCACGGACCGCATCCAGATCCACGGCGTCCAGAACTGCTTCCAGATCATCGAGCACTGCGGAGTTGAGGGCGTTGAGCGCCTTCGGGCGATTGATGGTGATCACGCCTACTGCGCCTTCTACTTCATAATCTACAAATCCCATAACTTGTTTACCTCTCCTTTATATGTTTCGCTGTATCCAGCAAATGCGCCCCCGAAGATCCTTCTCCGAGGGGCGCAGTTTGAATCTATTTATGCCTCGTATTTCTCAACGATGGTCGCGCAGCCCATGCCGCCGCCGATGCACAGAGTCGCAAGGCCTCTCTTGGCGCCGCTTCTCTGCATCTCATGCAGCAGGGTAACAAGGATACGACATCCGGAAGCGCCTACGGGATGGCCCAGGGCGATGGCGCCGCCGTTGACATTCAGCTTGGACAGGTCAAAGCCCAGCTCTCTGCCGACTGCTACGGACTGTGCCGCGAATGCTTCGTTGGCTTCATACAGATCGAAATCGTCGATGGTCAGGCCGGTCTTCTTGAGGACCTTCTTTGTAGCGGCAACAGGGCCTACGCCCATGATGGAAGGATCTACGCCGCCCAGAGCGCCGGCTACCCATGTTGCCATAGGGGTAACGCCCAGCTCTTTGGCCTTCTCTTCGCTCATGACAATAACAGCGGCCGCGCCGTCATTGATACCGGAAGCGTTGGCAGCAGTGGTCACACCGTCAGGGTTGATGGTACGCAGCCTGGCAATGCTCTCGGCAGTTGTGCCGGGACGGGGGCCTTCATCGGTATCTACGATCACGGTTGCTTTTTTCTGTTTGACTTCTACGGGAACGATCTCCTCTTTGAAGATGCCCTTTTCCATGGCCGCGCAGGCCTTCTGCTGGGAATTGGCAGCGAATTCGTCGAGTTCTTCACGGGTCAGGCCCCACTGTGCGGCTACATTATCCGCGGTCCTGATCATGTGGTAGTCATTGAAAGCATCCCAGAGGGCATCCCTGATCATGGTATCGACCAGTTTGCCGTCGTTCATTCTGTAACCATAACGGCCCTGCATAACTGCATAGGGAGCCATGGACATGTTCTCCATGCCGCCGGCTACTACGATATCGGCATCGCCGGCCAGGATCATGTCTGCCGCCATATTGACGCAGTTCAGACCGGAGCCGCAGACGACGTTGATGGTAACTGCAGGAACTTCCACCGGGAGACCGGCCTTGATCGAAGCCTGTCTCGCAACGTTCTGTCCCTGACCTGCCTGGATGACGCAGCCCATCAGGACTTCATCGACCTGGTCAGCAGGGACACCTGCTCTGTTCAGGGCTTCCTTGATCACGATGGAACCCAGGGTTGCAGCAGGGGTTGTGCTGAGAGCGCCGCCCATTTTGCCGATTGCTGTACGGACAGCGCCTGCGATTACTACTTTCTTTGCCATACTACTTTCCATCCTTTCCCATGTCGTCTGCGCGGCAGCCCAAACGACAAATTAGATTGTTAAATATTTATCATTGCATGTTGCATTATATCACTCAGCCGGATGGTTTGCAATCACTTTTGCCCCTTGTTTAGAATCATTTTATACAATTCCCGCCTGATGTCTGAATTATGGGATCCGGCTGTAAGTGTCCGGGATTATTTTTTTTACAGATCGGGCTCCAGAAGGCCGTAGGTGTTGCCTTTTCTCTTGTAAACGACGCTGACCTGCTCTGTCTCCGCGTTCATGAAAACAAAGAAGTTATGGCCCAGCAGTTCCATCTGTACACAGGCGTCTTCGGGATACATGGGCTTGATCTCGAACTGTTTCTGCCTGACGATCCTGACGGTATCTTCGGCCGGCTCCGGACGATCCATGAACTCTTTCTTGAAGCTGGAGCCGCCCTGGTGCCTGCGGATCAGTTTGCCTTTGTATTTCTTGATCTGCCTTTCAATGACTTCCTCGACCAGGTCAATGGATACATACATGTCATTGCTGACCTGCTCGGAACGGATGATGCTGCCCTTGACAGGTATGGTCACTTCGATCTTATGCCTGTCCTTGTCCACGCTGAGCGTGACATGGGCTGTCGTATCCGGGGCAAAGAATTTATCCAGCTTGCCCAGCTTATCCCGTACCGCCTCGTCCAGATTGGGCGTGACTTCCATGTTCTTTCCAATAATCACATATTTCATTGCAGCCTCTTTCCGCCGCTCCCCAGGAGCGGCCTTTTAGTCGCCACTTTCAGTCAAAAGGCCTCATATGACGCTGTTATAATTATAACATATTCCTTTGTCATACTGCACAGTTCCGCTGTCAGTCTTTATGAAAATATTATGAAAGATACTGGTAATACAGGAAACAAAAAAAAAGGACTGTACAGCAATCTGCACAGTCCTTATCAGGATTTCTTCTGTATTTCAGTTCTTCTGTCAGGGAAAAATTCTCCTGATCGCGGAAATGGAACGATACGCGGCGTTATTGGAAACCTTGATGCCGTCTCTGTGGTTGGAGGCATGCACGATCTTGCCGTCGCCGATATAAATAGCTACATGGCCGTAATAGCAGATCAGGTCGCCGGGGCGTGCCTCGGAAAGAGAAGAGACAGAAACGCCGCAGGAACGCTGGGCCGCATCATAATGAGGCAGGGATACGCCGAAATGGGCGTAAACAGCCTTGGTAAAGCCGGAGCAGTCACAGCCGTGGGTCAGGCTCTCGCCGCCCCATACATAAGGGTTGCCGATGAACTGCATGGCGTATCTGACGACCGCTTCACCGGAGAAGGATTCATCATAGATCTTCTGGGCTTTGGCCTGCTTGGTGGCGGTAGCGTCCGCTGCCAGCTTGGCCTTGGCAACTACGCCGATGGCAGTCGCTGCGCTGGTCTTGCCGCTTGCCGTCAGGGCCTGGGCCTTTGCGAGAACGTTCTCCGCTCTCATGGCTTCCGCCTTGGCATCCTCCAGTGTCTCGTAGGGGGATTCTTTCCTGGCCTCTACGACCTCCATGGTATCGCCTGTGGGATAGGATGTTTCAATCGTCGCGTATTCAGCGGAGATATAACCTTCCCCGTCTGTGGTGGCAACTTTGATCCAGTCGCCGTTCTCCTCTACGACCTCGACCTCATCGCCGTCGTGCACACGGGCAACGATATCATAATCGGTACCTGCGCCTTCACGGATCCGGAGATTGCCTGTGCTGGTGCTGATCCTTGCGACCTTTTCCCTGGTCAGCTGTGCAAGTGATTCCGCCGCGCTGCCTTCAACGACATATTCGCGCATGACATAACCGGCAACATCGCCGGATTTAATCTGAATCCATTCACCGCCGTTGTCCTCGACAACAGTGGCTACATCGTTGACGCTGAGCTTACCGGTAATCTCACTGTTGAAAGAGGGGGATTTTCTGACGTTCAGAGAATCCTCGGGGCAGGCTACTACGATCTTGGCTGAAGAGGACTCTCCATTATTTCCGTTGTTGGCGTTCAAGACCATGTCTACATTGGCGTAGAAGCTGGCGAGATCTCCTTCCGGAATCGCCTCTGCCGCGAGGACGGGCGCTGCCGCTCCTGCCAGAACGGAAATGGTCATTAAACTGGTAACGAATCGGACATTATGAGACTTCATTTTTCCTCCAGAATTACAACTTTCTGTGATTTTAATTACAGAATTTTCTCTTTTGTTACAAAATTATTACACATACCCGATATCACTATAGCAAAAGCCTTAACAGTTGTCAACTAATCCGGGTCTATTCAGTCGGAAAGTTCATGAATTCTTTATGAAAATAATGGAAATTGTCCGATTTTAACGGTTTTTTTGGCTATTTTCAGTTGGCGACCCCGTGGTGGGCCGTATAGCTGTCAGGGGTCAGAGGCGCGAATACATAGCCGTTGGCCAGGCCCCATTCGATCACGTCATCTATGATGTCGACCGTATAGCTCTTGACGTCATGGCAGAGGACAACATTTTCCTTATACATCTGGCACTCCCGCAGGATATTCTGATAGACCTCGCTGCCGGTGACGGTATTGGAAGCGTCCCCGGAGGAAACGTTCCAGTCAAAATAGGTATAGCCTCTGGCCGCGGAATCCTGGGTCAGGTAGGTCATGATGCCGGGGTTGAAATTGCTGACCGTATTGGAGGAGCCGCCCGGGAAACGGAAGATCGAGGACCGCTTGCCGGTCTGGGCCTCGATGACCTGCTCCATCTTTTCAAAGTCCTCCCAGTAGGCGTCCGCGCTGGAATAGATCAGGTCATAGTCATGGGTATAGGTATGGACGCCGATCGTATGTCCTTCCGCGGCTTCCCTGGCCAGCATATCCTCATACTCCGGGAAGGCATGGGTAACAAAGAAAGTTGCCTTGACATCATACTGGGCCAGGACGTCCAGCAGCCTGGCCGTATAGGGGCCCGGGCCGTCATCGAAGGTCAGGTAGATGATCTTGTCCCCGGCCGGTTTGGGACTGACGGTAACGGTCCTCTGTGCCTGGCTCTTGTTGCCGTAGGAATCCGCGACCTCATATTTCAGGACATAGTCCCCGGGGGTCTCGGTATCGACCGTCCCGTCCACCGTGACCCGGTCCGTAATATCTCCGTCCGCGTCATCAATGGCTGTATAGGAATCCTCGAAGCTGCCGCCCTGGGTGACCGTCTGATCTCCACCCTCCAGGGTCAGTTCCGGCGGGGTCCTGTCATCATAGACAATGGTCCTGGCGACAGACTTCTCGTTCCCGGAGGAATCGGAAACGGTATAGACCACAGTCCCGTCTTTGACCTGGCGGTCTACCCGGTCGGTCAGGTCACCGTCATAGTTGTCCGAAGCAGAATATCCCTCCTCTTCGTATTCATGGCCGGGAAGGGTATAGGCGTCAGGGTCCGATTTCAGGCTGATCTCCGGCGGAACCGTATCCTGCACGATGACAGTCCTGGACGCAGTCTCCGTACTGCTGCCGTCCGTCGCGGAATATACCACGCTGTAGGTACCCGTCTTTTCGGGGTCCACATTGGAGGAGGCCTTTACCTGCAGATCTTTTCTGATAAAGGAGAAGATACTGCCCTTCCGGACTGCAGCGGCACCCGGGTCCTCGAATTCCGCACCGTATTCCACGTACTGGGTCTGGTCGCCCAGAATGTCGATCTGAATGATCCAGCGGTTGGCGCCGTATAAAAGCGCCCCTACAGCAAACAGCAGGATCACTGCCAGGGGCAGGATCTTGACCGCAATTGAATGTTCCTTACCTGATTTCTTCATAACCTGTTCCTTTATATACTTCCTGTCATGGCAGGATTTTTATGCTTCTGTGCCTTCCAGCCTCCCCGCTGCTTTTTCCAGGGCGGCCGCCAGCTCTTCTACATCCACCGGCTTGGCCAGATAGTCGTTCATGCCTGCCGCCAGTGCTTTTTCCCTGTCCTCCCGGAAGGCGTTGGCGCTGATCCCGATAATGGGGACCGCCGCCTTATCCGGATCCGGCAGACTGCGGATTCCGGCAGCAGCCTCATAGCCGCCCATCACAGGCATCATGACGTCCATCAGGACGCAGTCATAATGGCCCGCCTCCGCTGTCTGTACGGCTTCCACCGCCGCCGCTCCGTTCAGGACAGATTCCGCGGCGGCGCCCATCCGCTCCAGCATCTCGCAGAGGATGGTATTGTTGACCATATTGTCTTCCACGACCAGGAAGCAGCACCCCTTAAAACGGTCATGGCTGATGGCGGCAGCTGCATGTTTCTTCTCTTCTCCGGCAGGCCTCTCACCGCCGGGCAGGGGATATTCCAGATGGACCCGGAAGGTGCTGCCGACGCCCGGCTGGCTTTCTACCTCAATACTGCCGCCCGCGATATCGGTCATTTTCTTAACGATGGAAAGACCCAGCCCGTTGCCGGAGATACCGCTGACGGTTGTATTCTTCTCCCTTTCGAAGGGCTCAAAGATACTGTCGATAAAGGCAGGGCTGATCCCGCAGCCGTTATCACTGATAACAAATTCATAAGAACCGTAACCGGGGATCTCACATTCCTTTTCTGTTACCGTGAAGTGGATCCGGCCGTGCTCGGGCGTGTAATTAACGGCGTTCTGCAGGAGATTGAGCAGAACCCTGGATGTATTGTTGCGGTCACAGTAGATCGCGGTATGGCGGACCCTCTCCATCCCGGTCAGAATGGTCTGGTGTTTCTGGTCCGCCATGGGCCGGATGATACTGATGATCTCCGTCATGATCTCCCGCAGGTCTGCTTCCTCGCGCTTCAGCTTCATACGGCCGCTTTCGATCCGGACCAGATCCAGGACATTGTTGACCAGTTCCAGCATGTGGCTGCCCGAATCCCGGATCCCGCCCAGATATTCGGCCAGCTTTTCCCTGTCGTCCAGAGAATCCAGCGCCAGGGCCGTATAGCCCAGAATGGCGTTCATGGGCGTCCGGATATCATGGGATATATTGGACAAAAAGACGGTCTTGGCATTGTTGGCCTGACGGGCCTGTTTCAGGGCCACCTTTAGCAGTTCCTTGCTGCGGTTCTGCTCCTGCCGCAGGCGGTAAATCTCGGCACGGTCATCATCTACTTTATGAAAACAGAGCAGGACCTTGACGGGAACGCCGTTTCTCCTGGCGGCTACACGTACTTCCACGCTCCTCCATTTGCCGTAATTGACCGTATAGGCGCCGTCTATGTGATCCTTCTCCATCAGGGCCTGGCGCAGGTTCTCCGGGGTACCCATATCCCTGACCCAGGCAGACAGTTCGGGGGAGACTCTTTCTCTGCTGTAACGTTCCACGAAATCAGAATACCTGCCTTCCCGGAACATGCCAAAGGACCCCTCTTCGCCGGCCTCATAGATGACCCGGGTCCAGTCATTGACCAGATCGATCTCATAGATCAGAATATAGCGGCTGAAAAGCGCCGCCATAATATCGTCTTCCGCTTCACCGGCGCTGATCATTTCGATTACACAGGAAAAAGCGTCCTTTCCGGGCACCCGCAGCCGGATCGGGACCGACTGGATATGGACCGTTCTGCCGTCCAGCATCTCATCCCTGGTCCTGCGCCGGCCCGTTCTCCGGGCTTCATAGCTGATACAGTTCCTGCACCGGCTCCGGCCGCCCCAGACCGCGTAGCAGTCAGGTCCGGCCCAGACGCCGTCTTCGCCGGTCATGATTTCCTTGCATTCCACGGGATCCACCAGACGGACGCCGTCATAGATCCCCTGCAGATATCGGATGAAATCCCGGATTTCCGCCAGCGTATATTCTCTGATTTCCATCTTTCCTCCCCTTCTCCGGCTCTGCCGCGGCCGGAAACAATACGCCGCCCATTATAATACAGACGATCCCGGGCTTCAATCCCGGGCAGCCTCCGGCACAGCTTTGTCTTCCGGATCCGCGGGCGGAAACAGAATCTGCATATCCGTTCCTTTCCCGAGCGTACTGTCGACCCGGACCGAGGCCTGATGGATCATGGCACCGTGTTTTACGATGGACAGACCCAGGCCGGTACCGCCGGTCTGCCTGGAGTGGCTCTTGTCGACCCGGTAAAAGCGTTCAAAGACCCGTTCTCTGGCATCGTCGGGAATACCGATCCCGGTATCCCGGACGCTCAGGAGGATGCCGTCCTCCTGTGGGCTGACCTGTATGAGCACGCTGCCCCGTTCCTTATTATATTTGATTGCGTTATCGACAAGATTGTAGATCATTTCATCCAGGATCTGGCGGAACCCCAGCATCCGGCAATGAACGCCCTGCAGGCTCAGGCGGATATTCCTGTCCGCGGCTGCGTGTTCCAGTCTCCCTCTGACTTCATCGGCAACGGCATACAGGTCGACCTGTTCCTTCTGTACCAAAGCGCCCTCATCCAGCTTGGAAAGCCGCATGATATCCTCGATCAGAGCGATCATACGCTGGGCTTCTCTGTAGATCCTTTCCGCGAATGCAGGGATATCCCGGTCTTTGACGATCCCGTTCTTTATGATCTCCGCGTATCCGGAGATGGAGGTCAGGGGCGTACGCAGCTCGTGGGAGACATTGGCGGAGAATTCCTGACGGATCTGCGCCAGTTCCTCCTTCTCCTTATTCTGCTGATTGATCCTGACCAGCAGCGGCGTGAGTTCTATATAAATATCATTCTCCATGGGCTCGTTCAGATCGATCCTGTTGATCGGGTCGATCAGGCTGACCAGGCGGCGCCGGGTCAGCAGCAGACCGATCAGCATCAGGCCCGCGCCAATGATCAGGACAATCGGCAGGATGTGGACCGCGGTCCGCAGGGCGGTATCGGCGGCTCTGGAGATCCTGAGTATATTGCCGTCTTCCAGCAGGATGGCATAATAATACATTTCCTCTCCCAGACTGTCCGACTTTCTGACATCGCTGCCCCGCCCTTTCCGGGACGCGCTGACGACCTCCGGCCGGTCCAGATGGTTGACAAAGGTGATCTCGTACTGATCGGTATCATAAATCACTGTCCCTTCCGGGTCGATCAGTGTGATCCGGGTATCCGGAAACGCATTGTCCAAATCCTCCAGATGCTCCTCTCCGGTGATGGAAACCGCCGCTGCCAGATAGTCCGCTTCTCTTTCGATCTCTTCCCGCATGCCGGCGGAAGTCTGGTTATAGACCAGGAAGATCGCCATCATATAAGAAGCGAGCAGGGTTATGATAATGACCAGGGATACGCTTTGCTGGAGTTTGGTCTGTAAAGACTTCTGCCGCACGTTCTTCCCCTTTCTGTCAATCCGCGGCCAGCCGGTAGCCGACGCCCCGGACGGTTTCGATCATATCGCCGGCCGGTCCCAGCTTCTGACGCAGGGAGCGGATATGGACATCGACGGTCCTGGTCTCCCCGTCAAAATCATATCCCCAGATCTTCTGCAGCAGCGCGTCCCTGGAGAGGACGACGCCCCGCTCTGTCATCAGATTCCGGAGCAGCTCAAATTCCTTCAGGGTCAGGATGATCTGGGCGCCGCCCACATACACACGATGCCTGGCGGTGTCCAGTGTCAGATCCCTGATGACCAGGGTATCCCTGCCTTCTTCCTGTTTCTGTCTGCCTGTCCGCCTGAGCACGGCCCGGATCCGGGACAGGAGCTCTACCATACCGAAGGGTTTGGTCACATAATCATCAGCGCCCAGATCCAGCGCCAGCACCTTGTCATATTCGGAGCCTTTGGCTGTCAGCATGATCACAGCGATATGATCTGTCCTTTCGTCCGCCCGGATCTTTTTGAGCAGGCTGACCCCGTCTTCTCCGGGCAGCATGATATCCATCAGGATCAGTTCCGGAAGTTCCGTCTCCAACGCCTGCAGAAAGGCCGCCCCGTTATCGAAACCCACGGCCCGGAAACCGGTATTCTCCAGTGTATAGACGATCAGTTCCCTGATCGCGGCATCATCCTCGACACAATAAATCATTTATTCCTCATTTCTCCGGCCCGCGGCCGGAATCTGACGCGGGAAAGCGCTTTTGCCCATAAAAGGACCTGCAGATTGTGTCTGCAGGTCCGGGTCTCATCGCTATTAATCTAACTCATCATCGACGTGGTTGTTGGTGCCTGCCACAGTTACGATCACCGACGCTATGGAAACGATGACTGCCACAAGTGACATGACGAAAAAAGAACCGAGCGCGATTGCTACACCTGCTGTCATATAACACCTCCTGACATGACCGAAGCAGATTCTGCTGTTTCCGCTGCATACATTTTTACATATTTAAGGAGTTGTTGCAAGTCAAAACCTGTCAGCGGGCAACGAAGCCGACCTTTTTATAGACCTTATTCAGTGTCTTATAGGCTCTTTTGGAGGCTCTTTCCGCGCCCTGGCGGTATACAGACTCCAGATAAGCCTTGTCCTTGATCAGGCGAAGAGTCTCCTCCCGGATGGGACGCAGGGTCTCGATGACAGCCTCACCTACAGCCGGTTTGAATACGCCGTAGCCCTTTCCGTCAAATTCCCGCTCGATCTCCTCATAGGAGCAGCCGGTGACCGCAGAATAGATATCCATCAGATTGGCGACTCCCGGCTTATTCTCCCGGTCATAGCGGACGCAGCGCTCTCTGTCTGAATCGGTCACGGCCTTCTTGAACTTGCGGGCGATGACTTCGGGTTCATCCAGCAGGAATACGCAGCCTTCCGGGATGGATTTGGACATTTTTCCATCGGGGGTGGTCAGGCCGTAGATCCTGGCGCCCGCCCTGGGGATAAAGGGTTCCGGTATTTTGAAGACTTCTCCGTAAACGCTGTTGAACCTCTTGGCGATATCCCGGGTGATCTCCACGTGCTGCTTCTGGTCCTCACCGACCGGCACAAAATCCGGCTGATAGAGCAGGATATCCGCGGCCATCAGGACCGGATAGGTAAAGAGGCCCGCATTGATATTGTCTTTATGCTTCTCCGCCTTATCCTTGAACTGGGTCATACGGGAAAGTTCGCCGAACATGGTGTAGCAGCTCAGAACCCAGCCCAGCTGCGCGTGGGCCGGAACATGGGACTGGATAAACAGGGTATTCTTTTCGGGATCCAGGCCGCAGGCAATATAGGCAGCCAGCTGCTGAATGGTCCTGCGGCGCAGGTCAGCGGGATTCTGACGGACCGTGATCGTATGCTGATCCGCCATAAAATAATAACAGTCAAAATCATCCACCCGGTCCGCCCAGTTCTTGATGGCTCCCAGATAATTGCCCAGATGCAGGTCGCCGCTGGGCTGTATGCCGGACAGCATTACTTTCTTTTCTTCCATATATATGTCTCCTTCCGGACGGCAGGATGCCAGGAGGCTGCCGCCTGTCCTAAATTTGTAATCCTGAAAAAATAAACTCAACTAACACCTTATCGCAGGTACGGGACTTTCGCAAGTGAAAATGGAAAAAACTTGCGAAGCGTAAAAAAAACAGCTGAAATACAGCACTTGCTGTATTACCGCTGTTTTCTTCTACTGCCGGCAGTCGGGGTCGAACCGACACTCCTTTAACAGGAACGGGATTTTAAGTCCCGCGCGTCTGCCAATTCCGCCATGCCGGCCGACAGCAATATGAAATTGCGCCAGATGAACATCCCGCTCTCTGCGGGGATCAGTTCATCAGTGGACCCTCGGGGACTCGAACCCTGGACCGACCGGTTATGAGCCGGGAGCTCTAACCAACTGAGCTAAGGGTCCCTGTTCTCATAAGAGACAAAAAGATGAACCACCCAAGGAGATGCATACTGCGATGCACACTGGGATGGTCCTTGTCTGCAGATGACCGGTATGGATGCACCGGTGATCCTGAAATGACTCCAACGGGAATCGAACCCGTGTTACCGCCGTGAAAGGGCGATGTCTTAACCGCTTGACCATGGAGCCGTATAAATGCCTTCTAATGCAAACTTAGTATAGCAATAAAAAAGCAGTTTTACAAGAACCTGTTTTAAAAAATAAGCAGCAAGCCTTGACTTGCTGCTCCATCAGCGCCCCGAACAGGACTCGAACCTGTGACACCGCGGTTAACAGCCGCGTGCTCTACCGACTGAGCTATCAGGGCAGGTACCTGAAAAACCGAATAAGG